>JBJXDU010000059.1:0-126341 GCA_046153565.1 Sphingomonadaceae bacterium
GAGGATTTCCCTCAGTGGATCCAGCCAGGGCGAGTAATTCTCCCATTGGTCTAGACCGCTTGTAAAAATCGGTTGTCGTACTTGTTCCGAACTGGCTGTTCTGACCGCGCGGTCGGTTTGGTGGAAATTGACACAGGCATCCTCAAATGCAAGCCCGCAAAAATCAAGCATCCGTCGAACCTGGGTCTCAAGGTCGGACACAACATCCGCATAATCGACGCGCAGCACGCGCCCCGGCAATACCTGATCCCAGTGCGCCATCAATGCGACATAATCTTTGTAATAATGGCCAATCTCTTCAAGGCCGTATGTGAATTCCTGGCCTTCGGCGAACAATTGCTTGAAACCACTGAAGCAACAACCCATCGCCCCGCGCCGCGCATCGATGATTTTGGCGTTGGGCAGGATCAAGTGAATGAGGCCGATGTGCCGGAAATTATTGGGCATTTTATCAATGAAGAAAGGCGTGCCCGCTTTGCGGTGGATGCGGGTATCGCGGATATATGCCTCACCAAAGGCCGTGAATTCGTCCGCACCAATCTCAGTCAAATTAGCAGGATAACGCGCTTCCTCGTCGACACGTCGCCGCCCATCGAGTTTATGTGCCAGCGCCAATATGTTGGGCAGCTCCATCGTGCCTTCGATTTGACTATGCGAGGCGAGGATTTGTTCAATCAAAGTAGACCCCGCACGCGGCAGCCCAAGGACGAAGATGGGGTCAGGGGCAACGCAGCCTGATCGCTGATTGGCATCAAATAGCGCGGGCTGACAATGATCGATTTGCAGCTGAATTTCGGCCGTAATCCGTCGCCAGTCATAGCCAAGTTCTTCGCGCTTTAGGCGGTTACCTCGTTCGTAATGATCGAATGACCCAGCATAGTCACCGCGATCTTCGAGCGCTTTCCCAATCGCAAAGCACAAATGATAACGATCTTCGAGCGCAACGTCCGAAGCGCTTTCGGCCGTGCGCATCTGCGCGATCTCTTGATCGGCAAAACGATACGTTTTGAGGTTGGCCAAGCTCCAATAAGCATCACCATAATCGGGCTTGTTGGCATAGGCGCGCTGATAGGCTTCAATCGCCTCGTGCTGTTGGCCGACAGTCTTAAGCGCATGCCCAAGCGTCAAGTTGATTCCTGGACTGTTGGGCGATTTGGCCAGTTGATCACGATAGACTGTCATGGCCTCGTCAAAGTTACCAACCGCCAGATTCTCGTTAGCATAGAGCATTTCTACTAACGGATTTTCGGGATCCTTGGCACGCAGCGATGTCGCCTGTTCAAGTGCTTGTTGTGCCTTTTGTCGTTTGCGCAGCACGCGCACATAGTCGAAATGCGCATCAATCACGTCAGGTTGAAGCACGAGGCATGATTCAAGCAGGAATTCAGCTTCTTCGTAAGAATTGAACTTTGTGCCGATTTCGGCAAGCAGGCGCATGGCCGCTATATTATGCCCATGTTTCTGAAGGAAGGCGCGACACAGATTCTCCGCTTTTCGATACCGTCCTTCTTGAATGAAGCTCATGACGCTCAGTAATTCAGGGGGATGACCGGTCAAATAAGCGACCTGCGCCTCCGCATATTCGGCAGACTGAGGGCGCCCCGCTTCAGTATGCAGGTCAGCGATCACGCGCCAGCTCGCCACCAACGCCCTATTATGGGTTACGGCCTGCTGATAGGAGGCAAGCGCCGCCGCCGCGTCGCCCATTTCGCGCAGGCAATGCGCCCGTTCCTGATAGGCCCGCCCATAGCTGGGATCGACCACTATCAATTGATTGCTTAGCGCAAGCGATTCATCGTGCCGCTGCTGATATCGGCGCACAATCGCAAAGATGTAAAGCGCGTCTCGATCAGTCGGATCAACTTCGATCAGTCGTTCGCACTGCCCCGCAGCTTCTGCCAGCCGCCCACGCTCAAGGAGACCGCGCGCTTGACTGACCACGACATCTCTATCAACCGGTGCCAGCTGGGCAAGGCTCATTGAAATTCAAACCCTCTTTGATCCCAAACCAGATATGCGAAGGCCGGCCAAGACAAGCAAGGCCGACCTTCCCAAGGCATCTTTAGATTTTGAACGACCCTCTCAACCCGACCGATGCTGGTCGCGACGTCGTTATCCGATTGATACCATCATTGCCGCTCGTAAACAGTTGCGGACGCGCATTGCTCAGGTTTTCGCCGAATATTTCAAGCGTCCACTGATCCCTGCTAATTCCGATTGCCGCATTGAACGTCGTATAGGCCCTTTGCCGTTGACCGGTTACCAATGGCGTTGAGACATCGCCGGGATTTACAACGACGCCGTTATAAACGGCACGAGGGCCATTGTAGCGAATGCTGACGTTATCAATGATCGACGAAATGCTGCTCCCGACATAGTGAACCCCGCCTTGGATATAAGGCCGCAATCCACTGGGCAATTCGGTTTCATAACGAGCCCGAATATTGCCTTGGAACCGGGGGCTTAACGCCAATTCACTACCAATTGGACGCAGCACCGTCGTATTCTGCCTGTACCGCGTCAGTTCAGACTTATTATAGGAGAAAGCACCGTTGAAGGTAAGGTCTGACGTTGCCCGCCACGTGACATCGCCTTCGACGCCGCGGATACGTGCATCCGAAAGATTGGTTGTAAACGTCTGGTTAGAGATATTTTGATCGAACACAGTTTGTTGGATGTTTGACCAATCGATCTGATAGGCAGCCAGATTGATTTGCAGGGTTTTATCGAGAAGCGCGAATTTACCGCCGATCTCATAATTTTTCACAAAATCCGGGCGATAGGCTGTGCGCTGCCGGAAGATTTCCTGAGTGGGGCAAATCGAACTCCCCAGTCGGCAGGGCCGCCGGTTGAAACCACCTGGCCGGAAGCCATCCGAATAAGTGGCATAAACCAATGAACCACCGCCGAATTTATAGGTGATATTTCCTTTGAAAAGGAAGCCACTGTAGGTTGTCGGCGAAAGGCCAGCGAGGTTGGTCGCCAGATTGGCACTGATACCATAGAAGGCAGGGGGAACGGCAGCGCGCGTATATGTGCCCGGCGTGCCCACTGGACTGCCTGCGGCTGGCGGCGTATAGATGCCACGCGACACCCCATCGAAGCTCGTGTTCGATGAGCCGGTTTGCGACGCCTGTTCGTTATAATAACGGACGCCGCCGGTGATGATCAACTCCTTTGGAATGATATCAAACGAAGCTTCCCCATAAACTGCAAATTGTCGATCGCGCCGCGTGACGTCATTGAAGAAGCCGACATTGACGCCCTTTGGATTGGGGTCAATGGGATTAACAATCGGGTTGGCCGAACGAACATAGATGAACCCGGCGCCCTGATTGAGATATGACCATTCGGTCACGTCATAGATTTTGTTGACGTCGTAAAAAACACCGCCCGTTGCGCGAATGCGACCTTCAGATGGCGTCGTCAGACGAAATTCGTGCGTCCAGTGCCTGTTGGTATCGCGCACTTGGTAGCTTTTCACCGGCGCATAACAAACGCTCCCTCGGGCTGGATTATTGTAATAAACACCCGCATCACATTCATAATAAGGCACATAGAGACCAAAGTTAGAATAGCGCGTGTAATCATTTTGCTGGATCGTACGCCGGTTCAAATATGAACCAGTATAGATCAAATCCAGTGCACCCAGGCGACCATTGAGCGTCCACGTTTCTAGGTTAAAATTGTCCCGAAGATAATTGTCACTAAATTGCTGAACTTTCAGGTCACCAACTGCTGGATCAAAATCGAAAGTTCCTTCCGTACGCAGCCGTTGTTGCAAATGAACCGCATCAATAGACCAGTCGTCGCTAATCTTCAAGGTAACCGCAGCGCGGCCGCCAATGTAGGAAGCGTCGTTGAAATTATCACGGACGAAGCGATCATTCGTGATCGATTGACGAGTAGGCGCAGTATACGTACTCCCCGTGCAGTTAGCGACACCAACGCAAGACCGGATCGCTTGATTGACCAACAGCGGGTTACCCGTTGGCAACCGACCCGCAATACCAACATTGCCATTAAATGGGAGCTGATACGTGCCAGCGACGTTGTCGATGTAGCCGCCCTGCGCATCATTATAGGCCACCAAACGGACGGCTAGCTTATCCTCAATGATCGGAATATTGATAAACGCGTTACCAGCATAGCTATCCGCGCCGCCCTTCGTGGCCGTATATGTCCCGTTGAACCCGGCATGAAATTCTTTGAGGTTAGGCTTGTTGGTGATGTAACGAACCGCTCCTGCCTCAGCGCTGGCGCCAAAGAGCGTGCCCTGCGGCCCGGCCAAAACCTCGATACGCCCCAGATCAGCGGCATAAATGTCAAGGTTGCGGCCAGGCAGCGAAACCGGCGCATCGTTCAAATACAACGCCACACTCGGGAACGAACCAGCCGTTCCTGTGATCTGAAGACCCGGCGTATCGGTTGAAAGTCCGCGAATATAGACTGACGATGTTCCCGGCCCGCGCGAAGCAGAGCGCACATTGGGGAGAAATTCGATCAGCTTTTCGAAGTTGTTGACATTGAGACGCTGCAGCGACTCGGTCGACAGTGCCTGAATGGCAAGCGGGATTTTGTTAAGCGCTTCCTCGCGCCGTGTGGCTGTCACCACGATATCAGCGACGCCACGATCAGCCTCGGCGGCTGGTGCATTTTGTGCCAACGCTGGTGACGCGCCAGCGCCGAGTGCGGCGATGACGAACGCCGCTGTTGATAATTTCCAACTTGCTTTCATGATTATCCCCTTTTCCATTTTTAACGCTTCCTACCGGTAACATTGCGCTTTCATGACAAATTGCTCTTGCCACGCCATGCCGACAAATAAGCAATTTTGCCATACCAGTAAGAAAATTTTCAATCATTCGCATAAAACGCCATCAGGTTAGTCGCCAAGCGGAAATGGGTTACCATATAAAAAGAGCGTGGTCACATCAGATTTCCAGATATGGCCGCCTCCCAAAAGTGGATCAGCCCTGCGGCAAAGCTTGCTGGCACATAAGTGTCACAAGCATCGTCGCTCACCACGTGGAGCCGCACCCCGACATGGTCGATAATTGTAGCAGCGCTGCAACTGGGGGCGAAGGCCGCGCTTTCGGCATCAAATATGCCGCCTTCCATAAGAAGCGCGCGCCAGCCCGCGCCGGCCAGGCGAATGCGGACGATGCCGCCGCCGATTGACGTCAAGGCGCCGTCGTCCCCCACGATGGCAAGCAGGCGTGAGGCATCGCCTTCGACGAACCAGACAGTTGGTTCATAGCGGATCAGACGCAGCGCATCATTGCCATCGCCGCGTCCCATTGGCGGCAAAGGAAAACCCAACGCTGCCGCAAACCGGGCAGAGACGGCGTCGGCATTGCTCCATAGCTCAAGCGCGGATAGCGGCGCGGCGGGCAGCATGTTTATGCGCACGTCAGTCACGGTAACGCTCTCCGCCTATGTCGTAAAAGTGCGGCGCAACCACGCGAACGCGCGCCTGTTGCCCGCGCGTGGGCGATGTCGCGATCAGCTCCTCGCCGATGCGACTGAATCCGGCGTCCAACTGCCCCAGCGCAAGCGAGCCGCCTTCGATAATGTGTAGTGCCGCGGCGCTCACATGGCCTTCGGGCACGCCCCCATCGCGCGTGATCAGCATTGATCCTTCGGGGATGATGCCCTCAATCGCGTCAAGCCCCACCAGTTGACGACGCCCGTCGGCCAACAAAGCTGGTCGCGACAGTCCCGACGCGCCGATATAGCCACCTGCTTTATTGAGCATTTTATCAAGTGCGAGATCATGCGGCGTCATTCGCCCGTCAATCTCTCCGCCGACGACGAGATGCCCTTTTTCGATCCGCAAAAACTCCATCGCTTCAAGCCCATAAAGCGCGCCACCCGCTTGTTTGACGCCGCTGGCCAGTGCTGCCCATACGGGCGTCGCCTGCGTTGCCTCAACATAGATTTCAAACGCGCGTTCGCCGCTATAGCTAGCCGCGAGAATGAGTACGGGCACGCCTGCGATCGTCGCGGGAGCCGTCGACATATGGCGCGGCGGCTCCGCGTCAATGAACGCGGCAAGCACTGCCTTTGCTTGCGGCCCGGCGACCGCGATCCCGGCATAATGTTCCTGAACATTGACCGCCGAGACGCGCATGTGGGCAAATAGATAGTTCCGGACGTAGGAAATATGCGCCGCCATCCGGTCCGCGCCGCCCGTCGAACTTGTCAGCAAGTAACGGTTTTCGGCCAAACGCCACACCGTGCCATCATCAAACACCATCCCATCTTCGCGCAGCATGAAGGTGTAGCGCCCGCGCCCCACGGCAAGTTTGTGGACAGTCGTCGCACATATGATTTCGAGCAAGGCGGCGGCATCGGGGCCCGACACTTCGAATTTGCCAAGTGTAGAGACGTCAGTCATCCCAACAGCGGAGCGCACCGCCTTCGCTTCGCGCAGCGCCGCTTGGGCCAGCGTTTCCTCCCCCACCGGATAAGCGCGCGGACGGAACCAATAGCCCAGAGGCTGCCAAATCGGATTCTTTGCTAGATGCGCGTCGTACAATGCCAACCGCCGCACATGCGCGCCGCCATCTTTCGCGCCTGATCCCGCGAGCAACCCCATCGTCACCGGCGTATAAGGCGGACGGAAAGTCGTCAGCCCAGCCTCGGGTATGGCAACGCCTTGCTTTTCCGCCAAGCGGCCAAGTGCTGCCATGTTGCTCAATTTGCCTTGGTCGGTCGCCATGCCCAGCGTCGTATAGCGTTTCAGATGCTCGACCGAGCGATAGCCTTCGGCCCACGCCAGATCGACGTCACCCAGCGTCACATCATTCTGGAAATCGATGAAGCTTTTCTTTGGATTGCTGGCAAAGGGAGCGGTGAATACCGGATCGGGATGCGCCGCGCCGCCGATGGTCGTTACAGTCTGGCGGCTAAGGGCGGGCACGAAGGCTTGCGCCGCCTCGTCCCAGTCCAGTGTGCCACCCGATTGCATATGAAGGTGCACGACCGGCGTGAAGCCCCCCGAAACGGCGAGCAAATCAACGTCAAATATCCTGGGACTGCCGTCGATGCGCGCGGTCACGCTGCTCAGCGTATGGCGCGCGCCGCTGGTTGACAGTGGCACAGCATCATTGTGCACCGAAAATCCGCTGTCTGATCCTGCGGGGGCCGGGCGCGCATCGAGTATCGCGACAATTTCGGCGCCCGCAGACCGAAGGGCCGCAGCCGTCTTGTAAGCATCATCATTATTGGTCGCGATCACCACGCGCTTGCCGGGAACCACGCCAAAGCGGCGGACATAGGTGCGCACCGCCTGCGACAGCATGATGCCGGGGCGATCATTATGCGCAAACGCGATCGGGCGTTCGATACTGCCCGTCGCCAAAACCACCTGACCCGCCCGAACATGCCACAGGCGCTGCGCGAGCCCCCGGGGCGGCAGTTGCCCCGGTTCGGCGAGCCGCTGCGTCAGCGTCACGAGATTATGTTCCCAATATCCCGATGCGGTTGTCCGCGTCAGGATGCGCCCGCCCAAATCGCGGATGCGAATCGCGGTTTCCTCAACCCACGCGGCATCGCTGTCTTGGGGATCGCGGATGAGCGAGGGGGCGAGGATTGCGTCTTGCTCAACCACGATCACGCGCTTACCCGCCTCTGCGGCTTCGCGCGCTGCGCTCAAACCAGCTGGCCCGGCGCCAATGATCAAGACATCACAAAAGGCCGCCCGTTGGCTGAAGCGGTCAGGGTCAGCCTGCGTCGGTGCCGCACCAAGTCCGGCAGCCTTGCGGATGAAATATTCATAAAACATCCAGCGCTTGGCTGATCCGAAAAAGGTCTTGTAATAAAAACCGGCAGGCAGAAAGCGTGAGACAAAGCCAAGTACTGACCCTGCATCAAAGGCGAGCGATGGCCACCGATTCTGGCTTTTGGCAACTAGCCCCTCATAAACGAACAGATCGGTCGCGCGCGTATTCGGTTCGGTGCGGCCCCCTTCGCCAACGGTGACGAGCGCGTTGGGCTCTTCGACGCCCGCTGTCATGATGCCGCGAGGCCGGTGATATTTGAAACTGCGCCCAACCAAGCCAACACCGTTGCGGAGCAGCGCAGCGGCGAGTGTGTCTCCGTCTCGCGCTTGATAGGTTTTTCCGTCAAAGGTGAAGGTGATCACGGCAACGCCTCCGGCCCAACCGCGCGCACTGCACTAATCTCATTCGTCACACGGTGGCGCGTGATCACCATCCACGCGCGGCAGCCAAAACTGTGCCGCCAAATTTCGTCATCCGCGCCGCGCGGGTTCGACCGGGCGTAGAGTGTTGCCATCGCGTCTTCCGGGCTGGCATCAAGCGTGACAACCGAATCGACCGTCCGTTCGTACACAAACTCACTTTGCGAACGCGGTCCGCAGTGGGGGCAGGTGATTTCCATCATCGGTGATTGGGCATCGGCCCAACGGCCGTTTCATCAATCGTTGCGCCGCGCGTAAACCGGTCGAGCGCAAACGGCGCATTGAGTTCGTGCGGCTTTCCTGTCGCCAGCGTATGCGCATAGGTCCAGCCCGACGCAGGCGTCGCCTTAAATCCGCCGTAGCACCAGCCGCCGTTGAGGAATAAGTTATCGATGGGCGTTTCCCCGATGATCGGCGCGCCGTCAAAGCTCATATCGGTTACGCCCGACCATGTCCGCACCATCCGCAACCGCGACAATGCGGGCACGATGGCGATGCCCTGTGCAACCGCATGTTCCATCACCACCGGATGACCGCGCTGTGCGTAGCTTGGCCAATTATCGGGATCGCCACCAAACACCACGCCGCCCTTATCCGATTGGCTGATATAGCAGTGGAGTGACTGCGACATGATCACGCTATTGATCATTGGCTTTACGCCTTCGGTCACCATCGCTTGCAGTGTTTGCGATTCAATGGGGAGCGTCAGGCCAGCCAAGCCCGCAACATGGCCGCTATTGCCCGCGACGCATATGCCAACCCGGCCCGCCTTGATCGGCCCGCGCGTCGTTTCAACCCCGACAACCGCATTACCATCGCGCACAAAGCCGGTGACTTCGCATTTCTGGATGATATCGACACCGAGCGCGTCGGCTGCGCGGGCATAGCCCCAGGCGACCGCATCGTGCCGCGCGGAGCCACCGCGCCGCTGGATCAGCGCGCCCTCAACCGGAAAGCGCGCAGTGCGTGACATATCAATGAGTGGCTCAAACTTTGCGACTTCATCGCGGGTCATCAAATCGGCATCAATCCCACTGCACCGCATCGCATCGCCGCGTTCAGCCAGCTTGGTCATGTCCGCATCGCTATGGCCCAGCATCATCGCGCCGCGCGGGGAAAACATCACGTTATAATTGAGTTCGTCGCTCAGATGCCCCCACATCTTCAGCCCGAACTCGAACAGATTGTGTAACGGTGCCAGGCGGTAGTTGGAGCGGACGATCGTCGTATTACGCCCGGTATTGCCGCCGCCTATCCAGCCCTTTTCAAGCACCGCAATATTGCGCAGCCCATGCACCTTGGCGAGATAATAAGCAGTCGCAAGGCCGTGCCCGCCGCCGCCAATGACAATGATATCGTAACTTGATTTGGGTTCAGGATCACGCCATGCAGGTTGCCAATGCTTGTGGCCGGTCAGCCCACCGCGCAACAGCCCAAGCACCGAATATCGGTTCATGACATCGACATCCACCCGCGCTTTTCGCGCCAATCGGGGGCAAGATGATCAAACCGTGATAGTTTGAAAAGATCGATATTGGCAAATGAGCAAGCCCCGTCAATCACCAGATCGCGGATGGCGTGCCCCGATGCGGGCGACAGGCCAAAGCCAACGCTCGACATCGAGGCGATGACGACATTGTCGGGGCTGGTCAGCCGGTCAATGATCGGGCGGCCATCGGGCGAATTTTCGATAATGCCTGCCCAGCTGCGGATCACATTCAGATGCGCGGCCTTGGGGAATAGTTCGGCCAGCCGCTTGGCGAGATTGCGCGCCAGCGGTGTTGACGGCCGCGCGGCGGGGCCATTCACCTCTGTGTCGAGCCATTCATGAGGCCCGCCGCCATAAGCGAGATTGCCGCGCATCGTCTGGCGCCCATAAAGCTTATGCCCATCGACGCCGGTTAAGGGCATCATCGGGGCGGGCTCGGTAATGATCATCTCTGCGCGCGCCGCCGCCAGCGGAACATCAACGCCTAGTTGCGCCATGAGGTGCGGGATTTGCGGCCCTGCGGCGACCACGACAGCATCGCAACCATAAGTGGCGCTCGCAGTTTTCACGCCCGTCACCTTGCCGCCTGCGGTTTCAAAGCCGGTCACCGGGCTATGCTGGATGATCGTGCCGCCCAGATCCTGAAGCGCCCAGGCATAGGCCTGCACCGTGCGATGCGGATTGGCATGACCGCCAAATTTGTAATGCACGCCGCCAAAGCATGTCTCACTCGCCAGCGGCACCGCGTCTAGCACTTGTTTGGTATCGAGCAGTTCGACAGGGTGGTTGAGCCGTTTGTGGCGTTCGAAAACAAAGCGATATTGCTCCCATTGCCGCTCGGTCATTGCGATGATGATACGCTCTTTCTGATGCTCGGTCGGATAGCCGAGCAGTTCGTCCATCTGCGGCCACATCCGTTGTTCTTCGTCAAACAGCGGACTGGCATAATGCGATGCGCCGCCGCCATTGCGGCCCGACGCTTCCCAACCGACGATGAATTTGTCGAGCACCGTCACCTTCATTCCTGACCGCGCAAGCCACCAGCCCGCGCTCAGCCCGGTGACGCCGCCACCGACAATCACGACATGCCCGGCGCTCATTCGTACATCCCCGTATAAAGCATCTGGCGATGTTCATCTTCATGGGGCGTCCCGATATCCTCATGTGGAACCCATGCGGTTGGAATGCCGAACCAGACATCCCACGCGGCATCCATCGCTGCTGGTTCCTGCCAATCGGCCATGATCTTCATCGACAGCGGGCGAACCGGCGCACGGTGCGTGGCGAGCGGGATGGTGCCAAATTCAGTGCCCGATTCAAGCGCCAACAGCATCGCCACTTGATCGCGGCAGCGGCGGCCTTGGCACACGCCCATCCCCGAACGCGTCAGGCGTTTGATCTGATCTTGGTTTGCCGGGCCATCGTCAAGCAATGTTTCGAGCGACCGCGCACACATCGGTGCAGGACGTGGCAGATAATTGGGTGGTTGAACGCCAATCAAATCCGCGCGGGTCACCTCTTCGCATTGGCAAATGATAGTATCATCGGCGCTAATCGCGGCGAGCGCGGCCATCCATTCCATGCGGTAGGCGATATGGTCAAAGCCCGTATCGGGAAGCCCGGCGCAAAGCCCCACCGCCGACACAGCCGCTTCGCCCGCCGGGATATAGCCGCCGCGCGTCGCCCTTAGTTCACGCGCGCCGTGCATGGCATCAACCAACTCGATCGACGGGACAAGGCCAATGGCGACGCAGATTGTGTCGCAGGCGATCGTGTCTCCGTTGGTCAGCCTCGCTCCCTCAACTCCGTCTATCCCGCCTGTGGCCGCCGCAATCACCTGACCATGGTGGATCGCAATGCCCGCTGCGACAACCTTCGCGACCAGCGCAGCACTGCCCTGCGGCTCGGCCCGCACCTCGACTAGCCCAACAACCTCAACCCCGCGTTCGTGCGCGATCAGCGCGGTTTCAAGCGCCAGATCATGCGATCCAAGGATCAGAATGCGCCGCCCGGCAAAAGCATCATAGCGCGTCAGCAACATTTGCAGCGCCGCCGCCCCCATCACGCCGGGCTGATTCCATCCCGGAAACGCCATTGCCAAATCGCGTGCGCCCGTTGCTAGGACAAGATGATCGAAACCAACCATCCATGACCGCTCGCTATCGGCTAGCCCGACGACTTGCTCGGGCAGGCTCGCCACTCCCGGCCCGTTGCGATACACGCCCCACGCGCTGGTGCCGAGCAGCACCTCAACCCCTGCCTCCATCGCGGCCTCAAGCCCAGCTTCACTGATGAAAATGGCTTCGAGCATCCGCTGGCTATTCTGCGTTGCGGTCGTCATCCGCCCGCCGAAATAGAGCGGCACATCATTACCCATTAGCGCGCCTGACACTGGATTTTCATCAACCAACAGCACTGATTTTCCCGCCCTTACGCCATCAAGTGCTGCGGCAATCCCGCTTGGCCCCGCCCCCACGACGACGAGATCATAGCGCGCTTCGGGCGGCTGGTGCGTTCCATTCACGGCACAATCATCGATTCCGGTAAAGTTAAGTTCCATCACACCGCCTCCAAGGCTTGGGTCAAATCGGCGATCAAATCAACAACATGTTCAAGACCAACCGAAAGCCGGATAGTGCCGTCAGTAATCCCGCCTGCCAGCCTTTGCTCACGCGCTACTGCATAATGCGTTGTGCTGGCCGAATGGCAAATGAGCGTTTCTGATCCACCCAGACTGACCGCCAGTTTGAGCAGTCGCAACTGGTCAAGCATGCGAAACGCCTCCGCCTCGCCGCCGTGAAGGTGGAAAGAGAATGTCGATCCCGCCGCCTTGCACTGCCTGTCATACACCGCCCGCTGCCGCGTGCCTGGCTCCAGAAACCCGAGATAGGTAACGCCCGCCACTTTGGGATGATCAAGCAAAAATTCGGCCACGCCGCGCGCATTTGTCATCGCCCGCTCGGTGCGCACGGCAACCGATTCAAGCGAGCGCGCGACCAGCCAGCACGTATAGGGATCGAGATGATTTCCCCACGTCGTGCGCAATGTGCGCAGTTGATCAACAAGTTCACGGCGCCCACTCACCCCGCCCGCGAGCAAATCGCTATGCCCGCCGCAATATTTAGTGAGCGATGTCATGCACAGATCAACACCCCGCTCGATAGGCCGCTGCGCGAACGGCCCGAGCAATGTATTATCAACAACCACCATCGGGCGGTGCCCTTGCTCCACGCCCACTTCGTCTGCAATGCGCACCATCAGGTCAAGATCGACAATAGCGGCTGTGGGATTAGCGGGTGTCTCTGCAATGATCAGCGTCAGCCGCCCCTTTGCCATTGCTTCAGCCACGCCCGCGCGAACGCTCGTTTCGTCTGTGCCGTCAAGATAGGCCGCAGCGTGCGATCCGAATTGCGGCATGACGCTGTTATAGAGCATGTCAACGCCGCCATAGATCGGGCGACCGTGGAGCACGCTATCGCCGGGGCGGACATGGGCCAAAGCGATGCTTGAATGCGCGGCCATCCCGCTGCTGAACGCGACCGCTTCCTCCGCACCGTCGATCGCCGCCAGACGTCGCTCCAGAATATCGAGTCCGGGATGCCCTAACCGCGAATAAATGTGATTGCTCTCACCCACCAACGGCCCGTCATTATCAAAGAAGGCGCGGTGTACGTCCTTGGCATGCTGCGCCGATGGATAGACGAAAGTCGACGTCATGAAGATCGGTGGCTTTACTGATCCCATCCCCATTGCGGGATCATAGCCATAAGCTACCGCAAGCGTTTCGGGGCGAAACCCCGATTTTGGATCAATCGACATGGGCGGCAATATAAGCGCGCGATGTGTCACAATACCAGTCGGTAAAGCGCCGCGCGAGCATTTCCGCATCGGGCGAATAAGGCCCAGGCGTATAACCCGGACTGTTCACGCCGAGTTGATTATTTTCGGCGAGTTCCTTGTCCTGCAAATTGGTACGCGTCCATAAATCGATGAGCGTTGCCACATCATAATCCACGCCCTCAACCGCATCCTTATGCACCAGCCACGTGCCCATAACATGCGTTTCGGTGGCGCTCACTGGCATAGCGCTGAACATGAAGGTATGATCAGCGGTTGCGTGAACGAAGCAATGCGGATCAATCGCCAGCCGCATTGATCCCATTGATCCGCCATTGGCATCGCACATCAGCCGCTTCGATGCATGCTTGCCGTCCATCGTGATCGACACGCAATCTTCGCTCAGTGCAAACCGCGCGAGCTGCCACCAATGCCCCTCGACCGCGTCAGTCGCGAGACCGCACGCCGCCATTTCGGCTAGAAATCGCTGCGCGGCTGCATCTGATCCAACGTCAAAATGCTTCGACATTTCAACCGGAAAGGTGCGCGCCAATTCAGGATGGCCGGTCGCGCAGTGATAGCATTCGCGCGCATTTTCCATCACCAATTTCCAGTTGGCAAATTCAACGAGCGTGCTTTGATGCGCGACCTTGGCATTGCCCCAATCATGCGGCGCGGCATAATGATCAAGCTTGGCCGCGAATTCGGCGAAGGGCGGCGGCGCATCACCCAAGCAGATGAACATCGCGCCCACCACAATTTCTATGGCGATTGGTTTGAGGCCATGTTCGCTCTTGTCAAAGTCCTCAGCCATCCGGTTTGCGTTGAACAGTGACCCATCAAGATCATAAGTCCAGCGGTGATAAGGGCAAACGAGTTTAGGCGCAGACCCGCTGCCCACTTGGCACAAGATTGACCCCCGGTGGCGACAGCTATTGTGGAACGCGCGGATGATCCCATCGCGCCCGCGCGCGATCAGCACTGGCCATTTTCCGACCATCAGCGCTACGTAACTGCCATTCTTAGGCAATTCGCAGGCAAAGCCCGCCATCAACCAACTACGGCCAAACACCGCATTCATATCAAAATCAAACGCGGATGTTTCTCGGTAAAGCGCCGCCGGCAATGTATGCCCGGTGCGCCTTGCTGCAAATTCCGCCTTGAACCGGCCCAAATCCATCACGCCACTTCCCCCCAACTATGATCGAAGACAAATGAACCATCGCCAAAGCGCCGCACAATCGCATTTTGGAATAATCCCATGTTAAATTCGGGCGCGCCACGGTGTCTGGCCTTGCGCCAAAACCCCACAGGTGGAATTATGCGGGCAACAAAAGAACAGCGAAGGGCGAAACAAATTTCAAATCGCAGTACAATCAATCGCCGGTGGCTTCCGCTCAATGCGTTGCGCGCATTCGATGCCGTCGGCCAAAATCTGAGCTTTACCGCAGGTGCCGCTGCCCTGTCGGTATCGCAGAGCGCGATGAGCCGTCATGTGATTGGCCTCGAAGAATTACTAGGCAAGCAATTGTTTGACCGCGACGTGCCAAAGCTCGCGCTCACCCCTGCAGGCGCTGAATTGCTGCCCGTTGTCACCAAATGTTTTGACCGGCTCGAGCAGGTGATGAACAATATCCGCGACGATAATGTCGCTAGCCGTCCGCTGCGGATCCACATCCCGCCCTCATTGCTCCAGCAACTAGCGCTCCCGATGCTGCGCGATTTCCGCGCTGAACATCCCGATATGCGCATTGACGTGTCGAGTGCCCACGTAACAGGCCTGCCTGCAACCAATATTGACATGGCGATTGTGTTTGACCGGCCAAATGTCGATGACCGAGTAACTGATCTGTTATGGAATGTTCAAGTCTCCCCGCTCTGTTCGCCGCAAACCGCCGCCGCCTGCGCAGGCAAATCGCTTGAGGCGTTTTTGGCGAACCAGGAATTGCTCCATGTAAAGCTTGCGGACGAACCGCGTGATCTTCTGTGGGCAACTTTTGCACGGCAATGCGGGCTGCACCTCATCACCGAAGGAGGGTTGGCGTTCGACACCGCCATTGCCGCTGCTCAATATGCGATGGGTGCTGCGGGAGTGTTTTTGGGCGACTTTGATATGTTTGCACAAGAAATCGCCGATGGTCGATTGGTCATGCCCTATCCCACCACCGCCGAAGATGGTTTTGGCTATTATTTGAAACTCCACGCCGATGACCTTGGTGATCCAGCGATTGCTCTGTTTCGGAGCTGGCTGATCAATCGGTTCGCGCAGCATCCCAGACGAGGTGCGGACACGGCGCGCGGCAGCGGTGCTTAGCCCACCTATCGTCATTCTGGCAGGTGGGCGGGGCAGCCGGATTGGCGGCGGCAAGCCACAGCGGCAGCTTGGTTCACAGACGTTGCTTGATCATGTGCTGGCGCGGGCACGCGAATATGGCGATGATGTTGCAATCGCCGGGGGCGGTGATGCCGCACCGGCTGTTCGGGTGCTGGATGATTTGGTCGCTGGTCAAGGGCCGATTTCCGGACTGCAATCGGCGCTGCATTATGCCGCATCAAAGGGCATGAGACATGTACTGATCGTTCCGTGTGATACGCCCTTTTTGCCACATGATCTGCTCACTCGCTTGACGGGCGCGATTGGCGATGAAGCGGCGGCGCTGGCGTGCAGCGGGGACCGTATTCATCCAGCGTGCGGACTGTGGGCGGTTAGCGCAGCCGATAGGCTGCACGAATATGTGGCGCTTGGCCGCCAATCGCTGATCGGATTTGCTGAGCTGGTTGGGTATAGCGCGGTCGAATGGCCAGGCGCGCCCGTCGATCCGTTTTTCAACATTAACAGCGCGGCGGATTTGGAGGAGGCGGAGCGGCTCCTCGATAGCCTGCCTGCTAGAGATCAAAAATCAGCTGCCCGGTGACCGCACGCTCGGCCGACGCAGTAAAACCGCCGCTGCTGCTCACCAAATAGCCATATTCGTTGAAGACGTTATTCACCAGCACGCGCAGGAGCGCCGGCGTTTTGCCGATCGAAAAGCGGTAGCGTGTGCCCAGCGCCAGCGTCGCACGCGCAGGCACGCGCAGCGCATTGCTGAGGTTCGCGGTGCGATCAGACGTGCTTTCAATCGCGCCATCAAATGACCAAGCCTTTTGCCCTTCCGGCTTCCAATCAAGCGTCAATGTGCTGCGCCGCGTGAGCGACCCAACCGGGCGCGAACCAATCCGCCCGCTCGTCACCGCCACGCCTGATATCCGCGGATCGAGAAACACCGAGCCTGCCACGATCGACACGCCTGGTGCGACGTGTCCCGCGAGCGAAATCTCTACCCCGCGATTTTCAATCACCCCCAACTGACCAAAGCGCAAGCCAGCATCGAGATTGAAATAAGGCTTTTTCACTGAAAAAACGCCCGCGACCAGCGAAAGATCAGGCGTGATCGCATAGCGCACCCCCGCGTCAATTTGTCGTGTCAAAATGGCGGGCGGTGACTCGCCCCGGTTGATTGCAATTTCGGGCGCGCTCAGACTCTCCTCAAGCCCGCGGACAAAGCCACCATAAAGCGCGAGCCGCTTCGTAACGACAATCGACGCATTGGCGCTGTAGAGCAAGGGATTATCATCCAATCGGAGCCGCGCGAGCGCCGGGTTAGCGAAGATGGTTGTCTTGCTATAATTGGTTTTAGACAGTGACAGCGTGATCGATCCACGGCGCGCCCATTCCGCACCGTAACCAATGCCGTAGGTGATCTGGTGCACTTGATCACGGTCATCAACGCCAAAGGAAATTGCGGGCCGCGCAATCTCGACCGCAGCGACCGTGCTCGGCCCCGAAAATACCGTCCGCGCACCACCAAAGCGGCGCTGCTTCGACCGGCCCCGAACTGTGCCATAGACATGATGCTGCCAATCGCCCGTGCGCCAATCATGCACCAAGCGCACTTCGCCCGAGAGCGAATCGTCAAGATTATTGGCGTCAGCGATGATCACCCGGTTAGTGACGACGCCGGTTGACAGCGTGCCGCGCAGGAGATCAGAAAAGGAGATATCAGCCTCGCGGCGCGATTTGAACAGCCCGCTTTCAAGCCGCACCGGCCCGATGGGCAGCAGCAGTGTCGCGCCGAACAAGCGGCTGCTGTTGTTTCTTTGCGTCCACGCTTGGCCAATCGGGCGGCTGCGCTCGATCTGGGGAGGCAGAAAATTGCCAGCGGGGAAAATGACTGGGCCAACGCGGTTGCCGCTGCCTTCGATCCCGCTCACAAACGCTGAAACGGCCGCTTTGTTCGTCGGGTGCCAGATAAGCGAGGTTGCAAATGATCGGACGAAAAACCGGTCACCTTGTGGCTGAATGAATTCGCGCGCCGCCGCCCCCGCCGTTATGCCAAACTTGTCGCCAATGATGGGCAAGCTGGCTTCAACCGTGACGCTCCGTCCGCCGCTGGTACTGACGTCAAAATCGATGCTGCCTTGCGGCGTTTTCGTGAGCGGCCGCAGCCGGTAATCGACGATTCCCGTTGGTGCTGGAAACGGATAATTTTGGGCCGTAATCCCGACGCGGATCGTCGATCCGCTGATCAAACGCGGCGTCGGACGATCTTGTTGATCGAAGAACAAACCTTCAATCCGCGCATTGCCCGCGTCAATCGGGTTGAACCCCCGAATATCGTCGACTGTATAAAGGCCAACCCGTTCATTGCCGACCGCTTTGCCAAAGGCATCGCCCGCTGCGGTGGCGGCATTCTCCTGAGTTCGCTGCGCTGCAATAGGGCTCGCACAGGCAACCATGACGGTGCCGGTCAGCAGGTGAAGCGCGCGGGAGTGGTGGAGTCGCAAAGTGGCTCCACGTGACAGCGTGGCCACATGATTGCAAGGGCATTGCTGCGTTGCATCATCGCTCACCACCGCTTGCAAAGCGATGAGGTGAGTTTTAACGCGCCACGTATCATTACCATTCGCATCAGGATTTTCATGGACACGCATTCCCCCGCCGCGCTGACAGACGAGCTTGTGAGACTGCTCACCGTAACCGAAATTGACACCGATTTGTATGAAGGAGCGCTCAACCCGCACGGTGTGGGGCGGCTCTTTGGCGGACAAGCGATAGCGCAGGCACTCGCTGCCGCGACCAAGACCGTAGCGCCAGACCGCGCCCCTCATTCGCTGCATGCTTACTTCATGCGCCCGGGGAGCGAAGATCATCATGTGACCTACAGAATTGAGCGCGATTTTGATGGGGGCAGTTTTTCAAACCGCCGCGTGATTGCGATCCAGCAGGGCAAGCCAATCCTCAATTTCGCTGCTTCGTTCCACAAGCGCGAAGAGGGCTTATCGCACCAAATCGATATGGCCAACATACCCGGCCCCGAAGCGCTCAGGACCGATCTACAATTGCGCGAAGAAGCCAAGGATTTGATACCGGAACGGTTTCGCGCAATGTTCATGCGCCCGCGCCCGATCGAATTCCGCTCGGTTGATGGCCGTCCGTGGATGAGCGATGCCAAGCACGAACCCATTCAGCGTAGCTGGTTTCGTGTTTCCGCACCCATCGGCGATGATCCCGATTTGCACCGCGCCATTGTCGCTTATGCCTCTGACATGCAGTTGCTCGGCACGTGCACGTTGCCGCACGGGCTCAGCTGGATGAAGGGCGAAGTCATGACCGCCAGCCTTGATCATGCCATCTGGTTCCACGGCGATATGCGTGCCGACGAATGGCTGCTTTATACATGCGACAGCCCCTGGTCGGGACGCGGGCGCGGCATGAACCATGGCAAGATTTTCACGCGTGACGGTCGGCTGGTGGCAAGCGTCGCGCAAGAAGGGCTGCTGCGGCGGATGTCTCCACCCGCCGCTTAACGATCAATCTCACCAGATCTTCAAACGATCCGCTTGCGCCAGATATAATTTATCACCAGCCTTTACGTCGAACGCTTTGTACCAAGCATCAAGGTTGCGCACGACATAGGGACGGAAATGCCCGGGCGAGTGCGGGTCAGTCGTGAGCAACCGCTGCAGCGTCGCCTCACGGTATTTGTTGCGCCAAATTTGCCCGAAGCCAAGAAAGAAGCGCTGATCACCGGTAAAGCCGTCAATCACCGGCGCAGGTTTGCCACCTAGCGAGATCTTATAGGCATCATAAGCGACATTGACCCCGGCCAGGTCAGCCATATTTTCGCCCAGCGTCAGATTGCCGTTGATCTTTGATCCCGACAGCGGTTCGTAGCCGCCATATTGGGCAACGACGCGCGCCGTGTAGCTGTCGAAACGCTTGATATCTTCGGGCGTCCACCATTCAGCGAGCTTGCCGGTAGGATCGAATTTGCGACCCTGATCATCGAAATGGTGGCTGATTTCATGCCCGATCACCGCACCAATGCCACCATAATTGATCGCTGGATCAGCGTTGGGATCAAAGAATGGCGGTTGCAGGATGGCCGCTGGAAACACGATTTCATTCATCAATGGATTGGCATAAGCATTCACCGTCTGCGGCGTCATGCCCCATTCGGTGCGGTCAACGGGCTTGCCAATTTTGGCGAGCTGACGATCATATTCAAATTCGGTCGCGCGCGTAACGTTACCGAATGCGTCGCCGGGCACGATCTTCAGCGCTGAATAATCGCGCCACTTGTCAGGATAACCGATCTTGGCAGTGAAGGCCGCCAATTTGATCCGCGCCTTGGCCTTGGTTTCAGGCGCCATCCATTCAAGCCGCGATATCCGCGCGTCCATCGCCTTGGTTACATTGCGCACCAATTCATCAGCCTTGGCCTTGGCAGCCGGCGGGAAATATTTGGTGACATAAAGCTGGCCAACCGCCTCGCCCATCGTTGCGTTGACATAGTCAACACCGCGCTTCCACCGGTCCTTCAGCTGCGGCGTGCCTGACAGAACCGGGCCGTTAAACGCAAAATCCTCGGCGACAAACGCCTTGGGCAAGAAAGGAGCCGCATCCTTGATCACCCGGAAGGTCAGATAATCCTTCCAAACGTCAATTGACTCTGAAGACACCATTGCCGCCGCCGCGGTAAGCGCGCTCGGCTGGGTTGCGATCACGGTCTTGAGATCGCCAATGCCCACCGTCTTCAAATAGAGCGCCCAATCGAATCCGGGCATTTTGGCGGCGAGTTCCGTGACAGGGACGGGGTTGTAAATCTTGTCAACCTCACGCTGTTCGGCCTGTGTCCAGTGCGACGCGGCAATCTTCTTTTCAAGATCATAAATGCGCTGCGCCTTGGCTGCGCTGTCAGCAACGCCTGCAAGTTTGAGCATCGCATCGATATGCGCCACATATTTGGCACGCACCGCAACAAAGCGGGGATTGCTATCGACCAGATAATAATCGCGGTCAGGCAGGCCAAGCCCACCTTGACCAAGATAGCCTGAATAGACGCTATTATCTTTGAGATCCTGCTCAACACCCATGCCAATCGGCATGCCAATGCCCAACCGATTGGCCACGCCAAAGGCTTGTGCCAGATCAGACGGCGTCTTGATGGCACCAATTGCGGACAGAATGGGCTGGATCGGCGTCAGGCCCTTGGCCTCAATCGCCGCCTCATCCATGAACGCGGCATAGAAATCGCCGACCTTTTGCGCGTTGCTACCGGCTGCATTCTTAGTCGCCGAGACTTGCTCGATGATCGCGCGCGTCCGCGTATCTGACAAGTCGCGCAGGATCGAGAAACCGCCCCATGATGATCGATCATTGGGAATAGCGGTTTTATCCGCCCACGCGCCATTTACGAATTTGTAGAAATCATCGCCCGGCTTGGTCGCCTTGTCGATCCCGTCGGCATCATAGCCAAAGCTGCCCATGGCAGGCTTGGGCGCGGCTTTCGTGGCCTTTTTGGGGGTCGATGTCGATGCGGGCACGGCGCCAACACCAACGAGCGCGAGCATAGCGCACCCCACAAACAGAAGTTTCGTCATTTTCACCAGTCTCGCTCCTTGTGCTAGCATCCCTCGGACGTGCACCATAATCAGGTAATATTGTTGCGCAAGACTTGTCATATCTCTCTTCATGCCGCGCACCCAATAGTCCCTTCATTCACCGAATCACCTTGCGACGCTCAAAGCGCCAGATGGGTTCATCTATGAGAACAAATCAGGAATATGTCAAGCGCTATTTTCGCCCCACGGGAAACGGCGCAGGCGTGCCGGTCATGCGCGGCGCGGGACGGGGTTGATCGACGCCGTCAACGCTCACGAAGGTGCCGCGTTCAACATTGTGCGGATGCTTCAGCGCATCAGCCATCGACAGGATAGGCGCGAAGCAAATGTCAGTGCCCTCCATAAGCGCGCACCAATGATCGCGCGGTTGCGATTTGAAGATGGCGGTAAGCTTGTCTTTGAGGATCGGCCATTGCTCCTTGTTGAGCTGATCATCGAATGAACTATCATCGGTGAGGCCCAATGTCGAGCGCAGAAGCGCGTAAAACTGAGGCTCAATCGACCCAATCGAGATGAAGTGGCCATCGGCACATTCATAAGTTTCATAAAAATGCGCCGCCATATCGAGCCGGTTGGTGCCGCGCTGATCAACCCACATGCCAAGCCCGCGCATCCCCCATTGCATGCCGTGGATCACCGCCGCGCCGTCGGTCATGGCAGCGTCGATCACCTGCCCCTTGCCCGTGCTGCGCGCGCTCAAAATCCCGGCGAGCATTCCGAACGCAAGCATCATCCCGCCGCCCGCAAAATCACCAATGGCGTTCACTGGCGGGGTTGGCTTTTCATGCGGGCGACCATAACCATGGAGGTTCCCCACAATCGAAATATAATTGATATCATGGCCAGCCGCATGCGCGAGCGGGCCATATTGTCCCCACCCTGTCATCCGCCCGAATACGAGCTTTGGATTGTCCGCCAGCAGCACGTCGGGGCCAAGCCCAAGCCGCTCCATCACGCCGGGGCGAAACCCTTCGATGATCCCGTCCGCCGTTCGCGCTAGATCACGCACCGCAGCGACACCTTCTGGCGTTTTAAGATCAGCTTCGATCCGTTCGCGGTTGCGTGAGAGGACATCGCGGCCCGCCAAATCAAACGACCCCGCGCGGTCAACGCGGATCACCCGCGCACCGTGATCGGCGAGCATCATACCGCAAAAGGGCGCAGGGCCAATCCCTGCCAATTCAATGATCGTTACGCCGTCCAATGCCCCTGCCATGTCGCTCTCCTCCTGCGTTGCTTTGGGATTGCTTGGCGCATGGCTTGGGTCTAAGCAAGTCTCTATGTGAACGGTTCTGCGAGAGCAGATCAAAAGGGAAGCCGGTGAATATCCGGCGCTGTACCCGCAACTGTAACCGGCGAGCGAGGCCTCGATACACCACTGGGCAACTGGGAAGGTGAGGCTAAGCAACGACCCGGAAGCCAGGAGACCTGCCGCGCACTGTCGTTCTTTGGCCGTGCGGGAAAACGCGGGCGAACGAGGAGGCAACTCCTTGCGTAGCGGCATGTTTGTGGCTGTTACGAAAGGAAACTTCGTTGTTATATTTTCAAAATCGATTGTCGCTTGGCGGCTTTGCGTCCCGGCGCGAAGGCGCGAAGCTATTGTTGCCGGTTGGCCTCTTGCTTCTACCGACGGCTGCCTTTGCACAAAGCGCAGACGATGATTGCGTGAAAAACCCGCAAAACTGCGAGATCATAATCGCTGACTTCAAACGCGAGCCAATCATCGTGACCGCCAACGGCGCACCGTCCTACCCCGAGCGGATCGGTCAGGCGATCACCGTCATCGAGCGCCAAAAGCTTGAGACGACGCAGCTGCAATCAGTCTCTGACATAGTGTCGCAAACGCCCGGCATCACGGTTGCGCGCACGGGCGGGCCGGGCAGCCAGACATCGGCATTTGTGCGCGGTGCGAATAGCGGGCAAACGCTTGTCCTGATCGACGGCGTCCGCGTCAACGATCCATCGGCACCCAGCGGCGCGTATAATTTCGGCAATCTGCTTACCGGCAATATTGATCGCATCGAAATTCTGCGTGGGCCAAATTCGGTGCCATGGGGCAGCCAAGCGATTGGCGGGGTGATCAGCATCACAACCATTCAACCAACTCAGGATGGGGCAGCATCGCTCCGCGCCGAATATGGATCGCGCAACGATACGCAGTTCGTTGGCAACATCAGCGGCAAGGCAGGCCCAGTCGCTTTGTCTCTTGGCGGCGGGTATCTGCGCGATGATGGCATTTCAGCGGCGGCCAGCGGCAGCGAACGTGATGGCTACCGCCAATATGGCGCGAACGGCAGCCTGCGCATCGACCTTAGCGACGACATCAACATCGCTGCGAAGGGATACTTTAGCAACAGTCGGCTTGGTATCGACGGCGGCTTTCCGTTCGGCGATAGCAACCGCATTCAGCGCGATCAGCAGCTGCTTGGTTCAGTCAGCCTCAACGCCCGATTGCTTGATGATAAGGTTTCCACGCGGATTGCTTATTCGGTTTCAGACATCAACCGTGATGAATTCGAACCGGGCACCCCGACACTACAGACGGCCTTGGCTCGCGGTCGAACACAGCGCGTTGAGGGCCAAGCCGATGCGCAACTCTCCGAAGCAATCCGCCTCGTTGTTGGGGCGGAACATGAAACAACGCGGTACGCCGCATCTTCAGAATTTGCGCCCGACCTCACCCGCGCAAGCACCGGCATAACGGGCGTCTTTGGTCAGCTGATCGCCAAACCGCTTGACGGGCTGACGGTTACCGGCGGCGTTCGCTATGATGATCACCGCACATTCGGCGGCAGGACAACGGTTTCGGCCAATGCCGCGTGGGTGGTGGGCAACACTATCTTGCGCGCTTCTTATGGCGAAGGGTTTCGTGCGCCGTCGCTTGATGAATTGTTCGGCCCCTTTTCAAGCAATCCGCTCCTGAAGCCCGAAACCGCGCAAAGCTATGATGTTGGCGTCGAGCAGACTTTGGCAGATGGAACCTTGCGAGTGAGCGCTACGGTCTTTCGCCGCAATAGCAAAAACCAGATCAGTTTCTCGCAGGCCTTCCTGCTCGAAAACATTTCGCGCGCGCGGGCCGAGGGGCTTGAACTTGGGCTAACCTTGAAACCGACTGACAATCTCGAATTCACCGCCAATTATACGCTAAGCGATGCCAAAGACCGCGGCACAGGGCTCGCTTTGCTAAGACGGCCGCAGCATAGCGTCACTGCCAGTATCGATTGGGCCGCGCGCGACTGGCTGAAAGTGGGTGCGGCCCTACAAAGCGTGAGCGACAGTTTTGACAGCGATTTCGAAACATTCGAACGGACATCGCTTGACGGCTATACGCTAGTCGGATTGCGCGCGGCGGTTCCCATTGGCGAAACCATCGAACTCTATGGCCGCGTCGAAAATCTGTTTGATGAAAAATATGAAACCGTCAGCGGATACGGCACGCTTGGCCGCAATGCGCATGTGGGGGTGAGGGCGAAATTTTGAAGCGGAGCCCCACCGTCACACCGGCGAAGGGCGGGGCCCCTATGTCTCGCTTCTTCCGGTTGGTTCAGAGCCTATGGGTCCCGGCCTTCGCCGGGATGACGGTCGCGTGCACACAACCTATCCCCCCAAACGGCATCGTCTCAAACAATCCGTGCATCGATAGCATCCTCGCCGAAATTGCCGCACCAGGACAGATTGCGGCGATCAGCCATTATTCGCACGGCGCCGAAAGCGGATCAGCGCCGCTGGACTGGGCGCGCGCGATTCCGGCGATTGGCGACACTGCTGAAGAGATTATCGCCGCCCGCCCGCGTCTCGTCCTCACTGGCAACCTGGCGAGCAGCGGCACCAATGCAGCGCTTGCCAAGGCGGGCATCAAAATGGTGACGATGGGTGTGCCCGCGACGCTCGCTGAGAATGATGCGCAGATCAGGATGATTGCCAAGGCGATCGGGCGAGCAGCGGCGGGGGAGCGGTTGATCGGTAGCATATCCCCCGGGACTGGCGTTGCTGATTCGATTGCCGGGGGCAAGCCGGGGACCGCCCCCACCGCGCTCATCTGGCAAACTGGCGGCTTTGTCGCGGGC
This sequence comes from Sphingomonadaceae bacterium, assembly GCA_046153565.1. GTDB lineage: Bacteria > Pseudomonadota > Alphaproteobacteria > Sphingomonadales > Sphingomonadaceae > Aquisediminimonas. The sequence goes on from JBJXDU010000059.1 coordinate 25,544, forward strand.
GCGGGAACGCTTCAGGACGAACTGCTTGCCCGTGCGGGTTATATCAACGCGGCCAGCCTTTATGGCCTCAAGCAATGGGACATTTTGCCGCTAGAGACACTGCTCCGCGCGCCGCCCGATGTCATCTTCATGCCCCACAGTGGAGGCGGGGATGATGGTCGCGCGCTGGAACGGCGCTACAGCGTGCTGCGTCATGTGCGCAACATCCGCATTGTCGAGTTTCCCGATAAGCTCCTTTTCTGCGGCGGGCCGACGGTCGCAAAAGTGATGGCGGTGCTGCGGTGAGGATCGCCCTGCCCCTGCTGCTGATAGCGTCGTTCATCCTGTCGCTGGTTAGCGGCAAGGTGTGGATCATGCCCGGTGATTGGCTTGCCGATAATCCCGGCGGCTGGATCATGGCCGAACTGCGCCTGCCACGCGCGATCCTTGGGCTGGTGATTGGCGGGGTGCTCGGCTTGGCCGGAGCAGTGCTGCAAGGCTATGTTCGCAATCCGCTTGCTGACCCGACAATCATCGGCGTTTCGGCAAGTGCCGCGCTTGGCGGGGTGATCGCGATCATGCTGGGGCTGAGTGCCCTGCCCTACGGCATTTTCGCCTGTGCGATGCTCGGTGCAGCGGGCAGTGTGGTGCTGCTATCGCTGATGGCGCGCAAGGCAGGCGGGCCGCTTGGTTTCATCCTAGGCGGCACGATACTCTCAACGCTCGCCGGATCGCTGACCGCATTTTTGATCAGCATCTCGCCCTCGCCGTTTGCAACGAGCGAAATTGTCACCTGGCTGATGGGCGCGCTCACCGACCGGGGGATCGAGGATGTGCTTCGTGCCGTGCCGTTCATGCTGGCAGGCGGCGCGATCCTGGCGCTGACCGGGCGTCCGCTTGATGCGCTGACGCTTGGTGAGGACGGCGCGACGAGCCTTGGCATTGACCTTGCCAAGCTGCGCTGGATGATCGTCGGCGGCGTTGGCTTATCAGTCGGCGCTGCGGTTGCGGTGACGGGCGTGGTCGGCTTCGTCGGCCTGATCGTGCCGCATGTCGCTCGGTTGTTTGTCGGCGAACGCCCCTCGGCGATCCTGCTACCCTCCGTGATGGGCGGCGCGATCCTGATGCTCGTCGCCGATAGTCTGGTGCGCCTTATGCCGGGCGCGAGCGAAATCCGGCTTGGCGTCGCAATGTCGGTGCTCGGTGCCCCCGTCTTCTTCCTGCTTCTCACCCGCGTGCGAGACCGGATATTATGAATATTGCTGTGAAGAATGTAAGCCTCACACTCGGTCGCTCCTCGGTGCTGCGTGCGATCAATTGCGTGCTCACGCCGGGCCGGGTTACGGCGATCATCGGCCCCAATGGCGCTGGCAAAACGAGCCTGATCCGCGTGATCGCTGGCTTGGTCACCCCGCAAAGCGGCCGCGTATCGCTCGACGGCACCGACCTATCCACCAGTGATCGCACGCAGCGTGCGCGACAGATTGGCTACCTGCCGCAAGTCAATCAGCCGCATTGGAATGTGACGGCACGCGCACTCATCAGCCTTGGTCGCTTGCCCCATCGCAGCGCTTTCGCTCGCCCCTCCCCTTCTGATGAGGCCGCGATTATGAACGCGATGGAGCGCACCAATACAGCACATCTGGCCGATCGCACTATTGACCAGATGTCCGGCGGTGAACGCGCGCGCGTTCAGCTCGCGCGGGTGATAGCAGGTGACGCCGATTGGATCCTCGCCGATGAGCCGCTGGCCAACCTTGACCCACCGCACGCACGCGATGTGCTTGGCCTGCTTGCGCAGAGTGCGCGGCAGGGTAAGGGCGTCGCCATCATTCTTCATCAGCTAAACGCCGCTGCCGATTGCGCCGACGATGTCATCATCATGCGCACTGGCACCATCGTCGCGGCGGGTGCAACAGCTGATGTTCTGACGCCTCTCAATCTTGCTGCCGCTTATGATATGAACTTCGACGTATTTTCGAAGTCAGGTCGCCTGATCGTGGCCCCCAGCGCCGTCTAATCAGTCAGATATTCACCCCGCGTTCATGTCCCAATGCCAATTGCGCGATGTTGTATCATTTCAAAGTGGGTCTAATCGTATGAAGTTGCGTTTATGGTTGAACCGGTCGGTAGCATTGGCCGCGCTGTCTGTCAGCAGCGCGCCCGCAATGGCTCAAAGCACTGACACGCCACAGCACGGCGATCATGACGAGGCGGCAGACATTGTCGTGACCGGCATATTAGGACGTCGGCAAACCGACATTTTGGCGGGCACCTCGATCGTTGCGGGTGATGATCTCGCCCGCGACCTGAAACCGACAATTGGGGAGACGCTATCGCATCAAGCCGGTGTGTCAGCGACGTCGTTTGGCCCAAATGCCTCACGCCCGGTGCTGCGCGGATTTCAGGGTGAACGAGTCCGCGTGCTTTCGGACGGTATCGGGAGCTTTGATGTTTCGAATACCAGCGTCGATCATGCCGTCGTCATCAATCCCCTTACCGCAGACCGGATCGAAGTCCTACGCGGACCATCGGCTTTGCTATTTGGTTCATCGGCAATCGGCGGCGTGGTCAATGTAATCGATAGCCGTATCCCGCGCACAATTCCTGATGAGAATATCCATGTCGATGGCACCTTACTTTATGGCAGCGCAGCACAGGAGCGCTCAGGCGCGGCGCGCGTTGATCTGCCTTTATCGAATAAGATCATCGTTCATGTCGACGGCAGCTACGCTAAATCGAGCAACCTGCGGACAGGTGGCTTCTTGCTCAGTCCCGCACTCCGTACGCAGGCACTGGCGAGCCCTAATTCGGCCATTCGCGACCTTGCAAGCCTATCTGGAAAGCTTGAAAATAGTGGCGGCGAAACGTGGGAAGTTGCGGGCGGCGCGGCGCTAATCACAAGCGGCGGCAATCTTGGTTTTTCGGTAAGCCATTATGACAGCCTCTACGGTATCCCCTTGCGCTATTCGCTTGATCCGGCGGTCACCGCCGAAAATGTCCGACTCGATATCCGGCAGACTCGTTTTGACGCGCGCGGCGAAATAAACCCTGCGGGCGGCTTCCTTGATGCCATTCGCTTTCGCGGTGGCTATGCCGATTATCACCAAAACGAAATCAATGATGCCGGGGACATTGCGACCACGTTCGTCAATCGAGGCGGTGAGGCACGCGTTGAACTTGTGCAGCGCGAACGCAGCGGGTGGCGCGGGGCGATTGGTGCTCAAGTCTTTCTGCGCAACTTGGCCATAGTCGGCGCGGAAAAGTTTCTGCCAGACAGCAAGACGCAATCTTATGGACTGTTCACGGTTCAATCGCTTGATCGCGGCATTTTCCGCGCAGAAGCTGGCGGCAGGATTGAGACGTCAATCCAGTCGGCGCGCGCCGATGCTATCCTCGGTAACCCCGACTTGCGCCGCAACTTTACGACCGTGTCAGGATCACTCGGTGGCTCAATCGAAGTTTTCCCTGCGTGGCGGATTGGCCTCAACGCGTCATATACCGAGCGGGCACCAGCCGCCGAAGAACTGTTCGCGAACGGCCCACATGCCGGCACCCAGGCATTTGAAATCGGGGACCGGGCGCTTGTCAAGGAAAGCAGCAAAGGGCTTGAAGCGACGGTGCGCGGCAAAGGCAGCGGTTATTCGCTGTCAGCCTCGCTCTACTATAGCTGGTTCGACAATTTCATTTTCGAAACCGCAACCGGCGCGGTTCAAGGCGGCTTGCCCGTGTTTCAAACGTCACAAGCCAATGCGCGCCATTATGGCTTCGAAGTCGAGGCGTCTGCAAAACTGGCAACAATCGGCAAATTTGCGATCAATCTTGACGGCGTGGCCGATGCAACCCGCGCCCGATTGGCGTCAGGTGCTCCGCTGCCGCGGATACCGGCACTGCGCCTGCTTGGCGGGCTTGAAGCCCAGTCGGACACCGTGAATGGCCGCGTCGAGGTTGAATGGGTCGACTCGCAAAACCGGATTGCCGCATTTGAAACAACGACCGCTAGCTACACGTTGGTCAACGCATCGTTGGGCTTCAAGCCGCTGGGAGAACAAGGGGGAGTGAACATAACGCTGTCGGCGAACAACATATTTGACGTTGTTGCCCGCCGACACGCCAGTTTCCTGAAGGACTTCGCACCGCTCAGCGGACGCGACATCAGAATCAGCGCGCGTGTTGCGCTGTAATCATCTACCTTGATTTGGCGATTGGCTCGCTTGAGCGGGTGCACCGGCTTGCGATAAATCAACGGCAATCGCGAACAAGCGCCAGTTGCCACCGCTTGGCTCAAACTGCATGTCATAATTGACCTGCATAGGCGCGGTTGGGAAATAGCCGATCAAGCGCAGCCGCCCATCCTTCACCGCGGGCTGCGCCTTGAGCTGCGGTGTGACGAACACTATTGGATTCATGTCGATATTGTTCCGCCGAAATGGTTCAAATATCTGTTGTAACCGCGCTGGCGGATTGGCTTGCTTAAACGTCGGTGACCCCAGTTGATTGAGCACCGAATAATTGTTGGTCACATTCGCCTGGCTCAGCGCCACAAGTGACGCACGGATTAATATGATCATCGCTTCGGGCGAAGGCACCTGCGGCTGTGCGGGCGTGGGAGCCGCCACAGCCGCAGGTGGCGCCGGACGCGGCGTTATCGCCGCTGTCCGCTGTTGGGCACTTGCGGGGGTGAGCAAGGCAAGTGCCGCAAGAGGAGCGATGAGACTTGTTGCGATACGAAGGGTCATTTCATTACCTCTTTTTGAAAATTTGGACTGGGTTCATTGCTATCAACGAACCCAGCCCTGATTATGAGACGAATGGTCAGAATTGGATACCAACACCTAGTCGAGTTCCGACCAATTTTTCTTCTAATCCAAAGCTCATGCCGCCGTTGATCACAAGGTCATCAGTCAAACGAATGTAACTTTGAGCAGCCAATGCATTATAGCCATCGAAATTCCCCCAAGCACCGTGGAGCGAGAAGTTTTTGTCGTCAGACAGATACCCGCCGCCGAGCGCAATCGCGAGCGCGACGCCTTGGCTATTGCGCTCGATACTTCTGAACGCGCTATTCAATCCGCCGGTCAGCGTCGCCAATTGTGCGTTGGTTTGGCCTTGCAGTGTATCAACATAACCTCTCGTTGCTGCATCACTGGCATCAATCGGCGCGCCCAAGCCCGTAATCCGATTGCCACCCAGCGCGAGGCTGCCAGTAAGTGCGCCGCCACTGCGTTGCAGCGCGCCGTTGGCGGTTTGCTGCACAGTGAACAGCTGCCCCCCATTGACCGCATCGGTTGACGTTGCGTTGACCGCACCAGCGGCCACGTTACCGACGGCTACCGGCTGACTATTGCCGTTACCTGACAGGCGAACCGCATTCGTCGGTGCGCCGTTGCTGTCGGCGACATATTGCACAGCCAGCAAATTGGTGGCGGCGATGGCAGCTCCGGTATTGGTGTAAGCCCTTCCACCGACAGTATAGGAAGGTGCAGACACGGCACCCGTCGTCGGATTGAACGCGGCACCGCCACCTAAGCCAGCCGCGACACTGTTGCCCAGGGCAGCCGAAGTTGCGAGCGCGGCTTGCTGCACCGCAGAGAGCTGGGCACCGTTGACGGCATCGCGTGAACCGGCGGCAACACTGCCGTCAGCAACCCCTGTGATGACCCGGTTGCCGGCCGTGCCTGCAACTGAAACAGACGTGCCACCGGTTGTGCTACCAACACTGATCTGACCCGATCCTGGCGCACCGCCATTCTGTTGAACAAGGCCGGTTGTGCCGTTGGTGAGGCCAGTGACAGCGCCATTGAGTGCCGACAACGCCGCGCCCACATTGGTCTGGGTGCCGCCTGCGACATTGTAAGTTGGCGCTGTAACTGTTCCGTCAGGAGCGATCGCCGCACCGCCACCCAAAGCTGCTGCGACGCCGCTATTGGCTCGGTTGACTGCCGATCCAACGGCAAACAATTGCGAACCATTAATGGCATCAGTCGAGGTGGCCGAGACGACCCCGGCGGCCACGTTGGTCACTTGCCGCTCGCCGCCTGCCGAACCAACCGATACAACTGCCGTCGGGGCAATCGCTGCAATGGACCCGCCGTTGAGCGATCTGGCACCCGCACTGGGAGCGGCGACCGTTGTGCCATTACCAATCCCAACCGAACCATCGCGGCCCGCCGCAATCGTAATATTGTTCCCGATTGCAAAGGCGTTGTTGGCCGCGATGTTATTGTCATTACCCAAAGCGTATGACGCATTGCCTGATACGATATTGGGATCTCCGAGCGCACCAGAATTATTCCCGCTGACATTATTGCCAGTGCCGATGGCGATAGATTGGGTCCCTGCGGCATTGGCGTTGAGGCCAATCGAGATCGATCGATCCCCCGCAGCACCCGAAACCGGCCCAATCGCGACAGAGTCTGCACCAACCGGTGCTGAGTCGGCCTGTGTTGAATTGGCGTGGAAATATTTGATCCCGGCGCCGCCGGTCACTGCATTGTTGAGCGTCGTAAGATTGCTGCCAATCCCGCCAAAGGCCGCAGCGACATTGCCGTAGCTTGTGCCGCCCACGATGAAGACTGGAGCCGTCACAGTACCGTTGGGAGCAACCGATGCCCCGCCGCCCAGTGCCGCGGCAAGCCCCGCACCGGTATTTCCAGCTCTCGTGTCAATCGCCGCTAGCGCGGTTCCAACATTATTCTGTGAACCGCCCGCAACACTGTAAGCAGGTGCCGTAACCGTGCCTGAAGCTGGATCGAAGGTTGATCCACCGCCCAAGCCCGATGCCACCGAACCAAGTGCCGTATTCACTTGGCTTCCATTTACGGCATCAGTCGAGGCAGATGTCAGCGCTCCAGCGCGAACACCTGAGACCGTCCGGTTTCCATCAGTACCTGCGACACTGAGCGCCGTTCCGCCGGTTGCTGCGCCAACGGTGACGAGTCCAGTGCCCGGCGCGCCGCCGACTTGTTGGACAAGTCCAGTGGTCCCGTTGGCAAGGCTGGCAAGTGCCGATCCGACATTGCTAAAGGTAGTTCCACCGAGCACATAAGCCGGCGCAGTGACAGTGCCGTTCGGTGCAACGGCAGCTCCGCCGCCAAGCGCAGCCGCGATGCCCGCATTGGCGAGATTGTCCTTCACATCGCCAGCGGTGATCGCATCGGTAATATTGCCAAAATTGGTGCCGCCCACTGCAATAACCGGCGCGGTCAGTGTGCCCGTGGCTGGATTGAACGCAGCGCCACCGCCAATGATTGTTGCATTCGATGCAGCAAGGCCGTTGACCTGAGCGCCATTGACCGCATCAACCGATGTGGCCCCCAGCGACCCTGCCAATACGCCAGTGACTGCGCGATTGCCATCAGTGCCAGCGACGCTGACCGATGTGCCGCCAGTGGCTGCACCGACTGTAATCTGGCCCGTGCCCGGTGCGCCGCCGACTTGCTGGACAAGCCCGCTCGTGCCGTTGGTGAGCGCGGCCACATTCTGGTTTGTCGCAAACAATTGCGAGCCATTGACCGCTTGGTTTGACGTTGCCGAGAGCGTGCCCGCCGCCACATTGTTGAGCGTTACGGGAGCCGCTGTATCGGCACCCACCAGCGTCAGCTGCTGCGTAGGCGTGAGGCCAGCGCCCACTGTGGGTGTGCCAGCAGCGCTATATTGCACAGGTGCGCCGGTTTGCAGACCAGCCAGCGCCGCGCCCACATTGTTGTAGGTCGTGCCACCAATTGTGTAGGTCGGGGCGGTAACTGCCCCCGTTGCCGGGTTATAGCTTGCGCCGCCGCCAAGGTCGGTTGCAACGCTGGCGAGGCCCGTATTGAGTTGCCCGCCGTTCACTGCATCAGTTGAGCCAGCCGCCGTTGATCCCGCAGCAAGCCCCGTAATCCCGCTAGCCGAAATCGTTGCCCCGCCGGTGATTGCAACGCTCGTCAGCCCGGTCACAACCGGATTGAGCGCCACTTGCACTTCGTTGCCGACTTGCGTCGTGACGATGTTATTGCCAGCAGTGATCGTGTGGGTTTCGCCTGCGCCGATTGCCGCGACGCTTGTACCATTGGCGACGCCGGTTCCGGTGGCTCCGGTAGTGAAGTTGAAGCCAGCGCCCGCTGCCGCAATGGCGTCGGCCAGATTGTTGAATGTCGATCCGTTCACATTGACCGATGGTGCTGTCACTGCGCCATTGGGGCCAACCGCCGCACCGCCGCCGATGGCATTGGCGAGGCCGGTGTTCGCTAAGTTGTTCGCCGTGTTAAGCGCACCCAAAGCCGCGCCGACGTTATTCTGGGTGCCGCCCGCGACATTATAGGTCGGGTTGGTGACCGTGCCATTGGGCGCTACGCTCGCCCCGCCGCCAAGCGATGAAGCTAACCCCGCACCGATATTGTTTGACTGCGTATTGAGAGCAGTAGCGGTGTTGAACAATTGGCTCCCCGAAATCGCATCGGTTGACGTGGCGTTGACTGCACCATCAGCAACGCCGGTCAGTTGCCGGTTGGTCGACCCACCCGAAATGCTGACAACGCCGTTTGCATTGACATTATTGGTCTGCGTCACGCCGGCAAAAACCGTTCCTGCCCAGCCCGCATTAGCACTGCCAGCCTGTGAGTTTGCGCCCAGAGCAACGCTGTTTGTGCCGCTGGCATTGCTGTTGGTGCCGAGCGCCAGTGCGTTGTTGCCGCTGGCATTGGCGAGCGAACCAACTGCCGTTGCCCCGTTGCCAGCTGCATCGGAATTGACACCCAGTGCCGTCGCATTGTTACCCGCCGCTTGTGCATTGGGGCCAATTGCCGAAGCGTTAGTTCCGGTCGCGTTGGCTGCGGCAAGTGTTGAGTTGAAGTCGATATAGCGGCTGTCTGCGGCCAATGCCGCAAGCGCATCACCGACATTGTTATAGGTCGTGCCATCGATGGCATAGCCCGGTGCCGTGACGACGCCTGTGACTGGATTGTAAGTCGCGCCGCCTCCCAGATCGGTCGCAACCGAAGCCAGTGCCGCATTGAGTTGTCCGCCGTTGATGGCATCAACCGATGTCGCTGTGGTCGATCCCGGCGCAACACCGGTCAGCGTGCGGTTGACTGCGCTGCTATTGGCGAAGTTGACGACGGTCCCTCCCGTGGTCGCTCCTACCGTAATCGGCCCGCTGCTCGGTGCCGCAGGGGATTGCTGCACGAGGCCGGTTGTGCCGTTGTTGATATTAGTGATCGCGGTGTTGGTTGCGAACAATTGGCTGCCGTTGACGGCGTCGGTTGACGTCGCAGTGACAGCTCCCGCCGCAACCCCCGTGATTCCGGTCGACGAAATCGTCGGGCCGCCAGTGATCGCAACGCTGGTAAGGCCGCTGACCACTGGGTTGAGCGCAACTGTCGTGTTTGCGCCGGCTTGTGTCGTGATGATGTTATTACCAGCCGTCAGCGTCGCCGTGCCGCCGGGCGCGATGTTCGTCACCGAGGTGCCATTGGCGACCCCCGTTCCGCTCGCGCCCGTTGTGACGTTAAGGCCGCCGCCAGCCGCCTGAATGGCGGAAGTGACATCAGTGTAAGCCGTGCCGCCAACCGTGATCGAGGTTCCGCTGATCGTGCCCGTCGCCGGGTTGAACGCCGCCGAGCCGCCAATGCTGCTCGCGATGCTTGCACCGAACGTGTTGATCTGCCCGCCATTGACCGCTTGAGTTGACGCCGAAGTCAGAGTGCCGGGAGCAACGTTGGCAAGCGTTACTGGCCCGGCAGCAGCACCCACCAGCGTCAGATTATTGGTCGGCGTGCCGCCATTGGGCGTCGTTGGCGTGGCGCTATTGGCATATTGCACTGGCCCCGCTGCACCGTTCGCAAGCGCGCCGAGCGCCGATCCAACATTGTTATAGGTTGTGCCGCCCAATATATAGTTTGGTGCGGTCACTGTGCCCGTCGCCGGATTGTAGGTCGAGCCGCCACCAAGGTCGTTTGCAACGCTGGCGAGCCCCGTATTGAGCTGACCACCGTTGATAGCATCGGTTGATCCGGTTGCTGTCGATCCAGCGCCGAGATTGGTAATCTGGTCGCCCGCCAGGTCAATGCCGGTGGCTGACAAGGTCGGCCCGCCAGTGACAGCGAGGCTGGTGATGCCCGTCAGCGCCGGGTTGAGCGCAAGCGAGACGTTGTTGCCCGCTTGCGTGCCGATCAAATTATTGCCTGCTGTCACCGTAACGGTTTCGCCGGTGCCAATCGCTTCAACCGTAGCGCCCGACACCGAGCCAGAGCCAGACGCCGCCGTGGTCAGATTAAAGCCACCAGCTACCGCACCAAGCGCGGACCCGACATCATTATAGGTCGTGCCGGCAACGGTGTAGGCAGGTGCTGTGACCGCGCCGTTCGCCGCAACTGCGGCTCCCCCGCCAAGCGCCGATGCCAGACCATTGTTGGTCGTGGTGTTAGCAGTGTTCAGTGCCTGAATAGCTCCCGTAACGGTGCTAAAGGTCGCGCCCGCCGCCGTGATCGAGGGATTAGTGCCGATGGTGCCGTCTGGATTGATCGCGAGCCCGCCGCCGATCACCGTTTCGATGCTATCGCCCAGATTGTTGGTGGCCAATTCGGTGAGGAAAAGCTGCGAGCCGTTTATGGCATCAGTGCTGGTCGCGCTGACCACGCCTGCTGCGACATTCTGAATCTGCCGCTCGCTGCCCGCCGCGCCGACTGATACGGTGCGCGTTGTCGCGGTCGAAGGGGCGGCAACGGTGCCACCATTGATTGTGAAGCTGCCCGTATGCGCTGCCGCCGTTACCGATCCCGAACCCAGCGCAACTGCGCCTGTTTGTGCCGCCGTTGCCGCATCGCCAAGGGCGAGCGAACCCGCCCCCGTCGCGTTGCTTGCATTGCCGATGGCGACCGAGCCTTGGCCAATGGCGTTATTCGCATTACCGATGGCCACAGCGCCATTTGCGGCGGTTGAGGCGGTCGCGTTGCCGCCCGCAATATTGTCGGCGCCAAGCGTCACCGCGCCGACGCCATTAGCCGTATTCGGATCACCGATGGCGACTGAACCACGGCCCGTCGAAGTTTGACCGACACCGATGGAAACCGAACCCGGCCCGACTGCTGAGCTGCTATGACCGATGGCGACCGTATCCGCTGCCGAAGCAACCACATCATGACCGATGGCGACCGCCGACGGCCCCGAAGCCGTCGCGGTGCGACCTGCGGCAAAGCTGTTCGCTTGGCTTGCGCTTGATCCCGCGCCGATGGCTGTGGCGAAATTGCCATTCGCCGTTACCGAGTTACCAATCGCCGTCGAGCTGATACCTCCGGCCGTTGTGTTTGCGCCCAGAGCGGTGGCATTGTCCGACGCAGCCGAGGCGTTGTTGCCGTAAGCCGAAGCGGTGTTACCGACTGCGCTTACGTTATGGCCCGATGCAATCGACGAGATGCCTGCTGCGGTTGAGAGTGGCCCGATGGCAACAGAGTTCGCGCCAGTTGCGCTGCTATCCGTCAGCGTGGAGTTGGCGTGGAAATATCTTGTGACCCCGCTCGCCGCGTTAAGCGCGCCCAATGCATCGCCAACGTTGTTATAGGTCGAGCCTCCTATCGTATAAGTCGGCGCGGTGACTGTGCCGTTTGCTGCAACACTCGTCGTCCCACCCAACGCCGCCGCGAGGCCATTATTGGTAGTGGTGTTGGCCGTGTTGAGCGCCTGAATGGCGCCAGTTACCGTCGAAAAAGTCGAACCAGCCGCCGTGATTGACGGATTGGTCGCAATCGTGCCGTTGGGGTTGATGACAAGCCCGCCGCCCGTCACGGTTTCAAGGCTGTCGCCCAGATTGTTGATCGCCGTCTCAGCGATGAACAATTGTGATCCGTTGATGGCATCGGTGGAGGTGGCCGAAATCACACCCGCTGCGACATTGGTGATCTGCCGTTCCGCGCCCGATGCGCCAACCGAGACGACCGCCGTCGGTGCGATAGCAGCCGCCGTGCCACCGTTCAGCGTAAACGCGCCTGTATTGGGTGCCGCAACCGTCGTTCCGTCGCCGATCCCGACCGAACCATTCCGGCCCGGCGCGATAGTGATGTTATTGCCGATGGCAAAGGCGTTGTTTGCGGCAATATTATTGTTGTTACCAAGCGAGTAGGAGCCTGTGCCAGTGATCGTTGTCGGATCACCGATTGCGCCGGAATTTGCGCCCGAGACATTGTTTGCGGTGCCGATGGAGATCGATTGAACACCCGAAGCGATCGACCGGTTACCAATCGCAATTGCCGATGTGTTCGAGGCCGTAGACCCCGCCCCCAGTGCCGTTGCACCATTGCCGCTGGCGTTGGCATTGCTGCCAAAAGCCGCTGCTGCGACGCCCGCGGTCGAGGCCCGCCAGCCAACGGCGTTGGAGAAATCACCTGCCGCCTGCGCATGGATGCCTATTGCCGATGCGGCATTTCCTCCTGCTGTCGTTGCGGTGAAGTTATTCGAGGGGGCGACACCGACCAGTGACGTGTACGTCGCCGCTGTGCCGGCAGATGTGGCGTTGGCCACAGCTGTGGCAGAGTCGTCCTGACCAATAGCTAGCGACGATGCGCCGCTTGCGGCAGAATTGCCACCCAAAGCAATAGACTGCGCACCGGTCGCTTGTGCCAAGCTGCCAAAGGCCGCCGATTGAATGCCGGTTGCCCGCGCCAATTCACCCACCGCCGTTGATCCGCTATTGATGAGCGCGAGCGAATCGTTGGCGATTGCGCCCGAACCAATCGCAATATCGTTGACCGCCGTCGCTGTCGCACCATTGCCTTGTGCGATGGCACCTGAAGCAAGCGCTTGCGAACCGTCGCCCAAAGCGACCGCACCTTCCCCAATCGCCCGGTTCAAATTGCCGATGGCCACAGCGCCTTGTGCCCCCGCCGTACCAGCGAGGTTGCCTGCCGCCGTATTATCCGCGCCAAGCGTGACGGCGCCTGTACCATTGGTAATATTCGGATCACCAATTGCGACCGCGCCGCGGCCAGTTACGACCTGCCGCTGACCGATGGCGACAGAGCCGATGCCGTTTGCCGCTGTCCCGTCCGAACCAATTGCGACAGAGTTAGCAGCGGTTGCCGTCACGCCATCACCAATCGCCACGGAAGAAGCGCCACTTGCATCGCTGCTGTTGCCTAGCGCCGTTGCATTTGCCGCCCCCGCCACTGCGCCACTGCCAATAGCAATAGCGCGTGCGCCGCTGGCCGTGGCAAAGCCGCTCAACCCCGCTGACGAACCGGTGCTGGTCGCGCCGCCGATGGCAATCGCGCCTGTGGCCGTAGCCTGCGATCCGCCACCAATAGCAGTCGCACCCGCCGAAGTCGCATTTGAATATGATCCTAGCGAGGTTGCATAATAAGCGCTGCTGGTTGCAACTTCGCCAAACGCAATCGCGCCATCGGCGGTACCGCTTGCGCTATTACCAATGACTGTGGCTGCTGAAACGTTGAATTGGTCGGTGCTATCGCCCACGGCTAGTGCACTTTGCCCGATGGCGATGTTCCCCGAACCGACAGCGGAGCTGCTACCAACAAAGCGGAGCGCACGGGCATTTTGGCCAATGGCAATCGCGGAGTTAAACGTCGCCTGCGCCTGGTTGCCGATGGCGACCGCACCTGTATTTGGATTTTGGTTGAACGTGGTCGCCCCAACGCCAATGGCAGTCCCGCTGCTGCCCGTGGCTGACGCATTGGCGCCGATAACGGTTTGGCCATCATTGGCAGCCTGTCCTGCGGTGTTGTTAACGATGGTCGCGCCCGTGCCAATGGCGGTTGACGTCGATGCAGCAACCGGCGCGCCGGTTACCGACACACCCGTGCCCAAAACAGTCTGCGCATATGCAGGTGTCGCAAAGCCGGCGATGATCGCGCCAATCGCCGCCCCGCCGCCAAGCCGACCGATCCGGCTTTTCTGCCCCGGCCCCATCACTTCACATGATTTGCGCAGCGCTTGCATCACTTGACGGCGCGTGCCCCGACTAATCTCGGCCTGTGAGTCGCTTTGACCAAGAAAATCGCTGATCAATCCGGCGCGACGCCGAAAGGGATGGCGACCCTGACCTAGACAATCATCGGTATAGGGGAATTGTGCGTAATCGAAGGCGTATTCGCTGGCATTGATCGTCATTTTCGGTCTCCAAATATAAATCACTGGCGGGTTTCGCTCGATAAATATTTAGGAGGGCATTAGTTAACGCGTATTTACATGTGAATCGCCAATATGATCCGCTGTGGATGAACAAATATTCAAACTGAATCGAATTTGTTCAATATATTCATTATGGATGTTTATGTATTCATTTTGAATAAGGCGAAAAATCCACTCGATTAGAGCGTTCGCAGTGCTTGCGCGGGTCGTGCGGACAGCGCTGGATATGATCCAAGCAGACCAAGGCCAAGGATCAAAACGGCCCCCACACCCGTCGTGCCCAAAACCTGTCCCCAATCAGGAGACCAATCGAGATCAAGCACGTTGGTAACAATATACCAGCCGCCAGCGCCGCCAATCAGCAACGCAATCGCCGACACGATTACCGCGAGCGCACCATATTCAAGCCCTTGAGAAACAAAGATTTGTCGACGTGTTGCCCCCAAAGTCTTCAGGATCACAGCATCATAAACCCGCGCGCGGCGAGCGGCGGCGATGGCTCCGATCAGCACCGCGATACCCGCCGTAACGGCCACGAGCGACGCCAGGCGTACTGCCATGGCGAGTTGCCCGAACAAGTCCCCGACTTGGGTGATCACATCCTTCACGCGGATGATCGAAGCCGACGGAAGCGCTTGCGTAATCGCATTGCTCAGCGCCAATTCGCGCCCCGCATCCTTCATCGCAATCGTCGCCATGAAGCTATGCGGCGCGCCTTCGAGCGTTCCGGGTGAAAAAATCATCGCGAAATTGAACCCTAATGTGTCCCAATTGATCTCACGAAGTGACGCGATTTTGGCGGCAACCTCCACACCAAGCACCGAAACGGTTAGTGTGTCGCCTACTTTGAGCTTCAAAATCTTCGCGGCATTGACGTCAAGTGATATCAATGGCGGGCCGCTATAGCCTTTGAGCCACCATTTGCCGCTGACGATCCGGCTACCCTCGGCAAGGTCGGCAGCAAAAGTTAACCCACGATCCCCGCGCAGGATCCACGCCTCATCAGGGATGTTTTTCATATCAGCCACGCGTATGCCATTTATGGCCACAACGGGGCCGCGTAGTGTCGGCACTGTGATGATCGTTGCTCCCGGCGACTGTGCGGCGACCACCGCACGGAATTGTTCCACATCGCCGCTCGGCACGTCCAGAACGAAGAATGTCGGCGCGCGCCTGGGCACCGTTCGCTCAAGCTGCCCTGCCAAATTGGAATCGATCATTGCCAACGAAGCAAACAGTGTCAGCCCCAGCCCAAGCGCTACGATCAGCCGCGTTGTTTGGTTACCGGGGCGATGCAAATTGCCGAGCGCAAGCCTGAGCAAAGGGGCTCTTGGTCGCGGCAGGCGCGCGGCGATGAGCGTGACGGCCCAGCCTAGCAATGTGAGCATGACAAACACACCCGCTTCGGCGGCTAGAAAGCCCGCCGCAACCCAAGGGCTGCTCGCCATCGCAATCGCCAACGTCGCGATGAGCAGAGCGACTGCGATGATCCCCGCAATCGTGCGCCAAGACGGACGCTTGTCTGCTTCCAAACCACCACGAAAGAGCGATGCAGCCGTCACATCACGCGCGCGGGCGAGTGGGGCCAAGGCAAAGCCGATTGCGATCAGAAGTCCAAACGCCGCACTTGTTAACAGCGGCACAGGATAGACTCCAATACGCGGCGCAACCGGCAGCGCAGAGCCTGCAAGCGTTTTGACCAACCACGGTGCCAAAGCACCCGCAACCAATCCCGCACCGACCGCCGCCGCCGTCACAATCACAATCTGAATGAGATAAGTGCGAAAAATCATATCTGATCGCGCACCCAGTGCCTTCAGCGTCGCAATCGAAGCGCGTTTACCTTCAAGATAGGAAACCACGCCGTTGCCCACGCCAATCCCTGCGACGACCAGTGAGGTAAGCCCAACGATCATCAAAAATTCGCCAAGCCGTTCGACAAAGCGGCGCGTACCCGGCGCGCCGTTGCTGCGGTCACGCACTTCCCAACCGCCGCTCGGGAATCGCTTGACCAGCGTCGCACCAGTTACGGCGGGATCGCGTGCGCCGGTCAGCACGCGGTATTTCGTCGTGAACAAACTGCCAGGTTGGACCAGTTTAGTGGCAGCAATTCCCTTCATATCCGCGATGGCAACGGGCCCCAGCGTAAAGCCTTCACCCACACGGTCGGGTTCATCGGCGATGATGCCGGCAACCCGGAATTCTGCTTCGCCAATCCGGATCATGCTGCCAGGTTTCAGTGTGAGCCGCTCTGCCAGCGCCGGGGCCACCACAATATCATTGCCCGCTGGCCGCGAGACGATTGCTCCTGGTTGCAAACGAAGCACGCCGTAGAGCGGATAGGCATCGTCAATACCCTTAAGCTCGATCAGTAAATTGGCGGTGCCGTCGCTCTTTGATACCATTGCGCGCATGCGGACAGTCTCAGATGTTTTCCCAAGCGCTTTAAAGGCGGCCAGCTCATCTGGTTCGGCAGTGCGTTGCACTACCGATAGTTGTAAATCGCCGCCAAGGATTGATCCGCCACGGGCCGATAGCTCAGCGACGATGGCTGATGACAGGCTCCCCACCGATGCCAGCGCTGCAACACCCAGAAACAGGCAGATGGCGAGCAATCGCAGCCCGAGCAAACCACCACGCAAATCGCGAAGCGCAAACCGCCATGCCAGCATCATTGGTTGGCGCGATCGGCAATGATCAGGCCATCGCGCATTTCGACAATGCGCGATGCACGCGCCGCGAGTGCGGCATCATGCGTGATCATAACGAGTGTCGCGCCGCTGGCCTGTTGCCGCGTGAACAGCAGATCCATGATCGTTGCCCCCGTTGCCGCGTCCAGATTGCCCGTCGGTTCATCGGCAAAAAGAATCGACGGCCCCGGCGCCATGGCACGCGCAATTGCAACGCGCTGCTGCTCACCGCCTGACAATTGCGCGGGATAATGGCTGTGCCGCTCCCCTAACCCGACAGCGGCTAATTCCTCTTTTGCGCGCGCAATCGCGTCACTCCGCCCCGCCAATTCCATGGGGACAGCGACATTTTCTAGCGCAGTCATTGTCGGCAGTAAGTGAAACGCCTGCAGCACAATCCCGATCCGGCCACGCCGCGCAAGCGCCAACCCGTCTTCATCAAGCGCCCCAAAGTCAGCACCCGCGACAATGATCGTGCCGCCGCTCGCCCGCTCAAGTCCGGACAGCACCGCCATCAGCGATGATTTGCCCGAGCCTGAGGCACCCAGCATCGCAAGGCTCTCGCCTGCTCTCACATCGAGATCAATACCGCGCAAAATCTTGACCCGCGCGCTCCCACTCCCCAATTCAAGCGTGACATTGCGGGCTTCGATCACAATAGAGGTGTTTGGCATGAGTGAGAAAGGTTCCACGAGCGTGATGCTGAGTCGACGATATGGGGTGCGCCGCGCGATTGTCCAGTTCGCTTGTCTGATCGGGCTATTTGCGGCCGTGCCCGCGCAGGCAGCTGAAAAGCTGGTGGTTGCCTTTGGCGACAGTTTGACCGCAGGCTATGGCCTTAAGGCTGGTGATGGTTTTGCTCCCAAGCTTGAAGCGGCGTTGCGTCGGTCTGGCGTGGTGGCCCGGGTGCACAATGCTGGCGTTTCCGGCGACACAAGCGCGGCGGGGAAGGCGCGGCTGGCATGGGTGCTAAATGCCCTCGCGGCAAAGCCCGATGTGGTGATCGTGGAGCTTGGCGGCAATGATATGCTGCGCGGTATCGCGCCCGCCCAAACGCAAGCTAACCTAGACGCGATTGTCAGCGAGCTTAAGCGCCGCAAAATTCGTGTCGTGATTGCAGGGATGCTCGCTTCCCCCAATATGGGAACGGCCTATGCACAAAGCTTCAATCCAATTTATCCCGCTTTGGCGCGCAAACACGGCGCATCGCTCTACCCCTTCTTCATGCGCGGGGTTGCGGGAAACCGGGCGCTGCAAATCGCCGACGGTATTCATCCCAACGCGCGCGGGGTCGATACAATCGTTGCGGGAATAGCCCCGATAATAATAACTAATCTTCGCTAGCCCAGCGCCCAATCGCGCGATACTAGTGGACATTATTGAGTCAGGGACAGGACATAAACATCATGCTGCGACGTGTTTGGGGGTGGATAAAGCGTCACCCTATTTGGTGTGTAATCATTGCCGTTGTTGTTGCTGCAATCCTCTATTTCCTGTTGAAACCCACAGAGCCTGACTATGAATATGTCAGTCAAAGCGTTGAACGCGGCGACGTTACGCGTACGGTAACTGCCAGCGGTAAATTGCGCGCGCTCAATACGATCAAGGTGGGGGCCGAAGTGTCGGGCCAAGTCACCAAAGTCTTTGTCGATTTCAATACGCCCGTCACTGCTGGCCAAGTGTTAGCGCAGATTGACCCGACACGCGCGCGATCACGCGTGCTTCAAATTGAGGCACAAGTGGCTACAGCGCAGGCCAATTTGCAACAAGCGCAAGCCAACGCCATTCGGGCGCAAACCGATCTTGAAGTGCAAACGCGCGATTTTGCGCGACGTCAGTCGCTTGCCCAAAGCGGGTTCATCTCAAAGGCAGGGCTTGATAGTTCGTCAAACATATTAGCGGCGTCTCGCGCCTCGATCAAAACGACGCAGGCACAAATCGCCAACGCTCGTGCTCAAATCGCGCAAGCCAGCGCCGAGCTAAGTTCTGCGCAACTTGATGTCAGACGTACGGTCATTACCGCTCCCGCCAGCGGCGTAATCATCAACAAATTGATTGAACCCGGCGCGACCGTTGCCGCCAGTTTCCAGACTCCCAACCTGTTTGAAATCGCCGCCGATACAACGCGCATGCAAGTTGAGGCCTCAGTTGATGAGGCCGATATCGGTCAAGTCCGCGAGGGCCAAGCCGTTCGCTTCACAGTCGATTCCTATCCAGACGCGACCTTCAAAGCGCTTGTCCGCCAAATTCGCAAAGCGGCGACCGAAACGCAGAATGTCGTTTCCTACCTAGTGATCCTTGATGTGGACAATAGCGATGGTCGGCTACTCCCAGGCATGACCGCCAATGTCGAAGTCATTACGGGGCAACAGGTGAATGTACTGCGCGTGCCGACGACAGCCCTGCGTTTCCGCCCGCGCGCGGCTGACCGTCCGGCCAAGGGCAAGTTGCCGCCGACTAGCGTGTCGATTGTCTATGCGGCGGGCAAAGACCCTTACAAACCTGAACAACGCCGCGTCAAACTAGGGCTTGTTGGCGAGGATTATGCCGAAATCATTGATGGCATCACCAACCAAGACCGTGTCTTGCTCCGCGCCAAATCGACCAAGAAAAAGACCGCTGCAGAAACCGATGCCGCCGAAGAGGAAGCCGATGGCAATTCCGCTTCTTGAAACGCGTGATCTCGTCAAGGACTATAACCTTGGCGGCGAGACGGTTCACGCCGTTAACGGCGTTTCGCTAAGCATCGCGCGCGGCGAATTTGTAGCGATCATGGGCACCAGCGGCTCGGGCAAATCGACCTTCATGAATATGATCGGCTGCCTTGATATACCGAGCAATGGCACATTGATGCTTGACGGGGTCGACACTAAGACGCTCAGCAGCGATGAACTGGCAAGTGTGCGCAACGCCAAGATCGGTTTTGTGTTTCAGCAATTCAATCTGCTTGGCCGCACCAGCGCGCTTGATAATGTTGCGGTGCCACTCATTTATGCAGGCGTCGGCGGGGCAGAACGAAGGGCCCGCGCAAGCGCCAAGCTGACTGAAATGGGGCTTGGCAATCGGCTTGACCATACACCTGCGAAACTATCGGGCGGTCAGCAGCAGCGCGTTGCCATAGCCCGTGCGCTCGTCACCAACCCGCTGATGCTGCTCGCCGATGAGCCGACCGGTGCACTCGATACGCAGACATCCGAAGACATTATGGGCATATTTCAAGCGCTCAATGACGGCGGCATCACCGTGATTGTCGTGACGCACGAGCCCGACATCGCCGAATATGCCACGCGGCGGATCATGTTCCGCGATGGCAAAGTAGTTGACGATGCCGCCGTCACCGCGCGGCGCAGGAGTGGCTCATGATCGCGCGGGTGCTGGCTAGCTGGCTGGTGAATGTCTCGATCGCGTTCACTGCGCTACGCACCAACCTGATGCGCTCGATCCTCACCACCCTTGGCGTCATGATTGGCGTTCTCGCGGTAATTCTCGCGGTCGCGGTTGGCGCCGGGGCGCAGCAGTCAGTGATGCAATCAATCAATTCGCTTGGATCGAACATGGCGCTGGTCTTTCCGCAACCCGACAATGAAAGCGGCCGGCGGACCAATGAGCGGGGTCGGCTGACCGAACGCGACGCGCTGGCAATCCAAAAGCTTGTGCCCGGCGTCTCGGCTGTCGCGCCGCAGCTTCGCGCAACGTCGCAACTGGTGGTGAGCGGGCGCAACGCGACGACAACATCCATCGGCATTACGCCCGATTATGGTACCGTTTCAAACCTCACCACTGACTCGGGTCGTTTTATCAGCGAAGCCGACGTTCGCACAGCCGCGCGCGTGATCGTGCTAGGCCCCAGTGTGGTCACCAAATTGTTCGGCAGCTTTGACCCGATTGGTCAGGCGGTACGTGTCAACAAGACGCCATTCACTGTGGTCGGTGTGCTCGAGAGCAAGGGCAGCAGTTTTGGGCAGGACAATGATGATATAGCGCTAGTGCCGATTTCAACGGCGCGGCAGCGTTTCCCGACCACCGCAACGCAAGGCCCAGATGATCTTCAAGTGCTGTTCGTGGGCTTTGAAGACGGCATCGAATTACCTTCGGCCAAAAAAGAAATGAGCCGTGTTTTGCGTGAACGATACCGGGTGCCCAAGGGTGAGATCAACCCGTTCACGATCCGCACAACCGAAGAATTTATGAAGGAAACTGGCGTCGTTACGGGAATTTTCCAGATGGTTCTGGTTGCCATCGCCTCAATCTCGCTACTTGTTGGCGGGATCGGGATCATGAACATCATGCTCGTCAGCGTGACCGAACGCACGCGCGAAATTGGCCTTCGCATGGCGCTCGGCGCGAAACGCAGTGATATCCGCAACCAATTTCTGGTTGAAGCGGCGGTGCTGTGCATGATTGGCGGCGCAATCGGGCTCATACTGGCCATAGGGGCAGCAGCGGCTTTTGAGAGCTTCGCCGATTTTCCAGCCCCCATTGGCGCTGGCGTGGCTGTGATGGCGATTGTGTTTTCAGCTGTGATTGGATTGCTGTTTGGCGGCTATCCAGCGATCCGGGCATCAAAGCTGTCGCCGATTGAGGCGCTGCGCAGCGAATGATCAGTCGCGATCAATGCCTGACGTCGACGCGACCAGATTGATCCATCCGATTGCCATGATCGCACCACCAAGTGCCATCGGTGCTGCGCCAACCACATAGCCAAGGGCAGCGGCGTAGTTGGAGAGCGCAAAGATGAGTGAGCCGCCCAGAAAGAAGGCGGGAGAGAAACGAGCGCGCACCGCACCGATATTCATGAACGTCGCGCATGCGGCGCTCGCCATGCCATGCATAAACTGAATCTGCGCGCCAATCCGAACGAGTTCACCGCCCTCGCCGCCAAGATGATGAGCATACCACAAGGCAAAGCCGCCGACGGCGGCGTTGACGGCGGCAAGGCGCATCCATAATCTTCGGTTCCACATCGGCGTCTTTCCGGTGCGCAGACCTGCGCCTAGAAAGCGCAGATAATGCCCTGCGTTGGCGATGTCGCGCCGCTGACCATCGCTTCGTAACTGGCCTTGACCGCCTCTGCACCCTGGTGATGGCTAACCGTCAGGTGGTGACCGAGCGTGGCGATGAAGGCAGTGTTCGCGACTTGCGCTTTGCCCATCAACACGCCGGGGCCCCACTGCGCATTCCGCTTCACAATCTGACTTGGAGCGAAGAAAAATTCAGGCTTTGGCCCCGGCAACTCAGCCTGATTGCGGGGGGCCTCCCAATGCGTCACGCCCACGCCGATGCTTGCCTTTAGTTGATCGCCAAAATGCGTGTGGACGGCGGACAGCACGGTGCCATCCCCCGACATATCAATGTAAACGCTCGCCATCGTCGCATCAAGCTGCGCCACGTCGCTGTAGCTAATCACATCGTCATACAGGCCAAGCGACGTCGTAAATTCCTTGTTCCCGGGCGACGTCAGTCCAATGATTTTTGCGGGGCGGTTTTCCAGCTGACCAATGTAATGCGCCGTGCCAAAGCCCGTTTTGGAAGAGGCACTGCCGATGATCACCTGATCAAAAGCCAGGTCCGCATTGTCGCTAAGATAATCCGCAATCAGATATGATGTGGTGAGCAGTGGAAATAGCAAGCTCCGCTGATCCGAGATTGCCGCCAATTCAGGGCTGTCATTGGTCGTTCGCACATAGTCATTATAAATGACGGGAAGCGCTCCGCGGTGCTGCGCGCCATCGACGAAACCGCGATCACGCACATTAACCGGCGTCATCACGACGTGCGATGCCATCGGCAGGAACCCCCAGAATCGCTCGCCCACCGTCACCTCATCACAGCGCGATTCGATCACTTCGGCAAAGCCCCAGACGGGCACAACGCCCCATTCATTGTCATCCTCAGGAAAGAATTTCCAATAGCCAATCATATCGCCCGCTACCGCATAAGTGATATTGTTGGCAGTCAGCGCAAAGTCGACCACCTTTGCCAGCACTTCCCCTGCGGCGAGCGCGCGCCCGTCACGCTGGACAATCTTGGTCTGATCAAATTTTGACCGATTTACGAGCAAACGAGTGATGGACATTTTGGCCTCCTGATCGGCGTGATACGCTATTTCGTCACTCAGCATCCATTTGTGCCCGGTGCCAGCGGAGATGATCGGCCATAAACGTAGCGATGAAATAATAGCTATGATCATATCCAGCCTGCCGCCGAAGCGTAAGCGGCTGACCAGCCGCACTGCACGCGGCCTCAAGCAAGTCAGGCTTAAGCTGCCCTTCGACAAAATTATCCGCCATGCCCTGATCGACCAGTAAGTTCGGCAATCGAGCTCCACCTTCAATCAACGCGCAAGCATCATATTGGCGCCATGTTGCCCGATCATCCCCCAGATATCCGCCAAGCGCCTTTTCGCCCCATGGGCAAGACAGCGGCGATACAATCGGCGCGAACGCAGATGTCGATGCAAATCGCCCGGGGTTCCGCAGGCTGATCGTCAGCGCGCCGTGCCCGCCCATCGAATGCCCCATAATCCCCTGTCGCGCCATATCGACGGGAAATGCGGCGGCAATCACAGCGGGCAGTTCGTTTTCGATATAGTCCCGCATCCGGTAATGTTGCGCGAAGGGCGCTTGCGTTGCGTTCACATAGAATCCTGCGCCGAGGCCAAAATCATAAGCCCTTTCGGGATCATCAGCCACATCTTCGCCACGCGGGCTCGTATCGGGCGCTACAAAAACGAAGCCAAGCTCAGCGCAAGCGGCGCGAAATTCACCTTTTTCAGTCACATTGGCGTGGGTGCAGGTCAGCCCTGACAGATACCAAATGACCGGCAACAACGCACCTTCTTCGTGCGGCGGCACGAACACTGAGAAGGTCATCCCAGTGCCCGTTGCCGCCGATTGATGGCAATAGACGCCCTGAACACCGCCATATGACAGATTTGTCGACACTGTCTCAAGCGTCACGTCGGTTAGCCCATCCGCTTCAAAACACAGACTTTATTGCCTGACGGATCACGCAAATAAGCAAGATACATTTTGCCCATATCGCTTTCGCGGATACCCGGCGCATCTTCGATCGCAGTGCCGCCATTAGCAACGCCAGCTGCATGCCACGCATCGCCTTGTTCTGGCGATTC
Organism: Sphingomonadaceae bacterium; assembly: GCA_046153565.1. Taxonomy (GTDB): domain Bacteria; phylum Pseudomonadota; class Alphaproteobacteria; order Sphingomonadales; family Sphingomonadaceae; genus Aquisediminimonas. The sequence goes on from JBJXDU010000059.1 coordinate 49,466, forward strand.
GACGGCGAAACCAACTGTGCCGCCATTCGCACCACAAGCAGGTTCGCCGTTAATCGGTGTGCTGATGGCAAAAATGCCGGTTGGCGTCATATAGAAAACGCGTCCTCGGTCGTCCTGATGGCCAGGGCCATAGCCAAGCACGCCAAGTGCTGCATCGTAGAATTTTTTTGATGCCGCAAGGTCGCTTGCCCCTAGCATAACATGACTAAACATCGGTTGATCTCCTTTGGGTTAAACTCCGATCACTCTCGACAATTGCCGGGCGCGAATGTCAATCGGAAGTTTCGCGTTGGGGCGCGATTCTCGCTAAGCGACCAATTTTGCACCGACTTAACGCCTTTTTCACCTTCGACCCGTAAATGAGACACATGCCGATCTGCGGCAAGGGGCTCTTACAAAGTGATGCAAAGTTCTATGAACAGCAAACCAAGCAAATCGAGCGCAGCGGCGTCGGCCCGGCGCGACATCTTAACAGGTGGTATTGTTGTCGCCGCCCTTGTCCTTTTCATCGGATCGGGCACATCCGTAGTCACCTCTGCACTGCGTATTGTGGCGGGCGTCGGCGGTGGTGCTGACAAGACGTTGACTGTTGCTTTGCTGCTAAACATCGCGCTCATCCTGTTTGGATGGCGGCGCTACCGCGATCTCAATCTTGAAGTGGAAGAGCGCACTGCCGCCGAAGAACGCGCCCAAACTCTTGCCCTTCGCGACCCGCTGACAGGGTTCCACAACCGCCGTTCTATGTCAGAAAGCGGCGCTGAAATGCTCAATAAAACCGTGCGCCGCGACAAAGTGCTGGCGATGCTGATGCTTGACCTTGATCATTTCAAGAATGTGAACGATGTCCACGGCCATGCCGCTGGCGATGCACTGCTAAAAGCCGTTGCTGCCGAAGTGGCTGCCTTGCTTCCCCAGAATGCGCTGTCTGCGCGCCTTGGCGGTGATGAGTTTGCGTGCGCATTTCCCTTTGACACGTCCAACCCTGATGTCGTGAGCCGCGTGGCCGAAGCGATTGTCTCCCGGTTGGCGCAACCATTTGATGCAGGCGGCGTGTTCGTTCATATCAGCGCTTCACTTGGGATTGCGCATTCTGCAACTGATTGCGAAACAATCGATGCGCTGATGCGTCGGGCCGACATCGCCATGTACGCCGCCAAGAATCAGGGTCGCAACCGATATGCGTGGTTTGACGCATCGATGGAGCGCGACTTGCAAGTGCGCACCGACACCGAATCGGGGCTACGCGCGGGCATTCCACGCGGCGAATTCGTACCCTATTTTGAACAGCAAATTGACCTGACCACCGGTCGTTTGAGCGGATTCGAAGTGCTCGCGCGCTGGGATCATCCGACACGGGGCCTGGTGCCACCTGACAGCTTCATTCCGATCGCCGAAGAAACTGGTTTGATCGCCAGCTTGTCGATGTCCGTCATCCGCCAGGCGCTTCAAGAAGCCCGCAACTGGGACCAGTCATTATTGATTTCAGTCAATATTTCGCCGGTGCAGCTTAAAGACCCCTGGCTCGCCCAGAAGATTGTCAAACTGCTCGTGGAAACTGGCTTCCCGGCGAACCGGCTTGAAGTTGAGATCACCGAAAGCTCATTGTTCGAAAACCTTGCACTCGCGCAGTCGATTGTCGGTAGCCTCAAGAATCAGGGTATCCGCTTGGCGCTCGACGATTTTGGCACCGGTTATAGTTCGCTGGCTCACCTTCGCGCTTTGCCATTTGACCGGATCAAGATCGACAAGAGCTTTGTCACCTCGATCATCGAAAATGCCGAAAGTGCGGCCATCGTCAATGCGATCACGCGGCTTGGTGACAGCCTCAACCTGCCCGTCACCGCCGAAGGCATTGAGGACGCGCAGATTGAGGAGCGGTTGCGGCAACTCGGCTGCCACAAGGGCCAAGGGTGGCACTTTGGCAAGCCGGCCTCAATCGCCGCCACGCGCACTTTACTTGCCGAACGCAACTTGCTGCCGGCGTTGCGCGGTGAGTTCGTTACACCCGCCATCCCCGCTGTTTGGGCTGATGATTTTGAGGGGTCGCGCCGAATTGCGTGAAGCGCAGTCGCCAACGCGACAATCATAAGCTAAGCAGCGCGGATGACGGCAACTCGTTTCCACAAAATGCATGGGCTCGGCAACGATTTTGTCGTGATCGATGCACGCGATATCACGGTTGATATGTCGCCCCCGCGCGCCGCCGCGATTGCCAACCGGCGCACGGGGATTGGCTGCGATCAATTGATCATGCTTGAGCCGTCTACAATCGCTACGCTTAGAATGCGGATATTCAACGCCGATGGTGGCGAGGTTGAAGCGTGTGGCAATGCAACGCGCTGTGTTGCGATGCTGATCGGAGAGCCCGCGACGATTGAGACGCTCGCTGGTATTTTGCATACGCAGCCCGGCGACGCGCAAGCCTCGGTCATGCTCGGTCAGCCCGCCTTTGATTGGGAACTGATCCCGCTTGCGATGCCGATTGACACAAGCGACATGCCGGTCTCGTGGGACGAACTTGATCACCCGGCGGCGGTCAATGTCGGCAATCCACACGTCATATTCTTTGTCGATGACTGTGACGCAGTGGACCTTGAAACGCTGGGACCGCGCATTGAGAATGACCCGCTGTTCCCCGAACGTGTGAATGTGAATGTGGCGAGCGTCGTTGGTGATCAGGCGATCAAGCTGCGCGTATGGGAACGCGGCGTTGGCCTCACGCGCGCCTGCGGCACGGGCGCATGCGCGACGGCGGTCGCCGCCATTCGCAGTCGGCGCGTCAAATCGCCAGTCACCGTCCATCTGCCCGGCGGCGACCTTGTTATCGACTGGGTTGAAGGTGGCATGATCCAAATGAGCGGCCCTGCTGCACACGTCTTTAGCGGCGAAACTGACTGGGACGCCTTCGGTTGAGTGGCGCGGTTATCAATTTTGGCTGCCGGTTAAACATCGCCGAGGGCGAAGCCATCCGCGCTGCTATCGCCGATCAAGACGATGTGATCGTGATCAATAGCTGCGCTGTGACCAGCGAAGCGACCCGGCAAGCGCGCCAAGCTATTCGCCGCGCGGCCAAAGCCAATCCGGGTGCACGGATCATTGTCACCGGATGCGCCGCGCAAGTAGACCCGCACAGTTTTGCTGCCATGCCCGAAGTGGCATCAGTCATTGGCAACCGCGAAAAGCGGGATGGGGCAAGCTTTGCGGGGTCGGGCGCGGTCAGCGACATATTCGCCGCCTTCGATATACTCACCCCCGTCACCAGCGGCGATGATCATGCCCGTGCCTTTATCGAAGTGCAAAATGGCTGTGACCATCGCTGTACCTTTTGCATCATTCCTTATGGTCGCGGGAACAGCCGGTCAGTGCCTGCGGGCGCGGTGATTGAGGCCGTACAAGCGGCGATCGCACGCGGGCAGCAAGAGGTCATCCTGACCGGCGTTGACCTGACCAGCTATGGCCCCGATTTGCCAGGCGCGCCAACGCTTGGGTCTTTGGTCGAACGTATATTGTGCCATGTGCCCGAATTGCCGCGGCTACGCCTGTCGTCACTCGATTCGATTGAAATAGACGACTTGCTGTTTGACCTAATCACCAGCGAGCCCCGGATGATGCCACATGTTCACCTATCGCTGCAATCGGGTGACGACATGATCCTCAAACGGATGAAGCGCCGCCACAGTCGCGCGCAGTCTGTGGCGCTTGTCGAACGGCTGAAAGCGAAGCGGCCCGATATTGCAATTGGTGCCGATATCATAGCGGGCTTCCCAACCGAGACCGAGGCGATGTTTGCGAACAGCCGCGCACTGATTGATGACTGCGATATCGTCTTTGGGCACATTTTTCCCTATTCACCGCGCGCTGGAACGCCCGCTGCGCTGATGCCGCAAGTTGACCGCAAAACGGTCAAAGCGCGCGCCGAAATCCTGCGTGCAGCCACTGCTGCTCGGAAGGCCACATGGCTGCATTCGCTGATCGGCAGCACCCAACGCGTCTTGATCGAACTCGACGGCCATAGCGGCCACGCGGAAAATTTTGCGCGCGTTGTGCTTGATACAAAGGCCAACTGCGGCAATATGCGTGGCATAATGAGTGAGGTTCGCATTACTGCCAGCGATGGTCAACAAGTGAGCGCGACGCGTTCATGAGCGAAACCCCGTGGCACAAACGGCTGATTGGCGGATTCAAACGCACATCGGGCCGCCTCACCGAAAATCTCACCGGGCTCGTGACCAAGTCAAAGCTTGATGCGGGAACACTGAGCGATATCGAAGAAGCGCTCATCATGTCAGACCTTGGCCCTGCGACCGCCGCGCGCATCAGGGCGCGCCTTTCCGAAAGTCGTTATGATCGCGGGATTGACGAGGCGGGTATCCGTCACGTTGTTGCCGATGAAATCACCAAAGTCCTGGAACCGGTTGCGCACCCCATCCAGATCGACGCCTTTCCCCGTCCGCATGTGATCCTTGTTATTGGGGTCAATGGATCTGGCAAGACAACGACTATTGCCAAGCTCGCGCATCTGTTCCTTGAGCAGGATTACGGCGTGATGCTCGCCGCTGGCGACACCTTCCGTGCCGCTGCAATTGGACAATTGAAGGTGTGGGCGGAACGGCTAGGCGTGCCTATCATCAGCGGGCCAGAGGGCGGCGACGCCGCCGGGATCGTGTTCGATGCGGTCAAACAAGCGACCGCAACGGGTATTGATGTATTAATCGTCGATACCGCCGGTCGGCTGCAGAATAAGCGTGAGTTGATGGACGAACTCGCCAAGATTAAGCGCGTTCTGGGCCGGATAAATCCCGCTTCGCCGCACGACGTCGTGCTGGTGCTTGACGCGGGTGTGGGGCAGAATGCTCTATCGCAAATCGAAATTTTCAAGGAAGTAGCGGGCGTGACGGGATTGGTGATGACGAAGTTGGATGGCACGGCGCGCGGCGGCATGCTCGTCGCCGCAGCAGAGAAATTCGGGCTGCCAATCCATGCGATTGGTGTTGGCGAGACGCTTGATGATTTGCGTCCCTTCGATGCCGCCGAACTTGCCGACGCCATTGCGGGAGGCGGCGCATGAGTGACGTGACAGCAAAAAAGGCGGCCGGCTGGCTCCCCGTCGCACTGGACTATGTGCCGCTGCTGATCTTCTTTGCCACTTACAAATTCACCGGCGATGTGTTTACTGGCACCGCGGTGTTCATGGTGGCTATCGTCGCGGCGATCATAATCGGTAAATGGCAGGTGGGCCGCGTCTCTCCCATGACGTGGCTGTCGGCAATCTTGGTGATCGGTTTTGGCGGCCTTACGCTCTACATGCACGATGAAAAATTCATCCAGATCAAGCCGACGATCATTTACGCTTTGCTCGGCGGACTGCTCCTCGCCGGGGTCATCCGCGGCAAACCCTTTCTCAAATATGTCTTTGAACATGGCTATAATGGCCTGTCGGAACGCGGCTGGATATTGCTGTCGCGCAATTGGGCCGTCTTCTTCCTTGCCATGGCTATCTTCAACGAAGCCGTCCGCGCCACGTTCGATTTCGGCACCTGGCTGACGATCAAAGTGTGGGGCATGTCGATCCTCTCGGGACTCTTTGCCGTCGCCAATCTGCCGATGCTGATGAAGCATGGGCTTGGCGCTGAGGACGTCGCCAAGCCTGCGGAGTAACCACCCCGGCAAACCATGCCACTTGAGCGCATGGCGGCGTTAATCATATTCAACCCAGCCACGCGCTCACATGGGCAGCTCAGGCAGCATGCGGCGCAAGCCTTGCTTGCTTTCGCCGTATTCAAGGCTGGAAACCTTTGGGCTGGATGGGTTGGTCATCAGTCCGCCGACATGATTATAGACAATATGTTGTCCGGTGGCTGACTGTAGGCTGGGTAGCCAACGAATTCCAAATTCGATTTTTCAAGTGGCAAATTGTCTGGATTGTCGATGATGATGATCGGCGCAGTCTACTCGTCGAGCTGACCGACGAGGGTCTTGATCTAGTCGATCAGGCCCTGACCGACCATATGGCGAATGAAAAAGCCGTTCTTGCGAAACTCAATGCATCCCAGACAAAACCGGTCGCTACAGCTTCGCAAGTCATGCTTGACCAGCTTATTTAGATGAGCTTATCGTTCTATCTGCTGCCCGCAATCGTCCATGCAATAGTTTCATCGAGCGCTTTAACCGAAGGTGTCGCGATATCGGCGAAAGCCTTTTTGAATTTGCTATCGTCGACAACAAAGGGTTTTTCAAATTCGTAGACCATCTCAATCATCTCGCGCAGCGGTGGGATAAACATACCCAGCATTTTCATTTCCATCACGCTCACTTTGCGGAATTTAGTTTTACCGCTTGCCCGTTTAAACGCGAGGTCAAAAAAGCTGCGCGAAGTCATGGTCGGAGCGTTGGGCACATGCCAAATTTCACCAAGGCTCGCAGGCTGGGTGCCCAAAATAGCCAGAGCCTTACCGAAATCCTCAACAAATGTGTAGCTGTGTGGCGCGTCCAGATTGCCGGTATATTCGACTGCCTTGTTCGCAACGATGGCCTTAAATGCGCGCGCGCCGACTGCCGAACCATCGACATAAGGTCCAAAAAAATCAGAGCCGCGCGCGACAGCCACCTGCACCCGCCCTGCCCGGTGTGCCGCCATCAGGCTTTCGTGCATCGTCGCTCGAACAGCGCCTTTTCGGCTGTTGGGGTTCATCGGCATGTTTTCGGTCATCGGCCCGCGCACTGCTCCGTAACCATATAGATTTTCAGCAACGATCAACGCGGCGCCCGCCTCTTCAGCCAAGGCGATTGCTGCATCCTGAAGAGCCGGAAACTCCTGCGCCCAGCGATGATAGGGTGGCTGGGCGCAGAAGTAGATCGATGCTGCATCTTTAACGATGGGTCGCATGCTATCCAAATTGCCCAGGTCCCCTGCGACAATCGAAACGCCGACTGGCGGCTCAATAACCGAGCCTGATCGGTTCACCATTTCGACCTGATTCCCCATCTTGGAAAGAGCATCGGCAGTAGCGCGTCCAAGCGGACCGGTGCCAATAACGACGTGCTTTATGGCTGGTGATCCAGTTCGAATTTTCATGATAAACTTCCTCGTTGTGGATCGTTTAGACTTCGCGCGGCGTGGTCAGAGCCCAGAGGCCCATTCCGAGTAGCCCGGCCTGCCATATGATTCCGCTAATCGTAAGAACGGGCCCGATATCAATTCCGAACCCGGCGGGGATGGTCGCGAACAAGATGAGCGCGGTGATGAATACGAAGATCGCCAATGGCTTTGCGATCTTTCCAGGCTTTTTGAAAAGTTCACGCGCCATCAGGATTGTCCAGATACCGCTCATCAGCCCCACGCCCAATATCTCGCCAATGCCGCCAGCATAATCATTCAGCACCGCAAATATTGTAGCAATCGTCTGGGTATCGGCACCCGGTGCAAAATAGGCCTCGGCGAGTGTCGGCATGGCAAACAGCCAGCGGGTAATGCCAATGGATTTGGCGATTGCCGAGAATGTTGCCAGCGCAACCGTCATACTGGCCATAGCTCCAGTAATGCCAAGTCGTGCATTCAACGCAACAGTCGCGGGGATGAACAGGATGCCAACCAGCAAATAACAGCCATAGCCCAGAAACATCGATTGCGACTGTTCAAGCACGCGGGGCAGCGCAATAGATGCCGGATCGTCGAGACTTTGAGGCCAATCAATCGCGCTTGATAAGATGATGAAAGCCGATAGCATCAAAACATATTGCGTGATCAAAAAGAAAGCAGCGTACCGGCCCGTTTGACGCGTTGGCAAGGTTGGCGACATTATATGATCTCCGAGATAACCTACCGCACCCCCTGATGCAGTTCATGAGCCCTTATGACTGCGCTTTCCGATCACGGCATTGATCGCGGTTAAGATTGTTGTGGCTGGAAATATTTCCTGTGAGACGGTGGAGCATGGCGCCGCGCGACGTCTTTTTCGCTTTCATTGACGATCTTAACCGCGATCAATGCGCGAATCCCCAAACTCCCTAATTGGAAGTTCGCGAGACGTTGATCAGCGGCTGCGGCTGCACGTTCGGTAACGCAGAGTTTAATTTAGGGAAGGACCCCCCATTGTGAAAAATTTGACGATATTGGCTGCTTGTGCCGCCCTTGTAAGCAGCCCTGCATATGCGCAAACTGCCGATGGCGATGAATCCGAACGCGCCGATGAAGGCAACTGGTCCGGATTCATTTCCGCAGGCCCCGGCGTTGTTCCTGAGTTTGACGGATCGGGCGATCTGCAGGTCATTCCCTTCATTTCAGCAGACATCAAGTTTAAGGATGTGACGCTCGAAGTTCGTGGCCTTGGCGTGCGTCTCGATGTGCTCAGTGCTGTCGGTTCTGGCCGCGTTTATGGCGGACCAGTGGTCAAGTTCAAACTGCCACGCGATAACTCAAACGGCAAAGTTGGCGAGCCAGTCCGCTTTCTGGACAAAGTCGACTTTGAAACCCAGGGCGGTGGTTTTATTGGCGTCAAGCTTGGTGGCAATGAGAATGGCAAGGGGCAGTTCCGAATTGAAGCATCGGCCGTTGCTGGCGCGAACGGTTTTGAAGCCACTGGCGCAATTTCATATGCCTTGGTTCGCACACGCAAGGTGTTTATAGATGTCAGCAACAGCGTGACCTATGCCAATGCCAAATTCAACCGCACCTATTTCGGCGTGACTCCTGCAGAAGCCCTTCGCTCGGGACTCGTTGCCTTTAAGCCAGGCGCGGGCATCCGCGACATCAGCTCAGGCCTGACGCTTGGCTACCAGTTCAATGAGCGCTGGGGCATCGTCGCAAACAGCAATTACAGCTATTTGGTCGGTGATGCCGCGGATAGCCCGATCGTCAAAGGACGATTGACAGGGACGGATGCCAACAAAGCCAAAGGTTCACGCGGCCAGTTTGTTGGCGGCATTGGAATATTTTTCCGCTTCTAAAACTTAGTTCCCGGCGGGTCGCATTGCCGGTGGTCTCGCGCCTATGGGCCACATTGCCCCTCCAAGGCAGATAGGCGCGAGACCTGTCGGTTCTCACACGGCCGGTCGTCGTGCGGTTACTGATAAAATTTGGATGCTGGAAAGTCTCAAACAATGCTGACACCTGTCCAAATTGTCGAATGGGGCAACCTTTTTGCCTTGCCGGGTTGGATCATTCTCATTTTCTTCCCAAGACAGTGGACGGCATTTTTTCGGTTTCCCGAGATGGTTGTCCCTCTGGTGTTGGGCTTTGTTTATGGCGGTGTCATGCTTTCGATTTTTGGGCGTGTCGACGGTGGATTTGGGTCCTTTGCGGAAATAAAGGCCCTTTTCCTGTCAGATCATATGATCGCGGCGGGTTGGATCCATTACCTCGCCTTTGACCAATTTGTTGGCGCATGGATTGCGAGGCGGGCTGACGAAATTGGTTTGCCACGCTTGATACAAGCTCCCATCTTGGCGTTGACATTCATGTTTGGTCCGGCGGGCTATGCGCTTTTTATACTCGCTCGCTCGGCACTTTCGGTCACATCCCGTCCGAGTGCTGCATCATGACCGCTGTGACATCACCTTCGTCGAAGCTTTACTTGGCCGCAGCCTATTTCACGGCCGCTGCGTTCGTCATGACGAGCGCAGCTCTGTTGTTCGATGAACGCTTATTCTACGGGGTCGCTATCTGGGATAAGCCGCTCAAATTCTGGGCATCGATTTCTCTGCATTTCGGAACGCTTGGATTGCTTTTGCCATTGGCGTCATCAGCCGCGCAAAATAGCTGGTTAACCCGAACGGTCACGGTGACCTGCGTCGTTGCCGGGCTATTCGAGACCTTTTACATCACAGCCCAAGCTGCCCGCGGGCGGCCATCGCATTTCACGACCGCTTCAGCATTTGAAGTGCAGATGTACCAACTGATGGGTGTCGGCGCAGTCCTACTTGTTGTCGCTTCATTTGTTGTCGGAATCCAGATTTGTCGTTCCGGCAAGCCGTGGACGGGTTTTCGATTGGGCGCAGCGCTTGGGCTGATCATCGGATCCGTGCTCACACTGTTTACCGCTGGCTTCATGTCAAGCCAGCCCAGCCATTATCTTGGACTAGCACTTGGGGCTGCAAGCGACGCCAACGGGCTACCCATAGTCGGCTGGTCGCTGTCGCTTCCAGATCTGCGCCCGCCGCATTTTGTCGCAACCCATTTGATGCAGGCGCTCCCCGTGGTTGGTCTTTTGGTCGATAAATTTGCAGATTTGCATAACAAGCCGCTCGTGTTCGGCAGCGCTTTGATCGGAGTCATTCTGGTTGTTGGCCTATTTGCCCGAGCGGTGACAATGTAGCCATACCGCTCGCGGCTATAATCAAGCGAAAAACAGAAAAAGTATGTCGGCTAACGCAAAATGATCGTTGACACGTCAATATAGTTCGTTATCTAACTTGATAATTCGATATCAAATTAGATTGGAGCTACGATGAACCGCAGAAGACTGATAGCCAGCGCCGGTATCTCAGCATTGGCGCTAGTTGGAGGCGGCGTATATTGGCGCGTCACGCGGATGCCGCAGAGTGCGTTCCTTCCCTGGAGCATCGGGAAAAGTGTTCCTGCTGATGTTCGGCTCGACGCATTCCGCTACGCGATACTGGCACCAAATCCGCATAACCGGCAACCTTGGCTGATCAAACTGATCGGCAATGATAGTGCGATCATCAGCTGCGACCTTGCCAAGCGGCTGCCGGAAACCGATCCCTTTGACCGCCAAATCACCATTGGCTTTGGCTGTTTTCTCGAACTGGCGCACATTGCCGCCGCCCAGCGCGGAGTGCGGATGGAAACCGCCCTGTTTCCCGATGGCGAGCCACAGCCCAGACTCGATAAACGTTCCGTCGCGTCGGTCAAATTCGTTGCCGATCCAGGTGCCATATCGGACCCTCTTTTCCCCTTCATCACAAAGCGCCGTTCAAACAAGGAGGTCTATGATCTTTCAAAGCCAGTGGCGCTAGGACTTGCCCGGAAAGTTGCAGGGCCGGGAGATGGCGCAATAGTCGATGTTGCCGCAGTCGCGGCCATCCGCGATCAGATCGTCGAGGCAATGCTAACCGAGCAAACAACGCGGAGGACCTATATGGAAAGCGTCCGGTTGATGCGGATTGGCCATACGGAAATTGATTCAAATCCAGACGGGATCGATCTGGGCGGACCAATGATGGAAGGCCTCAAACTTGCTGGACAGCTTGATCGCACGCAATTGTCCGATCCCCAAAGCGCAACCTTCAAAGCAGGTCTCGACAGCTTGACCGCAACCTATGGCTCCGTCCCTGCGCTGATCTGGATCAAAACGCCGACCAATAGCCGTGCTGATCAAATCGAGGCGGGTCGGCGCTATGTTCGTGCCAATTTGCGCGCAACGCAACTTGGCGTTGATATGCACCCGATGAGCCAGTCGCTGCAGGAATATGCCGAGGTATCGAAAAGCTATACAGCGGTGCATGAATTGTTGGGCGCGCGCGGCGAAGAGCGCATTCAGATGTTGGCGCGCATCGGCTTTGGCACACCGGTTGACCCAGCCCCGCGCTGGCCGTTGGAGACGCATTTGATATGATGTCCAAACACCCGCTTGCGTTCGAGGTCTTTACCGAAATCGCGATCATCAATCAGCTCAGCAGTGCGATGCTGCAAAGCGTGATGCCTAAAGGTTTGACGCAGGCGCAATTCACCGTCTTAAGTCACTTCATGCGCCGCGATCTTAAGGATCAGTCGCCCGCCAATCTGGCAAATGCCTTGCAGGTCACGCGCCCGACAATGACGAGCACATTGGCGCGGATGGAACGCGACGGACTGGTGGATATTGCACCCGACCCGACGGATGGCCGTGCCAAACTCGTTTCGATCACGACAAAAGGACGTTCGACCTACGCCGAAACGGTTGCTGCGGCCGATCCGCTTATTCCGATGATCCGCAGCATAGCCACAGACTCAGAACTAACATCCATTCTGCCTGTGCTAAAAACCATGCGGGCGAGCCTCGATAAGTTGCGCGACTGAATGCGCGTTGACTAATAAAATAGCTTCTTAAAACCTTGTTAAAAGATCGAAAAATGCCCGATATAGAATCCACGTTCCAAAAATTTGTCCAGCTCGTCGAGGATGTCGTAGCGCCGCTGACAATGAATGCCCCAGTGGTCAATCGGCTTGCGGAAACGGCGACATTTCGCACATTCGAGAAGGGCGCGCATTTGCACGAGGCCGATCAAGTCGCCGGCAACCTGTTCTTCGTGAACAGCGGCCTCATTCGATATTATTATATCGACGAACGCGCCGGTGAGGAACGAACGGGTCAGTTTTTTGACGCCAACAATGTCTATACCGACGTTATGAGTTTTGGCACGCAGATGCCCAGTTCCCAATATATTCAAGCGCTTGAACCGAGCGAAATTTTGAGCATTCCGCGAAACGCCATTTATGACGCTTATTCGGACGATCACGCGCTCGAACGATTTGGGCGGTTGATGTTTGAACGCGCCTTGATCGGCTCCCAAGTTCGAACCGCCAGTTTCATGAGCGAAAGCGTCGAAGAGAGATATCGCAAATTGATTTCGGCGCGCCCCGGTTTAGCGCGGCGCATACCCCAATATATCCTTGCGACCTATCTTGGCATCACCCCCGAGGCGTTGTCGCGGATCCGGCGACGTTCCACTCAAGTCGAAAGCAGCAACCCGGGCCCCGGCTTCTCCTGTTTCTGACGGCCTGGGCCAAAAATGGTCAACGCAAGGGCGGCAATCCAGTGCTCCAACTTTGCACGCGCCGCCCTTGCGCAAAGCCGATCTCGTAAAGTCGTTGCATATCCGCCGCCATCACCAGCGTCGTGTCGAGCGTATGAACATATTTGCTGGTCATCGTCCCCTTGGAATGGCCGATGAGTGCCGCGATGGTGATTTCGCTGCGCCGACAACCCGTCATCGCGATCAAGCGGATGATAGTGACAGTGATCGGGTAGCTTTGCTCCGCCGTACGAAGCATGTCGCCAAGCGTTCGGTATTCGTTCTCGCTCAACCACCTCTGTCGCGCGGCATATTTGGGCTTACGGATGCCATGGGCAGGATTGCTGTCGATCAATCCGTGCTCGCCAGCATAGGTTAGTATGCTGCCGAACAGGCTCACTGTGCGCGCTGCCGTCCCAGCACCGCCTTTGACGATTGACTTTCCGCGCAGCTTTTTGGTTTTGGCCGACATGCGTGTTCTACCGACCATGATATCCTTCATCATTCGGTTGACGTCAGCTTTGACAAGATCCTTGAGCCGACGGCTACCAAGCAACGGGATGATATGCTGATTGATCCGTCCGATATCTGTTACGATGGTGCCCTGTGCTTTAGGGTGACCGCCTTTGCCAAGCACCAGCCCAGCGTCAAGATCGGCCAAATACATTTTGCAGAGTTCTTTGACCGTCGTCGCTTGCCGGTCAATGACCTTTTCTTCAGCCGGATTGTCGCCATGCGCAATCCGGCCCAATTGTAACTTCGCTTCCTGTCGCGCCATTTCAGGCGTCCAGACGCCATGCGACCCAATCGTATAACGGCGCGACCGTCCGAGCGCACGATATTGAAGGATGTAGCTGCGTCTGCCAGAGGCAAAAACACGCAGGCCGAAACCTTGGAGATCATCGTCCCAGATGACATAGTCCCGGCCAGTGGGTTGCGCTGCATCGACAATGCGCTTAGAGATTTGGGGATCGGCTGACTCCGGTTTTCACCCCTTTTTCGCGTAAGCACAGCGTAAGCAGTTGAACGGAAAAGGTGGCGAAGATGAGGTTAGGCCAGCGTAGAGAATCCTTCCAGAATTTCGTTTAATAATAGTAGGTTAGCGTAGTTTTAGAAAGATTTGATCAACACTAGCGCACCCCCTTTGTACTAGCTCCGAAGGCAGAGGCCAGGGGTTGGAATCCCTTCGGGTGCCCCAGATATAGGGCAATGTCGTGACCGCCAGCCATTTTTTCGGTGATCATCCGCATCGCCGCGCTGATCCGCTAAGCGGTCGTCATGTGCTCGTGTCACCCCATCGCAGCCAGCGACCGTGGCTGGGGCAGAATGATGTGCTTGACGCCCCACAGTCAGTATCGCACGATCCCACTTGCTATCTCTGCCCCGGCACCCTGCGCGCCATCGGTGTTCGCAACGCGGATTATGATGGCGTCTATATCTTTGACAACGACTATCCCGCATTGCTGCCAAACTCGCCCGCGCCGCCGGCTGACAGCGATCCGTTGTTCGTGGCTGAAGCGGCGCGGGGCGTGAGCCGGGTTATCTGCTTTTCACCCGATCACAGCGCGACCCTGCCCGATCTCAGCCGAGCCGCAATGCGCGCGGTTGTTGAGGCATGGTGCGATCAAACCGCAGCGCTGGGCCGCGACCACCTCTGGGTGCAGTTGTTCGAGAATAAGGGCACGATGATGGGGTGTTCAAACCCCCATCCACACGGCCAAGTCTGGGCGATCACTTATTTGCCCGACGAAGCAGAGCGGGAAGATGTGCGCCAGCGCACTTATTTTGCTGCGCATCAGCGTCCGATGCTGCTAGATGTAGCAACGCGCGAAATGGCGATCGGGGAACGCGTCGTGGTTGCGAATGACGAATGGGTCGCGATTGTTCCGTTCTGGGCGGCATGGCCGTTTGAAACGCTGCTATTGCCGCGCTTCGCTGTTGCACAAATGCCCGACCTTGATCATTCGGCGCGGGCGGCGCTTGCCGACATTGTCCAATCGCTGACGCGCGGTTATGACCGCTTATTCGCCACGTCATTTCCCTACTCGATGGGCTGGCACGGCGCCCCCTTTGATAAGCGTGATCCAGCAGGCTGGCAATTGCACGCACATTTCTATCCCCCCCTGCTGAGGTCAGCGACAGTCCGCAAATTCATGGTTGGTTATGAAATGCTCGCTGAGGCTCAGCGTGATTTGACGCCCGAACAAGCCGCCGTGCGCCTGCGTGCCGAAATTGAAGCCGCCCAATGACCGGCCCAGCAGAACGCGCCCGCGCTGCATTCCTATCGCATTTTAGCGAGGAACCGCATTTCCTCGTGCGCGCGCCAGGCCGTGTCAACTTGATCGGTGAACATACCGACTATAATGATGGCTTCGTGCTCCCTTGCGCAATTGACCGCGATACGGTGGTCGCTATTGCGCCAGAGAGCGGCAATTGCCTCTCGGTAATTGCTGCCGATTTTGGCAACGAGACTGAACATTTTGCGCTTGATGCCCCCTTTGCGCGCTCGACGCAGGGGTGGTCAGATTATATCCGCGGTATTGCCTGCGCGTTGCATGAGGGCGGCGCGCGGTTAGTTGGCGCGCGTCTGGCAATTGCAGGCGATGTGCCTCTGGGATCAGGCTTGTCATCATCGGCATCGCTTGAAATTGCTGTCGCCCGTGCCCTCACTGAGCTGGCTGGTTCCGTCCCCTCCCCGACCACACTCGCCCAGATTGCGCAACGGGCGGAGAATGAATTCGTGGGATGCGCATGCGGCATTATGGATCAATTGATTGCAACGCGCGGTCAGGCTGGCCATGCTCTGCTGATTGACTGCCGGTCGCTGGCGTGCACGCCGGTTGCGATGCCAGCCGATTTGCGGCTGGTCATTGCGCATTCGGGTGTTCGTCATGCCCATGCCGACGGAGAATATAATGATCGCCGCGCCCAATGTGATGCGGCAGCCAAGCATTACGGCGTTGCCGCCCTGCGCGATCTGAGCGCCGCTGACCTTGAGGCAAGACGCGGTGACCTAAATGATGTCATTTATCGCCGCGCGCGCCATGTCGTGACCGAAAATGAACGCACGCAGGCAGCGGCGTTAGCCTTGCAGGCGAACGACCTTGGCTCATTGGGTCTCCTTATGAACCAGTCGCATATGTCGATGCGCGACGATTTTGAAATCACCGTGCCGGCAATTGATCGACTGGCCAAGATCATGACGGACTCGCTTAGCGGTGAAGGCGGCGCGCGGATGACCGGCGGCGGTTTTGGCGGCTGTGTGATCGCCCTCACCTCGGCTCACCGCGTCGATGCCGTGACAGCCGCAATCAACAGCGACTACCGCTCACCAGACGGCGCAATGGCAGACATCTTCGTTGCCCGTGCGAGCGAAGGCGCAAGCCGCCTTCCTTAATCAAGCCGCCATCGGCACCCGTGCCAACGCACACTGCGACCAAATCTCGCTGAGCGCATTCACTAACTTATCGACGTCACCGTCGCTGTGAACCGGCGACGGCGTAATGCGCAACCGCTCAGTTCCCTTGGGCACCGTTGGATAGTTGATCGGCTGCACATAGATTCCGTGATTATCAAGCAACCAATCGCTGATCATTTTGCAATGATGCGGATCACCAACCATTACCGGAATGATGTGGCTGGGATTGTCGAGCATCGGTATGCCCATCGCCATCAGCCGCGCACGGACGGTTGCCACGCGGTCTTGATGCGCAGCGCGCTCGGCTCCGCTTGCCTTCAAATGCTTGATGCTGGCGGTTGCCCCTGCGGCGATAGCAGGCGGCAAGGCGGTCGTGAAGATGAAGCCGCTGGCAAAGCTGCGCACAAAATCACACATAGCGGCAGAGCCCGCGATATAGCCGCCCATGACGCCGAACGCCTTGCCGAGCGTGCCTTCGATCACCGTGATCCGGTCCATCAGACCTTCTCGCTCCGCAACGCCGCCGCCGCGTGGGCCGTATAGGCCAACCGCATGAACTTCATCAATGTAAGACATCGCGCCATGCGCTTCGCACACGTCAAGAATCTCGGCAATGGGGGCGATATCACCGTCCATCGAATAGACACTTTCAAACGCGACAAGCTTGGCCCGCGATGGATCAATCGCTGCAAGACGGCGGTTGAGATCCTCAGGGTCACTGTGCTTGAAGATTTGCCGTTCAGCGCGACTGTGGCGTATGCCCTCAATCATCGAGGCATGATTGCCAGCATCGGACAGGATCACACAATTGGGGAGCTTGTCTCCCAATGTACTGAGCGCAGCCCAGTTCGACACATAGCCCGATGTGAAGAGCAATGCGGCTTCTTTGTTATGCAAATCGGCCAATTCCTGTTCGAGCAAGACATGTTGATGCGTCGTGCCCGAAATATTGCGCGTACCCCCTGCGCCTGCGCCGCACGCATCGAGTGTTTCGTGCATGGCCCCCAGCACAAGCGGATGTTGCCCCATGCCCAGATAATCATTCGAGCACCACACCGTCACATCGCGAATGGCCCCTTCATTATGCTGAGTGGCATTGGGAAACTGCCCGCGCTTGCGCTCTAGTTCGGCAAAGATGCGGTAGCGCCCCTCTTCCTTCAGATCATCGATGGCCGATGTGAATAGCGCCTCATAGTCCATTTTCGCCTCCCCATTGCTTGTGCGAATCTAAAATCGGTTTTGGTGATGCCCATGCCCACAGCGCAGAGTCACGCAGCGGCAGCATCAGAAATATATGTTCAAGTGTGGCCAGCGCGACGAGTGCGAACAGCATCATCGTGCCCACCATCGTGCCGCTTTGATCGGGAGCCGCCAGAGCCACAGTCAGCAACCAATATCCAAGCCACGCGGAAGCCACGAGCGATACCGGAAACAGCGGATTGATCGACGCTTTACGGAAATAGGTTTTGAGATAGGCCATATGCGGCGGCATGATGTCAGTCGATAAATTGGCGACCCCCAAGAAGATATTGAGCTTTGTGGAAAGGCGCATCACAAACAGCAACCCAAACACATAAGCGGCGAGCTGATTGGGTTGACCCCAGGTGGCCGTGAATAACGCCACCGTGGTCACCGCCAGCGCAATTTCGTGATGAATGAGCGTGGCCGCCGCCGACACAAATCGCGCCCAGCCTTGTAGTCCCGCAGCCTCCCGATCGCGATTAGGGCCGCGCACAAATCCCATGAGAAAGCTCATTTCGTGCCATCCCCAAATCAGCGTGGCAGACGCAAACGCAATGTAAGCGCCAGTGATGCTGGTATCATTTGCACTCGCCAGCACACCAAGCGTTGCAAACGCTGCGACAATCGTTGCGCCAAGCAAGCTTGCCCCAAACGTCTCTTCAGGCCGGTTATCAAGCCAAATGATCGCGCCGGTGCTGAAGAACCAGACAATCGCGACAAAGGCGAAGGGCCAGATATGGGCCACATTCACCATGCGGGCACGAGCCTGACGTCCGCTGGCAGCGCGTTGGCCTCAGTTGGCAGGCAATAGAGCCGCACCATCTTCACCCCAATGGCGGCCATATGGACGTATCGCTTGACCGTGCCAAGCAATCCACCTTGTTCGCGCGCGGCTGCGATCGCATAATTGCTCTGTAAGATGCTCTGCATCAGCGCACGGAATTTTGGGCTGTCGCTATCGAGCACCACCGGGAACACCTGACGCGTGATATCTGAACAAATCCGGAAAACCTTATAGTCATATTCGGTTGGGTCCATCCCGAATGCGTCATACAGCTTGGTCCGCATATGATCGCGGACATACATCGTCGCATAGACCGCGACGAGGAAGAAGCGGATCCACAGCTTGTTGAAACCTGTCAGCAATTTTGGATCGGAGCGCATGAGCAAGGCGAACGCCTCGCCGTGACGGAATTCATCATTGCACCACAGCTCAAACCATTTGAAAATCGGGTGGATGCGCCGCTCCGGATGCTGCTCAAGGTGGCGGAAGATCGTTATATAGCGCGCATAGCCAATCTTTTCCGACAGATAGGTGGCATAATAAATGAATTTGGGCCGGAAATAGGTGTATTTCTTGCTGCGCGTCAGGAAGCCAAGGTCAATGCCGACACCCGCATCCTTGAGGCTGTCATTGATAAAGCCGGCGTGCCGCGATTCATCGCGCGCCATCAGCTTGAACAATTGCCGTGCATCGGGATTTTTGGTGCGCTTGGCAATTTCGGCATAGAGGATGCAGCCCGAAAATTCAGCAGTCAGCGAACTGACCAGAAAATCGATAAATTCGGCGCGCAATTCGGGCGGCATAGCGTTGATCACGCCGTCAAATTCGTCGGTCTTCTTAAAATGCGTCTTGTTGGGATCAGCCGCCATTTCGGCGATCAGCACATCCCATTCGCGCCGGACGAGCGAGACATCAATCCGGTCTATCTCGTCAAAATTGGTCGTGTAGAAACGCGGCGACAAAATTGTATCGGTCTTCGCCATCTCAAGCGTTTCCGCTGGCGTGAAATTATGGCTCATCTCAGTCATCGTGCGCTCCCCACGGAAAATCCGATTTCATAAAGCTCGGTGATCAGAAACTGGCCTTTGATGAATGCCCACATCTGATCAAACAAATTGGCGCGCGTTACCGTCGCCATTCGGTTTTCGACGATCCGTTCACCATAAGGCACGCGGATTGTGCGACCGTGGACGAGCACGCGGTCACCCGGATTGATCGCAACGTCGCCGTCAAGTTCAACATGTGCATAGAGATTGTCGAAACCATGTTCGACTGCAACGGTGCAGGGCGTATCAAAGCGCGTGCGAAACAGATTCATTTTACCGCCACCTTTACCGGTGCCGACGGAAGCAACGACATGAACGCGGCGCGATTTGTATCACCAAAGCCATTCAATTCAATCGTGCGGCCCGTCGCTAAATCCTGAAGCGCGAGGTCGTGATTTTGCCACAACGTCAGGCGGAACGGAATACTGCCATCAAGCCCGCGAAGATGGCGATCCCGCGCCAGACCACGCATCACGCCGCGAATGAAACCGCTATTACTGCCAGGCGTCAGCGTTGACGCGACGGCACCTGCCGACACGTCACGGATCAACACTGATCCATCGGCCTGATCAAGAAACTGCAAATCGCGCGCTGCAACGCTGTGGACCTTTTCTGCAACGCGGTCTTGCGCCAATGTCACTGGCTTGGGCAAGATGCCTATTGCCACCGAACCGGTAATTGCCAGCGTAACGGCAATGCACAGCCCAGCGCCGATCAGTGCGGGCTTGGGCAGGCTTTCGCTATGTGTGTGTCCGCTCATGCGGCAAGTGCCTCAATCGGACGATGCACGGGTTCGCTGCGCAACGAGGCCTGAGGCGCCCTTGGTTTGGCTTGATGTAAAGCCGCCCCTAACAGCGCGGCGACATGCGCAGCATCGGGAACCGAGCGGAGCATGGGTTGGGGGCGATTGATGTACCATGGCCGTGCATGCGGCCAGAATTGAATATAGCCAATGATGTGGCGATCCGCGATTTCAAGCGGAATATCGCCCTCCCCGCCCCCGCGCACGGCAACGCTCGCGGCACCGATTGCTGCAAATGGCAAGTTCACACATTTGGGCAAAGCCATGCCAAACCGCAAGACAACGCGCTTATTCGTGATCGTGTAAACCGTGGTGCGCGCCGACAACCATGACAGGCCCGCCATCAGCAACAGCCCGAGCGTCGCCCCCGCCAGCGTTAAACCAATGCCAAGCCACGAACCGCTGACCAGCGCCCAGATGACGAGCACAGCAAAGTAGGCGGCAATCGCGCGAATATGAAAAGCTTGCTGCGCCAGCCCGCGCCACTGCGGCGATCCCTGCCAGATAATCGATTCACCCGGCGGTAAATCAGCGGGCAGGCCACGGATGGGCTCATGATCATATTCGCTCACAGCAATGGCTCGCTGCGTGACGCGTTCGCGTAGAGATAGCCGCCACCGAAATAGGCAACGATCTTATCTTCTTCGAGCCGCGTGATCGTGCCCGGCGTCGCAATCGTTGGCGCACCAGCAAATTGCGCAGCATTGATTGCCGAACATTCAACTTGATGACGTTTGCGATCAACAACGCACATTGTCATCGGCATCAGCACAGCTTTGCCGCCAACTGTCACCTCAAGGTAGCGGAGCATCATTTCGGAACGATCAACCCACAGATTAGTGATCGTGCCTGCGGCTTCTCCGTCGGCACCAATCGCAGTCATCCCGCGTGGATCAGCATCGCGTGTTTCAACGGTGATTTCGGTATCGCTGATCGGCACAATGCGAAGATGGCCTTCATGTGTGCGATCGGGCACGTCGCGACGGTCGGCATATGCGCCCGGGCCGATTCCTGCGCCGACGCCGCCACCGATGGGCTCGATCGGAGACCCTCCCCAAGGGGCTGTGCGCCGTGCTGTCGCAATTTCCAACGGCTGCGTCTCGCGCGTTGGTGTCACTACATCATCTTCACCAAAAGGCATGTGGAAGATTTTGGTCGGTGGAACTTGCGTGATGCCGCCGTGCGCCAGCTTACGCCCGGTTACATCATCCTCGAGCGGAAATCCTTCACGGTGGCTTTCACGCTGGAGCCAGATGACAAGGCCGAGGAAAAAGAAGCAGAAGATGTAAAACATCAGCTCTGCGCCATCCATACGTCCAAAGAAGATAGGTGAGTGCATGGTCGGTCTCCGTCAGGTCGGGAATTCGGTCAGGCCGAATTTTGACGCATTGGATGGGGTTGAATCAGAGGCGATGCGCCGCGCCAAAGGTCCAAGAGCGATAAGGCTTGCAAATAGAAGCATGATTTCAAGGTGGTAAACGAATTGATAGCCCGTTGCGGGCGCGTTCAATGTGCCGCCGAGGCTGCCTGTTGTGGCAAGATTGCCGACAATGTCGCGAAAGGCACCGCCGAGCAGCGCGGCCAATCCATTAGCTGACGCTTGCACCGCGCCCCACGCGCCGAGTGCCAATCCGGCGTCACCCTCGCGCGCGAGTGCCATGGCACAAATCAACAAGCTCACCGAAAAGATGCCGCTGCCAAGCCCGATCAAGGTTACCCCGGCGCGCATCATAAGCACCGATTGAAGTGGTGCGGAAAAGATCACCAGCGAAAAGGCGATGACGCCGGCAACCACACCAATCGCAGCCAGACGGTGCGGATCGGCGGCTTTGCTCAGCTGACTGGCGGCGTAGCCAAAGCCAGCGAGCGCCCCTGCTGCCCAGAGCGCAGTGAGGCCCGTCGTCTGACCAACGCTCAAACCAAGCACTTCGCCGCCATAAGGCTCAAGCAAGACATCCTGCATCGAAAAGGCTGCCGACCCAAGCCCAACCGCAACCAGAAGCCTGATGGTTCGCGGTTCTGCGGTAAATTTGCGCCACGTATCGGTAAAGGTCGGGTGGTCGGTATTTGGAGATGTAAGGATCGTGTTGCGGGCCTCTTGTTTCCACAAGGCGATCAGATTGAGGCCCATCGTGAGAACCGCCGTGCCCTGAATGACTTGAATCAAACGCTTACCTGAAAAATCGGCGAGCAACGCGCCGAACAGCATCGACGCAATGAGCATCCCCACCAACAGCATCACATAGAGCAACGCCACCACGCGTGGGCGCGTTTCTTCAGTGGCCAAATCAGTCGCCAACGCAAGGCCCGCTGTCTGCGTCATATGCATGCCGAAGCCAACGAAGAAAAAGCCCAGCGCCGCGCCAACCACGCCAAAAGCGGTGGGCCATTGGCTATCGCCCGACATTACCATCAGTGCGAAGGGCAGGATGGCAAAACCGCCAAACTGCATCAGCGTGCCGAACCAGATATAGGGCACTCGCCGCCAGCCAAGCACCGATTTATGCGTATCTGACTTGAACCCAATCAGCGCACGAAACGGCGCGAACAACAGCGGGATTGATACCATCAACGCCACAACCCACGCCGGAATATGAAGCTCAAGGATCATCACACGATTGAGCGTTCCGGTGAGCAACACCGCCGCCATCCCCACCGAAATCTGGAACAACGACAGCCGCAACAGTCGCGACAGAGGCAGATCAACCGTCGCCGCATCGGCAAAGGGCAGGAAAGCAGTACCAATCTGCGCCCATTTCATGGTAAAGGAGGCGCGCTTCGCGGTCATTTCCAGATTAGCTCCAGCGCATGCGATTTATAAAAACCCGCCGAAATGCGCTCATCGCGCCCATGCTGCCAGCCCAGCATTGCGGGCGTTTCGGAGATCCGGCGCTGCAACTTGGCGATGGTGGCAGGTTGAATAGCAGGCGCGCGGTCACCGCGCGGGAAGAGCAAGCCGACGGTGTGCATGACCGTCAGCGCTGGTGTGCGGGGCGCGACAGTGAATATCATCGAACCAGTCGTGCGCTCGCCGAGCTCAGTAAGAGCGCCGATTATATCACCGAAGGGGTAATGGATCAGCGAATCCATCGCGATCACATGGTCAAAGCTGCCCAAGGCAACGTCGAGCATATCGCCCGACTGCCAATCAATATCGAGACCTTTGGGAGCCCGTTCGCGCGCTATATCAACGAGCCCTGCGGACACATCGACCGCGATCACATGCGCGCCGCGCTTGGCCATCTCAACGGCAACTGCGCCCGTGCCACAGCCTGCATCAAGTATACGTTTGCCGGTCAAATCCTGCGGCAACCATGATAGCAAAGTCGCACGCATTTCATCGCGGCCAGCACGGACGGTTTCGCGGATACGGCTAACCGGCGCATCGGAGGTTAGCTGCGCCCAGGCATCACGCGCGGTGCGGTCGAAATAGGTTTCGAGCTGTTCGCGGTAGTGATTGTAAGTCGCGGTCGCCATCATTCGAACCCCAGAAATTCGAAAATCTCACGGTCCTTCATCGGCATCGCATCAAGCGCCGCCGTGCCTGCCCACAGCGTTGCGGCGAGGCGCAGATATTCGGCCTTCACCGCTTCGATTTCAGGTGTGGAGTCCATTTCGAAAATCGTACATTTTTTGAGGCGACTGCGGCGGATCGCGTCGAGATCGGGAAAATGTGCGAGAGTCTTGAGGCCAACGGCTTCGTTAAACCGGTCAATCTCATCGGTTGCCGCTGAGCGATTGGCGATCACCCCGGCCATCCTCACATCATAATTTTTGGATTTGGCTTTGATGGCGGCGACAATGCGGTTCATGGCGAAGATCGAATCAAAATCATTCGCCGCAACCACAACCGCGCGCTCAGCATGTTGCAAGGGGGCTGCAAACCCGCCGCACACTACGTCACCGAGCACATCAAAGATCACAACATCAGTATCTTCGAGCAAATGATGCTGCTTCAACAATTTGACTGTTTGACCAACGACATAACCGCCGCAGCCCGTGCCCGCCGGCGGCCCGCCTGCTTCAACACACATGACGCCGTTGAAACCTTCAAACATATAATCTTCGGGGCGTAATTCCTCGCTATGAAAGTCAACAGTTTCGAGCACATCAATCACCGTCGGCATTAGCTTCTTGGTAAGCGTGAAGGTGCTGTCATGCTTTGGGTCGCAACCAATTTGGAGCACGCGTTTGCCGAGCAACGACAGCGCTGCCGACAGGTTTGACGAGGTGGTCGATTTGCCGATCCCGCCTTTCCCATAAACGGCAATCACCTTCGCAGTGCCAATACGGTCGCCCGGATCAAGCGCCACTTGAACGCTGCCTTCGCCGTCGGTCGGTCTATCCATTGTAAGCAATGTCATTCACTTGTCCTTATTCGGCGGCTTGCAAAATGCCTTCGAGTTGGTCTTCGATATCGTCGCTGGCGGCGTGGAGTGCGGCGAGTGTCGCGGCGTCAGGCTGCCAGAAATTGCGTTCGCTGGCTTCGATCAACCGGCTCGCGACCTTGGCCGATGATTTGGGATTGAGCCGCGCCATCCGTGCGCGCATGTCATCATCAAGCACGAAGGTTTCGGTGATCTGTTGGTAAACCCACGGATCGACCTGCCCCGTTGTCGCCGACCAGCCCATTGTCGTGGTGACAGCGCCCTCGATCATATGGACGCCTTCACCGCCATGTTGGAGCATGCCTTCATACCAGAGCGGATTGAGCATCCGCGTGCGCGTTTCGAGCGCTAATTGCTCGTTGAGCGTCCGCACCTTGCCGGCACCTTGCGTTTGATCGCTGATATAGACGGGTGCTTGCTTGCCCTTGGCGCGCGCGATTGAGCGCGAAATGCCGCCCAGGCCGTCAACATATTGGTCAATCGTGGTGAGGCCGATATCGACAGACTCAAGGTTCTGAAACGCAAAGTCGACGCCTGCGAGCGCGCTCTTCATAATCTTGATTTGCGATTGCGGTGCACCATCGACACCGTATGCAAAGCCCTTTTGCCGCTCAAACGAGTCGGCCAGATCATCACCGTCATCCCATGTGCTGCCATCGATCATTTGATTGACGTTGGCACCATAAGCCCCGGCATTGTTTGAAAAAACCCGCAAAGACGCGGTTTCGATATCGCAACCATGCTCGTTTTGATGCGCGAGGCTATGTTTGCGCACGAAGTTCTGATCGAGCGGTTCATCGGCGGTCGATGCGAGCAACGCTGCTTGAGCGAGCATACGTGATTGCAGCGGCAACAGATCGCGGAAAATGCCGGACAGCGTTGTTATCACATCGATCCGCGGACGGCCAAGTTCAGCCAGCGGAATGAGGTCAGCACCCGACAGTCGGCCATAGCTGTCAAAGCGCGGTTTTGCGCCCATCAGCGCGAGTGCCTGCGCAATTTGCGCGCCTTCGCTCTTCAGATTGTCTGTGCCCCAGAGCACCATCGCAATCGATTCAGGGAATTCGCCCGTATCGGCCATATGGCGCGCAACAACTTTTTCGGCCTGCGCCGCCCCGTCAACGACAGCATAAGCGCTTGGAATGCGGAACGGATCGAAGCCGTGGATATTGCGTCCGGTTGGCAAAATGGAGGGATCGCGCAGCACATCACCGCCAGCAACCGGATGGATATACCGACCATCAAGCGCTGCAATGATCGCATCAAGCTCGTGATCTTTGGCCAGTAACGCGTCGATTTCGGTAAAGTCACAGTCTGCAAGCGGCTTATCCTGCGCCGTCGCCATTGCGGCCAACAGCTCGGCCCGCTCCTCGGGCGACGCGCCTTTGCCGACGACGTGCAGTCCGTGCGGGATCAGAGTTTGTTCAAGCTCATAAATCTTCGCGCCCAGCGCCTGCACTTCGGCGTCGCTGCTGGCATCCCACTCTGGCCCGGCTTCGAGCAAGTCTATTTCGACGCCCGCAGCGTGGATCATCGCGCTTAGCGTCTCACGCTCGGCAATCGCTTCGGGCGGCGACATCCGCCACCGATCAATCATCGCCTTCACATCAATGAGGCCTTTGTACAGCCCGGCTTGCGTCGTTGGCGGCGTCAGGTAGCTGATGAGCGTCGCGTTTGAGCGACGTTTTGCAGTCATCCCTTCTGAAGGGTTGTTGGCCGCGTAGAGATAGAAATTGGGCAAATCGGCGATCAGCCGCTCAGGCCAGCAATCGCCCGACAGGCCCACTTGTTTGCCCGGCATGAATTCAAGCGCGCCGTGCGTGCCGAAATGAAGTGCGGCATGCGCGCCAAAATCTTCACGCAGCCAGCGGTAAAAAGCGCTGAACGCGTGTGTGGGTGAAAAGCGCCCTTCGAACAGCAATCGCATTGGATCGCCCTCATAGCCAAAGGCGGGCTGCATCCCGACGAAGATATTGCCGAAGCGCTCGCCGTAAATGTGGATCGATTGGCCATCGCTTTGCGCACGGCCCGGCGCTGGGCCCCATTGTGCTTCAATCTCTGCAAGGTGCGGCTCACGGCGGACATGATCATCGGCCATGATCCGTGCGTGGACGTTGACGTCCGCCCCGTAATAAGCGGCATTACCGATCAGGAGCGCATCACGAAACGCGTCAACGCTTGTCGGCATATCGACGGTGTAGCCCGTAGCCTTCATCGCGCTAAGTGTGTTAAACGCCGACTCAAATACCGACAAGAAGGCCGCCGTTCCCGCCGCCCCCGAATTGGGTGGGAAGTTGAACAGCACCAGCGCAACCTTGCGCTCGGCGCGCTCGGCCTGGCGGAGCGCGACCAGCTTCACGACTTTAGCGGCTAATGCTTCAGCGCGCTCGGGGCAGCTTTGCATTTCGCGCACCAGCCCGCCTTGGGCGAAGGTGCAGCCGCGCGAACAGCCAGTGCACGCATTTGCCGACCCATCCGAACGCCCGCCAAACACCGTCGGCGCGATGGCTCCGTCAAGCTCAGGAATGGCGACCATCATCGTGGCTTCAAGCGGCAGCAGCCCTTGGCGCGATTGCCCCCACTTTTGCAGCGTCTGAAACTCAAGCGGATGCGCCGCGATATAGGGCCGGTCGAGCTTAGCGAGGATCGCCTCGGCGGCGGAAGAGTCGTTATAAGCAGGGCCACCAACGAGCGAAAAGCCGGTGAGTGATACGATGGCATCAACGCTTGGCACGCCGTCAACCATGAACAATTTTTCAATCGCCGGGCGCGAATCGAGACCGTTGGCAAAGGCCGGGATAACACGCACCCCGCGCGCCTCAAGCGCGTTGATCACGCCGTCATAATGCGCCGTATCCTTGCCCAAAACATAGGATCGCAGCACGAGCAAACCGACCGTTGCCGTCGCTTTGGGGGTGCGCGGTAAGGCTGATATGTCATGGGCAATTTTGCCAGCAATGGCAGGATGATAGACGCCCACTTCGGGATATTCCGCCGGGGCGAGCGCCACAATCGCGCCCTTTGCCTTGGCATCAGTATAGCGATTGGCAAGCGCGCGGATCATGTTGATGACATTGTCATCCGATCCGGCAAGCCAATATTGCATTGTCAGGAAATAAGCGCGAACATCCTGCGCCGCGCCTGGAATGAAGCGCAAAATCTTTGGCAAACGGCGCAGCATTTTCATCTGGCCAGCGCCTGAATCAGCGCTCTTGGCCTTGGGCGCGCCGCGCAGCCGCTTGAGCATCCCCATAAGCCCCTTGGCGGGGGCATCCATCCGGTATCCGCCCATTTTGGTGAGCTTGACCACATCGCCGCCCGACATCAGGCACACCATCGCGGCACAGTCTTCGCGCCGCGCCTCAAGCGCTGGCAACACGGCACGAATATGATCTTCAAGGAACATCATCGTCACAATGATGATATCACCGCGCGCAATATCAGCTTGGCAGGCCGCAAGCATCGTCGCATCGCTGCCAAAATCGGCAGCGGCATGAAATCCGATGCTGATCCCTGATCCATCAGCATCAAACGCCGCCTGCGCGCGCTCAACCGTGCCCGACAAGTGATTGTCAAGCGTGACAATCACTACGCGCAAGGGCGAGGACTTAACGCGCGAAGTGCGATTTTGCGTCATACAGCGTCTCGATTGTGATGGTGGCGATGCCCTGTTCGGCGGCATAGTTTTCGGTATTCCGCTTCGCTTTGCCTCGCACAAAGAAGGGTATTTTGCGGAGTTCCTTTTCTGCGTCTTGGGTCCAGCCGGTCGCTGTGGAGGGAAGCGCGTCCGGCTGGTCAACGGCTGGTACGGCAGCTTCGGCGGCACCGTGGCCACCAAGATGCGAAGCGCCCGCAGCATCGTTGAATTCGAAATCGTCGCGGAACATCACCAGCAGATGCTCCTCAAGTCCCATCACCAGCGGATGGACCCATGTGTCAAACAGTACATTCGCGCCCTCAAAACCCATTTGCGGCGAATAGCGCGCGGGGAAATCCTGGACATGGACGGGAGCCGAAATCACCGCACAAGGGATGCGCAGTCGCTTGGCAATATGGCGCTCCATCTGCGTGCCGAGCACTAGTTCGGGCGTCGCCGCTTGGATCGCGTCCTCGACTTCGAGATAGTCATCCGTGATCAGTGGCTCAACGCCGTAAAGCTTGGCCGCATCGCGCAGATCTCTTGCAAATTCCCGGTTGTAGCAGCCAAGGCCAACCACTTTGAACCCAAGCTCTTCATTCGCCACGCGCGCGGCAGCAATCGCGTGGGTGGCATCGCCAAAGATGAAAACGCGCTTGGCCGTAAGGTAAGTCGAGTCAACCGAGCGTGACCACCATCCCATCCGCGATGGATCGGATGCCAGCACTGGTTCTGGATCGACACCCGCAAGCTTTGCCACTTCGCGAATGAAATCGCGCGTCGCTCCAAGACCGATGGGCACGGTGCGCGTGCGTGGTTGCTTGAACGTCCGTTCGAGCCAGCTAGCGACAGTGTCAGCAATTTCGGGGTAGAGGACGACATTGAAATCAGCCGCACCGATCCGCACGAGATCAGCCGGAGAGGCACCCATCGGGGCCGACACATTCACATCAATGCCAAGCTCGCCCAGCAGCCGCGTAATCTCAACCACATCATCGCGGTGCCGAAAACCAAGAGCGGTCGCGCCGAGCAGATTGCACGAGGGGCGGCGCATTAAATGGTCGGTTCGGACAATCGATTGATCGGCCAATCCACGCACAAGGTGATAAAACGTTTCTGCCGCGCCCCAATTTTCCTTGCGGCTGTACGATGGCAGTTCAAGCGGGATGACCGGGATCGGCAGGTTCATTGCCTGCGCCATGCCGGCAGGATCATCTTGGATTAGCTCAGCTGTACAAGACGATCCAACGATCATCGCCTGCGGATTGAATCGCGCATAAGCATCGCGGCACGCCGTCTGGAATAGCTCGGCGGTATCCTTGCCCAGATCGCGCGCCTGGAAGGTTGTGTAAGTCACTGGCGGACGGGCATCGCGCCGCTCGATCATTGTGAATAGCAGATCGGCATATGTATCGCCCTGCGGCGCGTGGAGCACATAATGGAGATGCTTCATCCCCGTTGCAATCCGCATCGCGCCGACATGGGGTGGCCCCTCATATGTCCAGACGGTCAGCTTCATGCCGCCACCTTCAAAATATCGCGGCGGCGCAGGGGCCGCGCGAACAGTTCGGCGAGGTCGCCCGCCTGATCAAAACCGTGGATCGGCGAGAAGACGAGCTCAATTGCCCATTTGGTGGTCAGCCCTTCGGCCTCAAGTGGATTGGCGAGGCCAAGGCCGCAAACTGTGATATCAGGGCGCTGTGCCCGCACACGGTCGAGTTGCTTGTCAACGTCCTGACCTTCACTCAATTGCGCATAAGCGGGCAGCGCGGCCAAATCCTGCGCCAAGTGCTGACGGTGCAGATAAGGCGTGCCGACTTCAAGCGGGACCATCCCCAGTTCGTTAGCCAAAAACCGTGCGAGGGGGACTTCGAGTTGCGAATCTGGCATGAAGAAAATCGTCTTACCCTCAAGCTTTTCTCGCTGTTGCTCAAGCGCGCGTTTGGCGCGTTCACGCCCCGGTGCGACCGTGCGGCGGAAATGCATTTCATCAACACCAAATGCCATTGCGGCAGCATGAAGCCAGTTGGTGGTGCCCTCCGCGCCGAAGGGGAACATCGCATCAATCCGCGTCGCGCCGCGATCTTCGAGCGCTTGGGCGGTTTCGCCGAGAAAAGGTTGCGCGAGCAAAAAACGTGTGTTGCGGCCAAGCGCTGGCAAATCAGCAGCCCGGCGCGGTGGCAAACTATCGACGCGCGCGATACCAAGTTCGGCAAATATCCGGCGGAATTGATCTTCAACCACATCGGGCAACGAACCTGCGATCAACAGCGACGCCTCTTCGCTTACCCGCATTTCGGGCACGAGCGCGGCAAGGCAGGCATCTTCGCCTTGGGTGAAGGTCGTTTCAATCCCGCTGCCTGAATAGTTAAGCACGCGAACGCGCGGTAAATGCTTGCCCGAAAGCCGCTGTGCCGCGCGGCTCAAGTCAAGCTTGATCACTTCGGAAGGGCAAGATCCAACAAGAAACAGCATCTTGATATCGGGTCGCCGCGCCAGCAACCGGTCGACAACCTGATCGAGCTCTTCATTAGCGTCAGCGAGGCCCGCAAGGTCACGCTCTTCGATGATGGCAGTCCCAAAGCGAGGCTCGGCAAAGACCATGACTCCCGCTGCCGATTGGAGCAAATGCGCGCATGTCCGCGATCCGACGACCAAGAAGAAGGCATCTTGGATCTTACGGTGCAACCAGATGATCCCAGTTAGGCCGCAAAACACCTCACGCTGGCCGCGTTCGCGCAGTACAGGCTGCGCTTCACATCCAGCGAGAGCGACCGCACTCATGAAGCCGCCGCCGCGTCAAGCCGCGCCATGCGGAGCTTCCAGATGAACTGCGCCGCATTGATTACATAGGTAAAATAGGCCGCGAGCGCGAGAAGAAGCAGGTCATGTTCACTGCCAAAGCCGCCCCAAAAGGCCACTACATAGGCCGTGTGCAACGCAATCACGAGCATCGAGAAGACGTCTTCCCAGAAGAAGGCGGGGGCAAACAGATATCTGCCAAACACAGCCTTTTCCCAAATCGCGCCGGTCACCATGATGGTGTAGAGCACAACGGTTTTGACGATGACCGAGACGCCCGCAATCGCGGCCCCCTCCCCTGTCAAGAGCGCGCGCAAAACGAGCGTGAGACTGACAAGAAAAACGAAGAACTGAACTGGAGCCAATATCCCCTGAACGAGCGTCCAGGGCGACTCGTCGCGGCGGATACGTTCTTCGGCGGTGTAGAGCGGCACCCGCGCCTTGCGCTGCACAATTGGCGCAATTGCGGCGTTTCCTGACCTGCCGACATTGGCGAGCTGCTGCTGCATAGCGTGCCCTATCACCCCGTTTCCCTCATCCACTTTTGGAGACTAAGGCAGCCGGGCTTGAACTGTCAAGTGCACTTTACGTCCAAAATATTTGACATATTTTTTTGTATGATCTTTTGTCTTGGCTTGCGTCAGAAATTGAATCTGACTAGCCTTTCGACTCGAAGCTGAATGGATATTAATCTGCTGCTTCATTCTCAATCGGTACCGTCCGGTTGGGAAGGCCGGGGAGAGCCATGATGCCAACTAGTCAACGGACGTTGTTTCGCGACAAAAATCAAGCCATTGCGGGGATTGGCGATGTGCATTCGCCCGCGATGCTGGCAAGTTTGATTGAAGGCGAGATCATCCCGCGACTGCTAATGGCGCATTTTCAAGAAGCCGACTCGGCGGCGGAACGCAATCCTGACAAAGATACGGTTACGCTTGAAGAGGCTGCTGCCTTTGCTGATTTGACGCTGGATTGCTCCGCGCATCAGCTTGTTCAACATGTTGATATGTTCCTGATGCGCGGTGTTGATGTCGAAACTGTGCTGGTAGAGTTACTCACGCCGGCGGCCCGCCATCTGGGGGCGCTGTGGGAGGATGATCGGATTGATTTTGTTGCGGTCACCATGGGGTTATGGCGCATTCAAGAGGTTGTGCATGAACTCGCCGCGCGCTCGCCGGGCGCGGTGCGGAGCGTTGGCGGGGATCGGCGCGCCTTGTTTTGCGTCATACCGGGCGACAATCACAGCCTGGGGGCGACGATTGTTGACGAATGCTTCAGACGCCGGGGGTGGAGCACTTTGTGCCTGCCTAACACATCGGAATTTGAGTTATTGGGGCTGGTGCGCGAACGCTGGTTCGAGATCATTGGCTTGACGATTTCATGCGACCAACATATCGGGGGCCTTCCGAGATTAATTCAGGCCATCAGAGCCGCCTCTCGCAATCCTCAAGCAGGCATAATGGTCGGTGGCCCAATTTTTGTGCAAAACCCTGAAATTGCGCTCGCAGTGGGCGCTGACGCGACCGCTAAAGATGCGCATATTGCCGTTGACCGAGCCGAACAGCTTGTCACCGATGCCGCGCATCGGGAAGCATTCACAACTTGAAGCCATGGAGTTGGCCATGCGTAGGCCCGGGATCCAATGAATATCATTTCAGGAGCCGAGGCCTTCGTGCCTTTCAGATCGCCTGCGCAATCGCTTGGTAGTCTCAACATCGATGTTGCCGCATTGGCGGTTGCCGCCGCCGCCGATGTGACGATCGTTATCGACAGCGCCGGGATCATCCGCGATGTCGCCTTGGGCGGCAATGGTTTGCCAAAGGCATGGATCACTGATTGGATCGGCCGTGCGTGGATCGACACAGTATCTATCGACGGCCGTACCAAAATCGAACAAATGCTGGCCGACGCGGCAAGTGGCGAAGCCGCACGCTGGCGACAGGTCAACCATAGCTCAAGCCTTGGCGAGCTGCCCGTTCGCTATCTAACGTTACGGCTTGGCAGCAATGAAGGCGTGATTGCGGTTGGCCGCGAAATGCGCACCGAAGCCGCGCTTCAGCAGCGCCTGCTCCAAGCACAACAATCGATTGAGCGCGATTATGTGCGGCTGCGGCAGGCCGAAGCCCGATACCGGATGCTGTTTGAACAATCATCGGAAGCAGTCCTGATCGTTGACACGGCGACGCGTTCGATTGTTGATGCAAATCCGGCGGCTTACCGGTTGGTAGACGTGCCACCGTCACAACTCAGCGGCAAGGCACTTACAAGTCTGCTCGCGCCCCCTTCGCGTGACGTTGCGGTCAGCTTGCTCGGCGCAGTTGCCGGGGCAGAGCAAACCCAGCCTATGACAGTGCGCCTCATCGGCAGCGAAATCGACTATTATCTGTCGGCCTGCTTGTTCCGTCAGGATCGGGGATCGTGCTTTCTGGTGCGGTTGATGACGCTGACTCAGAGCGAGTCGGCGACTGATGACCGCAGCAAGCGGTTGTTTGATGTGCTCGATCGCCTGCCCGACGCCTTTGTTGTTACCGATGACGCGATGATGATCATTGCCGAAAATAATGCCTTCCTTGATCTCACCCAATTGGCGCGGAAGGAACAGTCGCGCGGCCAGCCGATAGCGCGCTTCCTCGGGCGACCGGGCATCGATCTGAATTTGATGATGACGCAGCTGCGCGAACACGGCGTGGTGCGCAATTTTTCAACAATTACGCGCGGTGCCTATAATGCGCAGGATGAAGTCGAAGTGTCGGCGGTTGCGGTGACCGAGGGGGATCAGCCGTGCTACGGCTTTTGCATCCGCAATGTCGGCCGGCGCCTCACTGACCTACAAGTGACGGGTCGCGATTTGCCGCGGTCGGTTGAACAATTGACCGAGCTGGTGGGCCGCGTTTCGCTCAAGGAAATCGTGCGTGAAAGCACTGACTTGATCGAGCGTTTGTGTATCGAAGCCGCTCTGACCTATACCGAGGATAATCGCGCATCGGCCGCCGATATTCTTGGGCTTAGCCGTCAAAGCCTCTATTCAAAGCTGCACCGCCACGGGCTTGGAAATTTGCGCGACGATCAGTGAGATCAACAGCGGTGATTTTCGCTGAATAAAGTGTCAACTTCTGTTGACGGCACGTACTGTCCAATCTAGATTTCGGTCATGGCATTGCTGTCGCATCCGATCACAAAATCAAAAGCGCCGCACTTTCGCGACGTGATTGAGTTGCTCAAACCAATTACCTGGTTTCCGCCGATGTGGGCGTTCATGTGCGGCGTTGTTTCATCGGGCATTTCGATCAGCGACCGGTGGCAATTCATGCTGTCAGGGATGATACTCGCTGGGCCGCTGGTCTGCGGCACGAGCCAAGCCGTCAACGATTGGTACGATCGACATGTTGATGCGATCAACCAGCCGGAACGCCCGATTCCGTCGGGCCGCATCGCCGGACAATGGGGCCTCTATATCGCGATAGCCGGCACAGCTCTTTCACTGATGATATCGGCGATGATGGGTTTGTGGGTGCTCGCTGCGACGATCTTTGGCCTGTGTCTGGCTTGGGGCTACAGCGCGCCGCCGCTTCGCCTCAAAATGAGCGGCTGGTGGGGGCCAGCGGCGGTGGCGCTGTGCTACGAAGGTCTGACGTGGTTTACTGGCGCGACCGTCATGGTCGGCGGATTGCCGCACAGTTCAACGCTGATCATCCTGACGCTGTACACCCTAGGTGCGCACGGGATCATGACGCTCAATGATTTCAAAGCCGTTGCGGGCGATCGCCAGATGGGGATCAAGTCACTGCCCGTGACCATGGGCGTGAGCAATGCGGCGCGCTTTGCTTGCTTGGTGATGGTGGTCCCGCAAGCGGGCGTTGTTGGCTTGCTGTTGCAGTGGGCGCTGCCTTGGCATGCAGCTATCATCACCGTTGCGTTGATCGGGCAGATCGCGCTCATGCCACGCTTGCTTAAAAATCCGGCCGAGAATGCGCCGTGGTACGGCGGCACCGGCGTCACATTATATGTGCTCGGCATGCTGGTGTCGGCCTTTGGTATCGGGACATTGGCATGACCGGGATCGGCTGGTTTTCGATTGTTCGGCTTGGACTGGTGCAAAGCGCGCTTGGCGCGATTGTTATGCTGGCGACATCAATGCTCAACCGGATCATGGTCGTTGAATATTCGTTACCCGCGCTTATCCCTGCCGGGCTGGTTGCTTGGCATTACGGGGTTCAATTATCGCGGCCGCACTGGGGGCATGGGTCAGACAAAGGCCATCGGCGCACGCCGTGGATCATTGCTGGCATGGGGATGCTGGCAAGCGGCGGCCTGCTCGCCACATTTGCGGTTGGCATGACGGTCACACTGCCGATGCTGTCTTTGGTTTTGCTCGTGATTGCCTTCACGTTAATTGGTGGCGGGGTCGGCGCATCAGGCACCTCGCTCCTCGCTTTACTGGCGAGCAACGTGGCACCGGCGCGCAGGCCAGCCGCGGCTTCGCTCACATGGATCATGATGATTGTTGGTATCGTCGTGACGGCGGGCGTTGCGGGCGCGTGGCTTAATCCCTATTCACCCCAGCGATTATTGACCGTGGCAAGCTTTGTGACGGTGGGTGCTTTTGTGGTCACGGTTGCGGCCGTTTGGGGGGTCGAGTCGGTTGCGACGGCCATGCCAAGCGAAGACGCAAACTCTCGCCGCTCCTTTACTGACATCATGCACGGCATCTGGAGTGATCCTGCGGCCCGCCGCCTGACAATCTTCATCTTCATATCGATGCTCGCCTATAGCGCGCAGGATTTAATCCTTGAGCCATTTGCGGGCCTGATATTCGGGTACACGCCCGGCGAGTCCACCTCATTGTCAGCGGTGCAACATATGGGCGTCTTGCTCGGTATGATCCTTGTTGGCGTTGGCGGCCATGCCTTTGGCGGCAATAAAGGCCTGCGGATGGAACGCTGGATCATTGGTGGCTGCCTTGGGTCTGCTGCTGCGCTTGTGCTGCTGGGTTTTGCGGCGATTGCCGGGCCGACAGCGCCGCTCAAGCCGATTGTGTTCGCGCTCGGCTTTGCAAACGGGGTTTTCGCGGTGGCTGCGATTGCCGCGATGATGGAACTTGCCGGCGCGAATGGCAGCGCAGAAACCGGTGCGCGAATGGGCGTATGGGGCGCGGCGCAGGCCATCGCCTTTGGCATTGGCGGCTTTTCAGGCGCAGCAGGGCTTGACGCAGGGCGCGCAATCTTTTCGCAAACCAGCACTGCCTTTACTACGGTGTTCGCCGTCGAAGCGACATTATTCATCCTCGCGGCCTATCTGGCGCGCAATCTTGGCAATCCTCAGCACGCGCCAGACATGACACACCGTCAGGAGGCGGCGGCATGAATGAATGTTATGACGTCGTCGTCATCGGCGGAGGCCCGGCGGGCGCGACCGCAGCGCGTGATTTGGCGGCAATAGGCCGATCAGTTTTGCTGCTTGACCGGGCGGGACGGATCAAGCCCTGTGGCGGCGCTATCCCGCCCCGTCTCATTCGCGATTTTGAAATTCCCGATGCTTTGCTCGTCGCGCGTGCAACATCGGCGCGGATGGTTTCCCCCGCGTCGCGCCGTGTCGACATGCCGGTTGGCGATGGTTTTGTTGGCATGGTTGATCGCAGCACTTTTGATGAATGGTTGCGTGCCCGTGCGGCACAGGCAGGCGCCGTGCGGCGCACCGGTCGGTTTGAAGCCATCGAACGCGACGCGGCGGGGGGCGCCACCGTCTGTTACAGCGCAGGGCGCGGCAAAGCCATGTCGCGCGTCGGCGCCAGGATCATAATCGGCGCCGATGGGGCGCGTTCTGCGGTCGCACGGCAAAGCCTGCGCGGGGCCGCCAAAATGCCCTGCGTTTATGCTTATCACGAAGTGATCGAGTCACCCGATCAAAACGCCGCAGGCTTCGACGGCGAGCGCTGCGACGTTTATTATCAAGGCGAGGTTTCCCCCGATTTTTATGGCTGGGTGTTCCCGCATGGTGAACAAACCAGCGTGGGCGTGGGCAGTGCGAACAAGGGATTTGGCTTGCGTGCCTCGGTCGGTGCGCTGCGCACAGCAGCCGGTCTCGACGACTGCATTACGGTGCGCGGCGAAGGCGCACCCATCCCGCTCAAACCGCTCGCCC
This sequence comes from Sphingomonadaceae bacterium, assembly GCA_046153565.1. Classification (GTDB taxonomy): domain Bacteria; phylum Pseudomonadota; class Alphaproteobacteria; order Sphingomonadales; family Sphingomonadaceae; genus Aquisediminimonas. The sequence continues at coordinate 86,458 of JBJXDU010000059.1, forward strand.
GCTGGGATAATGGCAAGGATGTGCTAGTCATTGGTGATGCCGCCGGGGTCGTTGCACCTGCATCGGGTGAAGGCATTTATTATGCGATGGCAAGCGGCGCTATGGCAGCGAGCGCGGTCGATACCTGCCTCGCAACCGGCAATGCAAAGTCACTTCGTCTTGCGCGCGCCGCGTTCATGAAAGCCCATGGGCGTGTCTTTGCGATCCTGGGGATCATGCAATATTTCTGGTATCGCAGTGACAAGAGGCGCGAGCGCTTTGTCAAAATGTGCGCCGACCCCGACGTCCAGCAACTGACATGGCAGGCTTATATGAACAAAGAACTCAGCTTCACGCGTCCCACTGCACATGTGCGAATATTCTTCAAGGATCTTGGCCATCTGCTTGGTATTGCGGCCTGATGAGCGGACGTAGCCCCCTGCTAATGCCGATCATCGTCGCGGCGATGGCGGCCACGATTACGGCGTTGATGGGCACCACGATGACCGTGATCGGTCCGTGGTATCGCAGCTTGAAGCAGCCTGACTGGGCACCGCCAGAGGTTGCCTTTGGGATTGTCTGGACGATCATTTTCACCCTGACTGCCATTTCGGGTGTGACTGCGTGGCGTGCCTTACCAGGCGGAAAAAGTGCGGACACGATGATTGGATTGTTCGCGTTCAACGGCTTTCTCAATATCTTGTGGAGCTTCCTCTTCTTCCGATTGCAGCGGCCAGATTGGGCGGTGATTGAAGTCGCCTTTCTCTGGCTGTCAATTGCCACGCTGATCTTTGTGCTGCGCCGCGATTCCACAACCGCGGCATTATTGTTGGCACCCTATCTGGTCTGGGTGACCATCGCAGCGGCGCTCAATTATGAAGTGGTGCGGCTCAACGGCCCCTTTGCATGAGCATGCTCGCCGATTTGTTCCGCAGCGGACATATTGCCGATCTTGTCATTGCGGTGATGGTCGTTGAAGCGCTCATCTTGATCTTGATCATCCGGCGCCCGCTGATCCCGACGCTATCAATGCTGGTGCCCGGTGCTTTCATGATGCTCGCATTGCGCGCGGCGCTGACCGGATCGGGGTGGGAGGTGGTTGCGCTATGGATCAGCGCGTCGCTGCCCGCGCACCTGTTCGATATCTGGCAACGAAAACACTAGAGCAGGCAAAACAAAGGGCGCGCCGTCAATCGACAACGCGCCCCCTCTAAATTAACCGCCGATTAGATTGTTTTCAAATAGGCAATCACATCTGCACGATCTTGCGGATTTTTGAGGCCAGCGAAACTCATTTTGGTTCCGGGGACCGTTTTCTGAGGTGCTTCAAGGTAAGTGAAAAGCTGATCCGCCGTCCAGACCAAGCCGCTATTCTTATTCGCCGCCGAATAGCTGTAACCTGCCACTTCACCCGAGTGACGGCCCACCACGCCATGCAGATAAGGCCCTACGCGATTTTCGCCTTCCTTAACCGAATGGCACGTTGCGCACTGCTTGAATACGGTTGCGCCCTTTGCAGCGTCACCGGTCAGACTTGCGAGCGTTACCGTCGCTGCCGCTGGTGCGGCCGCATTGGTTGCGGCAGGTGTTGTCGCGGCTGGTGCTGCTGGTGCCGCAGTTTCTGCGTCATCTTCCTTGGGAGCGCCTGAACAAGCCGACAATAGCATCAACGCCGCTCCGCACACACCCAACGGCAACATTACATTCTTCATACAACATCCTCTGCTTTTATCACGACCAACTACGACGATGGTTATACACAGAATCAACTCTCCTGCAATATACCTCCCTTTGGTCAGTTACCCTTTTTGCCGCTGTCATACCGGCAACCGGGGCGTCGTTTGAGTATCCGATATGGCCTACCCTTACCCGTTGATCGCGCGGTCAATTCTGTTAGACGCTATGGTGATGCGCAGCGCTTACCCTTTTTCCGCCATCGTTGGCCAAGACGAAATGAAACTGTCGCTGCTAATCGCAGCGGTTGACCGCTCAATCGGCGGCGTGATGGTGTTCGGTGATCGCGGCACTGGCAAATCGACGGCGGCGCGGGCACTTGCCTCGCTGCTTCCCCCGATCATGATCAAGCTTGGGTGCCGCTATAACTGCGAACCCGACAGTGGAGAGCCCTGTCCGGGCGGATGCGCGGCGGGTAAGACCAAGACGCAAAGCATCCCCGTCCCCTTTGTTGACTTGCCGCTTGGCGCTACGGAAGACCGGGTGACGGGCGCGCTTGATATCGAACGCGCGCTAACGAGCGGCGAAAAGGCGTTCGAGCCGGGCCTGCTCGCACGCGCCAATCGGGGATTCCTGTATATCGATGAGGTCAATCTGCTGGAAGATCATATTGTCGATCTCTTGCTGGACGTCGCGATATCGGGCGAAAATCTTGTCGAGCGAGAGGGCCTGAGCATCAGGCACAATGCACGCTTCGTCCTCGTCGGCAGTGGCAACCCCGAGGAAGGCGAACTGCGCCCCCAATTGCTTGACCGGTTTGGCTTGTCGGTCGAAGTGCGCACCCCGCCAACGCTCGCTGATCGTGTGGATGTCGTGCGCCGCGTGGATGCTTTTGGACGCGATCCAGCAGGCTTCTTGAACCAGTGGGCGGGTGACGAGGCCAAAACGCGCAAAATGATCGAGCGTGCGCGTAAAGCCATCACGACTGTGACAGTTCCTGATGAGGTCATCGAAGCATCCTCGCGATTGTGTATGGCGCTCGGGGCCGATGGCTTACGCGGTGAGCTGACGCTGGTGCGCGCGGCGCGAGCAGTGGCTGCGCTTGATCGCAAGAAGGTAACAACAATCAAACATTTGGCGCAGGTCGCACCAATGGCGCTGCGCCACAGGCTGCGGCGCAATCCGCTTGATGACACCGGCACAACGGTGCGCGTCGAACGCGCGATTGAGGAGGTGCTGACACAGTGACCGACACGGCCGCATCGCAGTGGGACGATGCGGTGTTGATCGCGCAGCTGTTTGCGGCCGACCCGGCAGGCTTTGGCGGCATCGTGGTGCGCGCTGGTGCCGGGCCCGTGCGCGATATCTGGCTCGCTCATTTGCGCTCCTGCCTGCCCCCCGGCATGACGGTTCGCAAAATGCCGATCGGGATCGCCGATGACCGCTTGCTTGGTGGCCTTGATCTGACGGCGACGCTTGCCAGCGGTCATCCGGTGGCGCGGCGCGGGCTGATTGCTGACTGTGACGGCGGTGTGATCATTGTTCCGATGGCTGAACGCTTAGCCGAGACCGGCAGCCATTTATCCGCCGCACTCGATACCGGCATGATCGTCGCCGAGCGCGACGGTATGACGCTGACTTCGCCTGCGCGGATTGGGCTGATTTTGCTTGATGAAGGCGCAAGCGACGATGAGACACCGCCGAACGCCTTGCTTGAACGCTGTGCGTTTCGGATTGACTTGACGGCCATCGGGCTGCGCGAAGCGGAGGATGGCATTGATGCGCGTTGGCCTCGCGCGGATGATCATGAGATTGGGGCGCATGATGACACTATAGCAACGCTGTGCGCCGCCGCCGCGTCATTTGGCATTGGCACGTTGCGCGCGCCACTTCTTGCGCTGCGGGCTGCAAAGAGGCTGGCCGCACAAGCGGGACGGCGCACCGTGGCAGAAGACGATATCATAACGGCTGCCCGGCTCGTGCTGGCTCCGCGTGCGACGATGCTGCCCGCCGCACCCGATCAAGGCGAGCCGGCCGCGCCACCCCCACCCGAACATGCCGACCCCGACGCAGCGGAGAGTGATCAACAGAAGGAAATCGGCGAGCTGCAGGATGTCGTGCTTGAAGCGGTGCGCGCCGCCTTGCCGCATGCCTTGCTTGCCCAGCTGGAAGTCGGGCAGACGCGGTCTCGCAATGCGCGCGGCTCGGGATCGGGGGCGCTGCGCACATCGCTGAAGCGCGGGCGTCCCGCCGGGGTGCGGCGCGGTGATCCGGGGGGGCAGGCACGGCTCCACCTAGTCGAAACGCTGCGCGCGGCGGCCCCGTGGCAAAGGATTAGGCAAGCCCAGACTCCCCGCCCTGGCATCATCGTGCGCCGCGACGATTTTCGCATTCGCCGCTTTGCAGAGCGCGCCGAATCGACAATGATCTTCGGCGTTGATGCCTCCGGGTCGGCGGCGTTTGAGCGCTTGGCCGAAACTAAGGGTGCCGTCGAACTATTGCTCGCCGAAGCTTATGTGCGTCGCACGCAGGTTGCGCTTGTAGCCTTTCGGGGCGGCGAGGCAGCGTTGATGCTGCCCCCTACCCGCAGCCTTGCGCGTGCCAAAAAATGCCTGGCCGGGCTGGCAGGTGGTGGGGGCACGCCGCTATCGTCGGGGATAGAAACGCTCCAGATGATTGGCGAAGGCGCGCGCAGCAAAGGGCGCACACCAATCGTCATCATGATGACCGATGGCCGCGCCAACATCGGGCGCGATGGCAGTCCGGGTCGCGCACAAGCCATGGAGGATGCGATGCTCGCCGCGAAACACTTTCGGGCCAGCGGGATCAAGTCGGCGATCATCGACATTTCGGCGCGATCACGCGGCGATGCAGAGCGGCTCGCGATCGCGATGGGCGCGCATTATGCCGCATTGCCCCGCGTTGACGCTGGATTGATGCAGAGGCTCGCACGCAGCCTTGATCCGAGCGCACGGTGAGCCGCCCCGACTGGAACCGCCAGGGGCGCAATTGGCCCAACCGCAGCGAGAGCCGCTTTGTCGATGCAGGCGGAATCAGGTTTCACGTGCAAGTGGCGGGATCGGGGCCAGTCATCCTGTTGCTCCACGGCACGGGTGCGGCGACGCATAGCTGGCGCGATATGCTCCCGCTGCTGGCGCAGGATTTCACCGTTATCGCGCCCGACTTGCCAGGTCACGGATTTAGCGGGGGGACGGCAAACCAGCTGACTTTGCCGCTCATGGCAAAAGTGATTGGTACGCTTTGCGACACTTTGTCGCTAGCGCCCGATGTCATTGTTGGTCACTCGGCTGGGGCAGCCATTGCGGTGCGGATGGTCAGCGATGGGTTTGTTCACCCCCGCGCCATCATTGCGGCCAACGGCGCACTGCTGCCTTTCCCGGGCGTCGCTGCCAAAATATTTCCGGCGATGGCGCAGATGTTGTTCATTAATCCCTTCATGCCGCGCCTCTTTGCGCTTCAGGCGGCGATGCCGGGCGCGGTTGAGAGCTTCCTCAAACGAAGCACCGGATCAACCATCGATGCGGTTGGTGTAGCGACTTACGAAGCTCTGTTTCGCAGTGCGGGCCACTGTGCTGGTGCGCTTGGCATGATGGCCAATTGGGATTTGAACCGGATCAAAGCGGAACTGGCCACCCTCACCATCCCGCTTGCGCTCGTTTACGGCGATCGCGATGCCGCTGTGCCGCCAAGCGTATCGCGCGATGTGGCCAGAATTGCGAGGCACGCCGAACTAATCGCGATGCCGGGCCTTGGTCATTTAGCCCCGGAGGAAGATCCCGAAGGCTTTGCTACCATCATCCGGCGGATCGCCGCCACTACCAAAAGACCCGCGGCATCCGAAACGGGAGCATGAACCGAACGACGGGTGACCGCAGCCGGTCAAGCGAAAGGCTTTCATGCACCGCACTCACTTGTTCGCCAAAGAGCGTCGTCGATAGCGCCGTGCGGCTATAGAAGGGTGCATCTTCCCACGATTTTCGGATTATCACCTTGGTGCCGGGATCGGCCCGGGTCGCCCGGTCAACACGCCAGCCGGTTTTGGGGAGAGCCACTACCGGTGGTGGCGTTATCGCCTCGGCGCCTCCCTTTTCGTCGAACGACAAAGCGAGCGCAAAGTCGCTGCCGTCGCGCCGCGCGCCTTCGTAGAGCACCACGGTCTCACGCGCCAAATGTGCCCGTGACCAATTCCAGTGCGTAAAGCCTTCTTCGAGCGGTCGATCCCCGGCATTGCTGTCAAAATAGCCAGCGCCCTTCCACGACAAATTGGGGTCATCAAGCTCGACTTCGATCCGCGCATGTGTCGCTACCGGCGTCCAGCGGTGATGCCCAACCGCATCAAGCGCAAAACAGTGCATTGCGAGCGCCTGCGGATGAACGCGGACAACGCCTTTGACGCGACGGGGAATCGGCGCGCATATCTCGTCAAAGCGGATGGTGAGTGTATCGCCTTCCCACACCATTTCGCTTGGCCCGATTTGAATGCGATCCTGCGCGCGCGTCAGCCTGTCGGCGCGCCGCTCAGTCATCGCCCAGCGATTGGTGCCAGGACCATAGAGCGCAACATTCATCGCGACATGGTTCTCAGGAGATCCGCGCCCAGACAGCGCATAATAAGTCGAAAAGACCGATCCGACGAAGGCGATAATCGTCAGGCCGAATTGCCCATCGTCGCTGATCGCGTCGATGTACCACCAGGCATAGCCACCCGGAATGACCGGCGTGTCGAAGCGCGGTCCGCCAGCAAGGCGGATGCTGCCTGGATCCCCGATAGCGCCGCCATCGGCACGCCCGCGCCCGGATGCGTGCCCCCGCCGCAAAGGTACAGCCAAGGCAGGCGGCTCCGCGCGCCCGGTCGCTGGAACGCTGACATCGCCCCGTGCGTCGCCCGACCGTAAAGCGCGCCGCCGGTTGCGGGAAACAGCTGATTGAAGCTGCCCGGTGTCGTCACCTGACTGTCGTGAACCGTCAGCGTCAGGCCGCAGGTCTTTAGTTTGTCGAGGGCTGCGTTTTGGCATGCGATTATCTCCGCGGCAGAAAATGAACGTGCGTCGCCTGTGGCAGGCGCGTTCACAATGAACTGAAGGCGATCGCGCGGGGTGGGCATGGGATTGTCATCAGCGCCGCGATCTTGCGCACAGACATAGACAGTTGGATTGCGGGGCAGCCGCCCTGCGTCAATATCGGCAAATTCTGCCGCATAATCATCTGAGAAAAACACATTGTGCCGCACCAGCGGAAAGTCATGTGTGGTGGCCGCGTATAAAGTCACTAACGCGGAAAGCGCGCGGTCTTTTGTTGGATAGGGCTTGACCGCGCGGCGAACGCCCTCTCCCAACAGGCCAGCCGACAAAGCCGCTGGATCGCAATTGGCAACAACAAGATCGCCCTCGATCCGCTCGCCTGATCGCAGCGTAACGCCAGCATTATCGATCTGTTGACAGGCCTCACCGTAGCGGAACCGAGCGCCGCGCAGTTTGCTCAGCTGCTCAAGCGCGACCGCAAGCTGGTGCATCCCGCCATCGACCAAATAAACACCGCGCGCTTCGGCTTCAGCGATCAACATCAATGTGGCGGGTGCTTTGAACGGCGATGATCCCGCATAAGTGGCATAGCGCCCGAATAGCTGAAGCAACCGCGGATCGGAGAAATGCCGCCCAAGCGCCCGCCACAGCGGGTCAAACGGGCGAATGCCAAACAAACCGCGTATATCGCGCGCGCCAATCCGCAGACTGAGCCCCAGAGCACTTGTCTTGGATGCCCGCATGAAGCTTTCGTCGAGCGTATCAAAGATGGCGCGCGCTTGGCGTGAGAAGCTATCGAAGGCGCGCGCCTCGACAGCGCCCGCAAAATCCCCAATCGCATCGCGGCTGCGCGCACGATCGGCAAAAAGATCAAGCCGTGACGCCCCGTTCCAGGCGTGACGCGCCAGTATATTGGCCTTGGTGAGCGTGAGATGCTGATCGAGCGATTCGCCCACCGACTCAAAAACAGCATCAAAGACGTGGCGCATCGTAAAAACGGTCGGCCCGGCATCAACCGGGCAATCACCGACATCCAGTTGGCGCATTTTCCCGCCCGGGGCACTTGCTTTGTCGATGACGGTCACATCGCACCCGGCATGGGCAAGGAGCAGCGCGGACGTCAGCCCGCCGACCCCTGCCCCCACTATGATGACTCTCTCCCGCCGCATTCGTCCACGACTCCTAAGCGCTCAACATTGCCCGATCAGCACCTAATGTCCAGATTGTTTGACTCGTATTTGTCAAAATTTATTGACAATTTGATTCGTGGGCGCGGTTGCGGCAATCGGTGCCTAAGGAGTTATTCATTCATGGCATCGCTTTCCGAACGCTGGATCAACCGGCGCAACCGCATTCTTTCAAACCCCAAATTTCAGCACTTTCTGGCACGTTTCCCGCTGACTCGCGGGGTGACGCGGGCGCGGGCACGCCAGATGTTCACCTTTGTCACAGGCTTTGTCTATTCGCAGATACTCTCGGCTTGTTTTGAACTCAAGTTGCTCGACATGCTGCGCGACGGGGCGCTCACAGTTGATGATATCGCCGCGCGCGCCGCTCTGCCACGCGACGCTGCGCTGACCTTGCTCAAAGCGGCGGCGTCACTCGGCTTGACCGAGTCGCTCGCAGATGGACGCTACGCGCTTGGTCAGGACGGCGCGGCCTTGCTGGGCAATCCCAGCATCGCCGAAATGATTGCACATCATGCCGTTCTTTATGCTGATCTCGCTGATCCCGTCGCGCTGTTGCGACGCGGCGGTGGCGCAGGCGCGCTCTCGGCATTCTGGCCCTACGCGAAGGACAGCCCTGAAACGGCCGGGCGCTATTCGACACTCATGGCCGCGACTCAGCCGATGGTTGCGCAGCAAGTGCTCGACGTGGTTTCCTTTACTGGTAGCCGCAAGTTGCTGGATATTGGCGGCGGTGAAGGCGTTTTTGTGAGCGAAGTTGGCAAACGCTGGCCTTCTTTGTCGCTCTCGATGATTGACTTGCCTGCTGTTGCTGATCGTGGTCGCGCGCATCTTGGTGAGCGCGCCACGGTCTACGGTGGCAGCTTTCTTGATCCGCTTCCCGGTGATGCCGATGTGATGAGCCTCATTCGCATTGTCCATGATCATGACGACGATGTCGTTGCTGCGCTTCTGACCAACATTAAACAATGCCTGCCGTCAGGGGGTAAGCTGATCATCGCCGAACCCATGGCTGACACGGCAAGCGCGCGCGCCATGGGGCATGGCTATTTCGGCATGTATCTGCTCGCGATGGGCAGCGGCAGACCGCGCACTGCGCGTGAGCTCCAGATAATGCTGCATTCCGCGGGTTTCCGGCGGTCATACGAAGTCAAAACAAACACGCCGCTCACCTGCCGCGTGATCATTGCGGAGACCTAAACGAAAGAGTGTAAAACTTTATTGACATCCCGAACCGTCTATTTACACTGACACTTATGGAACGACTCTATGGTGAGTTTTTCATGAGGCAGCGGGTCGCAAATCGCTCCGCACTGCCAGGGGAATGGGGATGGAAACGCTAGCGGTTGTGCTGGAAGCGCCCGAAAGGCTGGCCTTTCGCCGCCTTGCGTTGGTGCCCGTGCAACCCGGAGACGTCGTCGTCGACATTGATTTTAGCGGAATCAGCAGCGGCACCGAACGATTGCTGTGGAGCGGCAATATGCCGCCATTCCCCGGCATGGCCTATCCGCTGGTGCCCGGCTACGAATCGATTGGCCGGATTGTTGCCGCGGGCACAGAGTGCGAAGCGCGCGTTGGTGAACGCGTATTCGTTCCTGGCTCGACCTGCTTCATTGATGCCAAGGGGTTATTTGGTGGCACCGCACAGCGCCTGATCGTTCCTTCGGCTCGGGCGATTCCCGTGCCCGATTCGCTCGCGGAAAAAGGCATTCTGATTGCGCTCGCTTCAACGGCGTATCATGCCATTGCGCAAGGCGCGCAGGTGCCTGATTTGATTGTCGGCCACGGCGTTTTGGGCCGATTGCTTGCGCGGATCGTGATTGCGCTTGGCAAGGCTGCGCCAACCGTTTGGGAAACGAATCCTTCACGCCGTGGCGGTGCCGAAGGCTATGCCATTACCAATGCCAACGATGATGATTGCCGCGCTTACAAGGTCATCTGTGATGCCAGTGGCGCGCCTGATTTGCTGGATACGCTGATCGGTCGGCTAAGCAAAAGTGGCGAAATCGTTCTTGCTGGTTTCTATACCGCACCGCTCAGCTTCACCTTCCCCCCAGCCTTCATGCGCGAAGCGCGGTTTCGGATTGCCGCCGAATGGTCGCCAAGCGACCTGATTGCGACGCGTGCCCTCATCGAAAGCGGCGCGCTCTCGCTTGATGGCCTGATCACGCACCGCCGCCCCGCCGAACGAGCAAGCGACGCCTATCCTACCGCGTTCGGCGATGCGGCCTGCCTCAAAATGGTTCTCGATTGGAAAGACTGCTCATGACAATGCTCGATCCCGGCATTTTACGCGATGAAGCCAATTTTGAGCCTGACCCCATTCACACCGGGCCAGTGACCAAAGAAACCCAGATTATCGCCATTTATGGCAAAGGCGGCAGTGGCAAATCATTCGCACTGTCTAACCTCAGTTACATGATGGCGCAGCAAGGCAAGCGTGTATTGCTGATCGGTTGCGATCCCAAGAGCGATACGACCTCGCTTCTGTTCGGCGGCAAATCTTGCCCCACTATCATCGAAACATCGGCGCGCAAAAAGCTGGCGGGCGAAGAAGTCTCAATCGAAGACGTCTGTTTTCAGCGTGACGGCGTATTCGCGATGGAACTTGGTGGGCCAGAGGTGGGGCGTGGCTGCGGTGGTCGCGGAATTATCCACGGTTTTGAGCTGCTTGAGAAGCTGGGTTTTCATGAGTGGGGCTTTGACTATGTCCTCCTCGACTTCCTTGGCGACGTGGTCTGCGGCGGCTTCGGCCTGCCGATTGCGCGCGACATGTGCCAGAAGGTAATCGTCGTCGGATCGAACGATCTCCAATCACTCTATGTCGCCAACAATGTGTGCAAGGCGGTCGAATATTTCCGCAAAATGGGCGGCAATGTCGGCGTCGCGGGCATTCTCATCAACAAGGATGATGGATCGGGCGAAGCGCAGGCGTTTGCCGATGCGGTGGGGATTCCGGTGCTGATATCGATCCCGGCGAACGAAGATATTCGCAAGAAAAGCGCCAATTATCAAATCATCGGCACGCCCGGCGGTGAATGGGGCAGCTTGTTCGAAACGCTCGGCGAAAATGTCGCGGCCGCTCCGCCCGTGCGCCCGACGCCGCTCAGCTCCGATGGCTTGCTTGGCCTGTTCAGCCCCGAAGATACCGGCGCGAATGTGACGCTCAAGCCCGCAACTCAGGCCGATATGCGCGGGGCCGCCTATGCGCCCAAAGCCTCACTCGAAGTGGTCTATGATGCAGTCTGACGTCGCCTTGCCCCCCATCGCGCCTGAAGCGGGAGGTTGCTCCTCAGCGTCGACCTTGCGTGAGGCAGCGGTAAAGGCGGGCAAGTCTGACGTGCTTGATCGCTATGCAACTGACTATCCGCAGGGTCCACATGATCAGCCGCAATCGATGTGCCCCGCCTTCGGATCCTTGCGCGTTGGTCTGCGGATGCGGCGGACGGCAACGATCCTCTCAGGCTCGGCCTGCTGCGTTTACGGCCTGACCTTCACGTCGCATTTCTATGGCGCGCGGCGGACAGTCGGCTATGTTCCGTTCAATTCGGAAAGCCTAGTTACCGGCAAATTGTTCGAAGATATTCGCGATGCCGTCCACGAGATCGCTGACCCCGCACTGTATGACACAGTGATCGTCACTAATTTGTGTGTGCCAACGGCATCGGGCGTTCCGCTGCAATTATTGCCCAAAGAAATTAACGGCGTTCGCATCATTGGCATCGATGTTCCCGGCTTTGGCATCCCCACCCATGCTGAGGCAAAGGATGTGCTGGCTGGCGCGATGCTGAGCTATGCGCGCAAGGAAGCCGAACAAGGCCCGGTGGCCGCACCGCGTGAACGGACCGACAAACCAGCGATTACCTTGCTTGGCGAAATGTTCCCCGCCGATCCTGTGATCATCGGCATGATGCTTGAACCTCTTGGCCTGGCGGCGGGCCCCGTCGTGCCGACGCGCGAATGGCGCGAACTTTATGCAGCACTTGATTGCGCGGCCGTCGCCGCCATCCACCCGTTTTATACGGCAAGCGTGCGCGAATTTGAAGGCGCTGGTCGGACCGTCTTTGGCTCCGCGCCCGTCGGCTATGATGGCACGGCTGCGTGGCTGGACTCGGTCGGCGCGATCTGTGGCATTGCACAGGCGAAGGTTGATGCCGCCAAGAATAAATTCCTGCCCGCGATCAAGGGGGCGCTTGCGGGTTCGGCGATCAAAGGCCGGATCACGGTTTCGGGCTATGAAGGTTCCGAACTGCTCGTCGCGCGCTTGCTGATCGAAAGCGGCGCGCACGTTCCCTATGTCGGCACCGCCTGCCCGCGCACAATCTGGTCTGACCCTGACCGCGACTGGTTAGAGGCAAAGGGCGTCCATATCCAATACCGCGCCAGCCTAGAAAATGATCTGCGCGCGGTTGATGAATATGCGCCTGATCTGGCGATTGGCACGACGCCGGTGGTGCAACATGCCAAATCAAAATCTATCCCTGCGCTCTATTTCACCAACTTGATTTCAGCGCGTCCGCTAATGGGCCCCGCCGGAGCAGGCAGCCTTGCACAAGTGATCAACGGCGCGCTTGGCAACAAAGCACGTTTTGAAAAGATGACCGCCTTTTTTAACGGTGTCGGGAGCGGTTATTCCGCAGGCATCTGGGAAGACACGCCACAAGATCGCCCTGAATTCAAGGCCAAATATGCCGCCAAAATGCTAGGTGCTGCCAAGGCCGAGGAGGCTATCGGCGCATGACGCTCATCCTCGATCATGACCGGGCCGGTGGCTATTGGGGTGCGGTTTACGCCTTCACTGCGATTAAGGGATTGCAGGTGATCATCGACGGACCGGTGGGTTGCGAAAATCTGCCCGTCACATCGGTGCTGCATTATACCGACGGCCTACCTCCGCACGAACTACCGATTGTCGTGACTGGGCTTGGCGAGCAGGAATTGGGCCGCGACGGCACCGAAGGCGCGATGAAGCGCGCGTGGAAAACGCTTGATCGCGATTTGCCTGCCGTTGTCGTTACCGGATCAATCGCCGAAATGATCGGCGGCGGCGTGACACCCGAAGGCACCAATATCCAACGCTTCCTGCCGCGCACGATTGACGAGGATCAGTGGCAAGCCGCCGACCGCGCACTCACTTGGCTGTGGACGCAGTTTGGCCCCAAAAAAGTGCCCGCGCCCAAAAAGCTGAAGGAGGGCGAAAAGCCCAAAGTCAATATCATTGGCCCGATGTACGGCATGTTCAACATGGCGTCCGACCTTGCCGAAATTCGTCGCTTGATCGAAGGCATTGGCGCTGAAGTGTCTATGGCATTCCCGCTTGGATCACATTTGGCTGACGTTAAAAAATTGGCCGATGCCAGTGTTAATGTCTGCCTCTACCGCGAATGCGGGCGCGGCCTGTGTGAAACGCTTGAACGTCCCTATCTGCAAGCGCCGATTGGGCTTGAAAGCACGACTCTGTTCTTGCGCACATTGGGCGAGCTGACCGGGCTTGATCCCGAGCCGTTCATCGAGCGCGAAAAGCATACCACGATCAAGCCGATCTGGGATTTGTGGCGCTCGGTAACGCAGGACTTCTTTGGCACGGCAAGCTTCGCCATTGTCGCAAACGATACTTACGCGCGCGGTATCCGCAACTTCCTAGAAAATGATATGGGCCTGCCCTGTAATTTCAGCTTTAGCCGGACTGCAGGCATCAAGCCCGACAATGCCGCCGTGCGCGAGGCTATCCGCAGCAATCCTCCGCTAATGATGTTCGGCAGCTATAATGAACGCATGTATATGGCCGAAGCGGGTTCGCGCGCGGTCTATATTCCTGCCTCATTCCCCGGTGCCGCGATCAGGCGGCATACGGGCACGCCGTTCATGGGCTATGCCGGCGCGACTTATCTCATCCAAGAAGTCTGCAACGCGCTGTTTGATGCCTTGTTCAACATCATCCCGCTGTCAACGCAGATGGATGCGGTTGATGCAACACCAGCGCGAATGGAACGCAGCATTGGCTGGGATGATGAAGCCAAGGCAGCGCTCGATCAATTGGTCGATGCACAGCCAGTCCTCGTGCGGATTTCCGCCGCGAAACGCATCCGCGATGCTGCCGAACGCGGGGCGCGATCAGCCGGAGAAACCATTGTATCGCGTGACCGCCTCGTCGTGGCGGCGCGTCAGTTTGAAAGCCAGAGCGCATGAGCCCGCTCGGCCTTCCCACCCATTTTGGTCGCTGCGACCAACACAATATCTTCGCAACGGAAGCGTCCGGTGCGTCGATACCGCCCGGGGCCGCGCATAGGGCGACCCTTTATACTGGCAGAAGGAGACTACCGGATGAGTAGTAACAAAGAAGGTCCGCTCAATTATTTGACGGACGATGAAGCAAAAGAAGTCCACAAACTGTTCGTGATGAGCATGGCCTTTTTCGTTGGAGTCGCATGTATTGCCCACTTCCTGATGTGGATGTGGCGCCCATGGTTCCCCGGAACTGAACCTTACAAGAATGGCATGGCCATGCTTGAATCGGGTGCGCACTATGCGCAAACGATTGTCACAACACTCTTCGCATAGGAAGGATTTGACATGCATAGAGTTTGGCAAAAATTTGATCACACGCGGCTTTTGCCTGCGCTGGCGATCTTTCTGTTCACCTTGGCAATTTTGATTCACTTCATCTTGCTCAGCACTGACAGATATAATTGGCTCGATGGTCCAGCTAAGACAGCGGCTCCAGCTGCTGCTGCTGCGGCAACGACCACGCCCTAAGGGCAGCACCTATGTGCAGTGTCCCTGGCGCTTGAATGATGGCTGCGGCTGGCACCTTGCAGGGTGTCAGTCGCACCGTCCCCGCCAAGGACGAATTGATGGTTGAAACGGCACGCGACATGCGCGCGCCGAATGAAGGGGAATGGCAATGGCGCTCCTGAGCTTTGAGCGAAAGTATCGCGTTCGCGGCGGTACACTTGTCGGCGGAGACATGTTCGACTTCTGGGTCGGACCATTTTACGTCGGCTTTTTCGGGATCACGACCGCGTTTTTCGCGACGCTTGGCACCGCACTGATCCTATACGGGGCAGCGATTGGGCCGACGTGGAATCCGTGGCTAATCAATATTGCCCCGCCTGACCTCAAATATGGCCTTGCCCTCGCGCCACTTCGCGAAGGCGGATTGTGGCAGATCATCACGATGAGCGCGGTTGGCGCCTTCGTTAGCTGGGCACTGCGCGAGGTCGAAATCTGTCGCAAACTGGGCATGGGCTACCATGTGCCCTTCGCCTTCGGCTTCGCCATACTGGCCTATGTGACGCTCGTCGTATTCCGCCCGCTCCTGATGGGTGCGTGGGGATATGGTTTCCCTTACGGGATTTTCAGCCATCTCGATTGGGTGTCGAACACGGGCTATCAATATCTCAATTTCCACTACAATCCCGCGCATATGATCGCCGTGAGCTTCTTCTTCACCAACGCCCTGGCGCTGGCGCTGCACGGTTCGCTCATCCTGTCGGCGGTCAATCCTGAGACTGGCGAACTGGTCAAGCAGCCTGATCATGAAGATACATTCTTTCGCGATCTGATCGGTTATTCAGTGGGTACGCTCGGCATCCACCGGGTTGGGCTGTTCCTTGCGCTATCGGCCGCGTTCTGGAGCGCGGTGTGCATCATCATCAGCGGCCCGTTCTGGACACGCGGCTGGCCCGAATGGTGGACCTGGTGGCTCAACATGCCGATTTGGCGCTAAGGGGGAGACGGACAATGGCAACGTATCAAAATATCTTCACCCAAGTGCAATTGCGCGGCCCTGCCGAACTCGGTGTGGAGCTTGGGCGTGGAAACGATCCCCGGATCGGCAAAGGCTTCTTTTCCTATCTGATGGGAAAGATCGGCAATGCCCAAATCGGGCCAATTTATCTCGGCACGCTCGGTCTTGCATCCGCACTGTGCTTCTTTATCGGATTTGAGATTATCGGCCTCAACATGATGGCGTCGGTTAATTGGGACCCCGTACAATTTGTGCGTCAATTGCCATGGCTGGCGCTTGAGCCGCCTGCGCCCAAATATGGCCTGCGGATCATGCCGCCGCTTGCCGAAGGCGGATGGTGGCTGATCGCTGGCTTTTTCTGGACAGCATCAGCGATCCTCTGGCTGATCCGCACATGGCGGCGCGCAACCGAGCTTGGCATGGGCAAGCATGTGTTCTGGGCGTTTGCGAGCGCCATCTGGCTGTTCCTCGTGCTCGGTTTCATCCGCCCCGTCATGATGGGCAGCTGGTCAGAGGCGGTGCCGTTCGGCATCTTCCCTCATCTTGATTGGACGTCGGCCTTTTCGGTTCGCTATGGCAATCTCTTCTACAATCCCTTCCACGCCCTCTCGATCGTCTTCCTCTACGGATCGGCGCTGCTATTCGCGATGCACGGCGCGACGATCCTCGCGGTCGGACGCTATGGCGGTGAGCGTGAGCTGGAGCAGATTACCGATCGCGGCACCGCCTCTGAACGCGCAGCCTTGTTCTGGCGCTGGACGATGGGGTTCAATGCCACGATGGAATCGATCCACCGCTGGGCGTGGTGGTTTGCGGTCCTCGTAACGCTTACTGGCGGCATTGGGATCCTTCTTACCGGCACGGTCGTCGACAATTGGCATGAATGGGCGGTTCAACATCACTTCGCACCGGCATATCCGGCAACCGGAGTGGTTGATCCTTCAACTCTTCCGGGAGCTCCGAAATGAGAGTTATACAAACGACGATACCCCTAGTGGGGATGGCATTGGCGCTGTCTGGTTGCGAATTTTCGCCAAAGCAAAGCACGCAATGGGGGCCGCGTGGCACCGCGATGGCGCAAATCCAGACGGTCGCTGCAATCCAAAAGGCCGCGCGCGAAAATTATATCCCGCCTGAACCCTATCCACTCACAAGCCGGGATGGGCCACTGGCCACATCTGAATATAAGAATGTTCAGGTTTTGACTGACCTGAGCACCGAAGAATTCAACCGGCTTATGGCATCGATCACAAGCTGGGTCGCGCCAACCGAGCAAGGCTGCAATTATTGCCACAATCCGGAGAATATGGCGTCCGACGAAATCTATCAGAAGGTTGTCGCACGCCGCATGTTGCAGATGACGCGCAACATCAACACCAATTGGTCGTCACATGTGAAACAAACCGGCGTCACCTGCTGGACATGTCACCGCGGCAATGGTGTACCCCAGTATAATTGGTCGATGCTGCCACCCGAACCTAAAAAACTCGCTGGCAATAGCCGCGGTCAAAATCAACCCAATCCAGCGGCGGGCTATACATCGCTGCCGCGTGACATTTTCACGCCCTATTTGCTTGAGGCCAATAGTATCAGGGTTGGATCGCAAACGCCTTACGGGGTCGGCGCGGCAACGCCAATCCAGGCGGCGGAACGCACCACGGGCCTGATGATGCACACGTCCAAAGCGCTCGGCGTTAACTGCACATATTGCCACAACACCAACAATTTCGCGTCGTGGAAATATAGCACCCCGCAGCGCGTGACCGCTTGGTATGGCTATCGCATGGTACGCAATATGAACAAAGACTATATCCAAGGGCTCGCTCCGGTCTTCCCGGCGCACCGCAAGGGACCAATGGGTGATCCTTTGAAGGTCAATTGCTTGACCTGCCATCAGGGTGTGAACAAGCCCCTTGGCGGCGTATCAATGTTGCCTGAAAACCCGTCGCTACGTGGTTCACGCTTTGACAAGGTGAAGGCACCCGCTGCAACTGAAACGCCGAACACGACAGCAGCGCTAGCCAAAAGTGTGGCAAAGGGCGGTTGATCGCTTTAGCAGGCAGGGTTTATGGAACTATTCACCCTGCTTGTTATTGGCCACGTGATTGCGGGCACAACGGCTCTCGTCAGCTTTTGGATGCCCGTTTTTGCGCGCAAGGGATCGACCACTCATATTCGCTGGGGCCGGATATTTGTGATCGCCATTTATAGCGCGGCGGCGCTCGCCTGCCTGATGGGTATCTTGAACTTGACGCTAACCAGCGATCGCTTGCCCACCGTCACCGACCGCGCGCTTTTTGCCGGGCTATTTGGCTGGATGATGATCTATCTCAGCCTGCTTTCAATCCTGTTCGTTCGCTACGGCGTTGGCGTGATCAAGAATAAGCGCAACCACCACGCCAATCGATCAATCATCAATCTGATCGTGATGGGCATAGTCGCAGCGGCGGCACTGCGCTGTGGTGTTGCGGGGGTGATGTTAGGGCAGCCGCTAATGGTCGCGCTTGCCGGGCTCGGCAGCATCGCCATCTTTACCTTCCTGCGCGCGAGCCTACGCCCTGCCGCCGCCCCGACTGCCTACCAAGCCGAGCATTTGAAGGCGATGCTGGGTGCTGGTATCTCGGCCTATACTGCGTTCCTCTCGGTCGGCCTGCTGCGCATCATGCCCGAACATGTGTTCAACCCGATCATCTGGTCAGTGCCCAGCATCGTCGGCGTCATGCTGATCATCCATAATCTGCGAGTGATATCAGCGAAGCGGGCTTTACGCCCTCACTGATGATCGCCTGTTACAACGCGCCCCGTGCAGTCATCACGTCACGACCATCGCTGCCAAGCGCAGCCAGAATGACCTCATCGCCGTTGCGCCTGCCGACGAGGTGCAATTCTTCACGCGCAATGGCTGGCGATACCCCGCGAAAGGCAAAGCTTTTGAGCTGGTTCGGCCCGATCTCACGCGCCACGAGATCAAGCAGCAAGGTCGCGGTCAGGGGGCCGTGGACGACCAATCCGCGGTAAAGCTCCTCCGTAATCGCATAAGGCGCGTCATAATGGATGCGGTGGCTGTTAAACGTCAGCGCGGAGAAGCGGAATAGCATCGCCTCCGATGGCAAAATGGTTCGGCACCATTGCCATTCGCTTAGGTTAGGCGCGCCCTCGCCAAGCGGCGGCGGCGGTGTCATGGCGGCTTCGCGGTAGACCAACGTCTGACGCTCGCGCACCGCCACTTGCTCGTTGGCGCGGGTGAGATGGTCAATCTTCACAAAAGTGAGCGCGCCGCTGCCCCCGGTCTTCTGATCAATCGCCGCAATGGTTGATATGCGCTCGATCCGGTCGCCGACGACAATGGGTCGGTGAAAATCAAGCATGCTTGATGCCCACATCCGCCGAGGCTGGGGGAGCGGGGGCAAGAAATCGCCGCGTTTGGGGTGCCCGTCTGTATCAAGCGCCGCCGTCATCGCTTCGGGCAAACATAATGCCCAGTGGATCGCCTGTGGAGCCTGATCGCCGGATTGCGCGCTATCAATCGTAGCGCGAAACCGCGTCAGCATGGCGGGGGTCAGCACATCCTCCTGGCTTTGGCTGCGCCCGATCCAGTTAGCCCATTCGGCTTCGAGATTTGGCATCAATAACTCCGGGGCAATCCGAGCACATGTTCGGCAACGAATGACAGGATCATGTTGGTCGAAATCGGCGCCACTTGATAGAGCCGCGTTTCGCGGAATTTGCGTTCAATGTCATATTCAGCGGCAAAACCAAAGCCGCCGTGTGTCTGGATGCAGGCCTCACCTGCTGCCCAGCTTGCTTCGGCGGCGAGCATTTTGGCGATATTGGCTTCCTCACCAACAGGATCGCCCGCTTCATATTTGCGCAGCCCCGCATGCACCATCAATTCGGCTGCGCGCATCTGCGCATAAGCGCGCGCGATGGGAAATTGCACGCCTTGATTCTGCCCAATGGGCCGCCCGAACAGCACTCGATCTTTGGCATAGGCGCTCGCTTTTTCAATAAACCATTTGGCGTCACCGATGCACTCGGCCGAGATCAACAAGCGTTCGGCATTCATGCCCGACAGGATGTAGCGAAACCCCTGCCCTTCTTCTCCCACCAAATTAGCGGCGGGCACGCGCAGATTGTCGAAGAAAATCTCGGTCGTGCTATGGTTCATCATCGTTTCAATCGGACGGATCGTCATGCCATTGCCAATCGCTGCCTTCATATCGACCAGAAAGACTGACAGGCCGTCGGTCTTTTTGAGCGCGTCTGCGCGCGGCGTTGTGCGCGCGAGCAGGAGCATCAAATCGGAATGTTCGGCGCGGCTCGTCCACAATTTCTGACCATTCACCACATAATGATCGCCCTTGCGCGTCGCCGTAGTTTTGAGCGCCAGCGTATCGGTGCCACTGGTCGGCTCTGTAACGCCAAAGGCCTGCAGGCGCAGCTCCCCGCTGGCAATACGCGGCAGATAGTCCCGCTTCTGCGCGTCTGATCCGTGGCGTAGCAACGTGCCCATTATATACATTTGCGCATGGCACGCCCCACCGTTGCACCCCTGCGCTTGAATCTCCTCAAGGATCGCTGCAGCGGCCGACAGCGGCAATCCAGCACCGCCAAATTCTTGCGGGATGAGCGCCGCAAGATAGCCTGCATCGCCAAGGGCGGTCACAAATTCGGTGGGGTAAGCGCGCTCGCGATCCTTGGCGCGCCAATAGTCGCCCGGATATTGCTGACAAAGTTTGGCGACTTCTTCGCGGATCGGAGTGTAATCTTCGGTCATGCTTGCGCCACTATCCCATTATCATGCAGCGCCGCAATCTGACCCGTTGATAGGCCAAGGCGCGTTTCGAGTATCTCATCGCTATGCTGGCCAAGGTGCGGCGCGGGGCGCGGCGGCGCGCGATCAAGCTGGGGAATAGTCGCAAAAGCACCGGCGGCGGGATAGCCAAGCCTGCTTGGATTTTCGCTTTCGCCAAAGATCGGATTATTGCCAACCAGCGACGCGTCACGCGCGGCCTCAAGCATCGTTTGATAGGGGCCATAGCAGCAGCCATTCGCGTCAAACGCTGCCTTAAGATCATCATAGCGCCGCACCCCGACCCGCGCGCCGACCAACGGAAACAGCACGTCGCGGTGGTCAAAGCGAACGCCCTCATCCGTGGCAAAGGAGATGCCGCGTTGCTGCTCAATCGCCGCAATTTCGCTCGCCATATCAAGAACCGTGACGAGGCCAGACCATTGGCGCGGCGTGATCGCCATTACCATCAGGCGCACATGATCGGCGGTCACAAAATCCTTGCCGAACGCGCCGAAGACCGCATTGCCCATCCGATCACGGTTCGCGCCGGTTGTCAGGACCTCGGCAAGCGAGCCAAGGTTCGCAACTGTGCCAATCGCCACATCGGACAGCGGAATGCGCACTTCCTGGCCAAGCCCCGTGGCACTTCGGTGATGGATCGCCGCCATCATCGCAAAGGCAGCATAGCTTCCCGTGAGCAAATCCCAGGCTGGCAATATATGATTGACTGGTTCAGGCCCAAGGCCGGTTAGATCAGGATAACCGACGGCTGAATTGACCGTATAATCAAGCGCTGGCCCGCCGTCCGCCATCCCCATCACGCGCACCGTGATTAAGTCAGCACGCCCAGCCGCCAGCCGGTCATGACCAAGAAAGCCATTCACCGGAAAATTGGTGACAAACTGCCCTGTCTTGCGCACCAGTTCAGCGAGTAAATCTCGGCCTTCGGGAACGCTCAAATTGAGCGCCACCGATTTTTTGGCGCGGTTTAGATTTTCCCAATAGAGGCTCGCGCCGTTGGGCGCTTTGGGCCAGCGATTGAAATCTGGCCCGCCGCCAATCTGATCAACGCGGATCACTTCGGCCCCCATTTGCGCCAGATAAAGCCCGGCTGTCGGCGAGGCGACGAAGCTTGATGCTTCGATTACCGAAATGCCCTCAAGCAGCGCATACATCAGGGCTGACCCGCAAATTCTCGCAGCATATTTTTGGCGATGGCGAGCTGTAGGATCTGGGTCGTTCCTTCATAAATCCGGTAAATCCGTGCATCGCGAAAGAAGCGCTCGGCCTCATATTCGGCGAGATAACCTGCCCCGCCGTGGATTTGCACACAGCGATCAGCAACGCGCCCGCACATTTCAGAGGCAAAGACTTTGGTGGCGGCGGCCTTGCGCAAAATCGCCTCACCAGCGTCGGCGCGGCGGCAGGCATCGGCGATCATGCATTCAGCGGCATAGATTTCGGTTTCGCTCTCGGCGAGCATCGCTTGGATCAGCTGAAAGTTCACAATTGGCTCGCCAAAGGCTTTACGTTCATTGGCATAGCGAAGCGACGTATCAAGCATCCGCCGCGCATAGCCGGTAGCGGCAGCAGCCACCGATAGTCGCCCATTATCAAGGCTTTGCATCGCGGTCTGGAAGCCTTTGCCTTCGTCTCCGCCCAGCAAAGCGTCGCCCGCCACATGAACATCATCCATAATGATATCGGCGATATGCGATCCGGCTTGCCCCATTTTCTTATCCGAACTGCCAATGCTGATGCCGGGCGCGTCCATCGGCACCAGAAAGGCGCTGACATGCGCGTTTTTGGGCAGCGCTTCCTTGCTTGTCCGCGCCATTATCAGCGCCATTTTCGCAAACGGCGCGTTGGTGATGTAGCGCTTGGTGCCGTTCAAGACATAGCCATTCCCGCTGCGCACGGCAGTCGTCGCCATCGCGGCGCTGTCCGATCCACTGCCCGGTTCAGTGAGGCCAAATGACGCAATTTCTCCAGCTGCCAATCGCGGCAACCACTGCGCCTTTTGCTCCGATGTGCCGCTTTTGACGAGCGCGGAACAGGTCATTCCGATATTGATCGAAATGATCGAGCGGAAACAGGGCATCGCATAAGAAATCTGGCGGATCGTTTCGATATATTGCGACACATTCATGCCCGCACCGCCAAATTCAGGCGGGATGGTGATACCGAACAACCCCATTTCGCGCATCTCGGCCAAGATATCGTCGGGGATATGGTCATTGGTCTCAATCGCTCGCTCGGCAGGGATCAATCGTTCGCGCACATAGCGATGCAATTGATCGATAAAGGCATCAAAGACATCGCCGTCCATACCGCTTGTCATCTCACTCTCCGCGTTTCGATTATAGGAAGCGCTTCAACTCAGCCATGAAGCGATCAAATTGATCATGGTGAAGCCAATGCCCCGCTTCTTCAAATTCAATCACTTGCGCGGACGCAAAGTGCACGATCCGGCCATCATTCTGTGGGTTTGAGGCCCAGCTATTCGCACCGTAAAGCAGCAAGGTCGGGCAGGTGATGGCTGACCACAGCGCCTGTAGCTGTTCATTTGGCATATCAAAGAACGGCCAGATATTGAGGTGATTGTCAAACTTCCAGCTCCACGTGCCGTCTTCGTTGCGATTGACACCGTGGATGGTGAGATGCCGCGCTTGCTCGTCGGTCAGATAGGCGTTTTCGGCCTGCATCCGCGCCAGCGCGTCATCAATCGTGGCATAGCGTTTGGGCAAGCGACCGGCGGCGGCGCGCTTATCGCTGATCCATTTGCGCCAATGATCGGCCAAGGGGATGGCGGCGCGTTCGGCCTGTATCATCGGCGACGGGCCAAGCCCTTCAATCGCGACAAGTTTGCGCACCGTCTCTGGGTAAAGCCCGGTATAGCGCAAGCACACATTGCCGCCGAGCGAATGCGCAACGATGGTGACGGGCGATAGATCAAGCTGATGAATGAGCTGCGCCAAATCATAAACAAAGGCGCTCGTTTCGTAATTGCCATCGGGTGACCAGGCACTGTCACCGTGCCCGCGAAGATCAGGCGCAATCACGTGCCAGTCTTGCGCCAGTTCCGCTGCGACCCAATCCCAGCTCCGGCAATGATCACGCCCGCCGTGAACAAGCAGCAGCGGCGGCGCATCGACATTACCCCAATCGGCATAATGCAGCCGCAGGCGCTGCGAGATGAAACTATGTGATGTTGGCCCCTGAAATGTCATGACGCGTTAGAAGCCGATTTAGGCCCGCGCGTCTAGAGTAAGATGACATTGTGCTGAATCAAAAACTCCGCATGAACATGATGACTTGTGGTTGATCCACGCTCCGCCGCCCCTCCGCATCGCATTATCTGGATAATCGCCGCTCCCTGTAGGATAAATCGACATTATGGACCCTTTTTGTTCTTGCATTTCCAAACCAAATGAGTGACAGAAAAGATCTGAGTCGAGAGACTCAGACGTTGCCCCGGTTTTGGACGGGGGTGGGCGCGGACGGACTTGGGAGGGTTGGCGTGATTAACCAATCAGACCCAATTTAGCTGGCCGCAACAGACCGTTTTGGTCGCTCGGGTGTGGTAAAATAACCCGGCGCTTCCTGTTACGCTTTGGCAGGAGCAAGCGAAAATGACCAATCCCAGCAAAGCGGAGACGGAACGGGGAAACCCGAAAGTCCTTTGCGTGGCCGCTCTCCTGAAACGGGTAAGGCGCAAAAGGCACTACCTTCCGCTGACAAGACCGTCGGCGGCCCACCCCCACTTCATCTGATGCACAGTTGCGCCCGCCGCTGTAGGAGATTCCGCACGCCGGATGCCCCCGCTCAGCGATCACCGCGCCGTGTTATCTCTGCCCATAATCCCGCACCACCCTGTGCCGCAGCCATCATGCCAAGCTGGGCCGCCCAATAAGCATCATTGCCAAAATCGGATCGCCACTGAATCAAATTACGCGTCAGCGGATGGAGCGCGTAATCCATCGTAAACCCGATCGCACCGTGAACCTGATGAGCTATCGCCGTACCAATGCCAATCGCCTGATTACAGCGCAACTTGGCCGCCGCAATTTCAAACAAAGCGTCACCGTGATCGAGCGCCGCAGCAGCGCCCTCCCCCGCAAACCGAACCGCCGTCGCCTCAACCGCAAAGCTGGCCAAGCTTTGTTGAACGGCCTGCTGCTTGGCGAGCGGCTTGCCAAACTGAACGCGCACATTGCAATGATCGATGCTCATCGCGAGCGCCGCATCAAGCGCGCCCGATGCGAGCGCAACGCGGACGAACGCGCCAAAGTGACGATGTTCGGTCGCGTCGAGCCCAAGCTCACCACCGGGAACCGGCTGGCCCGCATCGCTGAGCAGCTTCGCCGCAATGATCGTTTCGCCAATCGGCAATGGCAGCGCAAGGCCGCCCGCGACGCGGAGCACCGCAAACAAATCACCCCAATCGCCGCCAAACCCGCCTTGATCTTCACCGATCAACAGACCACTGAAACCCGCTTCAATGATCGGCGCAAATCCGCCGTCCTTCGCCGCAGCAAACACGGTTTTGGCGGTATCGACCAGCATCGCGCGCTCCGCACTCATCGCAGGCCAAGCCCCCGGGCGATCATGCCACGCATAATTTCACGCGTGCCCCCGCGCAGCGAGAAACTAGGCGATGACAACAACAGCGCGCGCAGCAAACGGGCAAGCAAGTCAGTGCGGGTCTCGTCGCAATCAACCAGCGCTTGAATCCGCCGGGGCATATCTTGCTCAAAGCTATTACCAAGATCTTTGACGATCGCCGCGTCAACAACCGGATCTTCGCCGCCTGCAAGATTCATCGCCACGCCCCACGACATTTGACGCAGCGTCCATAGCTCGGCAGTCAATTGGCCAATGAGGCTGCGGATCGGTTCAGCAGGGTCGGTGCCAGCCCAATCGATCAACGCGACAATCAACGCATGGCTCGACAAATAGCGTTCCGGCCCGGATCGTTCGAGCGCAAGTTCAGCAGTCACTTGCGCCCAGCCCCCGCCCCGCGCGCCCACGAGCGCATCTGCGGGAACGAGGACATCGTCGAAGAAAATCTCGTTGAAATCATGCTTTCCCGTCATGTCGATAATCGGGCGGATCGTGATCCCCGGCGTATCAAGGTCGATCATGAATTGGCTCAGCCCGGCATTCCGCTCGCTGCCCTCTTCGCTGCGGAGCAAAGCCAATATGGCGTGCGCATTGTGTGCGCCCGTCGTCCACAGCTTTTGACCGTTGATCCTCCAGCCGTCGGCGGTCTCACGCGCGGTTGAACGCACCGCCGCTAAGTCCGAACCAGCACCGGGTTCCGAAAGGCCGATACAAGCGTAAAGCTCACCACGCGCCATTCCCGGCAGATAACGGCGGCGCTGGCTTTCGCTGCCGTAGCGGAGCAACAGGGCACCGGTCTGGCGGTCGGCAATCCAATGCGCGCCCACCGGTGCGCCTGCCGCTAACAACTCTTCGATGATGATATAGCGATCAAGCGGATGCCGGTCATGCCCGCCGTATGCACGCGGCCAGATCATCCCGATATAGCCCGCAGCACCGAGCGCGCGGCTGAACGAAGGATCACTCACTGACCAACAATTGGCGCGGTCAACGGGATCGCCCGCTGGCTGATGCTCGCTCAAAAACGCTCTGATCTCGGCGCGCAATGCCCCGGGATCAGCGCGGGTCATCAGAAGGTGACTTCAGTCGTCGATGTGATGACCTTGCCCAAAATGCCGTAGTCAATCGCTTCGGATGTCGACATCCAATAGTCACGCTCGATATCAAGCCGGACGCGTTCGACGGGCTGGCCGGTACGGTCCGAAATAACTTGGGCCAGCCGTTCACGCATCCGGACAATTTCATTGGCAGCGATTTCGATATCGACAGCCTTGCCCTGCGCTCCGCCTGCTGGTTGATGAATGAGAAAGCGCGTATTGGGCAGGCAGAAGCGGCGTTCTTTGGCCGCACCCAAAAAGATGTGCGTGCCCGCACTCGCCACCCAGCCAGTGCCGATTACGGCAACGGGCGATGCGATATAGCTGATCAAATCATGGATAGTATCACCCGATTCGACATGACCGCCCGGCGAGTTGACGATGATCTTGATCGGATCATGGCTGACATGATCGAGATAAAGCAATTGCGCCGTCACCATTTGCGCGAGCCGCTGATCAATGCCGCCGAATATCAGCACCGTGCGCGTATCGAGAAACTTGCTCATCGGCACCGCGCTGGTGGCGGGACGCTCAGCATCTTCTTCGTCCAAGCGAGCAGGGGTGGCAAAGTGGTCAAACGACATCATGAGGCAATTCCTTTTGGGCGATCATTGCGAGCAGCCATACGGCAGAATTCGACGACGTCAATTCGCTCAATAGCCCATCAGGCTCATGACCTCCTTACGGCTGCGATGATCATCAAGGAAACAGCCCAGCAAATGCGACGTTGTCATGCCAACACCTGGCGTCCGCACGCCGCGCCCGGTCATGCAGCCATGGCTAGCCTCGATCACAACCGCGACGCCTTCAGGCATCAGATGGTCCCAGATGCAATTGGCAACCTGCGCAGTCAGCCGCTCTTGCACTTGCAAGCGCCGGGCATAGCCATTGAGGACACGCGCCAGCTTCGAAATGCCCACGACGCGATCTTTGGGCATATAAGCTATGCTCGCCTTGCCAATGATCGGGGCCATATGGTGTTCGCAGTGCGACTGAAACGGAATATCGCGCAGAAGGACGAGGTTGGCATATCCGCCCACTTCTTCAAACGTTCGCGCCAGATAGAGGCCGGGGTCATCGGCATAGCCTTCGCAATATTCACGCCATGCCCGCGCGACGCGTTTTGGGGTGTCGAGCAAACCTTCACGCGACGGATCATCACCTGCCCAGCGAATAAGCGTACGGATGGCGTCCTCTACCTCAGTAGGAACAGCGATTTTGCCGTCAAGCGTCGACGGCGCGTCTTCATGGTCAGCCATCATATCAAAATAGGATGTAAACGCGGCTTGTGCTAGGCCAACTAAGGTATTTGTGATGCAAATCGGCAACACAACATCACCAAAACCACTCGCGACCACTCGACTGCCCCGCATTTCCGTTACGATTTCCGAACGATCTTAAGGTTTCGGGCAACGCTGTCACAATTCTCTGATTGACGCTAACGCCTCAATCGACAAAAGACGCGGCTAACGAAAGGCGAATAACGCCCAGCACAGACAAGACAATAGAACGGGAGACGGAATCGTGAAAATGCAAGACCTTTTGAGCGCAACGGCGCTAGCATTGTTATTCTCAGCACCAGCAGTGGCGCAAACCGCAACCACCACACCGCAGGCAAGCGGCGAAGAGGCGACCGAAAGCGGCGACATTATCGTGACCGCTTCGAAGCGCGAACAGACGCTTCAGGACACGCCGATTTCGGTTTCGGTAACGACGTCTGAATCAATCGAGCGTTCACAAGTCCGTGACCTTCTTGATCTTCAAAGCTTGGTACCATCGCTTAAAGTGGGACAGCTGCAAAGCTCAGCCAACACCAACTTCATCATTCGCGGTTTCGGAAACGGCGCCAACAATGCCGGGATCGAACCGTCGGTTGGCGTGTTCATCGACGGCGTTTATCGCTCGCGTTCAGCCGCACAGATCGGCGATTTGCCCAATATCAAGCGCGTTGAAGTCCTGCGCGGCCCGCAGTCCACATTGTTCGGCAAGAATGCGTCGGCAGGTATTATCAGCCTTGTCACCGAAGAACCGAAATTCAAACTCGGTGGCAGCGCTGAGGTGTCCTATGGCAATTTCAACGCAGTTATTGCGAAAGCGGATATCACCGGCCCGATTACCGAAACAATCGCCGCCAGCTTGGCGGTCAATTACAATCGGCGTGACGGCTATGGCCGCAATTTGAACCTTGGCACGAAAACAAATAACCGGAATCGTTACGGTATCCGTGGTCAAATCTTGGTTCAACCTTCAGACGCGCTTAAGCTACGTGTGATTGCTGATTATGACAAGATTGATGAAGTGTGCTGCACTGTTGTGAACATCGTTGATGGACCGACTGGCAATGCGGTGCGTGCCTTGGGCGGTCGCATCAATTCGAACAATCGCTTCTCTTATGACAGCTTTGATAATTTTGATTCAACCAACAAGATTGAAAATTACGGCATTTCTGGGCAAATCGATTATGATCTTAGCGATACGCTTTCGCTGACAAGCATCAGCTCGTCACGTCGGGTGAACACCGATACGAATCAAGACTCCGATTTTACAAGTGCGGACCTTCTAGGGCTAAACAGGAATAGGCTGAATATTAGTACGTTAACCCAAGAATTGCGATTGGCATCCAATTTTGAGGGCGCGTTTAACTTTTTGCTCGGCGGATTCTATTTCCGTGAAAATATCAGAAGCAGGACTGAGTTGACTTTCGGACGCGATTTCCGTGGCTACGCGAACCTTCTGTCTGGCGGCAATTACAGCGGGCTTGAGCCGACGCTGCGCGCTCTGTTACCAGGCACCCCTGCCGGGGCATTCGGTTCCGCCGGACAAGGCCGTTTTGAACGCTACAACTACAAGAATCGCGCGATTTCGGTGTTCGGGCAGGTTGATATCAAACCTATTGAAGATCTGACGCTGACCGGTGGGTTTAACTATACGAATGATCGGAAAGCGGTCATTCAAAATAACGTCAGCACCGACGTGTTTTCGAGCTTGGATTTGGTGCTCGCCGGGGTACGCGCTGGCGTACCTGCGACAGTGGCAGCTACTGCTGCCAATCCATTCCTAGGGCTTCGCGGACTTCAGTTCCTGCCGCCATATCTAAATTTTCCGAACGCGGTTGAAGATGGCAAAACAAGTGATAGCAATTTCTCGTACACACTTCGATTGGCTTATAAATTCGGACGGCGGGTGAGTGGCTATGCTACCTATGCGACAGGTTTTAAGGCGTCGTCGTTCAACCTTTCGACCGATAGCCGTCCGTTCGCGCGCGACTTCATCCCCGGTTCTCCCGCGCAGGTGCCTGCACCAGCAGCGTCAGCCATTCGTACGGCCGGCCTAGCGGTAAACAATCTGACGACGGGCACACGTTTCGCCAGACCTGAAAATGCGTCGGTGTATGAAATCGGCCTAAAGGGCAATTTCCCTGGATTTGGCTTCAACCTTGCCGTTTTCCAGCAGATTTTGAAGAATTTCCAAAGCAATATCTTCCAGGGCACTGGTTTCGTACTTGGTAACGCTGAAAAACAGACCACGAAGGGATTCGAATTTGATGCATCGTTGACGCCAGTCAAGAACCTGAACGTGACGGGATCGATTACCTACCTTGATCCCAAATTCAATTTGTTCACAGGCGGTTCGTCGTTCAATGCGGCGACTAACGGCGTGGTTCCAACCAATTTGACTGGAAGACGGCCATCGGGCATTGCCGAATTCGCTATCGCAGTCGGCGGCACCTACACCGCTGAAATTTCTGATAAGACTTCGGCAACGTTCCACGTCGATTACTCGGTTGATAGCGCTTATCAGATTGCACAGGGCCTTCCGTTCCGAGCGTCGCCTGAAACATTGAACGGTTCGCTGTCGCTTGCATTCGGCAATGGCTTTGAAGCGACAGTGTGGGGCCGTAACCTGACGTCACCCCGGTTCAACCCCGTCATCTTCCCGTCAGTCGCGCAAGGCGGCAGCCTGTCTGGCTATCCCAGTGGGCCGCGGACATATGGGGTCAGCGGCAAGTTCAAATTCTAAGTTAGCGCGTTTTCGCTTTCGAATTCGGTCCCCGGCACCCACAAGGTGTCGGGGATTTTTATGTCTTGTGTCGATCGATCAAACCACTTTACGCTACGTCACCGCCTCTTGTATTCAGTCTCATTTTGAAACTCACGCAAAACAGCCATTTTTTGCGAATTGCCCATTGACGCTTGCGGAAAGCGAGCGCAAACTATTGGATAATTGGTGTGATAAACGCACCAACGCCGGAAAACCGGCACATCGGGAGAGAGTGTTATGAAAAAGCTTGAACTGCTTGGCGCGACCGCGCTTGCCCTTTTGATTTCGACGCCTTCGTTCGCGCAAACCGCGACGCCTGCCGAAGAAAAAGTCGATGCCGGTGATATCATCGTCACGGCAACACTGCGCAATGAAAACCTGCAAGACGTTCCCATTGCGGTTACCGCGTTCAACACCGAAACACTCGAAAAAGCAGGCGTTCGCGATATTCGCGCACTCGACAATGTGTCGGCCAGCTTCAACCTCAACAGTACGCAGACCGAAAGCGGCGGCACCACGCTGCGCGTGCGCGGTGTGGGGACGACGGGCAACAATACCGGGCTTGAAAGCGCGGTCGGCATCTTCCTTGACGGCGTTTATTTGAGCCGCCCCGGTATTGCGCTTGGCGATTTGCTTGATGTCAATCAGGTCGAACTGCTGCGCGGACCGCAGGGCACGCTCTTTGGGCGCAATACCTCGGCTGGTGCGCTCAACATCAAAACGGCAAAGCCCAATCTCAACAAGCTTGAGGTTTTTGGTAACGCGACCTACGGCAATTACAATCTCTTCAACATTCAAGCGGGCGTTTCCGCACCGCTTGTCGAAGGCACGCTCGCGGCGCGGCTATCGGCGGCTTACCGCAAGCAAGATGGCACGGTAACCAGCACTACCGGCGCTGAAAGCAACAATCGTAATCGGTACATCATCCGTGGCCAATTGTTGTTTGAACCAAGCGCAGACCTCAGCATTCGCTTGATCGGCGATTATCAGAATTCAGATGAAAAATGTTGTGATGCGGTCATATTGCAGGAAACTACATTGGTCGCGGCGGGGGCTTTTGCCGCTTACGGATTGCCTGCCAATGGTGGTGCCCCTGTAACGGGGATTGGCGCGCAGCAAAGCCGGATATCAAACGGCCAAGAGTTCCGTGACCGGATCGATCAATGGGGGGTTTCGGGCGAGGTTAATCTAAAACTAGGTGATGCCGACCTGATCTCGATCACCGCCTATCGCAACTCGCGCGCGCGATCGCGGCAGGAATCTGATTTTGTCGGACTCAATGTCTATTCAACATCCGCGACGGGCTCAACGGCGGTCGCGGGATCGCTCGATAGTGAAACACGGATCAAGACCTTCACACAAGAGCTGCGCCTATCCGGCAGTGTGTTCAATGATAAATTCCAATATCTTGTCGGCGGTTATTATTCCGACGAACAGATTAGCGAGCGTCAGAATTTGACCCTCGGGTCGGATTTCCAGCGCTATATCAGCGCCAATTTCTTCCCCTTCATTGCCGGGAATCCAGCCTTTGGCTTCAATCCTCTCGCACTCGGGCCAGTGCCTGCGCAGACGTTAGCGCAAGGAATTAGTGCTGCGGGGAGTTTTGCGAACAACCGCTTCACGCAAAGCGGTCGCAATTTCTCGGTCTTTACGAATAATACGTTCAAATTTTCTGACACGTTCGGCTTCAATTTCGGTCTACGCTATTCCGACGACCGCAAAGCAGGGGCGTTCGTGCAGGAATCGGCAAGTTCACCGGCTTGTCTTGGTGTGTTGAGCAACCCGGCGCTGGCGGCAGGTGGGCCATTGAACGGATTTCAAGCATTGGCGGTTGGTTTCACCTGCTTCCCCTTTGCCGTCCAAGCCAATATTCTAGGGCCAAATACCGCTAGACTGGCACCAACGCCTGTGCCGTTTAACAACGTGTTCAAAGATAATGAGCTGATCTATACGGCCAAGCTGACATGGGAGCCGATTGACAAAATCAACACCTATGTAAGCTATTCGCATGGCTATAAAGCTGGTGGGTTCAACCTTGATCCAACTGCAGCGGCGGGTGGTGCTGATCCTCGATTTGCCTCGGAAAAGGTTGATGCCTATGAAATTGGTATCAAGACCAAACTGCTTGATAATGCACTAACCGCCAATTTGGCGCTATTCCATCAGGATTTGAGCGACTTCCAGGTGCTTGAATTTACCGGCGTTCAGTTCGTAACGTTCAACGTGGACAAAGCCAAAGCAACCGGGGGTGAGCTTGAGCTCAACGCACGTTTGTCGCGGGAATTGTCGTTTAACGGGGCATATACCTATACCAATGCGCGCTATCCGGTGAATTGTGCGCCGGCGACCGCGAACATTGCGGTACGTTCACTGTGCGGCAATAAACTAACGAACGCGCCTGAACATGTTGTTATTGCTGGCTTTAATTATGATCGCGATCTGGGAAGCAATTTGACCTTCGGCCTGAATGGTTCGATTCGCCTTGAATCTGATCGGCGCACCTCAACGCAAGCGGTGATCATCGCGGGCAATGATGTGAGTACAATCAGGAACCCGTTCGATATTCAGGATGGCAATGCAAAGCTTAATCTGCGTGCCGGTATCGGTAGTCAGAACGGCGCATGGCGGATTGAAATTTGGGGCAATAACATCACCAACGTGCAAACGCGCAACGTGACGTTCAACACGCCACTTCGTGGTGGCACTTTCTTGCCAGGAGCGCTTGGTGCCAATGGTGCGGGTATTTCGCGCGGTGCCTTCCTTCAAGATCCACAGACTTATGGTGTGACGGTTCGCACCAAATTCTAGTCCTTTTTTCGGACTCGTCACGGAAGACCCCGGGGTGGAAACGCCCCGGGGTTTTTTGTTCGTATTTGGTGCTTGACTCTATCGAGTGAGCAAGAACATAATATGAACATATGAAACCGAATCTCACCCTTGCTCAGCTGCGGCAACAGCTTGTTGCGCATTGCGCCCCTGCCCGCCATGCGGCGGCGCGGGCGGCGCTTGGTGCACCCTCGCTTGACGCGCGGCTTGGCGGCGGGCTGGTGCTCGCGGCTTTGCATGAAGTGTTTAGTGGTGATGAGGGCGATGAAAGCGCAGCGGCGGCGTTTGCGCTGATGCTTGCGATGCGTGGCTGCGTTGTGGGCAAACCGATCATGTGGGTGCGTGAAGACCGCACTGAACGCCGCTGCGGACGACTCTACGGCCCGGGGCTGGTTGAGCTGGGCCTTGATCCCGATCATTTTTTCCTCGTCAATGCGCCCGATGAGCTGAGCGTGCTGCGCGCGGGCGCTGATATCGTCAAATGCGGCGCGGTCGGCGCGGTGGTGATCGAACCTTTTGGCAAAGCGCGCACGCTTGACCTGACCGCGACCCGGCGTCTGTCGCTTGCGGCGGCACAGTCGGGCGTCATGGCGCTGTTGCTGCGTGTGGGGGCTGAACCAAGCGCCAGTGCGGCACAAACAAGGTGGCAGGTCCGCGCGGGGCCTTCGCGCGCGCTTGAGGGCAATGCGCCGGGCATCACTGCGCTGCGCCTCAGCCTGCTGCGCCACCGCGCTGGCTTGCCTGCTTTTGATATGGATGTGGAATGGGATCGTGACCAACAAACCTTCACTGAGCCGTCGCTATCTCGCGCTGTTCCTGCCGCTCCTGCCTTCGGAGCGGATCAAGCGCGGCGGGCCGCCTGACGGGCCGTTCGTCCTTGTCGAAAAAATACGCGGTGCGCTGCGGATCATGGCGGTTGATAGTGCCGCGCGTGCGCTTGGGATAACGCCGGGGCTGACGCTGGCTGACGCCCGCGCCTGTGCGCCAGGGTTGGGCGTGTTGCCGCATGATCCCGCTGCCGACACGGTCTTGCTCGAATGGATCGCCGATGGCTGTGATCGTTACACGCCGATGGTGGCGCTTGATCCGCCTTATGGGCTGGCGCTTGATATTACGGGCTGCGGCAAAGAGACCAATATTGCGGCGGACGTCCAAGCGCGGCTGGCAGGCCACGGGCTGAGTGTCCAGCTAGGGCTAGCGGCTACGCCCGAAGCTGCGGCTGCGGTCGCACACCACCATCCCTTTTGTGACTTCGTGGCTTCGTGTGAGTCAGATTTTTTATCTCACACAAAGACACAAAGACACAAAGACGCACTGAAATCTATGCCCATCACGGCTTTACGCATCGCGCCTGAAACGCATATCGCGCTGCGCCGCGCAGGGTTGCAGACTCTTGGTGATCTGGCCGCGCGGCCCATGGCACCGCTCGCTGCGCGCTTCGGGGCTGATCTCCCTGCCCTGCTCGCGCGCACCCTTGGCAAGGAGGATGTGCGGATCACCCCGCGCCGCCTGCCCCCCGCGCTAATCGTCGAACAACGCTTTGCCGAACCCATTGCGCGCACCGCCGATATGCTTTCAACGATTGAGGATCTCGCAAAACAGGCCGCAACGACACTAAGCGAACGATGCGATGGTGGGCGGCGGTTTGAGGCAAGCCTGTTCCGCAGCGATGGCCATGTCGCGCGGCTCGCGATTGAAACCGGCGCGCCCACGCGCGATGCAAAGCTCATCAACCGGCTGTTTGGCGAACGAATTGATAATCTGAACGACCCGCTTGATCCGGGCTTTGGCTATGATCTGATCCGGCTCGCCGTGCCTGTGACTGAACCACTGGGCGCGCAGCAATTGCGGCTTGAGGGCGGCGCTGTCGCGCAGGCCGAGCTTGAGGCGCTGATTGACCGGCTGGGCGTGCGGCTTGGGCGATCACGGCTGCGACGATTGGCTGCGGGCGATAGCCATATTCCAGAGCAAGCCATGCTCGAACTGCCCTTTGCCGATGCGCCACCGCGCCACGAATGGAAAGCGACGGAGCCGGGCGAACCGCCGCTCCGCCCGCTCCATCTGTTCGATCCGCCTCAAAAAATCGAGGTGATGGCCGAAGTGCCCGATGGCCCGCCGCGCCGGTTTCGCTGGCGGCGGATGCAGCATGACGTCACGCGCTATGAAGGGCCTGAACGGATCGCCGCGCAGTGGTGGATGCGCGCCGATGGTGCCGGGCTGACACGCGATTATTACCGTGTCGAAGATGGCCGGGGACGACGGTTCTGGCTGTTCCGCCACGGCCTTTACGGCGATGAGCGAATCAACCCCGATTGGTATCTCCACGGGCTGTTCGCATGAGCTATGCCGAACTCGCCACCGCGACCAATTTCTCGTTCCTACACGGGGCCTCGCATCCCAGCGAGATGGTTGAAGCAGCGATTGCGCTTGGCCACAGCGGGATTGGCATTGCGGATCGCAATTCAGTGGCAGGCGTAGTACGTGCGTGGAGCGCGCTCAGCAATGCACGCGAGGAGGGGCGCGGGCTGGATTTCAAGCTGATCAGCGGTGCTCGCTTGGTCTTTGCCGATGGCACTCCCGACATCATCGCTTACCCCATAACAAGGCGCGGCTGGGGGCGGCTGACGCGACTACTCAGCCTTGGTAATCTGCGCACGGTGAAGGGCAGTTGCGAACTCTATGTCGCCGATCTCCTTGAATGGGCGGAGGAAATGGCGTTGATTGTCCTTCCCTTTTGCGGCTTTGCGGCTTCGCGTGAGTTACGAAAAATGTCTCACGCGAAGCCGCAAAGTCGCAAAGAAGACGCGGTGCTGCTGACATTGCGAGATAAGGTCGACCATCTGTGGATTGGTGCCCGCATGAACCGTGCCGGTCGCGACAAACGCCACCTTGCCCGCCTCAAAGCGCTTTCAACGCGCACCCATATTCCGCTCGTCGCCGTCAATGACGCGCTCTATGCAACCCCCGAACAGCGCCCTCTGCACGATATCCTCACCTGCATTGCACAGGGCACGACCATCGGCAAAGCGGGTCGCAACCTACTGCCCAATGCCGAACGCCATCTCAAGCCTCCATCCGAAATGGCGAGGCTGTTCAGCGACGCCCCCGAAGCGATTGCCACGACGCAGGATGTGCTTGGTCTTGTTGGCTTTGACCTTGGCGAACTGGCCTATGAATATCCCCATGAGCCGATCCCGCAAGGCTATACGCCGCAGGCATGGCTTGAAGAATTGGTGATGGAGAAAGCTCTCGCACGCTGGCCAGAGGGCCTTCCCGCCAATGTGCAAGCGTTGCTCGATGAGGAATTCCACCTCGTCGGCAAGATGAATTATGCCGCCTATTTCCTCACCGTCCATGACATTGTCCAGTTCGCACAAGGCCGCAACATATTGTGCCAAGGACGTGGCTCTGCTGCCAATTCGATGATCTGCTTCGTGCTCGGCATAACCGCGGTTGACCCGGCCAAGCACAATCTCCTCTTCTCACGCTTCATCTCCGAAGAGCGCAAGGAGCCGCCCGATATCGACGTTGATTTCGAACATGAGCGGCGCGAAGAAGTGATGCAATATATCTATGCGCGCTATGGCCGTGACCGCGCCGGGATCGTCGCCACCGTCATCCACTACCGCCCGCGCAGCGCCGTGCGCGAAGTGGGCAAGGCGCTGGGCCTCTCCGAAGATGTGACGCAAAAGATCAGCAGCACCGTCTGGGGCAGCTATTCATCAAGCATCGATCCCAAACGCTTTGCCGAAAGTGGTTTTGATCCGGACAATCCCGATATTGCACGCATGAACAAATTTGTTCAGCAAATCCTGAAGTTTCCGCGCCATCTTTCGCAACATGTCGGTGGTTTTGTGCTCACCCAAGACCGGCTTGATGAAACCGTGCCGATTCACAATGCGGCGATGGCAGACCGTACCTTCATCGAATGGGATAAGGATGATATCGATGCGCTTGGCCTGATGAAGGTTGATGTGCTCGCGCTTGGCATGCTCACGTGCATCCGCAAAGCCTTTGACATGATTGGGGGCTTAAGCCTCGATACAATCCCTGATGAGGATGAAGCGGTGTTCGACATGCTGTGCAAGGGCGATAGTGTCGGCGTGTTTCAGGTTGAAAGCCGCGCGCAGATCAATATGCTCCCAAGGCTGCGGCCACGCGAATTTTACGATCTCGCTATCCAAGTCGCGATTGTCCGCCCTGGGCCGATCCAAGGCGATATGGTGCATCCCTATCTGCGGCGGCGGCAGGGGCGCGAGGCGGTCGATTTCCCCTCACCTGCCCCGCCGCATAACCCCAATGAACTGCGCGAGGTGCTCGGCAAAACACTCGGCGTGCCCTTGTTTCAGGAACAAGCAATGAAGCTCGCCATCGTCGCTGCGGAATTCACGCCATCCGAATCAAACCAGCTGCGCCGCGCCATGGCGACATTCCGCAATCTGGGAACGATCGATGCTTTCCGCGAAAAGCTGGTCGGCGGCATGGTGTCGCGCGGCTATCAGGCCGAATTTGCCGAGCGCTGCTTCAAACAGATTGAAGGCTTTGGCAGCTACGGCTTCCCCGAAAGCCACGCCATTGCCTTTGCGCGGCTCGTCTGGGTGTCATCATGGCTCAAATGCCATTATCCCGCCGTCTTTGCCGCCGCCCTGCTCAACAGCCAGCCCATGGGCTTCTATGCCCCGGCGCAAATCGTCCGCGATGCGCGTGAACATGGCGTCGCTGTGCGCGGGGTCGATGTTAATCTTAGTGACTGGGATAATAGGGTAAGCGAAGGCGCGCTCACCCTAGGCCTGCGTCAGATTGACAGTTTTCGGGAGATTTGGGCCGAGTCTATCACCGCCCACCGCCCCTTCGTTAGCATCGAAGATCTCGCCCGACGCACAGCCTTTCCGGCCCGCGCACTGCGGTTGCTGGCCGATGCGGATGCGTTCCGCTCGCTCGGGCTCGACCGGCGCGAGGCGCTGTGGGAAGTGCGGCGCACGCATAGCGACACGCTCCCGCTTTTTGCTGCGGCTGACGCGCGCGAACTGGCGGAGGAGCCTGCGGTCAACCTGCCAACGATGGCGCTGGGCGAACATGTCGCAGCAGACTATCAGACGATCAGGCTTTCGCTAAAAGCGCATCCGCTGCACTTCCTGCGCGCGCAGCTCACGAATGAAGGCATATTGTCCTGCCAGCAAACCGCCGCCGCCAAAAACGGCGCGCGGGTGAAAACCGCGGGCGTCGTGTTGGTTCGTCAACGCCCCGGCAATGGCAATGCGATTTTCCTAACGCTTGAGGATGAATCCGGGATCACCAATGTTGTCATCTGGGCACGGCTGTTCGAACGCTATCGCCGCGCCGTCATGGCATCGCGGCTGATGCTGGTTGAAGGCGAGCTACAGCGCAGCCCCGAAGGCGTGATCCACCTGATGGCCAGCCGCATATATGATCGCACCGCAGATCTTGCGCGCCTTTCCGAAACGCATGAGACAAACCCCGCACTCGCCCGCGCTGATGAAGTCGTGCGCCCTCAGCATCCCCGCAGGTCAAGCCACCCGCGCAACGTGCGCATCTTACCCAAATCGCGTGACTTTCATTGAGATTGCACCGTGGCCGATAAACGCTAGAACAACTCCATGGTGCCTTACCCCACGCAGCCCGCTACTCCCCTGTGGGCACCCGCCTTTGGACCCGCCGCCCCGCGCGACCTGTGCACCGATTGCGGCGTTTCGAGGATGAAAGACGCCAAAGCCTGCGGACAAGTCTGCCAGTTCATCAAGCCTGATTATCCAGCACTTGAAGCCGCCACACATGGCCGCGCGCGCGATCCTGGCCGCACCGACGAGCTATTCTTCGGCCCCTTTCAGCGGATGGCGCGCGCATCGCTCACCACCCCCATCGAAGGCGCGCAGTGGACGGGTATCACCACGCGCTTGGCCGAAAAACTGCTCGCAGCCGGCCATATTGATGCCGTGCTCACT
Organism: Sphingomonadaceae bacterium; assembly: GCA_046153565.1. Lineage (GTDB taxonomy): Bacteria > Pseudomonadota > Alphaproteobacteria > Sphingomonadales > Sphingomonadaceae > Aquisediminimonas. Next base: position 125,435 of record JBJXDU010000059.1, read on the forward strand.
ATGGCACCTGACCCGCAAGACCGGTGGCGTCCGGTGCCCGTTCTCGTCACCAAGGCCGAAGGGATGGCGCAGTGTCGCGGCATGCGAATGGGCTACGCGCCCCTGCTCGCATTGCTTGAGCCAGCGGTCGCGCAAGGGCATAAACGGATCGCTGTCATCGGTATTCCGTGCCAGGTTCACGCCTTACGCGCGATGGAGGCTAAGCTTGGCTTGGAACGCCTCTACGTCATCGGCACGCCGTGTTCGGACAATACCACAACCGAGCATTTCCATGAGTTCCTCGCGCTTCTCGCCGATGATCCGGCCACAATCACCTATCTTGAATTTCGCGCGGACTATTATGTTGAACTAAGATTCACCGACGGTCGCAAACAAGAAATCCCGTTCCTTCAGTTGCCCATTTCGCAACTCGCGCCCGACTTCTTCCCGCTCACCTGCCGCACCTGCGTCGATTATACCAATGCGCTTTCGGATATCACGGTAGGCTATATGGGGGGGCAAGGCGAACAATGGCTGATCGTCCGCAATGATCGAGGCGCTGAATTGCTCGCGCTACTTGACGGTGAAGTGCGCCTGTCAGACCCGGGGAGCGCAGGCAAACGCGCAGGCGCGGTTAAAGGCTTTCTGGCAAATACTGAACGCGCGGCGGGCGGATTGCCACTGCGCCGTATGCCGGGCTGGCTTCGCCCCATCGTCGGTTGGCTGATGCCCCGAATTGGCCCCAAAGGATTGGAATTCGCGCGCGCGCGCCTTGAGATGAAAGCCATCGAAAGCATCCTCCACCTTCGCCGCGAACGCAAAGCGCGCGTCAAATCAATGGTTCCCGCCCATGTCTGGGCCTTGGTCAAAGATTATGGGATTACAAAGCGCGAAGATGAATAAGCGCAGCCACGACAAAAATGGTGCC
>JBJXDU010000060.1:0-43210 GCA_046153565.1 Sphingomonadaceae bacterium
TCTGGCTGATCGATCAAATGGCACGCGGCATCGATCACTTCGGCGGCATTGTGTGGCGGAATGTTGGTCGCCATCCCGACCGCAATCCCGCTGGTGCCGTTTGCCAGCAAATTCGGGAACAGGCCGGGGAAGATTTCGGGCTCTTCATCTTCGCCATTATAGGTTGGCTTGTAATTGACCGTGCCGTCATCAAGCCCCGCCATCAGCTCGATTGCCGACGGGGTCAACCGCGCCTCGGTATAGCGGTAGGCGGCGGCATTATCACCGTCGATATTGCCGAAATTACCCTGCCCATCGACAAGCGGGTAACGTAGCGAAAATGTCTGCGCGAGCCGCACCATCGCGTCATAGACTGACTGATCACCGTGCGGATGATATTTGCCAATCGTATCGCCGACAACGCGCGCGCATTTCTTATACCCGCTCGCCGGATCAAGCTTGAGCAAGCGCATCGCCCACAGCAAGCGCCGGTGCACCGGCTTCAACCCGTCGCGCAAATCGGGGAGCGAGCGCGCGGTAATCGTCGACATGGCATAAACCAGATATCGGTCGGAAAGCGCACTATCGAACGGAGAATCGACAATCAGGTCAAACGGGTCTTTGGCGTCATCAATCAGGTCAGTCATCGAAGGGGCTTAGACGACGCTTAGCGGTTTGTGAATCCTCTTTGGCAATTGCCATCTCGATCGCGGGTGGTTGACTGGGCAAACGCCGTCGCACACTGTGCTGTTATAAGCGCGGAAGGACCAAGCCAGTGTCGCAAACAATCTCTACCATGAAGGAGCCCGCGCGCGTTACGGCGGTCAGCTGGTATGTCGCCGTCGTCCTGTCGCTAGTCTATGCCATCAACATTGCCGATCGCTATGTGGTCTCAACCGTCCTTGAATCGATCCGGCTGGATTTTAAGCTGACCGATTCGCAAGTCGGCCTAATGACAGGTGTCACGCTGGCGCTTTTCTATGTTGGGGTTGGCATTCCGGTATCAATGTATGCCGACCGCGCAAATCGCCGCAATATTGTCGCCGCTGCGCTCGCGGCATGGTCTCTGATGACGGTTTGTTTCGGGATGGCACAAAGCTTCTTTCAGTTGATCCTTGCCCGCATCGGCGTTGGTATTGGGGAGGCCGGGGGCACCGCACCATCTTCATCGATCCTTGCCGATTATTTCCCGCCCGCGCGCCGTCCGATTGCGCTTACCATTTTTTCGCTTGGCGCACCGGTTGGCGGCTGGCTTGGTTCTGAAGTCGCCAATGTCGTCGCCGATCAATATGGCTGGCGAACGGTGTTTCTGGTGCTTGGCGTGCCCGGCGTCATCTTTGGTTTGCTCATCTATCTCACGGTTCCTGAACCAAGGCGCGGTGCGATGGACGGCGATGCTGTCAACAGCAGCGATGTGGTGGCGGTGCCGCTGATGGACACTTTGCGCTTCATCTGGTCGCAAAAGGCCGCGATGCATTTGATGATGGGCGGCGCGATTGCGGCGCTATGGGGATGGGGGCTGCTGTGGTTCACGCCGACCTTCCTCGAACGGACTTACGGCATGACCGCGAGCCAGGTGGGTGGAGCGATGGGGCCAATTCACCTTTATGCCGGAACCGGGGCGACATTGGTTGCCGCAGCCTTGTTGTTCATGCCGCAATTGCAGCATCCCAAGCGGATCATGTGGACACTGGCAATTGTCATTGCGCTGAGCACGGTGCCATCCTTCTATGCTTATTGGACGGGGTCGCACGGTGCGACGATCGTGATGCTGTGGGCGTTCATTCCCGCCATTTATCTTTATATCGGGCCGACGATGGGCTTGCTCAACAATCTAGTGCCGCCGGCGATGCGCGCGCAGACTATCGCCATTTCGTTGCTGATGGGCAACGTGACCAACTTGATCATTGCCGTGCAGGCAGTTGCCGTGATCAGTGACAGCGTGGCAGGCCCGAACGGTGCCGACGCCGCGTCGTTGCGTTTCGCGCTGTTGATCCTTGCGCCTACTGGCTTTTGGTCGGCATGGCATTATTGGATGGCGATCAGGCATTATGCCAAGGATGAGGCGCGCGCTTTGGCCTTTGCGGGATAACTGTCCGGGTCATCGGCGGGCGTTGGACAGCTAGAATGTAGCGCCCACCTATAGACGCTTGCGAGCAAAGCCAATACGGCGCGGTGCTTATCACTAGTTCGGAAAGAATGACGCTTTGGCAAATGTAACGGTTATCGGCGCGCAGTGGGGCGATGAGGGCAAGGGCAAGATTGTCGATTGGCTCGCGAGCCGCGCTGATGTGGTGGTGCGGTTTCAAGGCGGACATAATGCCGGGCATACGCTGGTTGTTGGCGACCAAGTGTACAAACTATCGCTACTGCCATCGGGGATTGTGCGCGGTACATTATCAGTGATTGGCAACGGCGTGGTGCTTGATCCCTGGCATTTTCGTGATGAGGTCACCAAGCTTGGCGCGCAGGGCGTCGCGATTACGCCAGACAATCTTCATATTGCCGAGACCTGCCCGCTCATCCTCCCCTTCCACCGCAATCTTGATGCGCTGCGTGAAGATGCGAGCGGTGCTGGCAAGATCGGCACGACGCGGCGCGGGATTGGCCCGGCCTATGAAGATAAGGTCGGGCGGCGCGCGATCCGGGTCTGCGACCTTGCCCATCTTGACGATTTGGGGCCGCAACTCGACCGGATTTGCGCGCATCACGATGCCTTGCTCGCTGGCTTTGGTTTGCCCGGCATTGACCGCGAGGCGCTGATCACTGAACTTCGCGCGATTGCCGATGTTATCTTGCCCTATGCCAAGCCCGTTTGGCTGATCCTCAACGCAGCGCGCAAGGCGGGCAAGCGCATCTTGTTTGAAGGCGCGCAGGGCGTGTTGCTTGACGTCGATCATGGCACCTATCCCTTTGTCACATCATCCAACACAATAGCGGGTACGGCATCGGGCGGATCGGGGCTGGGGCCAAGCGGCGTTGGCTTTGTCCTCGGGATTGTGAAGGCTTATACCACGCGTGTGGGCTCAGGGCCGTTTCCGACCGAGCTTGAAGATGAAACCGGCCAGCGTCTGGGCGAGAGGGGCCATGAATTTGGCACAGTCACAGGGCGCAAGCGGCGCTGCGGCTGGTTCGATGCGGTGCTGGTGCGCCAATCAGCGGCGGTCAGCGGAATTACCGGGATTGCCCTCACCAAGCTTGATGTGCTTGACGGCTTTGATGTGCTCAAAATCTGTACCGGCTACCGGATTGGCGATCAGGTTTATGATTATCTGCCGCCGCACGCTGCCGACCAGGCCGGGGTTCAGCCCGTTTATGAAGAGATTGAAGGCTGGCACGAAACCACCGCAGGCGCGCGGAGCTGGGCTGATCTGCCCGCGCAAGCGATCAAATATATCAGGCGGGTTGAGGAATTGATTGAGTGCCCGGTCGCGTTAGTGTCAACTTCGCCGCAGCGTGAAGATACGATATTGGTGCGCGATCCGTTTGCGGATTGAGGGAGAGTTTTAGGGTGCGCCGTCTGTCGGTCTTGTGGAAGTTGACAGTGCTCGCAACCTTACCATCGGCTGTCTTGGCGACGTCAGAATTCGGGCAGCAACGCGCGGCGCTGGTTCGTGAGATCATCCACACCGCCGCCTCCGACTATCCGGGATTTGAACGGGACCCGCACTTTGTTGATGCAGTGGCCGCGGTCGGGCGTGTGCCGCGTGAGGCCTTCGTGCCCGCAGCGCAGCGTGCCAAGGCTTACCGCGATACGCCGCTCACCATTGGCTATGATCAAACCATCTCCGATCCCTATATCGTGACAATCATGACGGCGGCGGTGGGGGTGACTGCGGGTTCCCAGGTGCTCGAAATTGGAACGGGCTCGGGCTACCAAGCGGCGGTGCTATCGCAATTGGGGGCGACCGCGCACACAATCGAAATCGTTGAACCTCTCGCCAAACGAGCGCGCGCAACGCTCGCGCGGCTGAAAGTGCCCCGTGTCAGCGTGATGGCGGGCGATGGCTTTGCGGGCTGGGAAGCATTTGCGCCCTATGACATGATCATTGTGACAGCGGGGGCCGATAAAATCCCGGCAGCGTTGATTGCGCAGCTCAAACGGGGCGGCAAACTCGTCATGCCGATTGGCGCGCAAGGGCCGTTTGAACAGCTCATCCTTATGACCAAAAGCAGCGACACCGCCACCACTCGCTGCTCGCTTGGTCCCGCCTTGTTTGTGCCGTTAACCGGACGTGGCGCGCGATCAGACGCCGCGAAAGGGCTTTATGATCGAACGATTCCAAATTGCTATGCGCGGCAAAGGACAACGTGGCCATAAGAATTCCTTGAAGCGCGGCGCGCGCCCGTGCAAAGGCGCGCATCATGACTGAAACAATCAATCGCGTCGTCCTCGCTTACTCTGGTGGGCTTGATACCAGTGTCATCATGAAATGGCTTCAGCAGACCTATGGCTGCGAAGTCGTAACGTTCACCGCCGATCTTGGCCAGGGTGAGGAAATTGAACCAGCACGCGCAAAGGCGCGCGCGGCGGGCGTGAAAGAAGAGCATATCTTCATCGAAGATGTCCGCGAGGAATTTGTCCGCGACTATGTCTTCCCGATGATGCGCGCCAATGCGCTATATGAAGGGCTCTATTTGCTCGGCACGTCGATCGCACGGCCTTTGATCGCCAAGAAGCAGATTGAGATTGCGCATAAGGTTGGCGCTGATGCGGTGGCGCACGGGGCAACGGGCAAAGGTAATGATCAGGTGCGCTTTGAACTGGGCTATGCGGCACTTGATCCCAGTATCAAAATCATTGCGCCTTGGCGCGAATGGGATTTGCACAGCCGTTCAGCGCTTATCGACTTTGCCGAAAAGCATCAGATTCAAGTGCCCAAGGATAAGCGCGGCGAAAGCCCGTTTTCAACTGACGCTAACCTGCTTCACACTTCATCCGAAGGCAAAGTGCTTGAGGATCCGTGGGAAGACGTCCCCGATTATGTCTATAGCCGCACCGACAATCCCGAAGACGCGCCCGATACGCCCGAAGTCATTACCGTTGATTTCGAACGCGGCGATGCAGTGGCGGTGAACGGCGTTGGCCTCTCGCCCGCCAGCTTGCTTACTAAACTCAACGAATTGGGGAAGGTGCACGGCATCGGGCGGCTCGACCTCGTCGAAAACCGCTTCGTCGGTATGAAATCGCGCGGCATGTATGAAACGCCGGGTGGCACGATCCTTCATCTGGCTCACCGGGGGATTGAGCAGATCACGCTTGATCGCGGCGCGGCACATCTCAAGGATCGGCTGATGCCCGATTATGCCGAGCTGATTTATAATGGCTTCTGGTTCAGCCCCGAACGCGAAATGCTGCAAGCCGCGATTGACCATAGCCAGACCAAGGTAACGGGCACGGTGCGGTTGAAGCTCTATAAGGGCAGCGTTGGCGTGACAGGGCGCAAATCACCGCACTCGCTCTATTCGGAACGAATGGTGACGTTTGAGGATGATGCCGGTGCCTATGATCAGCGCGATGCAGCGGGCTTCATCCGGCTAAACGCGCTGCGGTTGCGGCTGCTCGGGCGGCGCGATCTCGGGTGAGTGATCGCGCGCCGTCATGGCTTGATCGGCGGTCAACCATAGCCGCGCTGGTGCTAATGTCGGTCGTACCCCTGCTGTGGCCGACGACACCGCCGCTGACTGATTTGCCGGGCCATATGGGGCGCTATGCCGTTCAATTGGGGCTGGCTGGCGGTGAATGGTATAGCTTTAAATGGGCACTGGTTGGCAATTTAGGCGTTGATATATTCGTTCAACTGTTCGGGCCGCTGATCGGGCTTGAGATTGCGGTGAAAGTGATCGTCATCGCCACCGTTGCGATGACAACGCTGGGTATGCTCCTTCTCGCCAAGCAAATCCACGGACGAGTGCCACAGACTGCCTTGTTCGCGCTGCCGTTTGTATATTCTTATCCCTTTCACTACGGCTTCGTTAACTTTTCGCTGTCGGTTGGCTTTGCCTTTTTGGCGTTCGCGCTTTGGGTGCGTTTGGCCGATCAGGAGCGGCTCCGCGCGCTCATCTTTGTGCCGTTGGCGTCGATTGTGTGGGTCGCGCATGTCTATGGCTGGGGCGTGCTCGGCGTGCTGGCCTTTGCATTTGAAGCGCGACGGGGCGGGCAAAAGCTGTGGCGGGCGATGCTTGGCTGTTTGCCGCTCACCGTCCCCTTTCTCCTCATGATCATGTCGCAACAGAGCGAAGGGGTAGGCTTCACCGGGGATTGGCTAAACGTCTCCCGCAAAACGATCGCTATATTCAGCGTGCTGCGTGACCGGTGGCAGTGGTTTGATCTCGGCAGTCTTGTTGTGCTCAGCGTCGTCATATTTCTGCCCGTGCGGTCAAAGAGTGATAAAGCGCTTGCACTCGCCGCCATCTTGTTCACGCTGTTGTTCATAGCGATGCCAACCACGTTGATAGGATCAACATTTGCTGATTCGCGGATGCTCCCGATCTTGTTCGCTATCGCTATCCTCAGCATCAAACCCAGCCAAATGCAGTGGATTGGGCTTGTCGCGCTCGCCTTTTTTGGTGTCCGAACTGTGGGTACAACGATCAGCTATTGGCAATATGACCAAAGTTATAAGCATGAGCTGGCGGCACTTGCGCATATTCCGCCGCGCGCGCGGTTGGTTTCGCTTGTTCGTGTCAATTGCATGCCGCGCTGGGCCGAGCACCGGCTTGAACATTTGCCCGGCTTGGCGCTCGTGCGGCGCGGTGCTTTTTCTAATGATCAATGGAATCAGCCAGGTGCTCAGCTGGCGCGCACACATTATCCGCAGGGCGCGCCCTTTGACCGCGACCCATCGCAATTTGTTATTGCTGGGAAACATTGTCAGCCGGGATACAGACTATTCTCTGACGCGCTCCAGACGATTCCGCGCGCTGCGTTTGATTATATCTGGGTGATCAATGCGCCGCCCGATCCGCTGGCCGACTATCGCGGATTAACTCCGCTCTGGAAGTCGGGGAACAGCGGCGTGTACCGAATCAATCGCTAAGCTCACGTCAGCACCGCAGCCAATGACACGCCAAAAGGCATCGGTGCGCGTCCGATCATGTGGCGCTCAAGCGAAAAGAGCGCGGTGAACAAGTGATTGAGCGGATCAATTGGCTGCGCATCGTCGGCCCCCGTGCGCCCGGTTAGCTTGCCCGCCAGTCGCACCGCCGCCGCCAACGGAAACAAGATCGTGTTAAAATGGCCAAGAAAGGTTATGCGCGCGCCCGCACTCTGCGCCACCCGGCGCAATGTTCCGCGGGTATAGCGGCGGAAGTGATGATTGACAGTGTCATGCGCGCTCCACATCCACGGATTGGCGGGGACCGTAAGGAGGATAAAGCCACCGGGTTTCAGCTTTCGCCGGATGGTCGCGAGCGAAGCGACATCGTTTTCAACATGTTCAAGCACGTCAAGCAGCGCGATTAGATCATAGGTGCCGTCTTCAACGCCGACGAGATCGGGCAGCGGTGCTGACCCCAAAGATTTGCCAAGTCGCGCAGTGGCAACGGCGCGCATGGCATCATCAACTTCAATCGCATCTACGTCACCAAATTGGCTTAGCACCGGAAAATTATGCCCGGTTCCACACCCGATTTCCAGAATGCGGGCGTCGGCCGGAAGTGTTACTGTGCGGGTGATGAGGGCAGACACAATTTTGCGACGAGCGACATACCACCAATGCGTTTGATCAACATCTGCCATTTGATCGTAAGCGGCGCGGTCCATTAGCTCTCGATTCCGATCTGGGTTCGCACCACATAAAGCGGCCGCTGCTTAGCCTCGACTAAAATGCGCCCGACATATTCGCCGAGGACACCAAGCGAAATCAACTGGAGCCCACCCAAAAACAAGACAGTGGTGATAAGCGACGCATAGCCCGGCGTTTCAATGCCCCACCAGATCGTGCGACCAATGATCAACAGCGCATATAGGAATGACAATAAGGCGACGACCACACCAATATAGCTCCAGATGCGCAAAGGTGCCGTCGATGATGATGTGATCCCGTCAAGCGCCAATGTCCATAACTTCCAGTAACGGAATTTGGTTGTGCCGATCAGACGCTCGGTGCGGTCATATTCAACCCCTGTCTGGGTAAAACCGCTCCACGCATAGAGCCCTTTCATGAACCGATTGCGCTCGGGCATCGCTTTGATGACGTCGATCACTTTGCGGTCAAGCAACCGGAAATCGCCTGCATGTTCGGGAATTTTTTCGTGCGATAGCGCATTGTGCGCCTGGTAATACCAACCTGCGGTCACGCGCTTGATAAAGCTATCGCTCGTGCGGTCGCGCCGCACGCCGTAGACAACATCGCTGCCGCCGCGCCAAGCTCTGACCATGTCGGCGATGACTTCGGGCGGGTCCTGCAAATCGACGTCAATGGGGATGACTGCTGTCCCGCGCGCATGATCCAGCCCTGCCGACAAAGCGGCTTCCTTGCCAAAATTGCGCGATAATGAGAGCGCGACGATACGGTTGTCGGCACAATGCGCTGCATGAATCTGCGCCAAGGTCGCGTCGCTGCTGCCATCGTCGACGAACAGGATTTCCCACGCCTTCGCCGCCGGATCATCAAGGCCATCAAGCACGGCACCAACGCGCGCGACGAAGCTTGCGATTGCGCCTTCCTCATCCTTTACCGGCACCACGACTGACAAAAGCGGTGTGCTCATCCAAAGACCCAGCGACGATTGAGCGTGAAGGTGATCAGCGGCGTCACAAAAATGATCGGAATGATCGGCCACCATGTCGGCCCGCCCAGATATTTGACGAGAAACCACACAAAGCCCTGATTCGCCAAAAAGCCAAGCGAGTTTGACGCGAAAAAGCGCAAGCCGCGCACGCCGACATTATCGCGCGCACCGTGCCCAGCAAAGCTCCAGCGGCTGTGAAGGACGTAGCCCAGTGCCGTAAACACAATGAAGACCAATGTGAGCGAGAGCATTGGATCAATATGCAACAGCTCGGCAATTGCCCAGTACGAACCGGCAACCAGCAGCGTCAAAAGCCCGCCGGTCAAGCCAAAGCGGATCACCTGCCCGGCAATCTCACGGTGGTCGTCAGTCATCATCGTCAAACGCATTTGGCTTCCATCTTGCCCTTCTGCCACCAGTCCTTAAAGCGCGAATGGTTAATAAGGAACTGTAATTGCAAAGCGCCCCGCTATGATCATTCACGTGCTTGACGCGTCGTCGCGGCGGTGGCGGTTGGCGGTGGTGCTGATCTGGCTGCTTTGGTGCGCTTGGTATCTTTATCAACGCAAGGCCGGTATTTACTGGCTCGCGCTTGGTGACACCGACGATAATCTGCGGCTGTTGCAAGTGCGCAGCTGGCTTGGCGGGCAGGGCTGGTATGATCTGCGCCAGTATAAGCTTGATCCACCGGAAGGCGCGAATATTCACTGGTCGCGCCTTGTCGATCTGCCGCTGGCGGCGCTGATGCTAATCGGGCGGTTGTTCCTGACGGCGCTTGATGCCGAAAAACTGGCGGTTGCCGTCGCCCCGCTCTTGCCGCTGCTTGTGGTGTTGGGCACGGTGGCGATCACGGCCAGACGCTTGATCGGAGCGCAGGCGGCGCTTGCTGCTGTGCTGATCACATTGCTGTGCCAGCCAACAATGGCAATGTTCATGCCGCTGCGGATTGATCATCATGGCTGGCAATTGGCCTGCCTGTCGATCGTGGTTGCCGGGCTGGTCGATCCACGTCCGCGCCGGGGCGGGATCACGGTGGGGCTGGCGTCGGCGCTGTCGCTGTCGATTGGCCTCGAAATGATTATCTTTATCGTCATCTCAGGGGCCGGGATCACGTTGCGCTGGATCATCGACGCGCGTGAAGCCGGTCGTTTGCGGCATTATGCCGCCGCGCTGAGCTTTGGTGTGAGCGCGGGATATTTAGGCTTTGCCTCTTACGCCAATGCCGCACTGCGCTGCGACGCGCTGACGCCGATTTGGGTTTCGGTCATGCTCGCGGCCGGGATCGTGCTATTTGTCCTGTCGCTAATCCGTACCGATCAGCTGGCGGTGCGCTTTGGCGGGGCGGCAATCGGCGGCGCTGCATTGGCCGCCGGATTTGCGCTGGTCTGGCCACAATGCCTTGCCCGACCCGAAGGCATGTTGCCTGAGCTGGTTACCCTGTGGTTTCGCAACATTCGTGAGGTGAAGCCGCTTTATGATCAGGCATGGACCACCATCATTCCGGCCAGTTATGCGGTTGTGGGCATAATCGGCGCGCCAATCGCGACGCTGGTTGCGGCGCGGCGCGGGCAAGCGATGGTGTGGCTGCCGATCATGCTCCTCACGCTGCTGTCGGGCGTCATGATGCTCTGGCAAACGCGCATGTCGCCCGCCGCCTTGTTGCTTGGCGTGCCGGGCGCAACATCGCTTGCCATGATGCTGATCCGCGCCCTTGCGCGGCGGACGTCGCCGCGCGTTGCGGCATTCGCCATAATCCTCACAATCGGTGGGGTGTCAGGACTGGCGTCGCCGTTACTTGCCGTGATGGCGCCCGCCGAGCCGACTAGTGATTTCATGGTCGCGGTCAGCACGGCGAACCGGCGCTGCCCTACTTTGCCGTCGCTGCGGCCCGTTGCCCAGCGGCCTGCGACCACGATCTTCACCTTCGTTGATCTGTCGCCGCGGCTGGTGGCGATGACGCACCACAAGGCGATCGCTGGCCCGTATCACCGCAACGGCAATGCGATTCTCGATGTTCAGCACGCCTTTCGCGGCAGCGCCGATCAAGCGCGCGCCATCATCACCCGCCACGGCGCGACGTTGCTGCTGATTTGTCCCAATATGTCCGAATCGACTATTTATAAGGCGCAGAACCCAAAGGGCTTTTATGCCCAGCTCAGTCAGGGTCGCGTGCCCGATTGGCTGGTGCCTGTTACGCTGCCGAACCAGTCACCGCTGCGGCTATGGCGGGTTATGCCAATTCCACCCGCGACGCCTCATAACCGCCAGCGTTAAGCGCCGCCATCAACCGTTCCAAATGCGCGCCGTCACGCGTTTCGCATTCAATGTCGGTGATCAGGCCCTTGGCTGGCAGCGTCGTGAAAACACGCTGGTGGTAGATTTCGATGATATTGACTTTCTGTTCATCAAAAATCCGCGCCACATTGAACAGCGCGCCGGGGCGGTCTTGCAACCGGATGCGGATGCGTGCGAGCCTGCCCGACCGTGCCAGATCACGCAGCAGGACATTCGCCAGCAACCGCGTATCGATATTGCCGCCACACAGAACGAGGCCAACGCGCTTGCCCCTGAACCGCTCGGGGTGCGCAAGCAGTGCAGCAAGGCCTGCGGCACCAGCGCCTTCGACAACCGTCTTTTCGATTTGCAGCAGCAAGCTAACCGCTTCTTCCAAATGCCGTTCGCCGACCAGCACGATATCGTCAACAAGCGCCGCAATGAACCGACGGGTAAGCGCGCCGGGTTCCTTGACGGCAATCCCTTCGGCCAGCGTATCGCCCGCGCACGGCAGATCGACGGCATTGCGAAGCGCATACATTGAGGGGTAAAGCTCCGCCTCCACGCCGATCAGCTCAATTGCCGGATTGATCGCGCGCGCAACCGTCGCCATGCCCGACATCAATCCACCGCCACCGATTGGCACGGCGAGCACATCAAGCTCAGGAATATCCGCAAACATCTCAAGCGCAACGGTGCCTTGGCCGGCAATGATATCGGGATCATCAAAGGGATGAACAAAGGTCAGGCCCTGTTCGCCCTCAAGCGTGCGCGCATGGGCATATGCCGCATCAAAGGTTTCGCCGCGTAGTACTACCGTTGCCCCGTGGCTTTCGGTTTGCATCACTTTGATCATCGGCGTCGGCACCGGCATGACGATTGTCACCGGCACATTGAGCCGCCGACCGTGATAGGCAAGACCCTGCGCATGATTGCCTGCCGAAGCCGCAATTACGCCGTTTTTGCGGGCATTGTCGCCAAGCAAAAGCAAGCGGTTAAGCGCGCCGCGTTCCTTGAAAGCCGCCGTAAACTGAAGATTTTCGAACTTTAGAAAGACTGTCGCACCCGTCAATTCCGACAAGGTTTGGCTAATTAACGTCGGCGTGCGGACAATTGCAGGGGCAACGCGGGCATGCGCCGCGCGCACATCGGCGATGGTAACGGGAAGGCTATCTTGATCGGACATCGCGGCGCTCTAGCTTATTGAAACGGATTGGCAAACCAGTGCCCGCAAAAACGAGTGCCCGACCAAACTCATTTGCCATTCAGAAAAAGTCTGGCAAGGGGGCACGCATCGTTGGTGTGGAGAGTGAGTTATGCGATTGATCAAGCAAGTGCTTCTGTGGCTATTCATCCTGGGCATCACGTCAGCTTACGCGCAAGCGCCAACGCCAGCCGTGGCACCACCGCCCGACCCCAAGAATATTCTCAACCTCGCGCTATCTACCGGCGGCGTTGTGTCGATCGCGCTGCGCCCCGACCGCGCGCCCAAACATGTCGAGCGGGTGAAGATGCTGGCGCGCGCTGGCTTTTATGACGGCGTGATTTTTCACCGCGTGATCGAAGGCTTCATGGCGCAGACGGGTGATCCCAAGGGAACCGGTGAGGGGGGATCGCCTTTGCCCGATATTAAGGCCGAATTTAACGATTTGCCCCATTTGCGCGGCAGCGTATCAATGGCGCGGGCTAGCTCCAACGATAGCGCCAACAGCCAGTTCTTCCTGATGTTCCTGCCCAATCTGACGCTTGATGGCAAATATACGGTGTTTGGCCGGATCATATCGGGCATGCAATTTGTCGATGCAGTCGAACGCGGTGAACCGCCAGCGACGCCGTCCAAAATCGTGCGCGCATGGATTGCGGGCGATGGCCCGAACGCGCCCGTCGTGCCGCTTGTCATTCCACCAGCGGTGCCTGCCGCCGCAGCTGCCGCGCCGCCAGCCGAAGCCACGCCAGCCCCAGCGCCTGACAAGAAGCGTAAGCGCAAGCGCGATGCGCGTTGATCTATTTGATTTTGACCTTCCCGCAGCCGCGATAGCGCTCCGCCCCGTAAGCCCGCGCGATGCGGCGCGGCTTTTGGTACTGACCGACAGTGCCATGCATGACCATCATGTGCATGACCTGCCTGCGCTGTTGCGCCGCGGCGATTGTCTTGTGTTCAACGATACCAAGGTTATCCCAGCGCAGCTTTCGGGAATTAGCGGTAATGCGCGAATTGGGGCGACGCTTCACAAGCGCGTGTCGGTGCGTAGCTGGCGTGCGTTCATCCGCAATGCCAAACGGGTGCGCGATGGCGCTGTGATCGATTTTGGTAACGACGTTGTGGCAACTGCCACAGACCGCGCACCAGATGGCAGTTTCCTGTTGACCTTTGGCGGCGATGACCCGGTCGAAGTCTTGCTGGGCCGGGCCGGAACCATGCCGCTTCCGCCTTATATTGCCAGCAAGCGGCCAACCGATGATCAGGATGCCCTCGATTATCAAACGATGTTCGCGCGCGAGGCGGGCGCGGTGGCGGCCCCTACGGCGGCGCTGCACTTTACGCCTATGCTCATGGCGCGGTTGGCTGAGCACGGTATCCACCATGAGATGCTGACGCTCCATGTTGGCGCGGGCACTTTCTTGCCGGTGAAGGTTGACGATAGCGATGATCATGCGATGCACGCCGAATGGGGCCGGATTGACGCGGAGACTGCTGCTAGGTTGAATGCGGTGCGCGCTGCGGGAGGCCGGGTGATTGCCGTCGGCACGACGTCGCTACGCCTGATCGAAAGCGCGTGCGGTGACGATGGGATCATCACCCCGTTTGAAGGCGATACCGCCATCTTCATCACGCCTGGATACCAGTTCAAAGGCATTGACGGCCTGATGACCAATTTTCACCTGCCACGTTCAACCCTGTTCATGCTGGTGAGCGCGCTGATGGGCCGCGAGATGATGCAGGCCGCTTATGCCCATGCGATCGCGAAAGGATACCGATTCTATTCCTATGGCGATGCCAGTTTGTTGCTTCCCGGGGAATAGTGCGGTAAATCTTCAACATGGCGACGCAGTCACATTCCCTGCTGATTAGTGCTGAAGAATTCCTGCGCATGGATTTCGGGCCGGATCGTAAATTTGAGTTGGTTGACGGCGTGATCCGCATGATGACGGGCGGCACCGTGGGTCATGCCCGCATTCAGGCACGTCTGATCCGCCATGTGGGCAATGCGCTAGCAGGATCGGCGTGCGAGGCGTTTGGTCCCGATATCGGTATTAGGATCGACGAGAAGACCGTGCGCTATGCCGATGTGTCGATTTTTTGTGGGAAGAGGGACGACCTCGCATTCGATAATGAAAAGATGGCCAGCGATCCGATCATCGTCTTCGAGGTCCTTTCGCCGTCGACAAGCAGAACCGATCAGTGCGAAAAACTGGCCGAATATCAGTCTTTGCCGAGTGTAGCTATGATCGTCATTATCGAGCCGACGGTCGGATTTATCCGCACACTCCAGCGGACAGGTGAACAGGGCTGGCAAGATAGCGGTCTTATCGCGCAAACGTCGCTCGACTTGCCGACGCTTGGTGTTTCGATCCCCGTGGACGCGATCTTCTCCCGACGGTGAAGAATTAAGGCAAGGTGACGCGGACAGTTTCCTCCTTGTTGCTTCCTTGAGGTGCGGGTGATAACTTCCTGAAAAAGGAATTTGTGACATGGAAAGCCATCAGAAAATTTCAGTCTCGCTAACGCCTGCAATGATGGCGCAGGTCGAAACGGCTGCGCAGTCGGAAGATTATGCCAGCGTCAATCATGTCGTGAATGACGCGTTGCTTTTGTGGGCAGAATCACGAAAGGCCCCTGAAGAGCAGCGGGATCGGCTTCGGCAGGCAATTCAGGATGGGTTGGATAGCGGGCCTGCCGTCGATGGCACGGTTGAGGAATTGATCGACGGCGTGAAGCAGCGGGGGCGGGAACGACTGGCGCGGGCGCAAAAGGCCGCATGACAGGGATAAGGTACCGGCCAGAAGCAGTAGACGATCTTGACGACATCTGGAATTATATCGCCGCCTATAATCCGGCAGCTGCAGATCGCTACCTGAATGGTTTGGCGGCTTCTTTAGAGCGGTTAGTGTCATTTCCATATTCGGGACGATCACGTGACGAGCTCCGCCTTGGCCTTAGGAGCCTAGGATATCGAAGACATATCACATTCTACGTGATATCCAACGACATGGTTGAAATCGTCCGCGTCCAGCATGCGTCGCGTGATTTTAATCGCATCTTTGCCGCGCCGACGCCGTGACCAATCGCTTCACCTTCACCATCGCCGCTACTGACGGAAAGGCGCGCACTGGCACCATCCAAATGCAGCGCGGCGAGATCCGCACGCCTGCCTTCATGCCCGTTGGCACCGCAGCGACGGTCAAAGCAATGAAGCCTGCCGATGTGCGTGCGCTGGGGGCTGATATCATCCTTGGCAATACTTATCACTTGATGCTGCGCCCCACCGCCGAACGCATGGCGCGGCTCGGCGGCTTGCATAAATTCATGGATTGGCACCGCCCGATCCTGACTGACAGCGGCGGTTATCAAGTCATGTCGCTGTCAGCGCTCACCAAACTTACTGAAGCAGGTGTCGCCTTCTCATCGCATCTTGATGGCTCAAAACATATGATCACGCCCGAACGATCAATGGAAATCCAGCGGCTGCTTGGTTCAGACATTGTGATGGCATTTGACGAATGCACCAAGAATGGCGCGACCTTTGACGAAGCGGCGGCGAGTATGGAGCGATCAATGCGCTGGGCACGGCGATCACGTGAAGGCTTTGACAGCGGCACAGCACATGCCGCGCGCTCGGCCTTGTTCGGCATCCAGCAAGGATCGCTTAATGAGGATCTGCGCCTCCGCTCAGCCCAAGCGCTCATCGAGATAGGCTTTGATGGTTATGCCGTCGGCGGGCTTGCGGTGGGTGAGGGGCAAGAGGCGATGTTCGCGGTGCTCGATTATGCACCGGGGCAATTGCCAGCGGATAAGCCCCGCTATCTGATGGGCGTTGGCAAGCCTGATGACGTCGTCGGTGCGGTTGGGCGCGGCATTGACATGTTCGATTGTGTCCTTCCCACGCGCTCGGGCCGCAATGGTCAGGCGTTTACGTGGGACGGCCCGATCAACCTGCGTAACGCCAAATTTGCTGAAGACGAGACGCCGCTTGATCCGCACTCGCCCACCGCCAATTGGTCAAAGGCCTATATCCACCATCTGATCAAATCAGGCGAGATATTGGGCGCGATGCTGATGACCGAGCATAATTTGTGGTTTTATCAGCAATTGATGGCGGAGCTGCGCGGTGCAATTGCGGCGGGGGAGTTGGCATCATTCGCCAACGACTTCCGCGCGCGCTATTTGAAAAATTGACTTTTGAAGCTGGTCATTTATAACTGACCATATGCTTGATCAATCATCCGAGCTGACGATTAACGCGACGGCGTTCAAGGCGCGTTGCCTTGGGCTAATGGATGAATTGACACGCGGTCGGTTGAAACGTGTTCTGGTGACTAAGCGTGGAAAGGTTGTCGCCGAGATGAGTGCGCCCGAGCCAACCGCCAAAAAGATATCGATCATTGGTTGTATGGCTAAGGATGTCGCGGCGATTGATTGGGATGCAATTGAACGTGAGGCTGCATCACTTCACAATGAATGGCCAACGCCCGAAGAAATGGACGCTGATATCCAGCGCCAGTTGAATCGTGCCGCGTGATCCTGCTTGATACGGTCGCGCTGATCCGCTTGACGCGCAATCAATCATTGAGCGGCGACGCTGTGACGCGCATCCGTGCTGCTGAGGCCCAGAATGCGCTCTATCTTTCAGCGGTTTCTGCGTGGGAACTGTGCTTGCTTGAAACGACCGGACATACTGGCGGGGAAATCGGCGGTGATGGCGCTGCGTTTTTAGCGCGGGCGCAAAATTTGACCCTGTTGCAGATAATTGTGCTTGATGCCCGGATAGCGATTGAATCGCGACGCTTGCCCGGCGTTTTCCACAAAGACCCCGCCGACCGCTTTATTGTTGCTACCGCGCGAATATTAGGGCTGTCGATTGTGACGACTGACTCGCACATCCTCGACTATGCAGCATCAGGCAATGTGCGCGCTATCGCGTGCTAAACGGCTGGATCATCCTCGATAAACCGCTTGGGCTGGGGTCAACGCAAGGCGTCGGCGCGGTTAAGCGGGCGCTACGCGACGGCGGCTATGCGAAAGTCAAGGTGGGTCACGGCGGCACGCTTGATCCGCTGGCGAGCGGTGTGCTGCCTATAGCGCTGGGTGAGGCGACCAAGCTTGCCGGGCGGATGCTCGATGCGAGCAAGATTTATGACTTTACGATTGGGTTCGGGACGCAGACTGACTCGCTTGATCTCGAAGGCAAGGTAATCGCGACGAGCGATGTGCGGCCGACATTGACAGACATTGAGGCCGTGTTGCCGCGCTTTGCGGGGCCGATTTCACAAGTGCCGCCCGCTTATTCAGCGCTCAAGGTTGATGGCAAGCGCGCGTATGATCTGGCGCGTGCGGGGGAAGATGTGGTGTTGGCGACGCGGGATGTGACAATTCACAGTCTTACCGCTCAATCCTCCCCGAGCTTGTCTCGGGGAGGTGGCAGTCGCATAGCGGCTGACGGAGGGGCGTTGGCCACGTGCCCCTCCACCCCGCCTGCGGCGCGGTCCCCCTCCCCGAGCAAGCTCGGGGAGGATTTTGTCACCCTAACCGCTCATGTTTCAAAGGGCACCTATATCCGCAGCCTCGCGCGTGATATTGCACTCGCGCTTGGCACGGTTGGCCATGTGACCATGCTCAGGCGCGTGCGTGCCGGGCCATTCAGCTTGTCCCACGCGATTTCGCTGGACAAATTGTTCGAATCCGCTAACGCGCGCCGCTTAGAAGACATAACTTTGCCGATAAGGACAGCGCTGGACGACATCCCGGCACTCGCCCTTACCCCGGAACAGGCAGAGCTGATCCATCATGGACAGGTCTTGACCGGGATTGCTGCACAAGACGGCCTCATGCTCGCGCTCACCGGAGAGACACCGTTGGCGCTGGTGGAGGTTTTGAACCAAACAGTTCGAAGTGTGCGGCGATTCAATCTGTAAGCTGGATGTCGAAGGAAATGACATGACAATTACTGCCGAACGCAAACAAGAATTGATCGCAGAATATGCCCGCCATGAAGGCGATACGGGGTCACCCGAAGTGCAAGTTGCGATCCTTACCACGCGCATTCTCAACCTCACCGAGCATTTCAAGACGCACGCCAAGGATAACCATTCGCGTCGCGGCCTTTTGATGCTGGTGAACAACCGGCGCTCATTGCTCGACTATCTCAAGAAAATCGATCATGCGCGTTATAGCGACTTAATCGCGAAGCTTGGTCTTCGTAAGTAAAGGCTGACGGGTGTTTCGCTTGTTTGGATTGGGCCGTAAATCTCGCACCTTTGAATTTCGGTGCTCAGATTGTGGTTCTATCCATCGCGGTTCACCGTCTTTCAGCCTTCATCGACCCGAACACATGTTCGATGTTCCGGAAGAAGAACGCGCACAAAGGGTCATGGCAACCGATGACTTTTGCATCATCTCGCCTGCCGAGGTTGATGTAGATGGTGATACGACATATTGGATTCGGGCAACTTTGGACGTCCCTGTCCATGGCGTTGATGAGCCATTTTGCTGGGGTCTGTGGGTTTCCCAGTCTAAAGACGCTTTCGAACGTTATCGTGAAACCTACGATGAAGATCAAAGCGGCGGAGTGAGCTTCGGTTGGCTTCCGGTGCACATGAAGCACTATCGCAATGCCGACGACAGTTGGCCGATGCTAGAGTGTGACGTGCGCTGGGGAGAACCGGGCAAGAGACCGAAGTTGAGTCTTTGGGAATGTGAAAACCAACTTTATACCGACCAGCGGGACGGCATTTCATGGGATCAAGCTATCGCTATTGCCGCCCCTCTTTTACACGGTTCTTGAAACCGTCAGAATCGGGTCGTGTCGCGCCCGCATGAAGCGACATTGTGAAGAAGACCCGCAGCAATCCGGCACGGGTAAAGGAAATAAAATGTTCAATATGAAAACAGTCGAAATCGAGTGGGGCGGACAAACCCTCAAGCTCGAAACGGGGCGCGTTGCCCGTCAGGCCGATGGGGCCGTTATCGCAACGCTTGGTGAAACCGTTGTGCTCTGCGCCGTTACGGCCGCGCGCTCGGTGAAAGAGGGCCAGGATTTCTTCCCGCTCACCGTCCATTATCAGGAAAAATATTCAGCCGCCGGACGCATTCCAGGCGGCTTTTTCAAGCGTGAACGTGGTGCTACTGAAAAGGAAACCCTCGTCAGCCGCTTGATCGATCGCCCGATCCGCCCGCTTTTCCCCGAAGGTTTCTACAACGAAATCAACGTTATTTGCCAGGTGCTCAGCTATGACGGCGAAAATGAGCCTGATATTCTGGCGATGGTCGCGGCCTCTGCTGCGCTTACGCTGTCGGGCGTGCCCTTCATGGGGCCAATTGGTGCGGCACGCGTTGGTTATGTCGACGGCGCCTATATCCTCAACCCGACCGATGAACAGGTTGAAGCTGGCGATCTCGATCTCGTCGTCGCTGGCACGCATGACGCAGTGATGATGGTCGAATCCGAAGCCAAGGAGCTTTCGGAAGATGTCATGCTCGGCGCGGTGATGTTTGCGCATCGCGGTATCCAAAATGTCATCGGCGCGATCATCAACCTCGCTGAACAAGCCGCGAAAGATCCCTGGCCCATGGCGGCACAGGCCGATCTTTCGGAAGCGAAAGACAAGCTCAAAAAGCTGATCGGCGATGATATTGCTGCTGCTTATAAAATCACCGACAAATCAGCGCGCTCGAATGCGCTGAGCGATGCACGCGCGAAGGCCAAAGCAGCCTTTGCCGATGCCAGCCCGCAGGACCAAATGGCAGCGGGTAAGCTTGGCAAAAAGCTTGAGGCTGAAATCGTTCGCGGCGCTATCCTGAAGGATGGCACGCGCATCGATGGTCGCACGACCACGCAAATTCGACCGATTGATGCGATTGTTGGCTTCCTGCCGCGCACGCATGGTTCGGCTTTGTTCACACGCGGCGAAACCCAGTCAATTTGCACGACCACACTTGGCACCAAAGACGCTGAACAGATGATCGATGGCCTCAATGGCCTGCACTATGAGAATTTCATGCTGCACTATAACTTCCCGCCCTATTCGGTTGGTGAAGTCGGTCGCTTCGGTGCGCCGGGCCGCCGCGAAGTGGGCCACGGCAAGCTGGCGTGGCGCGCGCTTCACCCTGTGCTGCCGACCAAGGAAGACTTCCCTTACACGATCCGCGTTCTTTCAGACATCACTGAATCAAACGGTTCGTCATCAATGGCGACTGTTTGCGGTGGTTCGCTTTCGATGATGGATGCAGGCGTGCCGCTGGCGCGTCCAGTTTCGGGCATTGCGATGGGCTTGATCCTTGAAGGCAAGGAATTTGCAGTTCTGTCCGATATCCTTGGTGACGAAGATCACTTAGGTGATATGGATTTCAAGGTAGCGGGCACATCCAAGGGCATCACGACGATGCAGATGGATATCAAGATTGCGGGCATCACCGAAGAAATCATGAAGGTTGCACTGCATCAGGCCGCTGAAGGCCGCACGCACATCCTTGGTGAAATGGCCAAGGCGCTGTCAGGCACCCGCACTGAACTGTCAGCGCATGCCCCGCGCATCGAAAGCATCCAGATTGACAAGGCCAAAATCCGCGATGTCATCGGCACCGGCGGCAAGGTGATCCGTGAAATCGTCGCGACGACGGGCGCGAAGGTCGATATCGATGATGAAGGCCTGATCAAGATCAGCTCATCAGACATAGCCCAGATCGAAGCTGCAAAGGCGATGATCCTTGGTATCGTGGAAGAAGCTGAAGTCGGCAAAATCTATGATGGCAAGGTCGTCAACATGGTTGATTTCGGCGCGTTTGTGAACTTCATGGGCGGCAAGGATGGTCTGGTTCACGTCTCCGAAATCCGCAACGAACGCACCGAAAAGGTGACTGACGTGCTGAGTGAAGGCCAGCTGGTTAAGGTCAAGGTGCTTGAAATCGATCAGCGCGGCAAAGTCCGTCTGTCGATGCGCGTTGTCGATCAGGAAACCGGTGCTGAGCTCGAAGACACGCGCCCGCCGCGTGAAGAACGCCCCAAGGGTGATCGCCCTGACCGTGGCCCCAGAAGAGACGGCGAAGGTCGTGGTGACCGTGGGCCCAGAAGAGATGGCGGCGGCCGCGATGGTGGCGGTCGTGGAGACCGAGGCCCGCGTCGTGACGGCGGCGGTGACCGTGCCCCGCGTGCCGAAGGTGGTGATCCAAACTTCGTCCCTGATTTCCTAAAGTCAGACGACTAAGCTTAAGATAATGCGAACAATGAAGGGGCTGCCGAAAGGTGGCCCCTTTTTTGTTGTTGGTTTTGGTTGAAGCCACTGACAGCTGTGATAGACGTCACCAAACCGAAGCACTTCCCACCTTAAAACAGACGCAAGGCAAGGTCTGACCATGAAGCGACGCCATCTCATCGCCACAATCACGACCCTGTGGCTCAGCGCGCCCGCAATTGCGGCTGCCGATACTTGTTCAGCCCCCGTCGCGGTGCAGATACTGGGGTCGGGCGGGCCGATTGCTGAGGGGAGCCGCGCTGGCGCATCAGCCATCGTCTGGATTGGTGGCAAGGCGGCGCTGCTCGTTGATGCGGGCAGCGGGGCCTTCATTCGCTACGGCGAAGCAGGAGTAAAGTTTGAGGATCACCGCGCCATCCTCATCACCCATTTTCATGGCGATCATGTGTCTGACCTCGCCGCAATCCTCAACAGTGGCACCTTTGCAGATCGCAGCGCGCCGCTCCCCATCATCGGCCCCGCAGGCAGCGCGCGCTTTTCAGGCGTGACGCAGCATTTGCGGGGTCTGTTTGACAAGAAAGTCGGCGCGCTACCCTATCTCGCGGGCTATTTGACAGGTGATCTCGGCCTGCCACAGCTGCAACCCGTCAACGTGTCAGTGCGCGCGACGAGTGTGGTCATCAATCAGCCTGACCTGAAAGTCACCGCGATTCCGGTTGTCCACGGCGATGTGCCTGCCCTTGGCTATTTGATTGAAACCGGCGGGAAATCTATCGTTTTTTCAGGCGATCAAAATTTCATGAGTGATCAATTTGTGACCACACTCAAAGGCCGCAAGCCTGATATTTTGATTGCGCACAATGTGATCCCCGAGGGCGAGGGGCAACCGCGGGGGCTGCACCGCTGGCCAACGTCAATTGGTGAAATGGCCGCTGCGATCAATCCCAAGCGGCTTATCCTCTCGCACAATATGAAGCGCGCTCTGATCAAACAGGCCGAAGGCGAAACCGCGATCCGCACGCATTATACGGGGCCGATGGTTGTCGCCAACGATCTTGATTGTTTCGTGCCGTGACGTGAGGGCTTACCCCTTGCTTGCGCGCACCTCCGCGATGGCGGCCTTCAACGCGTCATAGCCGACTGCGCCATTGAACACGCGGTCGCCAACCACCCATCCCGGTGTGCCGTTCATGCCAAGCGTGCGTTGGAGTTCAAGGTTGGCGTTAATTTCAGCCGCGATGGCAGGGCTGGCCTTGGCGGCTTTGACTTTGGCGGGGTCGGCACCGGCTTTGGCAATCGCTGCGTCAATGGCGCTGGCGGAGCTGCGTCCGGCGTCAAAAAGTGTGCGGTGGAAGGCTCTATAGCCACCAAGCTGTGCAACTGCGAGGCTGTGTTGGGCCGCCTCAACGCTGGCTTCGCCCAGGATTGGCACTTCGCGGTACACGACCTTCAGTTGCTTGTCTTCAGCCAGTAACCGTTCGATCACGGGCAGGCTGGCACGGCAATAGCCGCAATTATAATCGAAAAATTCAACGAGCGTGATATCGCCCTTTGCGGAGCCGTCCCACGCGCCGCCAAACGGCGTTTCAAGCGCGGAGCGGTTGGCGGCGACGACCTTGGCCGCCTCGCGCATTTCAAGATTGCGCATCGCTTCGGGAAGGATTTCAGGGTGCGATAGGATATATTCGCGCACGATCGTTTCAATCGCCGAGCGGTCAGTGGTGCCGACCGCAGGCGCGCTAGCTGCGCCCATCGCTAACGCCGCGCCGCCCGCGCCGATCAATGCTGCTAATCCGCCCCACATTATGCTCGTTCCCTTCACCGACGCCGCCGCCCCTTTTGGTCACCGACAGCTGCTTTAGATACGAGTTGAATATCTTGCGCGCGGATCCAATCTGCGCTGCCCTGTGGCAGCAGCCGCACCGCTATGTCAGCATTGGCAAGCGCCAGCCTTGGCTCACCTTCGAGGTGAAAGCGTTCAGCGCTGGCCATTGCGGCGCGCGGCGCATCGCCGGTTTGGTCATAGACAACACCTAATTGATACCAAGCAAAGGGATTGTCATTATCCTTCGCGACAGAGGCTTTGAGAACCCGCTCTGCTTCTTTCAAATTGGCAGCGTCTTCGGTCGCGATCAAAGCGTGGCCAAAGAGCGACGCAATCAAGGGCTGAGCGTTGGTTTTCGCAACCGCATCACGCAGCAAGGGTAACGCCTCGGTTGCGCGCCCTGATTCGAGCAAAATCTGGCCCTTGAGTTCAAGAAAATAGGGATCGCCGGGCTGCGCGCTGAGCAATGCATTCGCTTCTTCAAGCGCTTTGTCGGGATATGCCGACCTGTGCCATGCATAAGCGCGCGCATAATGGGCGGCGATGCTCGCGTTACTGACTGGGTAATCCCGCAGCGTTTCGGTGGGCGGTGACACGAAGCCTTTGAGCTTTGCCTTGACGCGCTGGAAGCGCGCCTCAAGCGCGGCGGGGGTGGCATTGTTCCACGCTGGATCGTCCTGATAAGCAGCCTTCAGGATGGCAATCCGTTCGCCCGACAAGGGGTGAGTGCGCTGATAACTATCCTCCTGCGGGATGGCGAGGCGGTATTCGATGCCCAGCAATTTCTGGAAAAAAGCGAGCGACCCTTTGCCGCTAATGCCAGCGCTGTGCAGAAATTTTTGCCCCGCTAAATCGGCGCTCGATTCCTGTGTACGTGAGAAAGCGAGATATTTGCCGACGGCAGCCTGCTGGCCGGCGGCCAGAATGCCCGCGCCAGCATCACCAGCGCCTGCCGCAATCGCCGCGACGCCCAGCAATAGCGACAAGATGCTGATGCTGGTGGCGGCTTTAATCCCATCCGTATTGATCGCATGACCGCCAGCGACATGACCCAGTTCATGCGCGATCACGCCTTGCACTTCATTGGCATTGTCCGCCGCCGCCACGAGACCCGAATGAATATAGACGACTTGCCCGCCCGCGACGAAGGCGTTGATCGATTTGTCGTTGATCAAAATGACCTTCACGTTGCGCGGATTGAGGCCAGCGGCAGCAATCAGCGGCGATGACATATCGTCAAATAGCGATTCGGTTTCGGCATCGCGCAGAATCGATTGCGCCATTACCGGCTGCGCCATGAGAGGGAGTGCGAGCAAAGCAGTCAAAGCCACCTTGATCATGCGCGAGAGCGGAGGGCGGGGTAATGTCATCGCACAACTCTACACTAAGCAGAGATGAACCGCGAATGAAGAATGTGGGGGGAGGCTGGCTCCCCCCGAGTTTAATGCAATGTTGCGCTCAGCCCTCAGCACCGAACGTGCGTTGCCACCATCCGCGGCGCGGTTCCCCTGCTGGTTCAGCGGTCTCCGTCGCAACTGGTTCCAGTGGCGGCGTTGGCGCGGGCTCAACGGATACGGGTGCGGTTGGCTCAGCCACTATGCTGTCAAGGGGGGCAGCCGCTTCGTCGTCTGCCTTTGGCTTGGCCCGGCTTTTGCGTTTCGGTTTCTCGGCAGGCACGGTTTCGACGGTCTCGGCCACTATCGATGCTTCCGCAACGACAACAGCGTCGACGGCTTCGGCCTTTGCTTTGCGCGCACGCTTCGGCTTGGCTTCATTGTCAGTCGCCACAGCGGGTTCAACGGGAGCGGTCGCTTCGCTCTTGCGTGCGGCGGGGCGTCGGCGGGCCTTCTTGGCGGGCTCTTCGGCAACCACAGTGTCGACAAGTTCGGGCTCAGGCTCAGCATTTATGCTGGTCACGCTCTCCGCAGGCGTTGACTCTTCGGGTGAACCTTCGGCTGTTCCGTCCCCGCGGCGACCGCGACCGCCACGGCGACCGCGTCGATTGCGGCGCTTGGCATTGGCCTCGCCCGTGGTTTCGGAAGATTCGTCACCGCTGGCGTGCGTGGCATCATCACCGTCACCGTCCGCCGCATCATCTGGTGCCGCCTCGCCGTCGGCGCGGGCCTCATCCCCGCCGTCTTCGCGACGCCCGCGCCGTCCGCGCCGCCGCCGAGAGCGTTTGCGCTTGGCTTCGGCAGTTTCGCCGTCAGACCCTTCGGTCCGGCTTTCTGCTTCTTCCTCGATATCGTCGTCTTCGGCCTCTTCGGGCAAGTCACTTTCATCATCTTCGATGATTGCTATGGGCTCAAATTTAGGGCGGAACGCCGGCGGCGGCCCGCTGGCCTCAACGCTCATCCGCGCGCCTTCGGCTTCGCCATCGGGGTGGATTTCGATGCCAACGCCGTATCGCTCTTCGATTTCAGCGAGCTCAAAGCGCTTGCGATTGAGCAAATAGATCGCCGCTTCCTGGCTCGCGCGCATGGTGAGGCGGCTGCCATTGCCGCGCGCGGCTTCATCCTCGATCATACGTAGCGCCGACAGGGCCGCTGACGATGCTGTGCGGACTAGGCCCGTACCTTCGCAGTGCGGGCAGGTACGCGTTGAGGCTTCAAGCACACCGGTGCGCTGCCGCTGGCGGCTCATTTCCATCAGGCCAAACGAACTGATCCGGCCCACTTGTATCCGCGCGCGATCATCCGCAAGCGCGGTTTTCATTGCCTTTTCAACCTTACGGACGTTTGAGCTATGCTCCATGTCAATAAAGTCGATCACGACGAGGCCAGCCATATCGCGTAAGCGCAATTGGCGCGCAATTTCCTGAGCAGCTTCAAGGTTGGTGCCGACCGCCGTCTGCTCAATCCCGTGTTCACGCGTCGAGCGCCCCGAATTGATGTCGATCGATACGAGCGCTTCGGTCGGGTTGATCACCAGATAGCCGCCTGATTTTAGCTGCACGATGGGCTGATACATGGCGTTCAACTGATCTTCGACGCCGTAACGCTGAAACAGTGGCACGGGATCGGCATAGGGCTTCACCCGCCGTGCATGGCTCGGCATCAGCATCTTCATATATTCGCGCGCCGCGCGGTAGCCGTCTTCGCCTTCGACAATCACTTCTTCGATATCGCGATTATAGATATCGCGGATCGCACGCTTGATCAGATCGCTATCGCCGTGAATTTCGGCAGGCGCGGCTGACTTGAGCGTGGTTTCACGGATCCCGTCCCAGACGCGAGCGAGATAATCGAAGTCACGACGAATTTCGACCTTGGTGCGCTGCAAGCCAGCGGTGCGCACGATGCAGCCCATCGTCTTGGGCAAATCCATTTCGGCCATGATCGATTTGAGCCGCTTGCGGTCGGCTAGGTTCGATATCTTGCGACTGATCCCGCCGCCATGCGTCGTGTTGGGCATAAGGACGCAGTAGCGCCCGGCGAGGCTCAAATAGGTGGTGAGTGCGGCGCCCTTATTGCCGCGTTCTTCTTTAACAACTTGCACCAGCAAAACCTGCCGACGGTGAATCACGTCCTGAATTTTGTAGCGGCGGCGCAGATTCATCCGCTTGGCGCGCAGATTTTCGGCGGCACCGTCGTCACCCGCGCCTGTGTCGCTGGGCGGGGGCGCATCATCATCGTCGCTAGGCTCGGCGGCATCACGATCATCGTCGCGTTCAGCTTCATCGCCGCGTGCTTCGTCTTCCTCGTCTTCGCGCGCGCGAAGCCGCTCTTCTTCGGCGGCATGTTCGGCCTCTTCGCGCAGCAGGGCTTCGCGATCTTCCTTGGGAATTTGATAATAATCGGGATGAATTTCGCTAAACGCCAGGAACCCATGCCGATTGCCGCCGTAATCGACGAAAGCTGCCTGCAATGATGGTTCGACCCTAGTTACCTTGGCGAGATAGATGTTGCCCTTGATCTGTTTGTGTTCGGCCGATTCGAAATCAAATTCTTCGACCCTGTTCCCTTTGACGACAGCCACCCGGGTTTCCTCCCGGTGGCGGCCGTCGATCAGCATACGCATTGTCATGTAAATATCTCCGTGCGTGCACCGCGCCGATTGTGGCAGCGACGGCAACGCGAATAAAAAGGGGCTGTCGCGGCAGGGCAAAGGCCCGGCGCGATGGTAGCCCGGTTGTGGTATCGGAACGTGCCTCTGCTGCGTATGCACGCGTGGCCAATCGGGCCATCGCACTTCCCAAGCCGTTCGCCATCACCCGTATGGGCGCCGTGCGAGTGAGCGGGAGTAAATGCACCATGCAGCGTCAACCTGAAAGATCGCGTGACATACGACGATCTGTGAACACTCTGCGGCGAATGGCACCGCAAAGCAATTGGGGGGGTAGCACCCTTGTCGTCAAACAGCAACAAAAACAGGGATGGGTCAATCTTCCCCCAAAACCGACAATATGGGAAAATTCTTGTTAACCCTTTCGTTACACCTTGATTTGAGGGACGGCGCGTTACCCGGGCAATCATGATGGCAAATATCCGGGAAACCAATTGACCATGGCCAACGCCTTTTTTTGCTGGACGGCGCGCGCGCATTCGCGGCATTACCGCCCTATGTCAGTCGCGTTGTTCTTGACTGCGGTGATTTCACCCGCTGCTTCGCTCCATGCCGCCGGGGTTAGCGGTATCTCGGTTGACGAGCGTCAGATCGTCGTGCGCTTTGACGATGTCGTTGAACAAGCAAGCAGCTTCATGCTCGCCGGGCCTGACCGGATTGCGATTGACGTGGGCGGCGCTGATCCAGGGGCGCCGGTCGAGCCTTCAGGGGTGGTGGCGCAAGTTCGCCAAGCGCGGAATACCAATGGGACGACACGGATCGTGTTTGATCTCGCCTCGCCCGCCGTCGTTAGCAGTGGCGCCTTTTCGGCCGACGGCCGGTCGCTTGTGCTCGGGATTGATCCAGTTGATCCTGCGGATTTTTCGAACGCAGTGCCTGGCAGCCGCAAAACCTATTTGCCGCCCGAAACGCATCGCGCAGCCCCACCGCGCAGTTCGTATAGCGTCACGATTCCGCTGGGTGCGCCCACCAAAGGCCTGCCGCGTCCGCGCATTTACGGCGCACCGGGGCGGCCGCTTGTCGTGATTGATGCTGGGCATGGCGGCCATGATCCCGGCGCGATTTCTCCGCAAACCGGGCGGCGTGAAAAAGATATTGCGCTCGCCATTGCGCACAAAGTGCGTGATCAGCTGATCGCCTCGGGCCGCGTCCGCGTTGCCTTGACGCGTGAGGATGACCGCTTCCTCGTGCTGCGCGAACGATCTGCGATAGCGCGCGGAATCAAGGCTGATTTGTTCATTTCAATCCACGCCGATAGCGCGCCTGCGACCGATGCGAGCGGCGCCACAATCTATACTTTGTCAGAAAAGGCATCCGACCGCGAAGCGCAATTGCTCGCGACCCGCGAAAACAAGGCCGATATTATCAACGGTATCAATTTGGGCGGCGAAAATCGTGAGATTGCATCTATCCTCGTTGATCTGGCACAGCGTGAAACGATGAATTCGTCATCTGGATTTGCGACACTGCTCAAGCGGGAAGCCAATGGGCTGGTGCCGTTCCGCTCCGATTTCCACCGGATGGCGGATTTGGCGGTGCTAAAGTCGCCCGACATGTCGTCAATCCTGTTTGAAGCTGGCTATGTCACCAACGAAACCGATGTTGAGCGCATTGCTTCGTCCGATGGCCAAACCCGCATTGCATCGGGGATTCGCAAGGCGGTTGAGATCTTTTTCGCGCGCAGGCTGGCCTCGCGCTGAATTTTGGCGCGAGCCAAGACTGGCAATGGCGGGGAAAACTGCTAGACGCGTCTCACCATGGCAGACGTCGACAGTAATTCGCTTACCCTCCGCTTGCGCCGCGAAAGCAGCGGCTGGCGGGCGTCATTGCAAAAATCGTGGGCAAAACGGTGGTTCCGCTGGGGCACTTACCTGTTGGCAGCCATATTGCTTGGCTGGCTACTTATCTATCTGATCTTCGCGCGCGACCTGCCGTCGGTTGATCAGCTCAAAACCTATCAGCCGCCGTTGCCAACCACGATTAGGAGCCTCGATGGCACGCCAATCCATAGCTATGCCCGCGAACGGCGCGTGCAATTGCGGTTCGACGAATTTCCGAAAATACTGGTGCAGGCCTATCTATCCGCCGAGGATAAGACATTTTTTGAACATGGCGGCGTTGATTATATCAGCATCGTTTCGGCGATGGTCGACAATTTGGGCAATTCAAAACGCCCGCGGGGCGCCTCCACCATCACGCAGCAAGTTGCCAAAAATCTGCTGCTCGGCAACGAAGCCTCCTACCGGCGCAAGGTTCGGGAGGCGATTCTGGCTTACCGGATCGAGGATGTGTTGACGAAGCAGCAAATCCTTGAGCTGTATCTCAACCAGATTGCGCTAGGTCGTAACGCCTTTGGCGTGCAAGCAGCTGCGCGCGCTTATTTCGCGAAAGATGTGGCCGAACTGAGCTTGCCAGAGGTCGCCTATCTTGCCGTGCTTCCCAAAGGGCCCAGCAATTACCGGCCCGAACGTTTTTATGACAAAGCGGTGCGGCGGCGCAATTGGGTGCTTGGTCAGATGCTGTCTAACCGCTTCATATCGCAAGCCGATCATGATGCTGCGGTAGCGTCCCCTTTGGTCACGGTGCCACGTACGTCAGAGATTGAAGACGTCAATGGCGGCTATTTCATCGAAGAAGTCCGCCGCCAGTTGATCGACAAGTTCGGCGAAACCGAGGATAATGGGCGCAATCCGTACAGTGTCTATGCGGGCGGTCTGTGGGTGCGGACGTCGTTCAACCCCGTAATTCAGCAATATGCCGAATCGGCACTGCGTGACGGCCTGATGCGTTATGATCGTGGCAAGGGGTGGAGCGGGCCGATCAAGACGCTTGCCGTCAGTGATAAATGGCGACAAACGCTCATCGCCGCTAATCTAGGCGCGGGCTATCCCGACTGGCGCGTGGCGATGGTGCTTTCCAAAAAGGATAATGTCGCGCGGATCGGCTTTACCGACGGAACCGTGGGCGCAATGCCAGCCTGGGCGGCGACCCAACCCAAAAAGGGGACGGGGCAAAGCGCATTTGCCTGGCTCAAACCCGGCGATGTTATCGCGGTGAAGGCTGAAAGCGGCGTGTGGGTCCTGCGCAATATCCCTGAAATTTCGGGCGGCATGGTTGTCCAAAATCCGCACACAGGTCAGGTGTTGGCGATGCAAGGCGGGTTCGATTCGCGGATCGCATCGTTCAACCGCGCCACGCAGGCGGAACGGCAACCCGGGTCAAGCTTCAAACCCTTTGTCTATGCCGCCGCACTTGATGGCGGGATGACCCCCGCTACCATCATCATCGACGGATCATTCTGTGTCTATCAGTCCGCAAAGCTTGGCCGCAAATGTTTCCGCAATTTCGGCGGCGGCGGCGGATCGGGGCCGCATACGATGCGCTGGGGGCTTGAACAGTCACGCAATTTGATGACCGTGCGCGCAGCATCAACGACGGGTATGCCCAAAGTCGTCAAACTCGCCAGTGCGGTCGGCATCAGTCCGCCCGAGCGCCCTTATCAGCCGGTGCTCGCCATTGCGCTGGGTGCTGGCGAAACGACGGTCATGAAGATGGTCAACGCTTATTCGGTGCTCGCCGAAAATGGCCGTGAGGTCAAACCAACGCTGATCGATTTCGTGCAGGACCGTAATGGCAAAGTGCGTTTCCGTTCGGATAGTCGGCCCTGCCCCAAATGCAATGCAGCCGAATATACAGGGCAAGCCATGCCGCGCCCGCCGCTGCGCACCAAACAGTTGATGAACGCAATGTCGGCTTACCAAACCGTACATATGTTGGAAGGCGTGATCCAGCGCGGCACGGCGACGCCGCTGCTCAAGCTTAATCGGCCAATTTTTGGCAAGACCGGCACGACGACGGGACCAACCAACGTCTGGTTTGTCGGCGGATCGGCTGACATGGTTGCGGGCGTTTATCTTGGCTATGACAAGCCGCGTCCAATGGGGAGCTACGCGCAGGGCGGTACGCTCGCTGTGCCGATTTTCTATGATTTTGCCAAGCAAGCCATGGAGGGTATGCCCGTGGTTCCGTTTCGGGCACCTGCCAATATCCGGATGATCCGGATTGACCGTGTGTCGGGTAAGCGGGTCTTTGGTGGCTTTCCCGGCAACGACCCCAAGTCAGGCACGATTTGGGAAGCCTTCAAACCCGAAAGTGAGCCGCGCCGGTCGATCCGCCGTGATGAACTGCCGCTCGTGAAGAAGAAGACGGCGGGCGGAACCGCATCGACACCCCGGCGGCAATCATCGGACAGCACTACGTCGAGATCAACCGATTCACGCGATAGCGAAGTGTTGCAAGGGCAAGGCGGGATTTACTAATCCATCTGCCACTGCTTTATTCCCTTATTTTCGGAGACTGACCATGCGCGCTGAAGCGCAAGCCAATGTTGACCAGATTAATGCTGCCCTTTCGCTGCTCCGCCGGTTCCTCGATTGGGATCGAGCGCTCCGGCGGCTTGATGAGCTTAACGCGATGGTTGAAGATCCTGCGCTTTGGAACAATGCCAAAGCCGCACAGG
Source organism: Sphingomonadaceae bacterium (assembly GCA_046153565.1). GTDB lineage: Bacteria > Pseudomonadota > Alphaproteobacteria > Sphingomonadales > Sphingomonadaceae > Aquisediminimonas. Next base: position 31,809 of record JBJXDU010000060.1, read on the forward strand.
ATGTAATGCGCGAGCGCCGCCGCCTTGACGAAGCAATTTCGGCAACACGCGCGATTGAAAGCGAGCTTTCGGACACGGTCGAGCTGATCGAAATGGCCGAGGCTGAAGGCGACGAGGCAATGGAAGCCGAAGGCGTTGCCGGGCTGGCCGCGCTTGCGAAACGTGCCGATCATGACAAGGTTCAGGCCCTGCTGGCCGGTGAAGCCGATGGCAATGATACCTATATCGAGGTCAATGCAGGCGCCGGTGGCACTGAAAGCCAGGATTGGGCATCAATGCTCAACCGCATGTACACGCGCTGGGCCGAGCGGCGCGGCATGAAGGTTGAACTGATCGACTATCATGCAGGGGAGCAAGCCGGTATCAAATCGGCGACATTGTTGCTCAAGGGTGAAAATGCTTACGGTTATGCCAAGACCGAAAGCGGCGTCCACCGGCTGGTGCGGATCAGCCCCTATGACAGCAATGCGCGGCGGCATACCAGCTTTGCCAGCGTCTGGGTCTATCCCGTGGTTGACGATAATATCGATATCGAGATTAACGAAGCCGAACTGCGCATTGATACATACCGCGCCAGTGGTGCCGGCGGCCAGCATATCAACACGACCGACAGCGCGGTGCGTATCACCCATTTGCCCACCAACATCGTGGTGCAATGTCAGAATCAGAGATCACAGCATAAGAATAAAGCCGAAGCGATGAACCAGCTGCGCGCGCGGCTGTACGAGGCCGAACTGCAACGGCGCGAAGCCGAAGCCAATGCGACCGCGGCCAGCAAGACCGATATCGGCTGGGGTCATCAAATCCGTTCCTATGTTTTGCAGCCCTATCAAATGGTCAAGGATTTGCGCACCGGCGTTGTTTCAACCGCGCCCGGTGATGTGCTAGACGGCGATATTGATCAATTCATGGCCGCTGCTTTGTCACAGCGGGTGACGGGTGAAAAAGTCGATGTCGAGGATGTGGATTGATATGATCAGGATCGGCTTGGTTGGATTGTTGCTGATGACGTCAGCCTGTCAGGCGCAATCGGGTCAATCGCCATCAGCACCGTCAAGTAGCCAATTTCCTGCCGCTAGCCGCCCCGTTGCCGACATTGTCTCAAGCCGCTGGTCAACCGAAGAAGACCGTGACCGCCTCCGCGAAGCCGATAAGGTGATGGATTTGGCGGGCATTGCGCCAGGCATGACTGTTGCCGATATTGGGGCGGGTGAAGGCTATTATACTATCCGTCTGGCCGCACGCGTGGGTGCACAGGGCCGCGTTCTGGCGCAGGATATTGTGCCTGCTTACCGGGATGAGCTGGCACAGCGCGTAACGCGCGAACGGCTTGATAATGTCAGCGTCAAACTGGGCTTGCCCGCTGATCCCAAATTGCCCGCAAACAGTTTTGACCGCGTGTTGCTGATCCATATGTATCATGAGATAGAGGCGCCGTATGAATTTCTGTGGCGGCTGCGGCCCGCGCTGCGGCGCGGTGGGCGCGTGGTGATCGTTGATGCGGATCGCCCCACGGCATCACACGGCACGCCGCCCGCGCTGCTCGCTTGTGAGCTGGCAGCCGTCGGATATAGCCAAGTTGATTTCAAAACCATGCCCGACGCCGGCGGCTACATCGCCATGTATGAAGCGCGCGGGTCGGCACCCGCGCCCGCCCGCATCAAAGCCTGCAAGGCTTAATCGCCCAGTTTATCCATCTTGGCTTGAAGCGCTGCGAGTTGCGCCTTCAATTCAGCGATCTCATCATCCTTGCTCGCTGGCTTTGGCTCGGGACGAAACGCGCTGGTCGCGGCTTGGAAGATCGCCATATTCTGCTTGGCAATTTCAGCAAGCGGCCCGCCGACAAGCGCCCCCTCAAGCGCGCTCCGAAACTGTTCTTGATTCCGGCGAAACGAATCCATTGATGCCTCAAGATAGCCTGGCACCATCGCCTGCATCGAATTGCCGTACAGCGAAATAAGGTGGCGCAAAAAGCCCGACGGCAGCATCGTTTGCCCGCGCGCTTCCTCGTCCATGATGATCTGCGTCAGGATATTATGCGTGATATCTTCGTCAGTCTTCGCATCGACGACCTTGAACTCACGGCCCGCACGCGTCATTTCAGCAAGATTGTCGAGCGTGATATAGGTTGATGTTTCAGTGTTGTAGAGCCTGCGATTGGCGTATTTTTTAATGATGATCGGCGATTCTGCGGTCCCCGATCCCTTTGGTGCTTTAGCCATTGCCGCGTCCCTCAACCCCGAAAGCCTGCGCATAGCATTGTCGATAGTGCAGTGCAACAAATCTGGTCAAGACGGCAGCGTAGCGACGATGATCAGGCTTGACCATCACGGATACTCTTGTTCGTAAATGACCGTGGCGCACATTAATGTTGCGCAAATGTCACAGCTATTTGGAAAAGATGAATTTCAGATGAACTAACGCCAAAGCGGTCTTGCAAAGTCGGTCGATTTCTCGTTCTTAGTCCCATACGCGTCCCCCCGACGGTGGGAGGAGCCTTGTTAGGGATGACAAGAATGAAAATTTCACGTTTTTTAGCTGCCAGTGCGCTGGCTTCTACTGTTTGTTTTGGTGTCTCAGGAGTGGCTTTCGCGCAGGATGCCGCAACTCCCCCCGCTGATGAAGAGGCTAAGTCGACCGATCTGATCGTGGTGACTGGATCGCGCATCAAGCAGCCCAATCTTGAATCGCCGATTCCCATCGTCTCGGTTTCGGGTGACGCCATCCGCGCTGCGGGACAAGTGAGCGTAGGCGATTTTTTGAACAACCTGCCTTCACTTCGCAGCACGTTTTCACAGTCAAACTCCACCCGCTTTTTGGGAACCACCGGGCTCAATCTGCTCGATCTTCGTGGCCTCGGAACACAGAGGACGTTGGTTCTCATCAATGGTCGCCGCCACGTTGGATCCGATATTCTCAACAATGGCGTATCACCGGACGTCAACACATTTCCTACCGATCTTATCGACCGGGTCGATATCGTGACAGGGGGTAGTTCGGCAGTCTACGGTTCGGACGCCATTGCAGGCGTCGTGAATTTCATTCTCAAAGATAATTTTGAAGGCTTGGAACTCCGGGGAAGGGCTGGTGTCAGCACCTACGGTGATGCAGGTAATTATGAACTGAGCGCGCTAGGCGGATTGAACTTTGCTGATGGCCGCGGCAACGTATCGGTCGATTTAGAATATTCTCGGCAAAATCCGGTATTTGGATCTAGCCGCCCGGAACAGAATACGCCGCAAGGATTCGTTGTTGTTGATCAGGATGTTGATTCGTCGTCAGATGGCGTGCCAGATCGCATTTTCTTGCGCGATTTCCGGTCCACGACGATTTCGATCGGCGGTTTGATAAGTATTGCGACTCCGTCTGGTGCCTGTGGTCGGGTCAATTTGAATCCGGGTTCGGCTTCGACAACGGCAGCTTTGACGGCTGCATTTAACTGCACCTATCTGTTTCAGCCTGATGGAACTCTGGTTCCGCAAACAGGGACGCGGGTAGGCTTGGCGCCAAACGGCAATTTCCTTGGTGGCAATGGCAGTACGGGCCGTGAGCGTGCGACGCAGCCCTTGTTTCCGACGCTTGATCGCTACACAGCCAACCTGCTCGGGCACTTTGAATTTTCCGAAGCTGCTGACGTCTTTGTCGAAGCCAAATATTCGCGGACCGATTCGCAGCGTATTGCCAGCCCTGCTTTCTTCCAAGGTTCGACCATTGGCGGCGGCGTTGATTTGCGGGAACGGCCACGGTTCGACAATCCCTTCTTGAGTACGCAGGCGCAGGCGGCGTTTCAGGCGGCTCGTGCATTGGCAGGTTTGGCACCGGCAACCGCAGCAACGCGGATTACACTTCGTCAAAACCTTGTGGATGTTGGGTCGCGGACTGAATTTGCTAAGCGCGAAACTTACCGGATAGTTGGCGGCCTGCGCGGCACATTCAACGATGATTGGAACTATGAAATCTCCGCCAACTATGGCGAGTTCAAGGAAGCCACGCAAATCGGTGGCAATTTGAATCAGCAGCGTTTTTTGCTGGCAATTGACGCAGTTCGCAATCCGGCCAATAATCAGATTGTCTGCCGGTCACAGATTGATCCTGCTGCGGCGCAGATATTCCCATTCTCGAATGACGATGCTTTTGCTACATCGCTGTTGGCGGCGGATGTCGCCGCTTGTGTGCCCTATAATCCGTTCGGTGAAGGCGCATCATCGCAAGCTTCGCGCGATTATCTGGTCAGCTCGGGCACATCAATTGGGAAGATCACTCAGTTTGACGTCAGCGGTTTCGTGAACGGCGATACGAGCGGCTTCTTCAACTTGCCCGGCGGCCCGGTCGGGTTTGTGGTTGGCGGTGAATATCGGCGTGAAACTAACTTCTTCCAAACGTCTGATATTATTCGGCAGGGAATCACTTTCTACAACGCACTGCCGACATTCACGTCGCCAGCGTTTGAGGTGAAGGAGGCTTTTGGTGAAATCCGTATTCCCATTCTCAAGGACGTACCATTTTTTAAAGAACTGACACTGACGGGTGCCGGTCGCGTGTCCGATTATAACTCAAGCGCCGGAACCGTTTACGCCTATAATGGACAGATTCAATATTCACCTTTTGAGGATTTGCGTTTGCGTGCCGGTTATGCCCGTGCCATCCGCGCACCCAATTTAAGCGAGCTTTTCGCCCAGCAGAGCCAGAATTTCGCGCCGGGATTTGTCGATCCCTGCTCAGCGAGAAATATCGCCACGGGATCAAACACGCGGGCGGCAAATTGCCGCGCGGCAGGTGTTCCTGCTTCATATGACTATGTGTATTTGCAATCGCTCGAAATTTTGAGTGGGGGCAATCCAAACCTCAGGGCCGAAACATCCCGGTCAATTACACTGGGGGGAGTCTATCAACCTTCATTCGTTCCCGGTCTGTCGTTAACTGTTGATTATTATGACATCACCGCGCAATCGACGATTAATTCGCCGACTGCTCAACAGATTGCAAACAATTGTTATGATCTTGCTACCCTCAACAACGCATTCTGTGGATTGTTCACGCGCAATGGCGCAACGACTGCGACGACTGGTGAGGATCCATATCGCATCATAGAAGGAAGCTTGCAGCAAGTACTTGTCAATTTCTCAAAGACGAAAGTTCGCGGTTTTGACGTTGATCTCAAATATAGCCATCAGATCGATAATATTGGTAAATTTGGCTATGATCTAGTATACACATATGTTTTGCAGAATGATGATTTCATTGATGCGTCTGATCCTAATCGTGCAGATCGTACTTTGTTTGAACTCGGTGATCCGGAACACGCTTTCAATTTGAATGTCAATTTTGAAACTGGGCCTTTGTCAATCGGCTATGGCTTTCGTTATCTTAGCAAGCAATTATTGAATACTTATGAAGATGTTTTCCCATTGCAGGGACGTCCGCCAGAAAATGCTGACTATGCAGAAATTCAATTCTATCCGGCCACGGTTTATCATGACATCCGCTTTGCGGTTGATATCAACAAGAAATTTGAATTGAGCGGCGGCGTTACCAACCTGCTCAATACGCTACCACCATTTGGACTAAGCGGTGCAGGCGGCGGAAGCGGTATTTACGACGCCCGCGGACGCTTCTTTTATGCTGGTTTCAAAGCCAAGTTCTAGTCAAGCAACAATCGAGCAAAGGGGCGATCAACCTAGTTGGTCGCCTTTTTTGTGAGGCGTTTAGAACTATGCCGTCTATCACTGATCAGGCGAACGTATTAGCGGCTCAGGGCAGAGTTAGCGACGCATTGGCCTTGATGAATGAACGGATCAGGGCGAACGATCATGAGGCGCTTTTTTGTCTGGCTCTTTGGCATCTAATTGGGACGAATGTTCCTCGGAATCTACCAGAAGCCCGCGCGTTGCTCCGCCGTGCCGCCTCACTTGGCAATGCCGATGCGGCTATGATGGAAGTTGCGCTGATTGCGAATGGATCAGGGGGTAAGCCTGATTGGGGGCTTGCTTACCAACGGCTGATCGAGGCTGCAGTTTCCAATCCACTTGCGCACCACCAAATGCAAATGCTGACCACAATATGCCTAGATCAGGATGGCTATCCGCCTGATAATCCACCGGGCCGACGATTGTGTGAAAAGCCCATCGTGTCCCTTTTTCCTGCTTTACTTACCCCCGCCGAATGCGCTCATCTTGCGATGGCGGCGCGCGACTTGCTGGAACCAACGACTGTCTTTGATCCGTCAACTGGGCAATTGATGCGCCATCCAGTACGAACATCGTCTGGAGCAGTGATTGGTCCGACTCGCGAAGACCTAGTTATTCAGGCCATCAATCGAAGATTTGCGAAGATCAGTGGCTCACGCATTGAGCAGGGTGAGCCAATTTCCATCCTTCATTACGCACCCGGTGAGCAATATCGCCCTCACTTTGATTTCATCACAAACAGCCTGAATCAACGCTTAAAAACCATCATTGTCTATCTCAACCAAGGATATACCGGCGGAGCAACTCAGTTTCTGGCCAACGGGGTAACGGTTCAGGGTAAAATTGGTGACGCCATCATGTTTGACAATGTGGACGAGACTGGTGCGCGTGACGCGCTATCGCAGCATGCAGGCCTTCCGGTTGTCAGCGGCACAAAGTGGATTGCAACACGCTGGATTCGGCAGGATGACTTCAATCCGTGGGAAAATGCGTAGCGCTCGACAGCCGATAAGAATTCACACCCACACCCGGTCAAACCGCGCGCCCAGCCCCGTTAGCAATTCATATTGCGACAGGCCTGATATTGCCGATGCCTGTGGCAAATCATAATCGAGGCTGAGCCAGTCGCCTTCGCTTGCGGCGGGCTCGGCGTCGACGCAGACGGCGGTCAGGTCCATTGAGATGCGACCGATGACGGCGAAGCGGCCTGTGCCCGCGCTGCCCACCCCTGAAAATCGGCGCAGATAACCATCGGCATAGCCCAGATTGACGATTGCAATCTCCATCGGCTCAGACGCCGTGAAGGTTGCGTTATACCCTACGCTCTCCCCCGCCTCGATGCGGCGGCGCTGGAGGATTTGCGCTTGCGGGGTGACGACCTGCACAATATGTCCCGCGGCTTCGCGGCGCGCGATGCCGCCGTAGAGCGCGAGGCCGGGGCGGGTCAGGTCAAAGGCATAATCGGCCCCCAAGCAAATGCCCGCACTATTGGCAAGGCTCATCCGGCGCGCACTGGTGTGGCCACGCAGTGCGGCAAAGGCCGCGCACTGGCGCGCATTCATCGCGCCATCGTCGTCGGCGCAGGCAAGGTGACTCATCAGCGTGTCGATGTTCAGGCCGTGAAGCAATCCGTCGGCGACGTCGCGGGCCGATATGCCAAGCCGGTTCATGCCCGTATCAACCATTACATCGCATAGGCCTCCCCCCGCATCGCGCCAGCGCGTCACTTGCGCCGCTGAACTAAGCACCGGGCGTGCGGGTGAGGCGAGCGCGGTGTTCATATCCTCGGCCCGCACCCCGTGGAGCACGCTGAGCGACATGCCGACGGGCAGCGGCATCAGGGCTGCGGCTTCTGCCCATGTCGCCACGTAAAAATCCCGGCAACCTGCGGCACTCAAACGCTCAACGACGCCGCGCGCACCCACGCCGTAGCCATTGGCCTTCACCGCCGCCCCGCACGCGGCTGCACCGCTCTTGCCCGCAAGCCATTGCCAGTTCTTAACCAAAGCATCGCCATCAAGTGCGAGCCGCAAGGGGGATATCATCATGACAGCGTCGCTACCGCAGGCGTGCAGGCTAGTCGAGCGGCTTGCCCGTCGTTTCAGGCAACCATATCAGACTAACGACAAACGCCATCACCACAACGGCAATTGTATACCATAAACCGGCAAAGGCATCGCCGGTGCTCACCACGATATATTGCGAGATGAAGGGCAGGAAGCCGCCAAAATATCCGGTGCCGATATGATAGGGCACTGACATTGATGTGTAGCGGATTTTGGCGGGAAACATTTCGACAAGGATCGCCGCGACTTGGCCGTATGTCATCGCCGACAGGCCAATCATGATCGCCACTGCGAGGATGATTTTCCACGGGGCCTTTTCGCGCTCATCGGCTTTGTCGGGATAGCCAGCGGCGGTCAGCGCCTTGGTATAAGCCGCTTCGTCAAAGCCCGCTACCTCGGTGGTGCCGACGCGCAAGGCGAGGGCAGGAGCTTCGCGCTTTGAATAGCTGATGCCGCGCTTGGCAAGGAATGCCAGCGCCTTTCCACACTCGCTGACTTGTTTTGGCGCGAACAGGCTAAAGTCGCAGCGCGGGAGTGAGAGCGACACCGGCGACGCCACCATCGCACGCCCCAGCGCCGGGTTGGCACCGTCAGCCATCATATGGAACAGCGGGAAGAGCAACACCACCGTCAGGGCATAGCCAACCAGCAGGATGCGTTTGCGCCCCACCCGGTCAGACAGCGCGCCGAACAGCACATAAAGTGGTGCGGCGATCAGCGAACCCGCCGCCATATAAAGCAATGCCTCTGCCTCGGGAATCCGCGCCGTGCCCTGCAGGAAATAGAGCGTGCCGAACTGCGACGTGTAAAACACGACCGTGAGCCCCGCCGCGACGCCAAACAATGCGACGAGCACGCGGCCGAGATTGCCAGGCTCGCGGATGCTATCCATGATCGGATTTTTGGATGTGGTGCCCGCCGCCTTCATGGCACTGAACACCGGGCTTTCGGAGAGTTTGAGGCGAATATAAAGCGAGACGGCGAGCATCAGCAGCGATATCGCGAACGGTACACGCCACCCCCATGCTTCAAACGCTGCCGGAGTCATAGCGTTGCGCGTGGCGAGCACGATCACGACGCTCAATAAAAACCCGCCCGCGACTGACATTTGAATGAAGCTCGTATATTGTCCACGCTTGTTGGTAGGAGCATGCTCAGCCACATAAATCGCTGCCCCGCCATATTCACCGCCAAGTGCCAGGCCTTGGAGCAAGCGCAGGCCGACAAGCAGGATCGGCGCCAGGATACCAGCGCTGGCATAAGTGGGCAGGAAGCCAATTGCCGCCGTCGCGCCGCCCATCAAGGTGATCGTGACTAGGAACGTATATTTCCGACCGATCATATCGCCGAAATAGCCAAAGATCAGCGCGCCGAGCGGGCGCACGCCAAAGCCCGCGCCAAAGGTAGCAAGGCTTGCCAGTGTTGCCGCCGTGGCGTTATCCGATGGGAAGAACAGCTTACCAAGCAAAGCGGCCAAAATGCCGTAGACGAAGAAATCATACCATTCGAACACCGTGCCCAGCGATGATGCCACGATGACAAGGCGGTCGCGTTTGATATCGATGGCTTGTTCTTGCACGGCGGTCGTCATCCTGCTCCCCTTGACGGTTGTGCTGCATTAAAGACGAATCCACGAGCGGTGCAAGCCTGCTCTTGCCGGTGCGGGGCCACTGTGTCAGCTTGATGATCATGGACATGCGCGAAATCATGATGATCATTGGCGATGATGATCCGGCAGCCCCCATCGTTGCGCGCGGCCAGGTCTGGGTATGGCACGCTGCGCCGCCCGCCAAGGGATCGTGGCATTTCATGACGATTGACGCGGATGCCGTTCAGCAGATCCGTATGGCAGCGAGCGGGCGCGGCGGTGGCTGGGGATCAATCAAGGTCGGCGCGACGCTGGGCGATACAATATGGCAAACGTCGCTATTCCCGCACAAGGAAACGCGCGGCTATATGCTGCCGCTCAAGGCTGATGTCCGCAAGCGTGAAGGCATCGGCGAAGGGGATGCGATTGAGGTCAGCCTCGTCGTCTGAGCCAGGCGCAGTGACCCGATTAGACCACAGTATTTACAGCAAAACTCCGCCGCGCGCTTCGACCATATCGTCACGGTTATTATCAAAGTCGCTGGCGTTATGGCGTTCGCGCAGGCGGCTTTCGGGTTTGCCGAACGGGCGATTGACCATGCGCCCGCGCTTGACGGCTTCGCGCGCACCGACAAGGGTCACCCAGCGGTCAACGTGAGTATATTCGTGCACTGACAGAAATTCCTGCGCATTATAGGCTTCGCGCATGATCGCGCCGTACCACGGCCATATCGCCATATCGGCAATCGTATAATCGCTACCGACCATAAATTCATTCTGCGCCAAATGCGTGTCGAGCACGTGCAATTGCCGCTTGGTTTCCATCGCAAACCGGTCAATCGGATACTGCATTTTGAACGGCGCATAGGCATAGAAATGGCCCAGCCCCCCGCCGACATATGGTGCGGAGCCCATCTGCCACATCAGCCAATTGATCGTTTCGGCGCGCTTGCTAGTATCGGTGGGCAGAAATTCGCCAAATTTTTCAGCAAGGTAGATTAACATCGACCCACTTTCAAACAGACGCACCGGCGGATCGACCGAATGATCCATCATCGCCGGAATTTTGGAATTAGGGTTGACCGCGACAAAGCCGCTTGAGAATTGATCGCCTGCGCCGATCATGATCATCCATGCATCATATTCAGCGCCGCTATGGCCAAGCGCGAGCAGCTCTTCGAGCATGATCGTCACCTTCACGCCGTTGGGGGTGCCCATCGAATAAAGCTGAATGGGATGCTCACCCATCGGCAGCGGCTTTTCATGCGTCGCGCCAGAAATGGGACGGTTAATATTGGCGAACTGGCCGCCATTGGCGCTGTCCCACGTCCAAACGGCGGGTGGAACATAACCGGCAGGTTGATTATTGGCGGCGGTGTCTTCAGTATCGGACATGGTCTTGCTCCTGATGCGTGCGCATAAGACGGTATATAGGCCGGTCAGCGCCCAGCATGCAATGGCTGTCGCTGCATCGCTTTGGGTAAGAATTCCGCTCGCGCTGGGCCTATCGGGCCTTTATGAAAAAGGCGCTGTGCTGCGGCCCATGGCGGCGGCGCTGTCGATGTGGGGCATTGCGGCTAAAACGGATCGCCAAATTTGTGGCGGCTTCGCGCGATTACATGCTTTGCCCGTCTATTAGGCGGGATCATCTCGGGTAAAAAAAGGCCTCACGCGAAAATGCGAAGCGAGTTGGGCGTCACCGTCCGTGCCTTCTTCTTAGCGTCTTCGCGAGAGATAATAACAATGCTTCCGCATCAGCGGCCAGAGTGAGGTTTTGGTTCGCGCGGAGGCGCGGAGTTTGCTGCTGGATACAGCCAATGGTCATCGCAAGCCATAGCCTGCTAGCCACATTCCCCTCTGCGCCTCCGCGCGAACCAAAAACTGGCATTTGCAGGACAAATATCACCATGATCTTATTTTGTTCTTGACATAACAAACCAAATGAGTGATGCAGGCGACCTGAGTCGAGAGGCTCAGGCGATGCCCCGGTTGTGGCCGGGGGTGGGCGCGGTGCAGGTCTTGGGGGGTGGCGTCATGAACCACCAGACGCCATGATAACTGG
>JBJXDU010000061.1:0-6296 GCA_046153565.1 Sphingomonadaceae bacterium
CCCACCAACAACTTTTCCCGCGCAATCTTCTCCTTCCACACCAAAGGCGCTGCGGTGTGGACATTCTCGCCCTCACTATCGACCGCGACAGTTACGGGCATGTCCTGCACGGTGAATTCGTAGATCGCCTCCATGCCGAGTTCGGGAAAGCCGACCACTTCACTCGCCTTGATCGCGCGCGCGACGAGATAGGCGGCACCGCCGACAGCCATCAGATAGGCGGACTTATGCCCTGCGATGCTCTTGGTCGCCGCCGGGCCGCGTTCGGCCTTACCCACGCTCGCGAGCAGGCCAAGGTCGAGCATCATGTCGCTGAATTTATCCATGCGAGTCGCCGTGGTTGGCCCCGCTGGCCCCACGACTTCGCCCGCCACGGGATCAACCGGGCCGACATAATAGATGACGCGGTCTTTGAAGCTCACCGGTAATGCCTCGCCGCGTTCAAGCATCCCCTGAATCTTCTTATGCGCGGCATCGCGCCCAGTGAGCATCTTACCGTTCAACAGCAAGCGATCCCCGGCTTTCCAGCTCTGGACGATTTCGGGGGTCAGCGTGTCGAGATCAACATGGATCGCGGTCTTATCGGGGGCCCAGTGGACATCGGGCCACTCGCTGAGCTTAGGCGGTTCGAGATAGGCGGGGCCGCTGCCATCAAGCACGAAATGGGCGTGGCGCGTCGCGGCGCAATTAGGGATCATCGCGACGGGCTTTGACGCGGCGTGCGTTGGATAATCGAATATCTTGACGTCGAGTATGGTCGAGAGGCCCCCCAGCCCCTGCGCGCCGATGCCGAGCGCATTGACCTTGTCAAAAATCTCGATGCGCAGTTTCTCAATATCGCTCTGCGGCCCGCGCGCCTTCAGTTGTGCCATATCGATATCGCCCATCAGCGATTCCTTGGCCATGATCATCGCTTTTTCAGCCGTGCCGCCGATTCCGATGCCCAGCATCCCCGGTGGACACCAGCCTGCACCCATTTGGGGGAGCATTTCGAGTACCCAATCGACAATGTTATCCGATGGATTGAGCATCTTGAACTTGCTCTTATTCTCAGATCCGCCGCCCTTCGCCGCAACCTGAAAATCGATTCTGTTGCCCGGCACCATTTCGACGTTGAGCACACAAGGCGTGTTATCGCGTGTGTTCACTCGTGTGAATGCGGGATCAGCCAGGATGGACGCGCGGAGCTTGTTTTCGGGGTTGAGATAGGCCTTGCGGACGCCATCATCGACCACTTCTTGAAGGCTGCGCGGCGAATCGAGCAGGCAACCTTGTCCCCATTTGACGAAGACCGTGACGATGCCGGTATCCTGACAAATCGGTCGATGCCCTTCGGCGCACATCCGGCTATTGGTCAGGATTTGCGCAATCGCATCCTTGGCCGCTGGCCCTTGCTCCGCCTCATAAGCCACGCCGAGCGCGCGGATATAATCCATCGGGTGATAGTAAGAAATGAACTGAAGTGCGTCGGCAACGCTTTCGATGATATCGGCTTCGGCGATCAAGATGGTCATAGGGCGGACTCCCGGGCGGGCAAGTGGATGGGGCACGACTAGATCGTCAATGGTGTAGCGCGGTTTTGCCGACGGGGGAAGTTGCCAAAAAGGGGCAGGCAATCGCCCCGTCAGGCCGCCATCGCACAGCCGGTATCACCGTCTTCGCCGCCCCATTCCTGCTCATACAACAGGCAAGGCACCTCATGCCCGCGCGCGAGGCTCAGCCGGTTGACGATTTTGCCCGTCGGACGGAAACCGAGTTTACGGAGCACTGCGCCAGATGCCGGATTGTCGACGAAATGGCCCGAGACTAAACGAGGTAAGCGCAGGCCGTTGCGCGCAATATCGATTACCGCCTGGCCCGCTTCGGTGGCATAGCCATGACCCCAATGCGCGGGCGCGATCCAATAGCCGATTTCGCTCTGGCCATCTTCATCATCATGGATGCCGATGCCGCCGATCAGTTCGGGCTCAGCCTGCGTGCGCAGGAAGATCAGGAAGTTCACATCAGCGGCACTACGATCAAGCCCGAGGAACCACTGCGCATCGGCAATTGTATAGGGCCAAGGGAGGCGTGCCAACTTGAACGCGACATCCTCATGCGCCACCGCTTTGGCAAGGTCCGGAGCGTCTTCGATCCAGCCGGGCCGGAGCAACAGTCTTTGTGTCCGCGCAAACATCTCTCTCTCCTTCGTTGATGCCCCGCTAAACCGTCCTAGTGACGGCGCAGTGACAGTGCGATGAGGGAGAGGTGAAATGCCCAAAAAATAAGGGAGCCGGGGTAGCCCGTCTCCCTCAAAACAGCTTGGCTTGCCAAGCTTTCGGGCCACCCCAGAGGTGACCCGTGCAAAAAGTCACCTGATTATTCAGCCGCCATCGCGACCGGATCGACCGAGCAATAGGTTCGGCCAAGCTTGCCGCTGTGGAAGGTCACGCGGCCTTCGACGGTAGCAAACAATGTATGATCGGTGCCAATACCGACATTGCGGCCCGGATAGAATTTGGTGCCGCGTTGGCGCACGAGAATATTGCCGGGAATCGCCACTTCGCCGCCAAATTTCTTGACGCCCAGCCGACGCCCAATCGAATCGCGACCGTTGCGTGACGAACCACCTGCCTTTTTATGTGCCATGGTATGTGCTCCTTATTCAGCTGCGGCTTCGGTTTCAGCGGGCTTGGCCGCTTTCGCCTTTTTGGGGGCCGCTTTGGTTTCGGCAGCGCCCACGGCAAGGATCTTGAGGATCGTATGCTGTTGGCGATGGCCGTTTTTGCGGCGATAGTTATGACGACGCTTTTTCTTGAAGATGATGACCTTATCGGCCTTCGCCTGCGCAACAATTTCGGCCGAAACGGTAAGGCCGGTTGAAGAGACCAGCTCACCACCATCGCCCGCCATCAAGACGTCGCTCAGCGCAATCGTATCGCCGGCGGCACCGTCGATCTTTTCAATAACAATCTTATCTCCAGCGGCAACGCGATACTGCTTGCCGCCCGTGCGCACGACTGCGAACATGGTCTTAATCTCTTCTTCAAAAGCTTACCCCGCGCAAAAAGGTTCGCAAGGCATACCCCTGCGCGGAAGGAACGCCAATTAGGGGGCACCTTACAGCTTGTCAACCGTCAACAATGCTCATCGTTGGCTCATTTTATGTCGCCATTTTGGCACCGCTTATCCTCGATCCCACACTAAGGGTATGTTAATCTCTGTCTGTCATACACGAACGGTTAAGGATAGTTCGTCGACGTCTATCTGCGTAGTTTGATCGAGTAATCCGCTCTATGGTCCCGCAGTAAGGCGCCTCTGAAGGGTATGAGTATGATCTGGCGCAGAGGTGTTAGGCCGATTTGGCGAGCGACATATACTATCGCCTTATCGTTGACTATTATCTGCCAGCCGGCCTTTGCTGATTTGCGAACTCCGACATGGTATGATCAGAATGCGGTATCGACGAATCCTGATTGGCATTACCGCGTTCCTATCACGATCCCGGCAGGCACCAGTGTCAATTCGACGATCCGGTTCGATGTCGATTTCGCTGCGCTGCTTGCTCAAATGGGCGTCAGCGGCACGTTTGATGTCAACAGCCCGCGAGTCGTCCGTTCCACCGGCACGCTCGCGACGACGCAGGAATTTACCGACAGCCTGTTCGGTGGTGCGAGCGATACGGCGGGAAATGCAAGAGGCGAAGTGCGGTTCATCGCAGAGGATGCGGGTCCTGCGACTTATTATCTCTATTTTGACGTGGCGCAGAACGGTGCGAAGCCTGTAAACCCGCAAGCGCCGATCAATGGCAATTTTGAACGCGGCGCAACCGGCACAGCGCAGCCGATAAGCTGGAACGCGCCGACAGGCCTTGCTTCGCTTGATGCGCAAGTTAGGCCGAACGAGACAGTATCGGTGACAAGCAACGGCACCGCGACCCCAAATCCTGTAAACACCAACGGCAACGCCAATACGGGGGATTTTTCCTATCTGATTGGTGCCCGCACAGCGAATGAAGCCGCCAATAATACGCGAACAATCACGCGAACGTTCCAAGTGCCAGCGACCAATCCAGGCAATTTTGCAATCCGGTGGAAGGCGCAAGGGTGGGATAGTTCGGGCTTTGATACGCTAACGGTCAATCTGACCGCAGGCGCGACGACTATTAACGTTGTCGGTCCCGCCGTGCCATATGGAACCGCTCCTTTCAGCCCCAATTTTGGTACGGGAGTGCGGTCGGCGACAGCTCCAGGATATACGTTTTACAACGGCTTTGACACGACGACAACGGGTGCGCATACTCAGGGGCTGACAGTTTTGCCGGGAGCTGAACCGTGGTGGAACCGCTCAGTTTCGCTGGCGACTTTGGCCGGACAGACAGTGACGCTGACCATCACGTCAACTCAAGTCACGACGTACCGAAGCTGGTTCATGATTGACGATGTCGAATGGTCGGTGGTGGTCGGCACGCTCGGAGCACCAGAAGGGTTTGGCACCAATATCACCACGCCCCTTGCGGGTTTAGCGGCAACGCCAGGGCAAATTCTGCCCATTACAGCGCAAGTTGACGCGCTCGCTACTGGCGCAACAACGCCGGTCACTGCGAATATCTACGATAGCGCAGGCGCGCTTGTGCCAGGAGGGCCGTTCCTGCTCTACAATGATGGCACGCACGGCGATGCGATTGCGGGCGACGCCATCTGGAGCAACAATGGCAGTGTGCCCGCCCAGCCTGCGCCAACGGTTCCGCTCACCGCGACGAACGGCACGGGGTGGACAATACGCGTCTTCGCGCGAGATGCGACGACAAGCACAATCGCTGCCCAAAATGGCCTGATCCGGGGGCCAGGCACGGGCAGTGCTGCCGAGACGCAGGCAAATTTCTGGAACATCGACGAGATTCTTTTCAACGTCCAAACCGCAGCACTTAGCGTTGTGAAAACGAGCTTTGCCGTAAATGATTTTGTCAACACAGCCGCCAACGCCAAGGCGATTCCCGGCGCAACGGTGCGTTACTGCGTGATGATCACCAATAATGGCCCGCTTGCGGCGTCGGGCGTTGGCATTGCCGATATCTTGCCTCCACAAACGACCTTCATTGCGGGATCGATGCGATCGGGCACGAATTGTGCCAATGCGGCGACGGTTGAAGATGATGATAATGTTGGCGCTGATGAATCGGATCCGGTTGGCGCAAGCTTTGCCAGCGGCGCACTCGCTGCCTCAATCGCCACGATTGCGAATGCCGGCACGATAGCCTTAACCTTTGACGTGACGGTTCAGTAAGCGAACGCAAGCAAGTTTAGTGCCGGTGTTCGCGCTTCAGTGTATAGCGCCCGCCTTCAAATCCATCGAACATGCCCGAAATGGCCGGGTGATCAACGGGGCCTTCGTCTTGATCGGGGATCAGATTCTGCTGGCTGACATAGGCAATATAGCTGTTCTCGGCATTTTCGGCGAGCAGGTGATAAAAAGGTTGATCGCGGCGCGGGCGGATATCTTCGGGGATCGCGTCATACCATTCTTCGCTGTTGGCAAAGATTGGATCGACATCGAATATGACGCCGCGAAACTCGAATATCCGGTGGCGCACCACATCACCAATGCCAAAACGAGCATGCGAGACGGGGGGAGCATCGGGAAGGCGCGATTGGCCGCTGCCAGGGAACAAGTGAGTCATAGCTTCCTTATTTAGTGCGTTGCAACTTAATGACAAGCGCGCTATCGGCCCGCCTTCGATCAATCGGGCGCAGAGGCGCAGATTGCCCGATCAGCGGAGAGATGGCTGAGTGGTCGAAAGCACCGCACTCGAAATGCGGCGTGCCCGTGAGGGTACCTAGGGTTCGAATCCCTATCTCTCCGCCATTATCTATTGAAAAATAATAGTATTTTAGGAATTTGGGCGCTTGTTACCATAAAGGCTCCCCGATAGGGGTATTCCTTGCCGGGCATTACTTGCGAGTTTCCGCACAAAGATTGCCGCCATATGGGCCGTGCGGCTCGCATTTGTATCCACATTCATAATCACCTTGGTCAGCGCGATTTGATGCTCTCAGCCGATCAATCGCGGCCTGTTGACATAGCTCAAATGTTTTGAAGCCCCGAATGGTCTCGTTAACAGTAAGGTCTGTTGCATTAGGATAGACAAATGCGTCCCACTGGTCGGGCCTACCGTCGCAGCTGGTCAGCACGACCAATAGAGGCAACAATCTGATTGCAGGCTTCATGCAGCATTCTCCCTTCGTTGCGTAGGTCTTTACATGCATTGGCACTACCAGACATTCAACCGGTCATTTGTTGGACAATGGTCACACACC
>JBJXDU010000062.1:0-6681 GCA_046153565.1 Sphingomonadaceae bacterium
TCGCCCGTCGTCAAATCAGCATAGAGCGCGTTGATCGTGAAATCGCGCCGCGCCGCATCTTCGCGCCAGTCATCGGTGAAGGCGACGGTCGCATGGCGGCCATCGGTTGAGACATCACGGCGCAAAGTGGTAATCTCGACGGGGCCAGTGGATAGCATCGCGGTCACCGTGCCGTGGGCAAGGCCGGTTGGGATAACCTTGATACCAGCGTTGCTGAGTCGCGCGGTGACGATATCGGGCGGGTGGCTTGTGGCAAGATCGATATCAGCCGCACCTTGCCCTGCGAGCGTATCGCGCACCGCACCGCCCACAATCCGCACAGTTTCGTTGCCCAGAGCATGGCCAATAAGGCGCAGACCAGTGATCTTTTGCCAGGGCGGATCGATGATCGTCACCATGACAAAATCTTTTCAAGGTTGACCAACATCCCCGCCGTCGCGCCCCAGATGCGGTAGCCGCCCCAGCTGAGTTCATAAAAGCGCCGCTCCGCCCCTTGCCACTGTGCCACGCGCTCGGTGCGGTTGGCAGGATCGAGCACGAAGGCGAGCGGTACTTCAAAAATCGCTTCAACCTCGGCGGCATTGGCGACCAGCGGCAAATCGGGGGGGATCAGGCCAATGACGGGCGTAATCGCATAGCCGGTTCCGGTGCGGTAAGACGCGGTGCTGCCAATGATGCGCACAAGCCCGGGCGGGAGCGCAATTTCCTCTTCGGCCTCGCGCAAGGCGGCGGCAATATGATCCTTGTCACCTGCATCGACGCGCCCGCCAGGGAAGGCGACTTGCCCGGCGTGACGGCGCATTGTATCTGGCCGTTTGGTCAGGATCAGGCCGGGCGCGGGCCGGTCTGTGATCGCGATCAGCACAGCGGCGGGCACGCTCGGCGCATTGGCCGCAAGGTCAATGCCATAATCGCCGCTCAGCATGCTATCGCTGCCGCGCCGCAGCCCATCGCGCAACTTTGCCTCCAGCATCAGGCGGGCGCCACCACGAAAAAAGCGCCGTCGCTCCACAGGCCGGGCGGATCAGCGCCTTCATCAAGCGCGAGATTGACCAGTTCATAATAGACATTGCGCGTGATCAACGCCTCCATGCCTGCGCGCACCATGACATAGGGGCGCGGCGCACCGTCCACTTCGGCAAAGCGGATCGGATGATCGGGGCCCGCAATCACCAGATCATCGGTATTAAGCCTGAATGCGAGGCTGCGTGCCTGCCCCATGCCCTCGCTCCGCAGCTCGACCGCGATGAAGGGCGCATCCTCAACAATGATATCAAGCTTTTCAGCCGGAGTGACGAGCACATAGCTGCCATCGGCCTCGCGGCGCAGGATTGACGCAAAGAGTTTGACCATAGCGGCGCGGCCGATTGGCGATCCTTGGTGAAACCAGGTGCCGTCGGCGGCAATCCGCATCTCGCTATCGCCGCAGTGCGCCGGATTCCAGCTCGCGACGGGAGGCAAGCGATTCTCCGCCACGGCTTTGGCAATGTCAGTCAGCGAGAGCGAGGCGAGGTCAATGGCCATAGATCATCCATATGCGCTCACCCGCGTCATGCAAGCCCTATGGATTGGGCTCGATCGTCCCAACCGCCGCAACTCCGCCCGGACGCGTGATCCGCGCGAGCAAGCGGTGGCGCTCAACCGGGCCGGGCACGGTCCAGCCGCCCGTTGCCTCCGCGCTAAAGCCAAAGAAGCGGCCATAATATTCAGGATCACCAATCATCATCAGTCCGTCATGGCCATGGCGGTCAGCCGCGTCGATCAAAGCGGCCATAAGCGAGCGACCGATGCCGCCGCGTTGAAGATCGGGCAAAACCGCCACCGGACCGACGAGCGTCAATGCGTCAAAGCCGCCTTCCTCGCGCACCAGTTTGACTGGCCAGCTCTGCAGCGTGCCAACCAGCCGACCGGCGTCATCACGCGCTGCGAAACTGAGCGGCGCAATCGCGGTCGTGCCTAGGCGCATCTGATAGGCAGTGCGCGCTTTGCGGTCAGCGCCAAAGGCTTCGTCAAGCAATGCTTCGACCGCAGCAGCGTCGATGCGCGAGAGGGGAACAATCTGGATCAAGAGAGAATGCGCTTTCAAAGAAGGAAGCGCGCTTTAGCGATATGCATTCAAAAAAAAAGTCATTATGCGCCGCGCGATGAATGATTGTCTCACGCTTGAGGTGCTTGACCTCGAAGTTCCCGTCCTCACCGGAATCTATTCCGAAGAAACCCATTTGCCCCAGCCGCTGCGCATTTCGGTAAAGGTCACGCTTGATTGCCCAGCGCATTTTGAGATTGATACGCCGCTAAGCGCGTCAAAAAACTATATGGATATCAAACAGGCGATGACGAGTGCATTGCCCACCGGTGTCCATTTCGTTTTGATCGAAGCCGTCGCCGATCATATTGCCGAAACACTGTTTGTGCAGGATAAGCGTGTGCAAAGTGTTGAGGTGCGCATCGTTAAGCTTGCCATTGCCGAGGCAGGCGAATCGATTGGCGTCACCTTGCGGCGGCACCGCCGGTGACGGCACGCGCATGAAGCTCGCGCTGGTCACAGCCGGTTTTCATCGCATTGGCGCAGTGATTGCAGCGCGACTTGCGCGCGAAGGGTGGGCACTGGCGCTGCATAGCCGCAGCGACGCCGAACCCGACGCCGACTTGGCAATTGCCCTCCATGCCAGCCAGACGCGCTGGCACGGTTTCTCGGCAGATTTGAGCGAGGGGGACGCCGTTAATCAGCTGCTGCCGCGCGTCCATGCGCGCTTTGGGCGCTATCCTGACCTGATCGTCAACAATGCGTCGCGTTTTGTGTGGGATGATCCCGCGACAGTCACGCCCGAAGCTTTGGCGGTTCACCACGCAGTCAATGTTGCCGCCCCCGTCATGCTCAGCTGCGCGCTGGCGGCGCTCGTTGGTGAACGGGGCACGGCGTCGGTTGTGAACATCCTTGATCAGCGCATTCGG
Organism: Sphingomonadaceae bacterium; assembly: GCA_046153565.1. GTDB lineage: Bacteria > Pseudomonadota > Alphaproteobacteria > Sphingomonadales > Sphingomonadaceae > Aquisediminimonas. The sequence goes on from JBJXDU010000062.1 coordinate 2,956, forward strand.
CAACCGAACGGCGATCAATTAAGCTATACATTATCCAAGCAGGCATTGGCAGCAGCGACCGAAACGCTGGCGCGCGCGTTGGCCCCGCAGGTGCGGGTCAACGGCGTGGCTCCGGGGTTGACGCTGCCGACGCCTGATTACCGGCCCGCGCAAATGGCCGCGCTAGAGGCGGCCATGCCGCTCGCGCTGCTGCCCGATCCCGATGATATCGCCGACGCTGTGCTGTGGCTTGCCCAGGCACAGGCGACGACGGGGCAGATTATCTTCGTTGACGGCGGCGCAAACCTAAAGAGCTTTGCGCGCGACTTTGTGTTTATGGGCGAGTGAGCCGCGCCCGCTGGCAGACGCCCAAACCCGCTACCACCAACCGATAATCTTCCGCAATAATACGGGCATCTTCAGCACTGGCATCGGCAACACTTGCACTGGGCAGGTTTGCCGGCACGAAACAGGCGAGCCGATACCAGAGGAACGTATCGGGCGCAGGTTGTGGCGCGGCAGAATCGACGATTTCGCCGATTGACACTGACCATGACGGCGCGCTGCCCGAACTGCGCACGATAGTGAAGGATAGGGGCCGACCATCATCGCTTTGCAGGAAGATTTGAGTTTCGCCCTCGCCCTGCAACGTGCCCGTGACGTGGAAGGCATTGCCAACGCCAACGATGGTCGGCGGCGAATCAGGTGCGGTGGCGGCACTCAGAATCGATCTGATGCGCTGCGAATCTTGGGGGGTGGCCGCAATTTGCGCATCGGGCGCACTCAATTGTACTTGGTTTGATCGACCGCGGACGGCGTCGGCAAATAGAATCACTGGCATTTTGACAAGCTTTGGCAGCTTGCCTTTCGCGTCGCGAGGGGCATCGAAAAGATAATTGATCCGGGGCGGGAGCGTGCCCGGTCCGCGAATCAGTGCGGTCACATCAGCCTCAATCAGGAAACGCTGATGTGTTAACAAAACGCCAACAGCGGCTGGCCCGGTGATTTTTGTTGCCTTGCGGATGCGCGCTTCGAGCGTGATGGGTGCCCCCGTAGCGAGGTCGGCGACGTCAGCATAAGTCAATGCCGAACGCGCTGTTACAACAGTGTTTTTCTGGGCAAATGCAGGGTTTGCCATGCACATGAGCGTGAGCAATAAGCCCCGAAAATAGGATTGCATGTGATCCTCCTTAGCTTCCAGACCATGTTTGTCATAGACGCATCTTACGCTCGTTACGAAACTTGTGGAAAAGGAATTGCGTCGACTAAGACTCGGCGATAGATGATATGCTGTAACCCGGTCTAGCAAATCATGGTGGGGTTTGGGGGATGGAAAGACTGGGAGCGCAAGGCGGTTGCCAAGCGGGAGCAGTTATGCCAGCCTTCTTAAGCGTATGAAGAGGGAGAGTCGTTTTTAAATGGCCTATGCTGATCAACAGGAAATGAGCTCCGGCAGGATGATCGCCATCGGCGTGGTGGCATTGCTCCACATCGGTGTCGGCTATGCTCTTGCTACCGGCTTGGCTTATGATGCGGCCAAACAGGTGTTCGAAGATTTGAAAACCTTCGACGTTCAAGAAGAAAAGATTGAAGAGCCTGAAAAGCCGCCGCCACCGCCAGAGAAGCTGGACATCCCGCCGCCGCCAAAGGTCACTGCACCGCCTCCGGTGAACGTGACGCCGGTGATTTCAACCAACACGCAGCAGGTGACGATCACGCCGTCAGCGCCCCCCGCGCCGCCGCCGCCGCCGCCGCCGCCACCTTCCGCGCCACCGCCGCCGCCACCGCCGCCACCGCCGCCAAAGTTGGCGACGCCTGCGGTACAAAAAGGTGGTTCGATTTCGGATGAGGATTATCCGCCATCGTCGATCCGCAATGAAGAGGCGGGCACGTCGGCCGCGACCTTCACCATTGGCACAGACGGCAAAGTGACGGCCTGCAACGCGTCAGGGGCAAGCCCGACGCTTGATGCCGAAACGTGCAAGCTGATCATCCGGCGATTCCGGTTCAAACCGGCCATCGATTCGTCAGGCAATCCGATTACCCAGACGAAGACCCAACGCGTAACCTGGCGATTGCCACAATAGGCATGGTGCCAACCTAAACCGTTTTAAACACACACGAATTTACAAGAGGGAAGTGAATATGTTCAATCTGATGATTCTCGCTGCAGCGTCGACCGAGGCTGCAAAAACATCATTCGGGCCGGTTCAGGCATTGCGCGAAGGCGGACCCGTGACCTGGACGATTGCTGGCATTCTCGTCATCATGTCGGCTGTGTCGTGGTATATTTTGTTCACCAAGCTGTTTGATCAAAGCAAGGTGCTCAAGCAATCGACCGAAGGCATGCGAGCATTCTGGTCAGCCCCGACGCTGCGCGAAGGTGCGAACAAGTTCGATAAGGACACAGCGTTCCGTCAGCTTGTCGACGATGGCTTGAAGGCACAGGCCGAACATGGCCAGTTCACCGACGATCTTGATTCGCATGAGTGGATGCACACATCGCTTCGTCGCAGCCAGGATTCGGTCAATGCAAAGCTTGGTGGCGGCCTCGCCTTCCTGGCAACGGTTGGATCCACTTCGCCGTTCGTTGGTCTGCTCGGTACCGTTATCGGGATTACAAACGCACTGGTTAAAATCGCTGCGACCGGTCAAGCCGACATCGCCTCGATCGCAGGTCCCGTCGGTGAAGCGCTTTATATGACCGCCTTCGGTCTGATCGTGGCTGTGCCTGCGGTTATGGGCTACAACTGGCTGCAACGCCGCAATAAGCTGATCGCTGAACGGATGAGCACTTTCTGCAACGATCTGCACGGTGACATGATGTCAGGCGGCAAAATCCGTCCGCAAGTCCGCGCAGCCGCAGCCAAGGCAGCCGCAAAGCCAGCCCCCGCAAAGGCATAACGGATGTGGGTCAGCGGCATCCGCTGCTGACCCGCCCCTCTGGTATGACATTCGCAGCGTAAGACAGATAGGAATATAGAATGGCAATGAGTGTTGGCGGAGAAGGTGGCGATGACGCCCCGATGTCGGATATCAACACGACACCGCTTGTCGACGTGATGCTCGTGTTGCTGATCATCTTTTTGATCACGATCCCCGTGGCAATCGACAAGATCGATCTGAAGGTGCCTGACGTGCGCTTTCAGCCAACGATCACCAAGGTTGAAAATGTGCTTTTGTCAGTGCGCGGCGAGTCCGATGGCACATGCGGTGTCTATTGGGGCAATGCCAAAGTGAGTGCGAACCAGTTGCTTGATCTGGCTGCCAAGAAGTTCAAGAATGAAGCAGACCGGCTGGGCGCCAACGTCACTGATCCGAACCTCTTCCCCGAAGTGCATATTCGCGGTGATCGCAATACACCCTATCGCTGCATTGGCGGGGCCGTGTCGATCATGCAGAGCGCTGGCTTCATCCGGGTAGGCTTCATTTCAGAGCCCATCATCACCGCGTGATCATGATGATGATCCGCCACGCAACGATATTTGGAGATTAAGTCATGGCCATGAGCTCAGGAGGTTCGTCAGATAGCGAACCGATGATGGAAATCAACACAACCCCGCTCATCGATGTGATGCTGGTGTTGTTGATCATGTTCATCATTACGCTACCGCCGCCAACCCACGCTGTGAAGATCGATTTGCCGCAGGATTGCGCGCCAAATTGCCCACCGCCGCCGGAAATTCTGCCTACGAAGAATGTGCTATATATTGCGCCAACTGACGCGATTTTGTGGAACGGCGCGCC
>JBJXDU010000063.1:0-6423 GCA_046153565.1 Sphingomonadaceae bacterium
GTGGAATGCGCACCCAATGGCTGAACCGCTGTTCCAAATGACTTCGGCTTCCAAACCCGATAGCCCCGGCAATGTGAGCCAACAGCGGTTTTTGGGCAGCATTCCCGTGACGGCATCGCACGCAAAGCCAGCCAGCGAAATGTCACTTATGGTGACAGCAAAGCTATTGGCACATGATTGGCGCAACATGGCCGGGATGGTGAGGGTGATACGCGGTACACAACGGTCTTCGGCGGCGGCGGTGGAATAGGGTATATATTGTTCCGTCGTCAGGGTCATGTATGCGCTCCTGCGTTAACGATGATGCAGAAATACCGAGGAATTATGACCAAGGGCTTGCGAAGATTAGTTAATGCGCTCGCGGTGACCCGTTTCAAAGCCTTGAATGATAAGCGCTTTTATCCTCTCGGCCACGACTTCGGGGCCTTTCAGTGTAGCGGGATCTTCGCCGGGATAAGCGCGTGCACGCATCGCTGTGCGGGTGGCACCGGGATCGATGATGGCCACTTTGACACGCCCCGCTGCCTGATTTTCGTGCGCATAGGCACCGAGTAGCATTTCGAACGCCGCTTTGCTGGCACCGTAGCCGCCCCAATAAGCGCGCGGCACTGATCCAACGCTGCTCGTCAAACCAATGACCATGCCGCTGCCGCTTTTACGCAACAACGGATCAAATGCAGCCAGCAACCCCTGCTGCGCACTGACATTGAGCGTGAGCAAAGCCGCCAATTCCTTGGGATCAATATGGGGAACGGGCCCAAGTGAGCCTAGCATGGCAGCGTTTAAGATCAGAATATCAAGCGCAGGCCACCGCCCCGCAATCGCCTCGGCAAGCCGAGCAATGCTGTCGTTCTGGGTTAGATCAAGTGGCGCTATTGTCGCGGTGCCGCCCGCTGCGTGAATAAGATCTTCGACCGCTTCAAGATCCTTTGCCGTCCGCGCGGTCATGATCACATGCGCGCCTGCCGCTGCCAGAATTTGAGCAGTGGCGGCTCCGATTCCCCGCGAGGCTCCTGTCACCAGTGCCGTTTTTCCCGCTAGCGATCGATCCATCACATCACCCGTTCGGCGAGCAAGGCCAATTGGCTTTCTGGCGCGATATCGTCCTGATCGGTAAGCCGGGTCGGATAGTCACCGGTGAAGCAGGCGTCGCAATATTGCGGTGTGGCCGCCGTCCGATTGGTTTCACCCAGCGCCTTGTACATGCCGTTGATCGAGACAAAGGCGAGGCTGTCGGCATGAATAAAATCGCGCATTTCAGCCAGATTATGCATCGCGGCGAGCAGTTTTGTGCGTTCGGGCGTGTCTACACCGTAAAAGCAGCTGTGCCGTGTCGGTGGGCTCGCGATCCGCATATGAACTTCGCTTGCCCCGGCATCGCGCATCATTTGCACGATCTTGAGGCTCGTCGTGCCGCGCACGATACTATCGTCGATCAGAACAACACGCTGTCCCGCGATAAGCGCGCGGTTGGCGTTATGCTTTAATTTGACGCCCAAATGCCGCACGCCGTCTGACGGCTGAATGAAGGTGCGGCCAACATAATGCGACCGGATAATCCCCAGTTCAAACGGAATGCCCGATGCTTGTGCATAACCAATCGCAGCGGGCGTTCCGCTATCAGGCACGGGAATGACGATATCAGCCTCAACTGGGCTTTCGATGGCCAGTTGCGCGCCGATCGCCTTGCGCACGCTATACACGCTTGATCCGTCAACGATTGAATCAGGGCGCGAGAAATAGACATGCTCGAAAATGCACGGGCGCGGGCTGCGCGGGGGAAACGGGGTGAGTGACCGCACCTCGCCGTTGGCAACGATCACAATTTCGCCCGGTACGACTGATCGCTCATACGTGGCCCCGACGACATCAAGTGCGACGGTTTCGGACGCGAAGATGACGGCATCCCCAAGCCGACCCATGACAAGCGGCCTGATCCCCAGCGGATCGCGGCAGGCAATCATGCCTTCGGGCGTCATACAGATCAGCGAATAAGCGCCTTCGACTTGTCTGAGCGCATCAATGAACTTATCGAGCAATGTCCGGTAGTTGCTGGTCGCCACCAGATGGATGATGACCTCAGTATCACTCGTCGACTGAAAGATTGATCCGCGCCGCACGAGTTCCTTCTTGAGCGTCATTGCGTTCGAAATATTGCCATTGTGCGAGACAGCAAAGCCGCCCGAAGCAAGATCGGCGTAGAGCGGCTGCACATTACGGAGCGCGGTCTCACCCGTGGTAGAATAGCGGACGTGACCGCAGGCGGCCGTGCCGGGCAAGCCTTTGATAATGTCATCACGGTCAAAATTGCCCGCCACATGCCCCATGGCACGGTGGCTATGGAACCGGATGCCGTCCCAGCTGGTAATACCTGCTGCCTCTTGGCCGCGGTGCTGCAGTGCATGAAGGCCAAGCGCCACGATGGCCGACGCTGTATCACCACCCGAAATACCGAACACGCCGCATTCTTCGCGCAATTTATCATCGTCGAAAGGATGGGTAGTAAACATGAGAATCGCCCGTTCGTTGGCCCTGCCGCGCCTATAGGCGGTTGTCAGAAAAATGTAACCGACAAGTTGAGCCGAATTTGCGGGCACCCCATTTTGGTATAGAGAAGGGCGATGAACGATATGATCGAAACCAGCACCACGCTCGCGCCGCGCTATGACGCGAACGGGCTGATTACCGCCATTGTCACCAACGCTGCCTCGGGCGATGTGCTGATGGTGGCGCACATGAATGCCCAAGCGCTCGCTGCGACGCTTGCTGACGGTGTGGCGGTGTTCTGGTCACGCAGCCGCAATTGCTTGTGGAAAAAGGGTGAAACTTCGGGCCACTTCATGCGCGTTGTCGAAATGCGAATCGATTGTGATCAGGATGCGATCTGGATCAAGGCCGATCCAACCGGGCCGGCCTGTCATACGGGTGAAGCAAGTTGCTTTTACCGCCGCGTCGATGGTGATCGCCTTGTCGTTGTCTGAGTGCCGAGATACGGATATCGTAACGTCAATCTCTTGACCTTTACGTGAACGTCAAATAAACTGAAGCTTATGCAACAAACCGCTTCGCACGCCACCGTTGATACGCCTGATCCAAGTGACCGGCATCAATTTTCGATTTCTGATTTGTCTGAAGAGTTCGGCGTCACCGCACGCGCGCTTCGCTTTTATGAGGATGAGGGGCTGATTTCGCCGATCCGGCGCGGCCTTACCCGTGTGTATACCAAGCGTGATCGTGCGCGGTTGGCGTGGATTTTGCGCGCCAAGCGTGTCGGTTTCAGCCTGACTGAAATTCGCGAAATGATCGATTTATATGATATTGGTGATGGGCGGCATGCGCAGCGGCGTGTAACGATTGAAAAGTGTCAGGCGCGGATCGATCTGCTTAAGCGTCAGCGCGTTGATATCGACGCGCATATTGATGAGCTTACGCGGTTCATTTCCGTCGTCAAATCGGCCACCGCCGACGCCTGAACTGCTTTGAGTGGAGATTATCTGTGCCGGTTTATACAGCGCCTGTTCGTGATACCCGTTTCATTCTCGATCATGTTATCGGGCTTGATCGCTACGCCAATTTGCCCGGATTTGGGCAGGCGACGCCTGACCTCGTCGATGCGATCCTGACGGAAGGCGCAAAAGTGTGCGAGCAGATCCTGTTTCCGCTCAACAAAAGCGGAGATGAACAGGGCTGTACGCGTCATGCGGACGCTAGTGTCACAACGCCTGATGGTTTCAAGGGGGGCTACAAAGCCTATATCGATGGCGGTTGGGTCGGCCTGTCGGCACCCGAAGCTTATGGCGGGCAGGGGCTTCCCCACGTTTTGTCGTCGGCGATTGAAGAATTTCGTATGGCCGCCAACATGGCTTTTTCGATGTATACCGGCCTGACCATGGGGGCGGTATCCTCTATCCTTGTTAAGGGGTCAGAGGCGCAAAAGGCCACATATCTGCCCAAGATGATTTCGGGCGAATGGTCTGGCACGATGAACCTTACTGAACCGCATTGCGGCACTGACCTAGGCCTGATCCGCACGCGTGCCGAGCCGCAGAGCGATGGCAGTTATGCGATTACGGGCACCAAGATTTTCATCTCTGGCGGTGACCATGACTTGACCAACAATATCATCCACCTCGTTCTCGCGAAAACACCCGGAGCGCCTGACTCGTCAAAGGGAATATCGCTGTTCATCGTGCCTAAGAACATGGTGAATGAAGATGGCACACTTGGCGCGAAGAATGCGGTCAGTTGCGGGTCAATCGAGCATAAAATGGGCATCCGCGCCAATGCGACGTGCGTCATGAATTATGACGGCGCAACCGGCTTCATGGTGGGTGAGGAAAATAAAGGCCTCGCCGCCATGTTCATCATGATGAACGCCGCGCGGCTGGGCGTTGGTATCCAAGGGCTCAGTCAAGGCGATATCGCTTACCAGAACGGCCTTGCCTATGCGCGTGACCGCCGACAAGGCCGCTCGCTGACGGGCACCAAAGAGCCAAACGAGAAAGCCGATCCGATCATCGTTCACCCCGATGTGCGCAGGATGCTGATGGAAGCCAAAGCGACGACCGAAGGGTTGCGTGCGCTGATGCTCTGGGGCGCGGTGCAAGCCGACCTCGCCCATAGCGCGCAGACCGAGGAGGAACGGCAGGCCGCCGACGATTTGCTCTCGCTGCTAACCCCGGTGATCAAGGGCTATGGCACCGACAAGGGCTATGAAGTTGCCACCAACATGCAGCAAGTCTTTGGCGGCCACGGCTATGTCGAAGAATGGGGCATGAGCCAATATGTCCGCGATGCCCGCATTGCGATGATTTACGAAGGCACCAACGGCATTCAGGCGCTTGATCTGGTCGGTCGCAAACTTGCGAGCAATGGCGGGCGGGGTATTCAGCTGTTCTTCAAGACTGTGGCGGATGAAGCAGCCGCCGCGAAGGCCAACCCGGCACTGGCAGACTATGCCACCGCACTCGAAGGGGCGCTGGCCGATATGCAGGCCTCGACCATGTGGCTGATGGCGAACGGTATGACCGATCCCGACAATGCGGGTGCGGGATCGGTTGCCTATATGCATATGACCGGCATTGTCGCGCTGGGCCTGATGTGGTTGCGGATGGCGGTGGCGGCGCAGGCCGCGCTGTCTGAAGATGCGCACGACAAGGCCTTCATGGAAGCCAAATTGATGACGGCGCGGTTCTTTGCGCAGCGGATCATGCCGGATACAGCGGCGTTTCGGCGCAAGCTTGAGGCTGGAGCCGAGGCAATCATGGCGATGCCAGCGGAAGCCTTTTAGGATGTGGCGTTTGATCTTGGGCGTAATCGTCGGGTTGGCTGTTTCGCTCACTATTTTCAGATATACAGTCGAACCGCCGCAACAGCTTGACATAATCAACAGCCTGACGCCTGGCGATGATGGTGTAGCGCAAGTCGCTCAGGGGCAGGTTTTTGATCCAAAGACCGGGCTTAAGCTTGATGTCTGGGCGTCGACGCAGGCAACCAGCAAGCCACGCCCTGTGTTGATTTTCTTCTATGGCGGCGGCTGGGCGCACGGCGAGCGCGCGCATTATGGCTTCGCGGCAAAGGCATTTGCTGCACAGGGTTTTGTCGTCGTCGTTCCCGACTACCGCAAAGTGCCCACAGTCCGCTTCCCCGCTTTCAATCAAGACGGCGCCGCCGCCATCAAATGGACGCGTGACAATATCGCAAAATTTGGCGGTGACCCCGGTCGCCTGGCCTTGTCGGGCCACTCCGCAGGGGCCTATATTGCGATGATTTTGACGCTAGATCGTCACTATCTCACTGACATTGGCGTTGACCCGAAGATTGTGCGCGCGACCGTCGGGCTAAGCGGACCCTATGATTTCCTGCCCCTCGATTCGCGCCGCTCAATCGATGCAATGAAGGCATGGCCCAAGCCAATCGAGACCCAACCGATTGCCTTCGCCACCAAAGATGCGCCGCCAATCATGGTGGTAACGGGCACGGCTGACGATACGGTCAAACCGCGCAACGCTATTTTGTTGGCACAAGCCTTGGGCAAGCTTGGGACAAAGCCTGTGTTCAAAGCCTATGAGAATCTTGGTCATGAGGATGTCGTGATGGCCCTTTCAAAACCGTTTCGTGGCAAGGCGCCAGTGCTTGCTGATAGCGTGGCGTTTTTGAAGGCGCATGTCAGATCTTAGGCCCATTTTGGCTATGTTCCGCTTGTCCTGCGTCGGGATTGAGCTTGCCGCCAGCCCGTATCGAAGGACGAGTAACTGATTGTCCTTCGATACGGGCCTGGCTGTCCTAAACTTTAGAGAGTGAGATGATTTTAAACTGATCCGCTTATCCTGAGCAGCCGTTGAGCTTGTCGAAACGGCGTATCGAAGGACAGGTTCCGGACGTGGCAATACTGCTTCGATACGGGCTTTCGATGCTTCGCAC
>JBJXDU010000064.1:0-4404 GCA_046153565.1 Sphingomonadaceae bacterium
ATTCGATCACCACCGATCACATCAGCCCCGCCGGATCGATCAAGGCGGACAGCCCCGCCGGCAAATTCCTGATGGAGCATCAGGTGAGCAAGGCCGACTTCAACAGCTACGGCGCGCGGCGCGGCCACCATGACGTGATGATGCGCGGGACATTTGCCAATATCCGCATCAAGAATGAAATGGTCCCCGGCATCGAAGGCGGCATGTCATCCTATCAGGGCGAAACCATGCCCATTTACGATGCCGCAATGCGCCACAAGGCCGATGGCACACCCTTGGTCGTTATCGGCGGCAAGGAATATGGCACCGGCAGTTCGCGCGACTGGGCGGCAAAGGGCACCAACCTCTTGGGCGTCCGTGCGGTGATCGTTGAATCGTTCGAACGCATCCACCGCAGCAACCTCGTCGGCATGGGCGTGCTCCCGCTGCAATTCGTTGCGGGGCAAACGCGGAACTCACTGGGGCTGACGGGCGATGATAGCTTCACGATTGAGGGCGTCGCTGAGTTAACGCCGCGCCAGAGCATTACGGTGAATGTAACGCGCAAGGATGGGACGCAGTTCAGCTTCGAAACGCTGTGCCGGATCGATACCGCGAATGAGGTTGAGTATTTTATGAACGGCGGGATTTTGCATTATGTGTTGAGGAAGTTGGCGGCGTAGGGGGTGGCTGAAAATGAAAATCGTCTTTGCGAGCAAAGCGCGGGAATCTATGGATATCAGTGTCTGGATTTCTTCGCTGCGCTTGCACAGACGAGTGGCGCAGCTTAACCCACGACAATATTGATCGACGCAGCGGAGGGACTATTAAGTGCATTTAGTAAACTGGAGCCACAATTTAAAAACACAGAAGCTGATTCTGGGTGTAATTCTTACCTTGGGGTCAGCCACACCGACAAATGCGCAAGATAGAGGGGGGCGAAATGAATCCGACACTCTGCGTAGCGAAGCTATACACCACCAAATCGGCCTAGGGGATTTGGTCGGTGCCCAATCTCTATACGAGCAGTCTTGCCTCGCAGGTAACGCTGCATCATGTAATGACGCTGGCGATTTTTATCACGGCGGCGTTTATGTGAAAAATAGAGGAATCAAAATTGACACGGATCGCGCAGACAAGTTTTATAAGATGGCGTGTGACGGCGGGAATCAACCCGCTTGCGATACGATTGAAAGGCTGGGTAAGCGAGCCACTCAGCAATCGGAGCGGACCGTGTCCCCGCCTCGGCGCGCCAACGTCACGCCGCATGCGGCGGCGGCGCAGCCGTCATACATGCTCAGCCTCTTGACCTTCCAGCAGTGGTCTAGTTGTCTGGGTAAAGAATTGGCCCAAAAGCAGTTGGAGGCTGAGCGTTTATTTTCACAACTTGATACTTCTGCTAAAGAAAAGCAGCAAAGAGATCAATTGGTAAGAAATATAGCTGACACTTGTCGCTAAATGTTACAGTGATAGTTGCAACAAGAGTTACGGTGACACGTGCAACAACCCCCAAACTATCGTTGTGATATCGGCATCTCGGAGGCAGGCTAATTCCATGAACGAGGCAGAATTTAGGGTTATTGCAACTGCCAACGCAACGTCAAAATCTCGACACACCCCTTCACAAAATATACTTACTCAAATCCGTATTCCGCGCGATGCTTGCCAGCTGCGTGTCAACATAAGCGCCGTCGATCACAAGTGTGGTGCCCGCGCGGTCTTCGGCGTTGAAGCTTACATCCTCAAGCAATTTTTCCATCATCGTTGACAGCCGCCGCGCGCCGATATTTTCGACCGCTTCGTTGACCTCAGCGGCAGTGCGCGCAATCGCTTCGATCCCATCGTCAGTGAAGCTGATGCCCACGCCTTCAGTGCCCAGCAGCGCGACATATTGATCGGCAAGGCTGGCGCGTGTGTCCTTCAAAATCCGCACAAAATCGGCCTGCGTCAGTGCTTTCAACTCAACCCGGATCGGCAGCCGTCCCTGCAATTCAGGGAGCAAGTCGCTTGGCTTGGCTACATGGAAAGCGCCGCTCGCAATGAAGAGGATATGATCGGTTTTCATCGGGCCATATTTGGTGGCGACCGTGGTGCCCTCAATCAGCGGGAGCAGATCGCGCTGAACGCCCTCACGGCTGACCGATCCACCGCGCACGTCGGAAACCGCAATCTTATCAATCTCGTCAAGGAACACGATCCCATTGGCTTCGGCATCGGCAAGCGCGGTGCGGCTAAGTTCGTCCTGATCAAGCCGCTTATCGGCCTCTTCTTCAACCAGCTTGGCCCACGCCGCACGCACGCTGATTTTACGGCGCTTCATCTGGCCCTGACCAAAGGCTTTGCCCATCATTTCACTGAGGTTGATCATCCCCATCCCGCCGCCGCCGGGCACTTCAAACTGCGTTTGCGGGGCGGCTTCGAGTTCGATTTCAATCTCATTATCGTCAAGATGACCATCGGCAAAGCGTTGCTTGAACGCCGCACGCGTCGCTTCTGAGGCGCCCTTGCCGGTAAGCACATCGAGCAAGCGCGCCATTGCAGCTTCCTCCGCTTTATCCTTGACCGCAACGCGGCGGCGCTCCTTTTCAAGGCGGATCGCTTCTTCAACCAGATCGCGCGCAATCTGTTCAACGTCGCGACCAACATAGCCGACTTCAGTGAACTTCGTCGCCTCAACCTTGACAAACGGCGCGTCGGCGAGCTTGGCAAGCCGCCGTGAAATTTCGGTTTTGCCGCAGCCCGTGGGGCCGATCATCAATATGTTCTTGGGCGTGACCTCATCGCGCAAATCAGCACCCAGTTGCTGCCGCCGCCACCGATTGCGCAGCGCAACCGCGACGGCGCGTTTGGCATCAGTCTGTCCGATAATATGCGCATCGAGGGCTGCGACGATGGCTTTGGGGGTGAGTGAGTTTTGCATTGTTTCAAGTCCAGAAAAAGCCCCTCCCCTTCAGGGGAGGGTTGGGGTGGGGAGTGTCCAGAAGAGCGGGGGAGTTGGAGACATCCCCCACCCCCTGCCCCTCCCCTGAAGGTGAGGGGGGATCAGGTCGAAGCCAGTGTCTCAATCGTCAGTTGTTCATTGGTGAAGACGCACAAATCAGCCGCGACCTTCATCGCCTTGCGCGCAAGCACCTCAGCATCAGCTTCATAGCCTTGCAACGCGCGCGCCGCCGACAGCGCGAAATTGCCGCCCGATCCAATTGCGGCGATCCCGTCCACAGGTTCAAGCACATCGCCGTTGCCCGTCAGAATGAGCGTGATATCCTTATCCGCGACGATCATCATCGCTTCCAAATTGCGCAAATATTTGTCTGTCCGCCAATCTTTCGCCAGCTCAACCGCCGCGCGCATTAGCTGACCATTGAATTGTTCAAGCTTACGCTCAAGCCGCTCGAACAAGGTGAAGGCATCTGCCGTCGCGCCGGCAAATCCCGCAATCACATCGCCCTTGCCCAGCGGGCGAACCTTTTTGGCGTTGGGTTTCATGACGGTATTCCCCATCGAAACCTGACCATCGCCGGCAATCACCACTTTGCCGGGGGTGCGCACGGAAAGGATGGTGGTGCCGTGCCATTTGATTGTTTCACTCATGACTGGGATATGGTGGGTGGGGAGGGTTGGTTTCAAGGGAGGTTATTGCATAAGCGGCAATGGCATGCGAACTTCCATACCATGAAGCCAATCCATATTCAGCGCTTGATCGCACTTCCCTACCTTATCCTCGGCGCATGGTGCTTGCTTGCGCCCGCCATGGTCGAACGATTGATGATCAATCCGCCCTATCAACATGTGAGCGTCACCAGCGCGCTCATGCTCGGATGCTTCGGCGCGCAGGCCGTGCTTGGCGGGCTTTTCGTCTGGTTCAGCGTCTTTACCCGCCGCCTATTTCTCATTTATGCCATCGCCTTGGCGCCATTCTTCTGGTTCAATTATTGGTTTGTCTATGTCGTGCCCGTTTTCAACAGCTGGATGGCGCTGGATTTCATCTCAAACGCCGCCATGATGGACCTAAGCCTGCGGGGATGGCGGCTCACCGATCCACCCCCTTAACCTTCCCCCATTGGCGCGCCGCCGTGTAGCCAAGATAGCCAGTGCCAAATAAGCCCCACAGCGATTCGGGGATGCCCGCAAGATAGCCATTCATCCCGTCGGCAATCGCTTTGGCAAGGTGTGGCTGGAAGGCAGCGATGAGCCCCATCGGGATTGCCCAGAGGATGATCGCATACATGACATAGAGAAAGCTTGGTCGCGCGCGGCTCGTCCAGGGATCGGCGCTGCCCGCTTCGGCGAGGATCGCCGCCATCTGTGCCTTGAGCGCCTCAAGCTCTTGCCCGCCCTGAAGCCGGAGCAACTCCAGCTTCGCCGCCTCACGAGCGCGTGGGTCGGGGATCAGTTTATCAATCAGGTTCGCAATGGGGGAAATCA
>JBJXDU010000065.1:0-26305 GCA_046153565.1 Sphingomonadaceae bacterium
CCGGTCAAAGCGATGGACCCCGATAGCGGCGTGGGCAAGGATTTAGCCGAACTGCGGCGCACGGTTGAAGATCTCGATCCCGGCAAAAAGGGCGATCTGCTCTCGCCAAAGAAGATATTTGGCCTCATCCCTTATGGTAATAAGATGCGCGATTATTTTGACGGCTATAAATCGTCGCAGTCGCATATCGCCTCGATCCTCTCCAACCTTGGGTCAGGCAAGGATGAGTTATTGAAGGATAATGCCGCGATTGACGTTGAGCGGCAGAATCTGTGGGGAGCGATGGGTCGGCTGGAGCAGATGATCCATATCTCCAAAACGCTTGATGCCAAGCTTGAAGACAAGGCGAATGCGCTTGATATGAGCGATCCCGCCAAAGCCAAGGCGATCCGCGAAACAGCGCTTTTCTATGTGCGGCAGCGGACCACTGATTTGCTCACGCAGATGGCGGTGACAGTGCAAGGCTATCTCGCGCTTGATCTGGTCAAGAAGAATAATGTCGAATTGATCAAGGGCGTCGACCGCGCATCGACCACCACTGTCGCGGCGCTGCGCACGGCGGTGACGGTGGCGCAGGCGCTTGTTGGCCAACGGCTGGTGTTGCAACAGATTACCGCGCTCAATACGACGACCGCCAATATCATCGATTCAACCGGTGAAATGCTCAAGAACCAAACCGCCGATATCCATGCGCAAGCGTCGAGCAGCACGATCCCGCTCGAAACGCTCCAGCGCGCCTTCCAGAATATCTACACGACGATGGACAGTATCGACACGTTCAAGGCCAAGGCGCTGACATCGATGAAGACCACCGTCGAGACGCTGTCGAGCGAAGTTGAAAAGTCGAAGGGCTATATCGCCCGCGCCGAGGGCGCGTCACAGGCTGCACTGAGCGCGCCCGCCACCGATCCCTTCGCGCCGGTCACATAAAAGGTGGCAAGCGCCGAGGATGTCATGAACCGCGCCGAGGATGCGCTGCGGCGGCACGGTATGGAACCCCGCATGGCACAGCGCGCGCGGGCGCGGGCGCGGGCGAGTGTGTTGAGAAAAATGGGGCGGATTGCGCTGGCGGGCGCGGCGTTCGCGATTGGCCTCGTGGCGTGGGGACTGATCATTGGCCCCGTTGGTGTTTCGGGGCTGATGATTGCGGTGCTTGCCTTCATTGTCGTGGCGACGGCGCTGATGATCATCCCTGCCCGTAGCTTTACGCCGGGTGATGTTCTGCCGACGACTGAACTGGCCTTGCTCCCTTTGAAGACCGAGGAATGGCTCGCGGGGCAACGCCGCGCTTTGCCCGCCCCTGCGATCAAGCTGGTTGACGGGATTGGCCTGAAGCTTGAGCAGCTTGCCCCGCAGCTCGAAGGGCTGAGTGAACAAGAACCCGCCGCCGCCGAGATTAAGCGCTTGATCGGCGATGAGCTGCCCGCGCTGGTCAACGGCTATCTCCGCGTGCCGCCCGCATTTCGGGCCAAGGGGATCAACGGTGTCAGCCCCGACCAACAAGTGGTCGACGGCCTCGCCGTGGTCCAGAGCGAACTGACGCGGATGAGCGAGCAGCTGGCGTCGGGCGAACTCACCAAGCTCGCGACGCAAGGCCGCTATCTCGAGCTCAAATATCAGGGCGACATCAGCGCCTGAACTGGCGCATAACCGGCTCATGACTATTCGCTTTGACTCATTGCACAACCGCCGCGCCATCATTGATCGTCGCGCACTCGCTGATGCGCTGGCGGCGCTTGAGGGCAAGGATGCGACTGTACTGCGCAGTGCATCGGTGGCGATACTCAAGCCTGCTTTTGAAAGCGGGCGCGCTGAAATTGCGGTGCGGTTGGCGGCAAAACCACAAGCAGGGCATGACGCCGCGGCAGCGCAGGCATTTTTGACCGATCAAGTCTTGCGCCTGATCTATGATTTCACGACGCAAAAATTATATCGTCAGGGCAATCCGACATCGTCAGAGCGGCTATGCCTCGTGGCGGTCGGTGGCTATGGGCGCGGTGAAATGGCCCCTTATTCGGATGTCGATATCGCTTTCCTGACGCCGTACAAGCAAACCGGCTGGTCCGAGCAAGTGATTGAGTCAATCCTGTACACGCTGTGGGATCTGGGGCTGAAAATTGGCCATTCGAGCCGGTCGCTTGATGATATGATCCGCATGGCGAAAGGCGATTTGACGATCCGCACCGCCTTGCTCGAATCGCGCTATGTCTGGGGTGATCAGCCGCTTTATGATGAAGCGGCGGCGCGCTTTGGCGCTGAAGTGCTGGCGGGCACCGCGCGTGCCTTTGTCACCGAAAAGCTCGCCGAACGCGATGCGCGCCACAAACGGATGGGCGATAGCCGCTACGTGGTCGAACCCAATCTCAAGGAAGGCAAGGGTGGCTTGCGCGACCTCCACACGCTCTTTTGGATCGGCAAATATATGCACCGCGTCGGCAGCGTCGCCGAGCTGGTCGAACGCGGTTTGTTGACGAAGGAAGAATTGCGCCAGTTTCAAAAGGCTGAGAATTTTCTGTGGGCGGTGCGCGGCCATTTGCATGCCATTACCCGGCGCGGTGAGGAGCGGCTGACCTTTGACGTGCAGCGCGAAATTGCGACGCGGATGCGCTATCAGGATCGTCCCGGCCGGTCAGCGGTTGAGCGGTTCATGCAACATTATTTCTTGATCGCGAAGCAAGTTGGCGATTTGACCGGTGTGTTCCTGGCCCATCTTGATGATAGTTTTGCGCCAAAAGGGCGGCGCTTTGCCCTTGCCGGGTTTCGGCGCGCTCCGCGTCAGCTTGAGGGCTTCGTGCTTGACCGCGGGCGACTTGCGCTGCCCAGTGATGACTTTTTCAGTCTGGATCCCTTGCGCCTGATCGAGATATTCGCGCTCGCCGATCAACACGGCCTCGAAATTCATCCGCAGGCGATGCGCGCGGCCAGTCGCGATGCGCGGCTGATTGACGTGTCGATCAAAGGCAATGCGCGCGCCAACGAACTGTTCCTGAACATTCTCACCAGCCCGCGCGATCCCGAAACGGTGCTGCGCTGGATGAATGAGGCAACGGTGTTCGGGCGGTTTGTGCCCGATTTTGGCCGCGTTGTCGCCCAAATGCAGTTTGATATGTACCATCACTATACAGTGGATGAACATAGCATCCGCGCCATTGGCTTGCTCGCGCGGATCGAAAAGGGTGATTTGGGCGAAGACCATCCGATCGCCACCGCTATCCTGAAGCAAATCGTATCGCGCCGCGTGCTTTATCTGGCGGTTCTGCTACACGATATTGCCAAGGGGCGCGGCGGCGATCATTCGATCCTCGGCGCTGAGGTGGCGATGAAGCTGTGCCCGCGCTTCGGGATGAGCGCAGCCGAAACCGAAACCGTCGCCTGGCTGGTGCGCACGCATTTGCTGATGTCGGCGACGGCGTTCAAGCGTGATCTGTCTGATTTCAAGACGATCCTCGATTTCGCTCAAGCGGTGCAAAGCCCCGAGCGGCTGCGCTTGTTGCTGGTGCTGACCGTGGTTGATATCCGCGCGGTGGGCCCGGGCGTGTGGAATAGCTGGAAACGCCAATTGCTTGGCGACCTGTTTGATGCCGCCGAAGAAGTGCTCCGGCTTGGCCATAAGCAAACCGGGCGCAAGGAACGGATCGCCGCAAAGCAAGCGGGCCTTGCGGTAACGCTTGGCTGGCCTGAAGCCGCATTTGGTGCGCTCGCGGCGCGTTTGCCCGAAAGCTACTGGATTGCCGAACCAGACGACATCCTTGAAAGCAATGCGCGCCACGTAGCAGCGGCGGCGGGGGCGTCGCTCGCCATTGCTGCTACCGTCTATCGCTCACGCGGGGCAACGTTGGTGACAGTCTATGCTGCCGACCATCCCGGCCTCTTTTACCGCGCGGCGGGTGCCATCCATCTGGCGGGCGGCAGCATTATCGACGCGCGCATCCACACTACGCGCGACGGGATGGCGCTTGACAATTTCCTGATACAAGACCCGTTTGGACAGCCATTTGACGAGCCATCGCGGCTTAAAAAAATCGAACGGGCGATTGAGGAAGCATTGGCCAACCGCAATCGCTTGACTGACGAGCTTGCCGCCCGGCCGCTACCCCGCACCCGCGCCGAAGCCTTCACCATCGCGCCCAACGTGCTGATCGATAATCATGCGTCGAACCGCTATACAGTGATTGAGGTCAATGCGCGTGATCGCCCGGCGCTCCTGAACGCACTGGCTTACGCGCTGTTCCAGTCACGCACGACCATCCATTCGGCCCATATCGCCACTTACGGCGAACGCGCGGTCGATACATTTTATGTGACCGATTTGACCGGTGACAAAATCAGCGCGGCGACACGGCTTAAGGCGCTTGAGACCGCCTTGCTTGACGCAGCGGCAGGCACGGTGGCGGAGGCCAAGGCAGCGTAGCCGTGGGGGCACCCGCCAGGATGCCCCCATAGGCCTTAATATTTGACCTTCAGCGTAATGCCATAAGTGCGCGGCTCGCCGGGGAAGGCGATGAACAATTGGTTGGCGGTCGCCGAACCAAGCGCAACACCCCGGGTCGTGCCGCCGCCCTGTAACGGCGCATCAGCGGCAATTTGCTGATAGGTCTCGTTGAGCAAATTCTGGCCCCACACCTCAATGCCCCATTTCTTGTCGCGACCATAAATGCCGAGCCGTCCATTGACGACCGCAAAGCCATCCTGAACCTTTTCAATATCAAGATCGGAGCCGGTGTTAACGTCGCTCTGATACCGGAAATCGAGATAGATGAGGCCCGACAGGCCGTTATTACCCAGATCAGGCGAATAGCCTACGCCGCCCGTAACAACATATTCAGGCGCGTTCGAAATCTGACGCTGGGGCAGCTGGAACGATGTTGGCGCAAATGGCCGCCCGTTGATCCCGACGAGATTATTCTGATATTCGGTTAGCGCATAGGTCAGCCCGAGGTTGACCGCTAAATGGCGCGCAGGGAAGATTGCGGCTTCAAGCTCGAAACCCTTTGACACCAATCCCGGCCCGAGCCGCCCCGCGGCGCACGCACCCGTTGCAAAAGCTGCTGCCGTGCTCGGCAAGAAATCGCGGTCGGCCCCGTTCAGATTATCTTTGCACGAATTGACGTTGGTCACTTCGAAATTGATACCGTTGAACGTGTTAAGCTGGAAGTTTTTAAAGCTCTGATAGAAGGCGGCGGCGTTCAGGTTGAACTGGCGACCGTCATATTTGAAGCCAACTTCAAAGGCTTTGACCGTTTCGGGGGCAAACTGCAAATCGGCGACTTCAGGGCGACCATTGCCAACGGTAAAGGCGGGAAGCGCCAGAATCGCCGCATTGGTGCTCGGTACGTCAAGCGCCGACGTGTCTAGATTATAGCCACCTGCTTTATATCCACGCGAAACCGAGCCATAAACGAGGAGGTTCTTCGTCGGTTTGAATGACAAAACCGCTGTGCCTGTAAATTGTGATTCGGTTGTTTGACGATTTGGGTCAGTCCGCGAAATGCCGGGGCCCGATGTATTATTCACGACACAGGGTAGCCCGGCAAACGCAGCAAAGCCACTCGCGCGGATCGCGCCACAGAAATTATTGTTGGTGTTAAACGATCCGCTCAGCGTCTTTCGCTCGTTGGTGTAACGGGCACCCAATGTCAGCGAGATTTTGTCGCGAACGATGTCGAACACGTTATGCGTGAAAAAGGCGAAGTTGCGACTTTCCTGACGGAAATTGTTATTCACCACCCCTGTGCCATTGAGCAGATTGCTTCCCGCTGGCGGGCGGAAACCAATTGCGGCTGCAATATTGTAGAAGCCGCCGCGTGGATCAAAGCCGGCGGCACTTAGCGGTGACAAGCCAGCAAGGCCCCGGATGGTGGCACTTTGCGTCGCGGCGAGCGTGCGATTGATGCAGCTAGAATCGGCCGTGTTGATCAGGTTCAAATTGCCGATGCCGCGCGCTTGCCCTTCGGCCAGAACGCAATTGGCATAACGTTCATAATCATTGCCATATTTGAAATCGTCCTGGACGTTCAGAATTTCATTGGCAAAATAACCACCGATGAGGAAGTTAAGCCGCTTGTCGAGCGCCTGACCTTGCAGGCGCAGTTCTTGGGTGAAGGTACGGAAGCGGCGGTCAAGCGCCGTGCGGCGGATGATGTCGAGCGCGGTATAATCCGAATCTTGACCCTGACGATTTTTATAATCGCGGTATGACGTGATCCCGGTCAGGTTTACGCCGCCCAAATCCCATTTGAGCTCGCTTGAAACGCCGACATCTTTGGTGTTCGAAATATAGTTGAACCCAGGCGTTACCGATTGCGCGCGGACGAACCGATTGCCATCGTTGGCGACGGGGATATTAGCGCCCAAGGCTTGCAGAACCGGCAATAATGTATTGGGCTCAAACGTCAGGTTGCCACCAACAAGGCGGACATTCTGGTTAGGGCCATAGTTGACCGCGCCGCAGCACAGTTCGTTGCGCTCGCTATAATCGCCAATCACCCGCAGGCTGATGTCAGACGTCGGCGTGAACAGCAATTGTCCGCGCAGCAAGAAGCGCTGACGGTCGTTGACGTCTTGTCCGCCTGGCGTCACATTATCGATAAAGCCGTTGCGCTTTTGCGAAACGCCGTCGAGCCGGAAGGCCAGCTTATCGGCAATCAGCGGCCCGGTGACCCCCGCGTCAAAGCGCAGATAATTGTAATTGCCGTATGTCGCCGCCGCGTTAAAGCCAAAGTTAAATGACGGGCTTTTGGTGACGATGTTGATCAAACCAGCCGATGCGTTGCGGCCGAACAGCGTGCCTTGCGGGCCGCGCAACACTTCAACGCGTTCGATTTCGCCCAGTTCGGACAGGCCAACGCCCGTGCGGCTGCGATAGACGCCGTCGATAAACAAGGCGACCGATGATTCGAGCCCAGCATTTTCGCCGACGGTGCCAACACCGCGAATACGCGCCGAAAAATTGACTTCGCTCGTCGCCCCCGAAACGAGGAGTGACGGGGCGAGCTGGTTGAGCGCGCGCACATCGTTCGCCCCGGTATTGGCAAGCGATTCGCCCGATACCGCCGAAACGGCAATCGGCACATCGGACAAACGCTCCGAGCGCTGCGTTGCGGTTACGATGATATCGCCCGGTTGCGGCGCAGCCTCTTCGCTCGCTTGCGGTGTTGCATCCGGCGTTGCCGCACCTTGGGCAAACGCCGGCGCGCTCGCCATCACCAACGCAGCCGAAATCATCAATTGAACCTTGCGCATCGCACACTCCTATTTTGCGTTTCTTATTACCACTTATGCTAACCCGCGCAGCCCGCTCTGCCTAGAGCATCTGCCACATATTTCAAATTTACAGTGAAGCGCGGCATTTGTGCCACACCTTTATTTGGGCGAAATCACCATCAGCATCTGCCTGCCTTCCATTCGGGGATAGGCTTCGACCTTGGCAACTTCGGCAGTGTCTTCTTGCACGCGCTGAAGCAGCACCATGCCAAGCTGACCATGCGAGAGTTCACGCCCGCGGAAGCGCAACGTGACTTTCACCTTGTCACCTTCGCCGATGAACTTGTGGATTGCCTTCATCTTCGTCTCATAATCATGATCGTCGATGTTGGGGCGCATCTTTATTTCTTTGATTTCCTGCGTCTTTTGCGTTTTGCGCGCGAGGTTCGCTTTTTTCTGCGCCTCATATTTGAATTTGCCGACGTCAAGGAATTTGGCAACTGGCGGATCGGCGTTGGGCGATACTTCAACGAGATCAAGCCCGACTTCGGCGGCTTGCTCCATCGCTTCGCGCGTAAACATCACACCCAGATTTTCGCCATTTTCGTCAATCACCCGCACCTTGGGGGAGACGATATATTCGTTGAAGCGCGGTCCATTGAGCGGCGCTGGCGTCGGGCCGCCCGGACGGCGGGGGGGAAGAGGTGGTATAACTAAGTCTCCAAATTATTGATCGGCCCCACATGTACCGCTTTTGTGCGCAAACGCAAGGTGTGACCGCGAACGCTGCGCTGAATTCTGCGACACTGTGGCGCGATTACGTCACTGATTTGCGAATCATCTTGTCGATTTGAGCGGCACGTGGTTCAACGCGAACAAAGCAGAAGGAGAGAGTGTGGCCATGGCAACTGATGCAACGATCCCCGCCCCCAAGACGCTGCCGGTCATCGGCAATCTCCATCAAATCCCCAAAGCCGCGATCATCCAGCATCTTTTGTCGGTCAGCCGCGATTTTGCGGACATCGGCATTTTCAAGCTCTTTTTCGGCAGTGCGGTCACGATCTGGGTCACACATCCCGATATGGTCGCCGAGCTTTCCGATGAGACGCGCTTCCGCAAAATGCCCGGGCCGAGCCTGCGGGCGGTGCGCGCATTTGCGGGCGACGGCCTGTTCACCGCTTATTCGGAAGAGGAAAATTGGGGCAAAGCGCACCGCATCCTCCTGCCTGCGTTCAGCCAAAGATCGATGCGCAGCTATTATGACATGATCCTTGAAGTGTGTGACGCGCTGATCGCCAAGTGGGAGGGCGCGGTTGGCACCGACGTGATGGTCGCCGATGATATGACGCGCCTCACGCTCGATAGTATCGCGATCGCTGGCTTTGGCTACCGCTTCAATTCGTTTGAAAATGAAGCGCTTGATCCCTTCCTTGAGGCGCTGGGCAGCGCACTCACTGAAATCATGTATAAAACGATGCGCTTGCCCATCCAGCAACGCTTCGCAACCAAATCAAAGGCGCAGCTCGCCGCTGATATCGAAACGATGAACGAACTGGTTGACCGCGTCATTGCCGAACGGCGCGCCCATCCGATTGAATCAAAAGATCTGCTCAACCTGATGATCAGCGCGAAAGACCCGCAAACGGGCGACGGGCTGGAGGATGTCAACATCCGCTACCAAGTGCTGACCTTCCTGATTGCGGGGCATGAAACGACATCGGGCCTGCTGACCTTCGCCTTCCACCATTTGCTCAAAAACCCACACGTCTTGGCGCAAGCTTATGCCGAGGTTGACCGGGTGCTGCCCGGCGATACGCGCCCCGCTTACGCTCATGTCGCCAAGCTTGAGGTGATTGAGCGGATCATCAAGGAAACGATGCGGCTCTGGCCAACCGCGCCTGCCATCTCGCTCAGCCCGTTTGAGGATGAAGTGATCGGCGGCAAATATCTCATGAAGAAAAACCGCCCGGTCAACGTCTATTTGCCGGGGCTCCACCGTGATCCGCGCATCTGGGCGCACCCCGATGAGTTTGACATTGACCGCTGGCTTCCCAAGGCCGAAGCCACGCACCACCCCCATGGCTACAAACCGTTTGGCAACGGTGCGCGCGCGTGCATCGGGCGTCAATTTGCAATGCTTGAGGCCAAACTTGCGATTGCGATGATTCTGCAGAAGTTCGCGATTAGCGACCGGCATGATTATAGCTTGCGAATCAAGGAATCGCTTTCGATCAAGCCCGACGATTTCAAGATGCGGATCATGAAACGGATGCCGCATACCCGCAATGCGCCGATCGTGCCGGTTGAGAGCGCGCGCGCTGAAACCGGGCGGCTGCAGGCGGCGGGGGCGGGCAAGCGCTTGTCGGTCGTCTGGGGCAGCAGCCTTGGCACCGCACGCGATATTGCCGAGGAAATTGCCGAACGCGCCGAGGCCGACGGCTTTGAAACGCGCGTGCGCAGCATGGATGAGGCGCTCGGCACGCTTCCTGAAGACCGCGTCGTCGTCATGGTCACCGCAACTTATAATGGCAAAGCCCCCGATAGCGCGATCAAAAGTGAAAACGCGCTCGACACTGGCTTTTTCAGTGACGCGCACTGGCCCGACACCAAATTTGCGGTGCTGGGCATCGGATCGTCAAGCTGGCCCAATTATCAGGCCTTCCCCAGACGGGTTGACGCAGCGTTTGAGGCCACCGGCGCACAGCGCCTCGTCGCGCGCGGTGAGGCCGATACTGAGGGCGATTTTGATGGCGCGGTCGCCGCCTTTCTGGGCGATTTGTGGACAGCGTTGGGCGCCAAGGGACGCGCCGACGAAGCGAAGGCAAGCGGGCTTGGCCTTACCTTCGTCGACACGCTTGACGCGCGCGCCGCCGTGCTCCCCGATATGGCGCAGCCGCTTGAGATCATATCAAACGATGAACTGGTTCACGCAGCAGATGGCTTGTTCGATACCACGGTCAAAGCCCCGCGCGGATCAACGCGGCTAATCCGCGTCGCGCTGGCCGATGGCATGAGTTACAAAACTGGCGATCATGTCGCCATCTATGCGCATAATCCCAAGGCGCATGTTGATCTTGCCATTGAACGGCTTGGCCTGGCGGGTGCCGCGCAAATCGTGCTGAGCGGGGCCTCCGGTCGATTCCGCCATCTACCTATCGGGCGGACGGTAACGGTGCGGCAACTCCTCACTGACTTTGTCGAGATTCAAGATCCGCTGCCCAAGCGCGCGCTCACCGCGGCACTCGCCGCAACGCGCTGTCCGCATACCCGCGCGGCCCTTGAACAGATGAGCGGCGACGGCTGGGCACAGGTTGCAGCGAGTCGCCTGTCGCTGCTCGGGCTGCTCGTCAAACATCCCGCCATCGAGATGGAGCTTGAAACCTTTGTCGAGCTGTCAGCCGCGATTGCGCCGCGTTTCTATTCAATTGCGTCAAGCCCGATTGTGTCGCCAGGCATCGCCGATTTGATTGTCGGCACCCTCCGCGCGCCGGCCTGGTCAGGCGTTGGTGAGCATCAAGGCTTTGCCTCGGGCCATATGCGCGGCGTAATGGCGGGGGAGACTGTATTTGGCTATGTGCGCTCGCCCAATCCCCCCTTCGTACCGCCCGCTGATCCGGCCACACCGATGATCCTGATCGGGCCGGGCACTGGTTTCGCCCCGTTCCGCGGTTTCCTTCAGGAACGGGCAAGTTCCCCCGCAAGCGGCCCGATCCACCTTTTCTTCGGGTGCAAACATCCCGAACATGATTGGCTGTGCCGCGACGAGATGGAGGGCTGGGTCGCCAGCGGCCTGATCACCCTCCACCGCGCTTATTCATCGCTGGCGGATTTCCCGCACGCTTATGTCCAGCACGCACTGAGCGCTGCGGGCGCGACATTGTGGCCGCTGATCGAAGGCGGCGCGCATATCTACATTTGCGGCGACGGCAAACGAATGGCCCCCGCCGTTCGCGATGCTTTTCTTGGCCTCAACATGTCACAAACGGGCGGCAATCGCGACGTAGCCTCCGACTGGCTCGAAGCGATGATCGACGGCGGGCGTTATCATCAGGATGTCTACGGCTTTGGCAAGTGAGGGTCAGCGCACCCTCATAACCCGCTTACTATCTCGTGCGCGAACGACGAAAGCGTATCATCGCGCGCGCCCATGATCAGGATGCGGTCACCCGGCTTGGCGAGCGCGCGCAAAATAGTGCCGCAATCGGCGCGGCTGGGAATATGGGCACAATGTTTGCCCGCCGCCGCCACGCCCGCAATGATCGCGTCGGTGCCCTTGCTACGATCTACTGTACCGCCGAAATAGACCGGATCGGGCATGATCAGCATGTCATCCGCCGCCATATGATCGGCGAAGGTCGCGATCAGTTCATCACCCATTTGCTTAAGCGGGCCATAGCCGTGCGGCTGAAACATGAGCAACAATCGCCCGGGGAAGGCATGGAGCGTGCGCAGGCTGGCGGCAATCTTGTCGGGATTATGACCGAAATCGTCAATCACCGTGACACCGTTCGCCTGTCCCACGACTTCAAGCCGCCGCCTCAGTCCGGTAAAACCGCCAATCGCGCCCGCCGCTGCCTCCAGATCAAGCCCCGCTGCATAAGCCGCACACAGCGCCGCCATCGCATTGGACACATTGTGCCGCCCCGGCACTTGCAACGAGACCGCAAAGCCCGCGACGCTGAAACCGACGCCGTCCGGACGCTCGACAATGTCAGTCGCAATCAGATCAGCATCACGCCCCTCGATTGAATAGGTCAGCGCATGGCCATCGGGCTGGTTTGCCGCCATCCGCGCAACTTCATCATTATCAAGGTTGAGCACCGCCACCCGTGCCTTGCCGATATAGCCGCCAAACAGCAATCGCAGCTCTGCCATGCTCTTATGATCGAGCGCGATATTGTTAAGCACCGCAATATCGGGCGTGTAGAGCGCGATTGACCCGTCGCTTTCGTCAACCTCGCTGATGAAGCTTTGACCGTGGCCGACAAGCGAGCTGGCAAAGGGTGTATCGGCGCTGACGAAATTCTTCATCACCGCGCCGTTCATCACCGTCGGATCACGGCCAAGCGCATGGAATATCCAGCCGATCATGCCGGTGACGGTTGATTTTCCGCTCGTCCCGCCAATGGCAATGCCCTGCGCGCTGGCATTGAATTGTTCGGCGAGCAGTTCGGCACGCACCATCCGCCGTGCGCCAATGGCTTCGGCTGCGATGATATCGGGCACGCTGCTTTCAACTGCGGTAGAGGCAACGACAATCTGATCAGCGCTCGTCACCCCGCTGCCATCCTGCGCGAACAGGCCGATGCCCCGTGCTTTGAGCCATTCAAATTTGGGGGCGGTGCGCCCCTGATCAAGCGAGCGATCCGAACCCGCTACGGCGTGCCCCTGACCCTTAAGGATCAGCGCGAGCGGCATCATCCCCGACCCGCCGATACCGCAGAAGAAATAGGATTGGTGTTGCATCCCCGCTCGTTACCGCGATTCACGCGCTTGGCAAGACATGGTGAGCAAACGCCCTGCCAAACGCCCTGCCCTACGCGTCAAACGCACGCTCACCGCCGCGCCGCCGATGGTCACCAATCGAGAACCGCCATCCCGAATCGCAATTTTCGACGTTCGCAATATGTACCGAATCAGCGTGACGCTGTCAAGTATTTTGTTCCTGATATGATCATTTTTCTATCAGGCCGCGACCGGCAGCCGCAACCGGGCGAGCACGCCGCCCAGATCATCGCTATCCTCAAGCGCCACGCTACCGCCGTAAATTTCGGCGACGTCGCGCACGATGGCGAGTCCCAGACCCGTGCCGGGCTTGGTGGTATCAAGCCGCTCGCCGCGATCAAATAATTTGGCCCGGTCGGCTTCGGATATGCCCATGCCGTCATCTTCGACTTGGCATTCGACAAATTCGCCGACTTTCTCAACCGTAACAAACACGCTGCCCCCGCCATATTTGGCGGCATTTTCAATGAGGTTGCCAAGCATTTCCTCAAGGTCTTGGCGCTCAACATGCGCGGCAAGCGTCTTGTCACCATCCATATCAAGCCGGACATGGGGGTAAAGCCGTCCCACGGCACGCTCGACCGATTGGAGTGAGACCCAGATTTCAGCGCGACTATGGATGTTGCCGCGCCGCCCGACGGCGCGCGCGCGGGCCAGATGGTGATCGACCTGGCGGCGCATCGTGGTCGCTTCGCGAATCACCGTTTCGTCAAGATCGCCTGCCCGCGCGGTCGCCGCATTCATGATCACAGTCAGCGGGGTTTTGAGGGCATGCGCCAGATTGCCGGCATGCCGCCGCGCCTCTTCGGCTTGCTTTTCATTGTGATCGAGCAGGCCGTTGAGCTCGTTCACCAAGGGCTCAACCTCATCGGGCAGCTGCGCCAATGCAACACGGCTCGCTTTGCCCTGTCGCATATCAACGATGGCACGGCGGAGCAGGCGCAGCGGCCACAAGCCGTAGAGCGTCTGCAATCCCGCCATCACAATGAGGCCAAGCCCAAGCGCAGCAAAACTGATAATGATCGTCCGGCGCAATTGGTTGATCTGATCATCAAGCCCGTTGCGGCTTTGCGCGACCTGAAACCGCCAGCGCACCGGCGATGTGGGGAGTTTGATATCCCGTTCCGCCACGCGCAAAACATCATCGGGAAGCTCGGCACTGTCATAAACATGAACATGTTTGTCGTTGTGCGCAGGCCCGGTCTGAAGCTCGCGGTCCCACAATGATCGTGATCGGAACGGCTCAAGCCCGCCGCCGCTGATTTGCCAATATAGCCCCGAATAGGGCTCCAGAAACCGCTGGTCACCCAGCGGACGGTTGAGCCGCACTTCACCGTCTGGCCCGATTTCGGCCGACGCCACCATTGATGTCAGCACATATTCAAGCCCATCGTCCACGCTGCGCGTCAACGCGCTTGCCAGCACACGGTCAAGCGCGACACCGCCGACAACGAGCAATAGCAATATCCAAACCGCCGCAATGCCAATCATGCGCCGCCCAAGCGACCCGCTTGACAGGCGCGCGCGAAAGGAACGGCGAGATTGGGAACTAGTTTCAGTCAAGGACATGACCCATATTATCCGCTGACCCTGAGGAGAGACTGAGCCCAGTCGAAGGTTAAGATCGAAGGCTGGCATCGAATGACTGTCCTTCGATATGCCATCTCGACTTCGCTCAATCGCTACTCAGGATAAGCGGGTATTTTATCAGATTAACCGGTTACCCCACCGGCTCTTCAAGGCTATAGCCAAGCCCGCGGATCGTGGTGATCACATCGGGGCCAAGCTTTTTGCGAATCCGGGTAACAAAAACTTCGATCGTGTTCGAATCGCGGTCAAAATCCTGATCATAAATATGTTCAATGAGCTCTGTCCGGCTCACCACCTTGCCCTTGTGGTGAAGGAGGTATGACAGGAGCTTATATTCCTGCGCGGTCATCTTGATCGGCTCACCTGCCAAAGTGACGCGGCCTGATCGCGTATCAAGCCGCACATCGCCCGCAATCAGTTCAGACGACGCATTGCCCGACGCACGGCGGATCAGCGCGCGCAGCCGTGCGATCAGCTCCTGCGTTTGAAACGGCTTGGCGAGATAATCATCGGCCCCGGCATCAAGCCCGGCGACCTTGTCTGACCAGCTGTCACGCGCAGTCAGCACCAGCACCGGCGTCACCTTGCCCTCCTTGCGCCAGCGATCAAGCACGGTCAGCCCGTCAACTTCGGGCAAGCCCAGATCAAGGATGATCGCATCATAATTTTCGGTTGAGCCGAGATAATGACCATCTTCGCCGTCAGTCGCGAGGTCAATCGCATAGCCCGCGCCTTCAAGTGTGTTCTTGAGCTGCGTACCAAGATTGGGTTCGTCTTCGACGATGAGCACACGCATATGATGATCCCCTTTATTGAAACGCCGATTATCGACCAGCTCTGCCTATCACTGCGCCACTGCGTCCGTCTACATCAACCCAGATAACCGCGCCATCGCGAATGAATTTAAGCCGGTAGCGCGATTGCTCGCCATCAAATTCAGCGCCGATATAGTCGGAGCCCGATGATTTCATCTGCGGGACGATGCCGTTTTCAATCGAGCGTAGCGACCGGACTTCGCCCTGGCGCGTGGCATGATAGGCTGCATCCTGTTCACCGCGACGCGACTTTTGGGCAAAAGCGGGGACGGCAATCAAGCTCGACATCAGGGCGATTGCAATAAAAGGTTTGAATCTGTCCATAAGCAGCAGGCATAGGCACCGGGCATTGAATAAGCGATGAATGGTGTTAGCAGCCATTTTTAATCTATGTGCCTCGGCAATATCTCATGTCCGCTGATCCTCACACAGAGGCTAAGCTTGTTTAAGTCCCCTATCGAAGGACGCTTCGATACGCCAGTGCAACAAGCTCGCCAGCTGCAAAGGATCGGCGGACACTGTTTTCGAATGGAATGAATGAATGGCTGCCCCGCTTCTCGCCTATGAAAATCTAAGCCTTGTGCAAGGGTCAGGCTGGCTGTTCCAAAATCTCGACCTGTTCATTCATGAGCGTGACCGGCTGGCGCTCATCGGGCGCAATGGGGCTGGTAAAACCACGCTCTTACGCTTGCTCGCCGGACAGATTGACGCTGACAAGGGACGGCGGACGATTGTGCCGGGGTCGCGCGTGATCATCCTTGAACAGGAGCCTTCGGTCGCGGGCTTTGCGACTTTGCATGATTTTGCGGTGTCGGGCGACGCTGTTTCAGCCGTCCATGAAGTCGAAGCCATCGCTGATCAGATTGGTGTCAACCTGTCGCGTGAGGCGGCAACGGCCAGTGGCGGTGAGCGGCGGCGCGCGGCGATTGCCCGCGCGCTGGCGTCCGATCCTGATGTGCTTCTGCTTGATGAGCCGACCAACCATCTGGATATCCACGCAATTGACTGGCTTGAAAGCTGGCTTGCACGCTACCGGGGGGCGTTTGTCGCGATTTCGCATGACCGCACCTTCCTCACCCGGCTGACGCGCGCGACGCTCTGGCTTGATCGCGGGCAAATCCGGCGCGCCGATATCGGCTTCGGCGGCTATGATGCCTGGGCCGAACAAATCTATGCTGACGAGGAACGCTCCGCACAAAAGCTCGATGCGCGGTTGAAGCTTGAGGAACATTGGCTGCAACGCGGGGTGACGGGGCGGCGCAAGCGCAATCAGGGCCGGCTGACCAAGCTCCACGAAATGCGCGCCGCACGCGCCGCGATGGTCGGGCCGCAGGGCGGTGCCAAATTGGTGCTGGGCAGCGATGACGTCCGCACCAAGGCTGTGATCACCGCGACCGGCGTGTCCAAATCCTTCGGCGACCGCGCGATCATCACGGATTTCAGCCTGCGCGTTCAGCGCGGCGACCGGATTGGCATCGTCGGCGCGAACGGCACCGGCAAATCAACCCTGCTCAAATTGATGACCGGCGAACTCGCGCCCGATAGTGGCAGCATCACACTCGCCAAATCGCTTGAGGCGGTGATCATCGATCAGCAGCGCAGCCTGATGTCACCCGACAAGACCGTCCGCGATGTGCTATGCGATGGCGGTGACTGGATCGAGGTGCTGGGCGTCAAAAAGCATATCATTGGCTATTTGAAGGAATTTTTGTTCGAACCCGGCCTCGTCGATGCGCCAATCCGCTCGCTTTCGGGCGGTGAGCGATCGCGCCTCCTGCTGGCACGCGAATTTGCGCGGCCATCGAACCTGCTCGTGCTTGACGAGCCGACCAACGATCTTGACCTTGAAACGCTCGATCTGTTGCAGGAAGTGATTTCGGATTATGACGGCACCGTCTTGATCGTGAGCCACGACCGCGATTTCCTTGACCGGACGGTGACGATGACCATCGGACTTGATGGCAGTGGCAAGGTCGACATGGTTGTCGGCGGCTATGCCGATTGGGAGGCCAAACGCGGCGGCGCCAAATCCGAAGGACGCAAAGCCGCAAAGCCCGTGGTAACGGCAACGGCCCCTACAAAATCGTCAGCAAAACTCAGCTTCAAGGATCAACGCGACTATGACTTGCTCCCTGATCGGATCGCCGAGATCGAAGCCGCCATCGCGCGCGACGAGGCGCTGCTTGCCGACGGTGACCTTTACACCCGCGACAATGCCCGTTTTGTGGCATTGACCAAGGCCGTTGCCGACGCACGCGCCGAGAAAGACGCGGCGGAGGAGCGGTGGCTCAGCCTTGCCGAACGCGTTGAAGCGTTAGCGAGCTAAAGCAGCTTGCCCGCGCGCCCGGCTAGCTCAACCGCATAATGCCACGCCACCCGGCCCGAGCGCGCGCCGCGCTGTGTGGCCCATTGGATCGCATCGGCGGGATCGAACACCACGCCGATATGCGCGGCATAGCCAGCAACCATTGCGATATAGCGATCCTGATCACAGGCATGAAAACCCAAGCTAAGGCCGAAACGGTCGGCCAGCGCCAGTTGATCCTCGCTCACATCGTGCGCGTTGATCGCACTCTCTTCAGCCGCCATGTCACGCGCCACAATCGTCCGGCGGTTCGACGTCACATAGAGCCGGACATGGGCTGGGCGGCTAACGACGCCCCCGGCGAGCAAAGAGCGCAGACTGCGCAGCGCACTGCCCATCTGGTCAAAAGCGAGATCGTCAATGAACAGCAAAATCGGGCGATCCCAGCCACTGACTTCGGCCATCAGACTGGCGACGCTGTCAAGGCTGTCAGTCGCAATCTCGACCAGCGCAATCTGGCTCCCCCCCGCCTGAAGCGCGCCGACGACGGCGCTGACCAACGCTGACTTGCCTGACCCGCGCACGCCCCACAGCAAGGCGTCATGCGCAGCGAGCCCATTGGCCAATCGCTGGCTATTTTCAAACAGGGCATCGCGCTGTGTGTCGATTCCTGTCAGCAAGGTCAGCGGCAGCGGCGCAAATTCTGGCACGGGACGCAATCTGCCGCCTTCCCAGCGAAAGGCGGGGGCAGCGCGGTCAATCGGCGGCGGATCGGCTGGGGCCAAGCGCTCAAGCGCGCTGGCAATCCGTTCGAGGAGCGCGTCAGTCACAGCCGCGCCAGCATCGCGGTGGCAGCGGCGTGATCGGGGAAATCCTTCGCGGCGGCGGCTTTTTGAAGCTGAGCCTTGGCCGCTATCGGTCGCCCGGTAGCGAGCAACGCTTCCCCCAATTGAAAAGCGAGGCCCGGATGATTGGGCGCGATGGCGGCGGCTTTGCTGAGCAGCCTCACGCCCTGCACCTTGTCTTTCCCCGATTTGAAGAGGATCCAGCCATAACTGTTGGCGACAGCCGGGTTGCTCGGCGCGATCGCATAGGCAGCCGCGCTAAACTCGGTGGCTTTCGCATAATCGCGTTTGTTGAACCACGCCCAGCCCAGATTGCCAAGCAAGGTTGCGTCACGATTACCCAATCGACCGCGCAGACCCTCAAGCACCCCAATAGCGCGGTCCCATGATCCGGTTGCCATGAAATGATCCGCTGCGAGCAAGAGCCCCGGCACGCTGCGCGGATTTTGCGACAGAAACATGTCAAGCACGCGCAGCGCAGCGCCCTCTCGCCCCGCTTTCGACAGGGCGTCAATGAAACGCAGCGCGATCGGTTCAGAAAAGCGGATATTCGCGGCGGCTTGATAGGCAAAAGCCGCGTCCTGTGGCCGTTGCATAGCCGCATAGGCATCACCAACGAGCATATGTGCCGCAGGCGCCCCGGGATTGGCCTTGGCAAGCTGCTGCGCTTTGGCAAGCGCAGCGCCGGTTTGGCCCGCTGCAATCATGCGCGAAATTTGGGGGATGGCCACGTCAGCATTGTTTGCGTCTTTGGCGGTTGCGTGCGCCAGGGTGGCAAGTCCGCCTGCCATTTCAAAGGGCACGGGGTCACCACGAACGGGGGCGGCGGCACGGTCAAGGAAAAGAGCAGCCGCTTCGCCGTTGCCCTGTTCTTCATAAGCGCGGCCAATCACCGACAGCGTGTAGCTGTCCGCATCGGGCCGATTGGCGACAGGTCGTAACACCGCAATCGCCGATTGGGCATCGCCTGAACGCCACATTGCAGCACCCAACAACCGCTTGGCTTTCAGATTGGCAGGCTGGGCTTTGACCAGTTCGGTGAGCGTTTTGGTTGCTTGTTCGCCATTATCGTCTTTGAGATAAAGCACCGCGTTAAGCAGCATCACGGCGGGAATGCCATCGATTTGGTTCTTGGTGCGGTACATCATTGCGCGCGCCAGTTCAAAATCCCCGGCGCGCGCAGCAAGCACGGCCTGCAGAAAATAGGCTTTCGGGTTGCCAGGATCGATCTCAAGTATTTTGCGCGTCACTGACAGCATCGCGCGTGCGCGCCCGGCATCGCCAAGCGTCGCCGCCAGTTCAGTCATCGCGCCCAGATGACCCGGATCGATCTTGATCACCCCCTCATACCAGGGGATGGCTGCAACAAGGCCGAATTGGCCGCGCACCAGCTCCCCCATCAGCATCAGGCCATCAATATTGCGCGGGTTGAACGCGACCGAACGTCGCGCGGCATCGAGCGCGCCACTGACATCGCCACTCGCCATCCGGAATCGGCCAATCTCTAACCACAAGAGTGACGATTGCGGCGTGAGCGCAAGCGCTTTGTCAAATGACTGTCGTGCCAGCGCAAAATCGCCCGAGGCGAGCGCCGCTTGACCGATAATGCGCTGCGCATAGCTTGCCGATAAGGGTGGCAATGTATCGG
This sequence comes from Sphingomonadaceae bacterium, assembly GCA_046153565.1. Lineage (GTDB taxonomy): Bacteria > Pseudomonadota > Alphaproteobacteria > Sphingomonadales > Sphingomonadaceae > Aquisediminimonas. Next base: position 19,912 of record JBJXDU010000065.1, read on the forward strand.
CGCTGGCTTCGTCAATCGCGCGCTCGCGATCACCCTGAAGAAGGGCTGCATGACCATAAAGATGGCGCAATTTGATCAGCGGAACGCCGCGTTCTTCGGCGGCGCGCAGCTCAGTCTCGGCACCGGCACCATCGCCCAGCGCAAGCATGATCCGACCCTGCACTGCGCGCGGCAAGCCCCATTCGGGGTCCGCCACAATCGCCTTGACCAACGCTACGCGCGCAGCAGGGGCATTACCCTGATACAAGAGCGCGATGCCGCGGTGCATTTCGGCGGTCGCTGCGCTGCGGTCTGCTGCCCAGGCAGGGGCTGCCATCGACGCCAGCAATAGGACCAGACCAAAGCGCATTTTCACTTAATCAAACCTGCAACCCATGATGTTTGATGAGATCATAGAGCGTCGGGCGGCTAATCCCAAGCAGCTTGGCGGCGTTAGAGATATTGCCTTCGGTGCGGGCAATGGCGCGGCGGATTGCTTTCTGGTCAGCATGGTCACGAACAGCCTTCAAATTGATGATATCGTCATCATCCTGTTCGCCTGCTCCGCCCAAATCAAGATCGGCGGCGCTGATCAACCGTCCGTCTGCCATGATCACCGCGCGCTTGATCCGGTTTTCAAGCTCACGCACATTGCCCGGCCATGTCCAGCGATCAATCGCGCTCAGCGCATCGGGCGACAGGCCCTTGACGCTCGGGTTCATCGTGGCGGCAAAGCGCATCACAAAATGTTTGGCGAGCAAGGCCGCATCGCCGGGGCGTTCGGCAAGCGTAGGAATGCGCACCACAATTTCTGCGAGCCGGTAATAGAGATCTTCGCGGAATCGTCCTTGAACGATCATATCGTCGAGATTCTGGTGCGTCGCGCATACGATCCGCGTATCAACCGCAATCGCCTTGCGCCCGCCGATGCGCTCGATCACCCGCTCTTGCAGGAAACGCAACAATTTGACTTGGAGAGGCAGTGGAATATCGCCGACTTCGTCAAGAAAGAGCGTGCCGCCATGCGCCATCTCGATCTTGCCCTCGGTCATTTTGACCGCACCGGTAAAGGCGCCCTTTTCATGTCCGAACAATTCGGATTCGAGCAGATTTTCAGGGATCGCCGCACAATTGATCGCTACAAAGGCACCTTTGCGCCGCGGACCAGCCTCATGAACACCGCGCGCGAGCAGCTCTTTGCCCGTCCCGCTTGCGCCCAGCAACATCACCGAAACGTCAGCCGAGGCCACGCGTTCAACGGTGCGCGCGACTTTGAGCATTTCAGGGGCTGCAGTGATCATCCCGCCAAGCACCGTGGCGTCGCTGCTTGGTGCCGCCGCAAGCCGCGCATTATCAGCTTCAATCGCATGCAAATGGAAAGCACGGCGCACAATCATGCCGAGCTCGTCGATATCAACGGGCTTTTGGTAAAAATCATAGGCACCGCCGGCGATCGCCCGCATCGCGCTTTCGCGGGCACCGTGTCCCGATGCGATGATGATCTTGGTATTGGGCTTAAGCGCCAATATCTCGGTCATCGTCGCAAAGCCTTCGCTGACGCCATCAGGGTCAGGCGGCAGGCCAAGGTCAAGCGTAACGACATCGGGTTCGTCGGCACGCAGGGCATCAATCGCCGCGCGCCGGTCTCCGGCCACGATCACGTCATAATCGTCGTAAGCCCAGCGCAATTGACGCTGTAGCCCTTCATCATCTTCAACGATGAGCAATTTTGGTTTTATTTGGGTCATTATGCGACAAGCGCCTCTGGTTCAAATTTGTGAAGTTGGGCTTCGCTGGCAAATGGCAGGATGACGCTGAACTGACTACCTTCGCCCAACCGACTGGCAACCTCGATTCGTCCCCCCATCGCAATGATAAGTGACCGCGCTTCAAACGCGCCGATGCCGAACCCGCCATCCTTGGTTGAGGTGAAAGGTTGAAACAATTTTTCGCGGATGAAGCCAGCCGACATGCCCGTGCCCCGGTCAACGACGTCAATCGACACTTCGTCGCCGCGCAGATTGGTGTTGATGCACACAGGTTCATTGACTGGACTCGCTTCAATCGCATTCTGAACCAAATGGTTGAGCGCTTGTTCAAGCCGGGGGGCGTCGGCAATGATGTGCAGCAACGGGTGACCACCGATGACAATGGGATGAACCGCGCGCCGGGTCGCGGCAACCCGCGTGATCACTTCAGTCGCATTGATCGCCTCAGGTTCTTGCGCGCGCCCCTTATTATGCTGCGACAAGCGCGCGAGCAGATCATTCATCCGCGCGGTTGAGCTTTTGAGCGTGGCGATCATGTCAGCCCGAAATTCTGGATTATCGGCATGACGCTCCGCATTGCGCGTGACCAAGCTGAGCTGACTCACCAAATTTTTGATATCATGCATGATAAACGCAAACCGGCGGTTGAACTCGTCAAAGCGTTTTACGTCGGCGAGCGCTTGCTGACCACGAGCTTCGGCCAGATAGCTGGCCACTTGCCGCCCAACGACGCGCAGCAGATCAAAATCCTCCCAATCGAGCGTGCGATTGATAAGCGGACGTTCAAGCAGAACGATCCCCGCCAAACGGTCAAAATGTACCAGTGGCGCAATCGCCCAGGTGCTGGGATCCGCCATGATCCATTCGGGAATGCAGCGCACTTCGTCACTATCTTCGTCGGCGCGCCTGCGAATGTCATCAAGTTCAACAACGCGCCCCGAGGTGCGGAAATATTCTGATGCAATCGTACCAGCAGCATAAGCCGGCGGATCAATCGCGTCCCAATTCCAACGAGCATGCGCAACCAGCGCCCCCGACGCGTCGGGGATCAGCAACAGACCCCCGGGCGATTCGGTAATATCGGCCACCGCCTGAATAACCCGGGTATCAAGCGACATGCCTTCCACCCCAGGTCGGCCGAGCGTATCGGTGAAACGCAGCCATTCGGCGCGGTAGTCATAGCGATGCTGGAACAAATGCTTTGACACTTTGACGCGGAACCACGCCCGAAACGAGCTTGACGGCAGGAGCACAAGGGCAGCGACTGACGACACGAAGACGAAGCACACTTGCACCATCCGCGCATAGTCTCCGCCAATGAACTGAAGCGCAGACGTGACAATAACCATCACCGAGAGATAGCCACCGATCGCCACGAGGCTAAGCGATTGGAAAGCCACTGTGCGTGACAATCTGATGTTCCAATTCTGCGTGCGCAGCGACGCAAGGCCAAAGATGGGCGCGACAAGTGTCAGCGCCAATCCGCGCAATGCAAATAATTCATGCGACCAGCCGCGCGACAGATAGGATATGGTGTAAAGATTGAGGTCGTAAGTCCACAGCGCCGCCAAACCAATCATTGGCAACCTTATTGACTCGCGCGCCTCGGGCGTCGCGGCAGTGTATAGATTATGGACGAGCACAAGTGCGCCGACAGCCGTCATCATCCGCAAGACAATTGACGACATCAATGTGATTTCAATGAGAGTCGGCGAGCCTGCAACGGCACCAAGCACCAGCATCAGACTAGAATCAGTAACCACAACGGCGGCAATGACGCCGTAAAGGGCCCCAACCGTGACAACGCGCGATCCTCCTTCGGCGGGTCGCCACAGCGCATACATGAAGCCAATCCAGCCAATATTGCGGACATGTTCAATCAATTGCGCGCCCGACGCCTCAGGCCCCCGAATCGCGACGGTCAATGCCCAGCACGCGGTAGCCAGCGCGGCGAAGATCAGCATCCGGCTGCGGACGTCGGTTAATGACCGACGCAATTCCCAAAGCGCTAATGCGCCAAACAAGATTGCGGCGAGCGAATGGCTCCACAGGCTGACGATATCAATCACCGCGCACCGTCGGGCCAGAGGACAACACGGAAGGTTTGCAGCAGGATCAATATGTCGAGGAAGGGCGTATAATTCTTGGCATAATAGAGGTCATATTCAAGCTTGTGCCGGGAATCCTCAAGGCTAGCGCCGTAGGGATAATTGATCTGTGCCCACCCGGTTATGCCGGGCTTCACCATGTGCCGCTCGGCATAATAATTGAGCTTGGTCTCAAGGTCGGCGACGAATTGTGGGCGTTCGGGGCGGGGCCCAACAAAGCTCATATCGCCACGCAGCACGTTCCACGCTTGCGGCAGTTCATCAATCCTTAGCTTGCGAATCCATTTGCCAATCATCGTGATCCGGGGATCATCTTTCTGCGCCCATACCGCCTTGCCAGCAACCTCGGCATCTTCGCGCATTGACCGTAGCTTAAACAGTTCAAAATCTTGTTGGTAAAGCCCGACGCGCGTCTGCCGGAAAAAGGCGGGGCCCTTACTCTCAAGCTTGACCGCGATCGCTGTGATGATGATCAGCGGGAAGGTTAGCGCAAGCAACGCGACGCTGGCGACGATGTCAAATAGTCGTTTTGCAAAGGACGAAATCCGCCGCCCGCTTGAAAAGCCGTCAGAAAAGATCAGCCAGGACGGATTGACGGTATCAAGATCAACCCGGCCTGTTTCGCGTTCAAGGAAGGTCGACAGTTCGTTGACATGAACGCCAGTGGTTTTGACGCGGATCAAATCAGCAAGCGGCAGCGCATTGCGCCGCTCCTCAAGCGCCAGCACGACTTCGCTTGCGTTAAGCAAAGTGGCATGTTCAGCAAGGCTTTCAATATGTTCGCGGTTAATGGCGGTGGGAATTATCGGTTCACAATCGTTCATCGCGACATGACCGACCACGATGAAGCCGACCCCGCGTTCAGCGGCGAGGGCCCGAATGCGCGCGGCGCGCGGCCCTGCCCCCAATACCAGCAAGCGCCGCTTAAAGCCCTCGCTGCCCAGCATCTTGCCAAGAACGGCGCGCGCAAAAATGAGCAGCAGGAACGACAACCCCATCGCATAAAGCGCATTTGATCGCCACAAAGTAGCACCGGGGAACGCAAACAGCACTAAGGCCATCAGCATCAGGCCAAGTGAAATGGCAACGAGCAGGCGAGCAGCGGCAAACCGCAACGATAGCAGCGCGTCTATCCCGTAAACGCCGACCGCCACCATCGCCAGCTGCATTGAAATGGCAAAACTCGTCAGCGGCAAAGCGCGCGTAACCATCGGATCAACAAACATGCCAATTTGCCGCGCGCGGATCACCCACGCAGTCTCAGCCGCCGTAATTAGCAAAACAAAATCAAGCAGGCCGAGAATGAGGACGGCGTGCGGCACATAATGTTTGAACAATCTAAACACGCGATTCGAATCCTCGTTGGCGATGATCTGTGCGTAAAGATCACCGACAGTCATGCCACTGTCGCCCAAATTTACAAATATTGCGTGAACAAAGTGCAAAATTGCACTGCATCGTGACGCAGGCTATGCGCTGCGCGATCAGCGAGGAGCGACCAATGACAAAGCCGACCCACATTACCCCGGTCATCCTATCGGGGGGATCAGGAACACGCTTATGGCCGCTGTCACGCCCCGAACAGCCCAAGCAATTTTTGCCGCTGACCGCCGAAGCAACGATGTTTGCACTTACCGTGGCGCGTGCTGCCGATAGGGCGCGCTTTGCAGATCCGATCATTGTCGCTGGCGCCCAGCATCAAAGCTTGATCGAACGCCAACTTAACGGACAGGCCGCAACGCTTATTCTTGAGCCCAGCGCGCGCAATACAGCCCCCGCCATTGCCCTGGCGGCACTTGCTACCAGCGGCGCCATGCTCGTTATGCCAAGCGACCATGTGATTGATGATGTGCCTGCCTTCCATGCTGCAATCGACGCCGCTTTGCCACTTGTCGCCGAAGGCTGGCTTGTCACCTTTGGCATTGGCCCGACTGGCCCCGAAACCGGCTATGGCTATATCGAAACGGGTGACGTGATCGCACCAGGCGTCCACCGTGTCGCGCGCTTCGTTGAAAAGCCTGCACGCGATGCAGCGCAAGCGATGCTCGCCACGGGCACATATTTTTGGAATGGGGGCATATTCCTGTTCAGCGCTGAAGCCTACCTTACCGCACTCGCCGATAATGCCCCTGATATGTTGGCGAGCGCGACATCAGCGATGAAGGCCGCAGTGCGCGCTGGCAACGTCATCCATCCTGATAAAGCAGCATTCGACGCTTCGCCCGCTGATTCGATTGACTATGCAGTGATGGAACGCGCTGACCGTGTTGCGGTAGTGCCAGTCAACATGGGCTGGTCAGACATTGGCAGCTGGGATGCGCTTTATGATCTTGGCCACAAGGATGCGCATGCCAACTTGCTTGGCGGCGATGTGATCGCGCTTCAAGCCCAGGGCAATCTCATCCGCAGCGACGGACTGCGAATCTCAGTATCGGGTGTCAGCGATTTGATCATCATTGCTAGCGGCAACGATGTAATGATCGTGCCACGTGGTCAGAGCCAAGCTGTCAAAACGCTTGTCGCCGAACGGCGGTAGAG
>JBJXDU010000066.1:0-6342 GCA_046153565.1 Sphingomonadaceae bacterium
GCTTCGCGCACAAAGGCAGCATCGCCGCCAATTTTGGCCGAAAGCTTGCCAAGCCAAGCCAGCACTGCAATCGCCAACACCGTAGCGATGATCGCATACGCAAATTTGCCAGCCAAACTATCGCCCAGGCCAAGCAAGGCGAGCGCGCCCTTGATCGCCTCGTTCCAGGCGAGCGCGGCAACAAGGCCGAGTGACGCGGACGCCAGCGCGATCATGGTTTGGATAAAGGCTCGTGGGTTCATGGGGCAATTCCTCCTATCAGACTGGCGCGAAGTTCTGCCCGATTTTGGCCCCGCTTCACAATCCCAAAACGAGCTTAGCCATAATCCCGCGCTGAATCTCGTTTGAACCGCCATAAATCGACGCCGCCCGCCCGTTGAAATAGCGCGCCGTCGCGACGAGGGCGCTTGCCGGGCCAATGATGCCGGCATTGCTGCCCGGCTGACGCGCGGCGAATTGATCGACTGCCGCATAATCGCCAGCGACTTCGACCGCGAGCTCCTGAATGCGCTGCTGGCATTCGGTGCCCTGCACCTTGAGCATCGAAGAAGCTGGCCCCGGATTGCCGCCGCGCGACATGCGCAGCATCACGCCTTGCTCAGTTGCGTCAATCGCGGCAATCTCGGTCTCCAAATGCGTGAGCTTGCGGATGATTGCCTTGTCATCGAGCCCAGCCGCGGCTTCACGCACCTTGCCAAGCGCCGCGCGCAACCCGGCAGCATAAGCAACCGCGCGTTCGAATTCGAGAAGATATTTGGCAACACCCCACCCCTGATCCTCATCCCCCAGTCGGCCCGATACGGGCACGCGCGCATTGTCGAAAAAGACCTGATTGAAATCATGATCATCTGAAAGCGTCAGGATCGGGCGAACGCTGATCCCCGGCGTATCCATATCGAGCAGCAGGAAGGTAATTCCCTGCTGCGGCCTGCCATCGCGATTGGTGCGCACTAGGCAGAACATTTTGTTGGCAAAATGCGCATGCGTCGTCCAGATTTTGGAGCCATTCAGCACATAATCATCGCCATCGCGATCAGCACGGAGCGATAGCGATGCCAAATCGGATCCTGATCCGGGTTCGGAATAGCCCTGACACCAATAGTCTTTGCCGCTCAAGATACGCGGCAGATAATGCGCCTTCTGGGCGGGCGTCCCGAATTTCATGATGCACGGTGCCACCATCCGCAACCCCATCGGCGAGAGCGACGGGGCCCCTGCCCGCGCGCATTCGGAGGCGAAGATGTGCCGCTCGATATCGTCCCAGCCCGTACCGCCATAGTCAGCAGGCCAGTGCGGCGCGACCCAGCCCTTTTTGTTGAGGATTGCCTGCCAAGCGAGGTTATGCATTTTATGCGTAAAGACGCTGACGGCACGGTCATTCACCTCGCGCAAATAAGGAGGGAGATTGTCCGCCAACCACCCGCGCACCTCGACGCGAAACGCCTCGTAGCGGCTCAATTGACCATCCGTGTGTAGCCGACCCAATAGGGCGCGCGCAAATCTTTGCGCAAAATCTTACCCGAGGCATTACGTGGCAGCGCATCGATCACATCGATCGATTTGGGTACTTTGAACGCAGCAATCTTGGCGCGCGTCCACGCGATTACATCGGCTTCGTCAATGGTCATGCCCGGCTTCGCAACGCAGATGGCTTTGACCGTTTCGCCCCATTTTGCATCGGGAATGCCGATCACCGCGACTTCAGCGACCGCAGGATGACCATAAATCGCGCTTTCGACTTCGGCTGGATAGATATTCTCGCCGCCGCTGATGATCATGTCCTTCATCCGGTCGTGGATGTAGAGATAGCCATCTTCATCCATATAGGCCGCGTCGCCGGTTTTGAGCCATCCATCTGCACTGACCGTGCTGGCGGTCGCTTCGGGCAATTTCCAATAGGTCATCATGTTATTCGAGGATCGCGTCATCAATTCGCCAACCTGATGCGGCGGCAAAGCATTGCCATCGTCATCGACGATTTTGAGCTCGACCCCCGGCAGCGCCCGCCCCTGCCCGCGCATCCGCTGATTCCCGTTGGGGTCATGATCTTCGGGCCAGAGCGAGACAATCGTGCCTGTTGTTTCGGTCATGCCGTAAGCCTGAATGAACTGCGCGCCAAAGACTTTGATACATTCACGCAACAGCTCAAGCGGGATCGGCGCCGCGCCGTAGAAAATATATTTGAGGCGGGTGAAATCGGTGGTCGCTGCGCGCGGATGGTTGATCACCATCTGAAGTGCTGCGGGCACCATGAAAAAGCGCGTGACGCCGCCGTGCTCAACCGCATCGAGCACGGCCTCACCCGAAAATTCTGGCAAAATATAGCCAACAACGCCCGCCGCCAGCGCCATCACGCCGAGCCCCGTGCCGCCGATATGCGCGCAGGGCATTGCCACCATCACAACTTCATCATCATCCCACTGTGACCAAGGCAGACCGGCATCCTGCGTTGGCAGGCGCAAGCCGAAAAGATTGATGTTGGATAGCACCGCACCCTTGGGCTTTCCCGTTGTCCCCGATGTATAGAGCTGGAGCGCAGCGTCTTCGTCGGCGGCGGCGGTGAAGGGGGTTGGGGTCGCGTCGTCGATCCACGCGCGCGCTTCGCCTTCTGAAAATATGCGCTCAACATGCGGCAAGTCGGCGCTCATCGCGCGCGCTGCCTCGTCAAAGCCCGAGCCGGTGAACAGCAATCGGGCTTCGGTATCGCTCACGATATAAGCGATTTCGGCAGACGACAGCCGCCACCCGACTGGCACCATCACGACGCCAAGCCGCGCCGCGCCGTAAAAGAGCGAAAAATAGAGGTCGCTATTCTTACCAAGCCACGCAATCCGGTCTCCCTTGTTGAGGCCCGCGGCCAGCAGCGCGCCGACGATCTTGGCGGTCATCGCCTCAAGCCCGCCAAAGGTCAGCAGTCGATCGCCTTCGCGCAGCGCGGGACGGTTTGGGGCTTCCGTGGCCCAATGCTTAATGAAGGCATCAAATGATAGCAGCGGCTTCGTATCGGCCATGGTCATCCTCTCATGAGTCTATTTTGCGCACAGACAAGCCGATCAGGCGGCGCGCGTCAACCGATCAACCAATCGCGCCCGCGCGGCCATAACGTCCGCGCGCCGGTCTCCGAGCAGCGACCGTTCGATAAAATGGCCAGTCAGCGTGAGGCCGGCAAGAACATCGTCCCAACTGGCGAGGGCGTTTCCGCTGGCAAGAAAGTCGGGCAAGGTAAGAAGGCGGCCCTCATAGCCGACGCCCCCGACGCGGCTGACGGCACGCGCCGATGTTGGGCTGACCCAGACCAGATCATCGCTGCCCCCCGTCACCGCGCAGCGTTCCAAATCCAACCCGAAACCAAGCTGTTGCAGGATCAGCAGCTCATATCGAACCAGTGATGTCGCCCATCCCCACGCGGCAGGGGCCGCCTCAATTGCAGTCAGCACAGCGTCTAGGGCGCTATAGAGGCTTGGATAGGGATATGATTCGGCGAGCGTCGCGGCGGTCAACGCGGTTACCCAATCAAGCGCGGCAGCCGCCAGGGGTTCTGAGTGAAGCGGGGCGCGACTGCGAACCAGTTCGGCAGTCAGACCTGCCAGCTGACCATCAGTACGGGCGCGCCACGAGCCTTCGATTATATTGGCGGGCATCAAAATCGGTCGATTAACCCGCGACCGTCCGCCCCGCACATAGCCGCTGAGCAGGCCATGATCGGCGCTCAACGCACGCACAATCGAACCATGTTCGCCGTGCGGGAAAATTGAGCAGATGATAGCGACGGCATTGTGAAGCATCTTGCGGGCTTAACAGCTTGCGCGCCTGAGACAACCGATGTCGCTTACTGATTTACAAAAGTGCATCTACGATTGTGTCGATTATGGGCGGCACCGATATGGTTATCTGCTATCAACATAATTGTTCGACTCAAGCGCCCAATTCCGGGCGCCGAACAGCGGAGTTCCCATGGAAAGTCTAATTTACTGGGGTGCCTGGATCGCCTCGATCCTGTTGTTTTTAATCACCTTCTACGTGGCGGGGATCGTGCGATATGTGCGCAATAACCGCGTGGCGATTGTTGAGAAATTGTGGGCTGGCAAGGGCTCGATCGAAGGCGGCTTGATCGCCCTGAATGGCGAGGCTGGTTTTCAGCCCGACGTTCTGCGCGGTGGATTTCACGTCTTCTTCCCGTTTCAATTTCGCGTTCATAGCCAGCCGCTTGTGACCATTCCACAAGGCCAAGTTGGTTATGTGTTTGCGCGCGATGGCGCGCCGCTCAACCCAACGCAGACGCTTGCAAGCAATCTGGCGACGCAGAATTTTCTCGATGCTCAGGCATTCCTTGAGGGCGGTGGACAAAAGGGGCCACAGCGGATGATCCTGCGCGAAGGCACTTATGCCATCAACCTCGCGCAATTCGTGATCATGACGCAAGAACGCATTTACGGCCTGATGCTCGACAATTCCGATGCGCAGTTGTTCAGCGAAATGACCGCCGTAATTGCGCAACGCCAAGGCTTTAGCGCGGTGGTGATCAAGGATGCTGAGGATATGATAGGCATCGTCACGGTTCACGATGGCCCCGCGCTGCCCGCCGAACAAATCATTGCGCCCTCTGTTGGTGATGACCAAAGCACGCCTGCGCTGTTCCACAACAGCTTCCAAGACCCTGAAAAGTTCCTGGCGGCAGGCGGTCGGCGTGGTCGGCAATTGCAAGTGCTCGTTGAAGGCAGCTATTTCATCAACCGCTTGTTCGCGACGGTTGAAAAGGTTGCCAAGACCACGATTGAAGTCGGCCATGTCGGTGTCGTCGTTTCCTATACGGGCGAGCTGGGGCTCGATACGTCGGGGAAGGATTATCGTCACGGCGAATTGGTCGATCGCGGCACGCGCGGCGTGTGGAGCGAGCCACTGCTGCCCGGCAAATATGCGTTCAACACTTATGCTGGCAAAATCCTGATGGTGCCAACCACCAACTTCATACTGAAGTGGGATCAGGAGAATGTCGGCCCGCACAAGTTTGACGAAAATCTGTCGGAGGTATCGCTCATTACCCGCGATGCATTTGAACCGATCCTGCCACTGTCGGTCGTCGTTCATATCGATTACCGCAAAGCGCCGCTGGTTGTGCAGCGCTTTGGCGACATCAAGAAACTGGTTGAGCAAACGCTCGATCCGATGGTTTCGGCCTATTTCAAGAATGTCGCGCAAAAACGGACTCTGATCGAATTGCTGCAAGAACGCAGCGATATCCAGCAGACGTCGGCAATCGAAATGCAAAGCAAATTCGGGGCCTATAACCTTGAACTGCAAGAAGTGTTGATCGGCACGCCGCGCGCTGCGGAAGGGAATGACCAGATCGAACAAATCTTGCAACAGCTGCGTCAGCGGCAGTTGGCTGATGAGAAGGTTGGCACATATGCACGCCAAGCCATCGCCGCTCAAAAAGAACGCGAACTGCGCGAGGCCGAAGCCCAGGCCAAGCAACAGACCGCGATCACTGAATCGGTACTGTCGATCCAAGTGCAAGAAAACCAGGGCAAGGCCAATTTGGCACGCTCGCAACAGGAGGCAAACCAAACGCGTACGCTTGCCCAAGCCGAAGCTGATCGCATCCAGCTACTTGGCGAAGGCGAAGCCAAGAAGGTCGTGGCGCTCGCCGCCGCTGAGGCCGAACGCGTGACCAAGGTTGGGCTGGCGCAAGCCGAAGCGATTGAGAAGCAAGCGGCGGCATCAGGCGGTGCGCGCTATCAGCTCGCTCGTCAGATTGCGGACCGCTTTGCCGAGGCGCTTGAAAAATCAGGCGTTGATATCGTCCCCAAAATCTCGCTCTCGGGCGGGGGCGGAGACGGTGGCAACGGCACGGGCGGTCCGATACTGCAAAGCCTGCTTGCGTTGATGCTGTCCGACAAAGCTGATGCTTTGCTCGGTCCGGACAAGGCGGACGCCGAATAGTCGACAGTCGGCCCCTGCTTAACCGCGGGGGCCGATTTTCATTCTACCGCAAACAGCGTGCTACCCGCATATTTGGAATCAGCCGGGTCAAACAAGGCATCGGCCTCAAAGGGCTGATCCACGAGCGCAATGCCACTAAGGCCCGCCAAGTGGAACGCCCCAAGCTTGAGCTCACGCGCAGGGGCACCCGCTTTTTCGAGCGCCACTGCATCGATATAAAGCGCGTCGTTGCGGCGATAGAGGATATGCGGCGCAAGCTTCATCTCAACGCGGTTATAAGTGGCGACGATGCACAACTTTCGCGCAATCGCTTCGAACAGGAGTTGATCGGGAATCATTGGAGGCAGTGATAGCGAAGCGAGCGGGGTGTTCAACTGTTTGTCATCGCATCGCGCCGAT
>JBJXDU010000067.1:0-11867 GCA_046153565.1 Sphingomonadaceae bacterium
GCCGATTGGGGCTTCTTCCTCGTCCGCACCGATAATGATGCCAAGGCGCAGGAGGGGATCAGTTTCCTCCTTATCAACATGAAAACGCCCGGTATCACCGTTCGCCCGATCATCACACTGGGCGGCGAACATGAAGTCAATGAAGTCTGGCTTGAGGATGTCCGCGTACCGCAATCGCAGCGCGTTTATGAAGAGAATAAGGGCTGGACCTGCGCCAAATTCCTGCTCGCGCATGAACGTACCGGTATTGCGGGCGTAGCGGCGTCAAAGCGCGGCGTTGAAAAGATCAAGACAATTGCGCGCAGTGAGTTTGATGGTGACAAACCGCTGATCGCCAACGCATTCTTCAAGCGGAAGATTTCGGAGCTTGAAGTTGATCTCTGTGCGCTTGAATATACTGAACTGCGCAGCCTTGCGGGCGAAAATGCTGGCAAGGGCCCCGGGCCTGAATCGAGCTTGCTCAAGATCAAAGGCTCCGAAATTCAGCAACGCCTGACCGAACTCGCGCTCGAAGCCGTTGGCCATTACGGCGCGCCTTACTTCCGCGGCTTTGGTGAAGGTGACAATGAACACCCAATCGGCCCCGATTACGCCCACCGCACCGCGCCGACCTATTTCAACGTTCGCAAGACGACGATCTATGGCGGCTCTAACGAAATTCAGCGCAACATCATCGCGAAGATGGTGCTGGGGCTGTAAGTGAACACCCTCCACCGCTTATCCTGAGTAGCCGTTGAGCTTGTCGAAACGGCATATCGAAGGACGCATGAGAGCGCCTTCGATACGAGCCTTCGATAAGCTCAGTCTCTACTCAGAATAGGCGGCATGAGGGAACCAACAGGAACACATTATGGATTTCAATTTCACCGAAACGCAGGACATGCTCCGCGATACGCTCGCTCGCTATCTTGCCGATACATATAGTTTTGATCATCGTAACAAAATGATGGCGCAGCCACACGGCCGTGACCCCGGCATCTGGAAGGCGATGGCGACCGAGCTTGGCATCCTCGGCGCGCCTTTTGCGGAAGCGCATGGCGGCCTTGGCGGCGGTGCTGTCGAAAATCAGATCATGATGGAGCAACTCGGCGAAGTCATTGCGATTGAGCCCTATCTTCAAACCGTCGTGATTGGCGGCGGCGCGCTCAAGGCAGTGGGCGGCGCGATTGCCGACGCGGTCATCCCGCAGATAATCGACGGCAGCGCGATCATCGCCTTTGCCTATGCCGAACCACAAGGCCGCTATGACCTGTCGAACATCCGCGTCAGCGCGAAGAAGGACGGTGCAGGCTATATAGTGAGCGGCCATAAGAGCGTGGTCTATGCCGCCCCGTGGGCCACCCACCTGCTCGTCACCGCACGCACGGGTGGCGGCGCGCGCGAGGCTGACGGCGTTTCGCTCTTTCTGATCGACGCCAAGCTGCCCGGCATCGTGCGCCGCGATTATCCGACGGTCGACGGCTTTATGGCGTCTGAAGTCTATTTCGAAAATGTCGCGGTGGGCGGCGATGCCTTGCTTGGCGGCGAGGGCGCTGGCCTCCCCATCATCGAACATATTGTTGACGAAGCCACCGTTGCCGTCTGCGCCGAAGCCTGCGGCGTGATGCGTAAGCTGCAAACCGGTACCGTCGATTATGCCCGCCAGCGCAACCAGTTTGGCCAGCCAATTTCGCGCTTTCAGGTGCTTCAGCACCGGATGGTCGATATGTTCATGGAGGTTGAGCAAGCGGTCAGCATGACGACAATGGCCACACTCAAGCTCGATTTGCCTGCGGAAGAACGCAAGGCTGCGGTTTCAATGTGCAAGGCCAAAGTCTCGCGCGGCGCAAAGTTTGTCGGCCAGAATGCGATCCAGACGCACGGCGGCATCGGCATTACGCAAGAACTCGCCATCGGCCATTATTTCAAACGCGCGACGATGATTGAGGGTCAGTTTGGCAGTGCCGATCATCATATGGACAGGTTCGAAGCACTGACCTTGGCTGAGTAAGCTCAGGTGGCGCGCCTCACCCAAGGGCGCGCCAGCCGCACCGCGCGGATGACCGCCGCAATGCGCCACCGCCATTATCTTGGCGGGGCTAAACCGCTTGTGTTCGACGATCCGCATGCCGAGCTTTTCCTCGATTGGCAAAGCCGCCTGTTCGCGCTGCCTACGCCGCTATCTGATGCGCTGCTCGGGGGCACGCTCGGCGCGGTGCGCGCGCTTGAGGGCGAGGTGCTCGCGCGGTCGCGCTATGTCGAGGACGTCTTCGAGGAACGCTTTGCCGCAGGCGTGCGCCAAGTGATCGTGCTGGGCGCTGGCTTTGACACGATGGCAATCAAGCACCGCGGCCGTGGCTGCACCTTCTTCGAAGTCGATCACCCCGCCACGCAAGCCGAAAAGGCGCGCCTCTTGGCCAAGCACGCCGATCTTGGGCGTGATATCAAATTCGTTCCCGTTGATTTCACACGCGATGATATGGTGACCGAGCTCGACAAGGCCGGGCTAGACGCGCGCCTGCCCAGCTTCGTCTCATGGCTAGGCGTTGCCATGTATTTGGAAAGCACGGTGGTGATCGCCACCCTCACCGCGCTCGCCACCCGGCTCGCCCCGGGCAGCGAGCTAATCTTCGATGCCTATCCGCGCATGGCGGACATCCCCCTCACCGAACGCCCGCTATTCCTCGCCGCCCGCGCCTTCACCGCGCGCGAAGGCGAACCGATGACCGACTGGTTTGCCCCCGCACTGATTGAGGACTATCTGACAGGCACAGGCTTCGCGCAGGTTGAAATGCTGCGTGGCGAAGAGGTGGCAGCCCGCTGGTTCACCGCGCAGAGCAAGGTGGTCTATCCGCCCAAGGCTGCGGTGCTGTGCCGGTTGGTGCGGGTGTAGCCAAGAGCTGGGATTTGGGTGGATGGGTTGTTATAGTGTCTTGCCTGACAGGGTTTGGATTGATCTCCGGAAATGCTGCAACCGGCAGCATCTTCGTTGATCTGGCAATTGTCGATGACAAGCACGAACCCGCTTCGCGGGAGAGTCGCGTGAGGTGACATAAGGCGTTAGATTCGGGCTTTGGGCGGTGCTGATACCAACGGGCAATGAGGCTGATTCAATTTAGGGATTCCCAAATTATTAAAAGTCTTCTGTTGTTGCCGCCCGTGATGCAAGAAGTATTTGATCCTATGTGCGCGTGATCGAGCGCGGTCTTCTGTAAGGCCTGTGAATGCGGCATTTTCAGAAGCCGCTGGCCGGTATGGTGATCCGCGGATCAAGTCCAAATCTGATACCAAGGTGCGTTGATTCAGACTCACGCGGGGGATTCCCAAAGCCGTAATTTTCCGATTCAGAGTCGCAAGCTGAAGGAGGTTTGCGATGGCATGGGCGATTGGGTTAGGGAACGACTATAGTTCGGAAGATTTGCGTGGATTGGCACGGCGATGCGGGGATGCGGATCAAGTGCGCCGGCCTTTGGCGCTGGCGGTCATTCTTGAGGGTGGCAGCCGGAGTGACGCAGCGAAGGTCGGCGGGGTCACGCTTCAGGTGATCCGGGACTGGGCGGAGCAAGCCAAAGGTTCCGGCGATCCGAAGGATCGTTGGAAAGGCGAACGCAGGAGCTTCGGTTCAACGCTGAGGGTCCCGACGGGCTGATCACGCGCAAAGCCCCGGCAAAGTATCGATACTGGATGACAGCCACCGCAAGGCGCTTGCCGCCATTGTTGAAGCAGGCCCGATCCCCGCGTCACACGGGGTAGTGCCGTGGCGGATCGTCGATCTTGCAGCCTGGCTGCATGACGAGTTCGGCTTATCTGTCACGCGCGGGCAGGGGAGGACCTTGTCATTTCCAAAGCGTGAAGACGCGCAGCGGTTTGTCGAGGCCGTGCTCAATAGGCGTGCGAGCGCCAAGCGGCGTTTTGGTGTTGCATAAGCAACTAAAGCATTGGTGCCCACCACCATCGCTTGCTCGCCGAGAAATTTTAGGCGATCCGCTTCACGCAGGATTTTACCTGCTTCCGCCGAAAGCATGGGCAGCCGCAGCGCACGATAGAGGCTAGCCTGTTCCTTGAGAGTTTCCCTGGCACCCACAAGCCGATCCTTGAGTTCGACCTTGTCGGCCTTGTATTTGTCGAACTCATTTTGTTTTGCAGGATCAAGCGCCCCCTTGCTCTTCATTGTTCCGCGACGATCGGTAACTTCATAGAGATATTCTCGTCCGGAAACCTCTTTGATCCTCATGTTGTAGGGCATATCATTCAAAGTGCGAAACGTGCTCATCCACACGTCGTAAGCTTGGTCCAAGTTAACGACCACCCTGGCTTGCTCATCGGAAAACGGCTGGAACATTATAATTTACCCTGCAAAATCTCTCTTTCGTACTTTGCAGGGTAAACAGCGAATTTGCAGTCATTACCCTGCATTTCTCGGAATCCGGCGATTGCTGGGTAATATGTGTCGCATTTTAGGCAGCGCCGCTAAATCTCTGTCCGCTCGGCAAGGGATGTCGGCTCAGCGCGGTTGTGCGCCTTGCAACATCAGCGAATGGTGCTTGCAAAAAATGGAACAGCAATGTATTTTCAATAAATATTGAAAGAATTGAGATTCGTGATGCATCTAGCCCCACTCGTTCAATCGTTCGTGCTCCACTTCGGCGAGATGGGGAGCCGCTGGGGCATCAACCGCACGGTGGGGCAGATCTATGCCGTGCTGTTCGTTGCTGACCAGCCGCTAAACGCCGACGATCTGGTCGAGGCGTTGGGCCTGTCGCGTGGCGGAGTCTCGATGGGATTGAAGGAGTTGCAGAGCTGGAACCTGGTTCAACTCAAACACCTGCCCGATGACCGGCGCGACCATTTCACGACACCCGACGATGTCTGGCAAATCATGCGAACACTGGTCGAGGAGCGCAAGAAGCGCGAGATCGACCCGACGCTGACCATGCTGCGCGAATTGCTGCTGCAGACCCCGCACGACGATGCGGAGCGCCACGCTCAGGCACGGATAGCGGCTATGCACGACCAGATCGAACTGCTCACCGCATGGTATGCCGATATCCAGAAGCTTGAGACCGAGCGGCTGGTCGCTTTGCTCTCGCTTGGATCACGGATCGCAAAAGCGCTCGATTTCAAGGACCGGCTGTTCGTGCTGCCCGGTGGCAAGAAGGAGGTCAGAGCGTGAGCGAGCTCGACCCCCTGATCCTGTCGCGCATCCAGTTTGCCGCGAACATCAGTTTCCACATCCTGTTCCCGACGATCACGATCGCATTGGGCTGGGCGCTGCTCGGGTTCAAGCTCGCCTATAACCGAACGAAGAATAACGCGTGGATGGACGTGTATCGCTTCTGGGTGAAAGTGTTTGCGCTCAGCTTTGCGATGGGCGTGGTGAGCGGCATCACGATGAGTTTCCAGTTTGGCACCAACTGGCCGGGCTTCATGCAAAAGGTCGGCAATATTGCTGGGCCATTGCTCGCGTACGAGGTGCTGACCGCGTTCTTCCTCGAAGCCGTATTCCTCGGCATTATGCTGTTCGGGTTCAGCCGCGTGCCCAATTGGGTGCATACGCTGGCCACCGTGCTGGTCGCGGGGGGTACGACTTTGTCAGCATTCTGGATCATCGCGCTCAACAGCTGGATGCACACCCCTGCGGGCTTTGAGATTCGCGAGGGCGTGGCGCATGCGACCGACTGGGCGGCCATCATATTCAACCCATCAATGCCATACAGATTGGCTCATATGCTGCTTGCGAGCGGACTGACCGTGGCGTTCCTGATCGCCGGGATCAGCGCCTATCGTTGGCTGCGCGGCGACCATGTGGAAAGCGTGCGCAAGGCGATGACGGCGAGCATCGCCGCTGCCGCGCTGCTGATACCGGTGCAGATTTTTGCCGGTGACATGCACGGACTCAACACGCTCGAACATCAACCCGCCAAGGTCGCAGCGATGGAGGGCAATTGGGAAACGCGCAGCCATGTGCCGCTCGTCCTGTTCGGCTGGCCCGACGAAAAAGCGCGTGAAACCAAATATGAAATCACGGTCCCGAACGGCGCGAGCCTTATCCTGAAGCACGATGCTGACGGTGTCGTCCCGGGCCTCAACGATTTTGCTGGGAAGCATCCGCCAGTCGCGCCGGTGTTCTGGGGGTTCCGCATCATGGTGGGCACTGGAATGCTGATGCTGGCTGTCGCATGGGGTGTTGCGTGGCTGATCCGGCAAAGGGGCGTTGCGGGACTGCCCCGCCCGATCCTCATAATGCTCGTTGCGATGAGCTTTTCAGGCTGGGTCGCGACGCTGGCAGGCTGGTATGTGACCGAAATCGGCCGTCAGCCCTGGCTCGTCACCGGTGTGCTGACGACTAAGGGCGCACTTGGGCCGGTGGCCGCAGGCATGGTCGCATCAACGCTCGCCATGTACCTCATCACATATGCCGTGCTGCTCGCCGCCTATATCGCAGTGATTTTTCAGCTGGCGCGCAAGGGCGGCGCGACCCCGCAGGAGAAGCCTATGTTTCCGGTGCCGGGACTGGCCGCGCAAGGGGTGCCCGCCGAATGACGCCGTTCATCGATCCTTGGTGGCTGCCGCTGATCTTTGCGGGCCTGATGGGGCTATCGATCCTGCTTTATGTCGTGCTTGACGGCTATGATCTGGGCGTTGGCATTCTGACCGCGTTCGAACCGGGCGAGGACCGCGACCTGATGGTCGCTTCGATCGGGCCGTTCTGGGACGCGAACGAGACCTGGCTGGTGCTCGGTATCGGATTGCTGCTCGTCGCGTTTCCGACGGCGCACGGCTTGATCCTGACCAAACTCTATCTGCCCGTCTTTTTCATGCTGATCGCGCTCACTGCGCGCGGCGTCGCGTTCGAATTTCGCGCCAAAGCTGAACCGGACTGGAAGCCGATCTGGGACCGTGTCTTCTTCGGCGGATCTTTGCTCGCAGCATTGGCGCAGGGCTATATGCTCGGTGCGTACATTCTGGGTTTCGATCAATCGCTTGCCGCAGTCGGCTTTTGCCTGCTCGCAGCACTCGGCCTTGCGGCAGGCTATGTCTTTCTCGGCGCATGCTGGCTGATCTACAAGACTGAAGGGCAGTTGCAGCTGCACGCGGTGCGCTGGGCACGGTTCGGCCTGTGGGCGACGGCCGCGGGCATGGCGGTCGTGTCGCTTGTCACCCCGCTCTTGTCGGCGCGGATTTTCGAACGCTGGTTCCATCTGCCCGAAATCATCGCGCTGCTCCCCATCCCGCTAATGTCAGCCGCAATGGTGATCGGCCTTGCCGTGTTCCTGTCGCGCCCCCTGCGCGCCAAAGACGAACTGTCCTGGGTTCCGCTGGCGACCGCAGGCACATTGTTCGCGCTCGGCTTTATCGGCATTGCCTATAGCTTCTACCCCTATGTGGTGCCTGACAAACTCACCATCTGGCAGGCGGCTTCGAGCCCCGAAGCCTTGTCGATCATCCTGATCGGGACGATCTTCGTCCTGCCCGTCATTCTCGGCTATTCGATCCTCGCGCACTGGATTTTCCGCGGCAAGGCAACCGCGCTCAGTTATCACTGATTTCGCTAACTTTTCTGCCGTTCAAATGGCTTTGCGACGAGCTCAATTCCGGCCCTCTGTTCAGTTGGGCTTCGATTGCGGAATTGGCGGAGGTTTCTGATAGTCGGCCACTAGCGGCGCGACTGAACATAATTGACGTTCAGCCCAACAAAATACCGACGCAGCGACCGCGCGGCCTTATTAATGATCCGTCTCGATTTTGTTCAATAATGCTGGCAAACCACCCATGACGCAACGAATGAGACAGTTTTGAAATGTTGCGTTTTCGGGCAATCCTAACGCAACGGGCCCGGCAATCCGTTAGACGAACTGATAGGTGGGCGTTGCAGGTGACTTGGCCGATGCAGGAGCAACAACGGTGAGTGCAAACGTCGTGACGACAAGGTGATTCACCACAGACTGCCTATTGCTGTGCTGATTCACATTAAATGGCGATAACATCGCGCTTGCTGATGCTGAGATACCGCCAGCTGATGTATTCCGTCGTCATCCGCGCCGTCTGGAACGCGCTGCGCGGGCCTTGGGTCAGCTGGGGCAAGCAAGTGCGCAGCGGGCGGGTGGAGGCTTTGGCTGGGTAGTTGGGGGGAGCTGACAGGCGGGTTTCAGGCGCAGATCGAGGAAAGCCGACATCACTATAGGGCTTCAAGTGTAGTTCGAATTCACTGCCAAAGCATTGCAACATCTTTGCCAAAAATCTAAGCTCCATAGCCGCTCACAAAACAGTGCTCACAATTGAAGGCAATTCACGTGCATCTATCAGAGTTTGTCGCAGTAAATTCCGGGCCTATTGCAAAACTGCATATTGAATTTGCGTTTGATGGTGCCCGTCCTCTTCCGACAACAATTTTGGGCACCAACGGGCGAGGAAAGACAAGCGTCTTGTCGATCATCACCGATGCTTTGTTCGAAGGTGCGGCGCAACATTTTCAGGATGTATTGCCATCCAGCGGCGCTGGTAGAAGCTGGTTCCGATTGGTAGGCAGCAAAACCATAAAGTCCGGAACGGCTGGTGGATTTTCGATCCTTCGCTTCCAAGATGAAGGAGACGATTACTTCTACACAGAGAAGGGTGGAAACTATCCAAGCGAGGCTGCGCGAAGCAACTTACCACCGAAGCTCGCAGTCGGCGTTAATTGGCCTGAAAATGAGAAGCCTTATAAGTCCTTCGCATTGCCAGAAGCCAAAGCCGAGACAGTTTTTGGGCAGGGTGTTTATGTTTATTTTCCTGCAAGTCGCGCTGAGTTGCCCTATTGGCTAAATAGGGAATCTCTACCGGTTGATCAATTTGACGCTACAGCAAGAATACACCGTAGGCTATCAAAGCCAATATTTGTCGAGAACGGACTTCAGGAGTTTTCACAATGGCTGATGTCAGTTTTCGTTGAGACCCTTCGTGATGATACTGGCCATACAGTGCCAGCTGCAAGCGGGGCTTGGTTTTCCGTAGCATTTTTGCCTCCTCCGGAATTTGACGGCCTGCCACTTTGGAATGCAGCAAATCAGTTGCTTCGCGGCATTCTCAGGAATAATGCCGCCACATTTGCTTGGTTTGGACGGCAGAACCCGCAAAAGATTGGAATCAACTTTGGAGACGGACGTGCCGTGCCGGGATTGGACGGTCTTTCAGCTGGGCAAGCTTCCCTGCTACTTATTTTTGGCACGTTGCTTCGATATGCTGATCGTAATGTTCTGTTTGCGGGTTTTGACAGCATTCGTGGCATTTGCGTTGCCGACGAAATCGATTCCCACCTACATATCGACCTCCAGACTAAAGTTCTTCCCGAGCTGATCGCAAAGTTTCCGAATGTTCAGTTCATCATGAGCAGCCATTCACCGCTGTTCGCATTAGCGATGGAAAAACGCTTCGGCTCTGCTGGAATGCGTCTCTTTGATCTCGACACAAGCGCTAATACGTCAGCCAACGCATTCTCGGAATTTGAAGCGGCATTTGCCGCCATTGCCGAGACTGAGAGGTTTGAAAATGCTGTTCTGGCCCGGGCTCAAGCGCCGGGCATGCCACTTATTTTGCTCGAAGGTGAAACTGATCCACTATACATTCGAAGGGCAGCGGATGCCCTAGGCAAAGTGGCACTGCTAGAGGCCGTGGAATTACAATGGGTGGGCGAGAAGCGATCTGGCAATGCGACGAATACAGGAAGCAGTGCCCTCAATCATGCCTTCAATACACTTCGCAGTAATCCAAACCTGACAAGCAGGTCGGTGTTGTTGCTCTATGATTGCGATACCAACAAGCCGGCTGAAGACATTGGTAATTTACATGTCAGGGCTATCCCAAAGAATGAGTATGCAACGATTGCGAAAGACGGCATTGAAAATCTTCTTCCCGACTCCGTTTTTACCGCGGAAATGTATGTCATAACCAAGAAGGACGAACCATATGGCGGTGCGACAGAATTGAAAAGGCTCGACAAAATGAGACTTTGTGAAACTGTTTGTCACGCTCAAACCGATGTCGAGACATTTCGGGGTTTTGAGATTGTGTTTGAAATTATCGAAGGCCTGTTTCCAATGCCCTCGATCGCTATTGAGAGCGTTTAGAGGGTTGGGGAATTGAGCCAGTTATATGACCGCTTTGGCACTCCGCCTCTCGATGAACCAACGACCGCAAACTTATCGGAATCAGAAATCCTCCCCGGAACGGGGAGGTGCCCAAACGGGGCGGAGGGGTCCCAAGTTCGGGACAGACGGTGCAGGTGGGAAGTTGGGACCCCTCCGTCGCTTCGCGCCACCTCCCCGTTCCGCGGAGGATTTGAGCGGCCGCTTTTGACGCGAACGCGCAGGTCAACTGACGACCGAAAACTCGTCGAAAACCGAAGCGCAGTTTTCGACAATCGCTTCAATCGGCCTTTGCCGGCCTCTTGCATCGCACCTTGATGTGGCGAATGCATATGGCGCGCAGGCCAATTGCTAGAACGACCAACGCCCGATGCAGTGCGGGCACGCTCGGCAAGTCAAGGCACCAACACCATAGTCTTACCCTCGACCCGCCAGCTGCCCAGCGAACTTAGGAAGCTCATGCCCAGTACGTTGAGATTATCATCTTCGCTTACCCAAACGGGCTGATTCTCGCGCTTAATTGGCCCGATACTGATTGATCGTGCTCGGGCGCGGCGCATTGTCATCTGGCCGTTGGCGGTGTCGACGATGACGCCGAAACCGACGGTATCGATATCAACGCCCGCAGCTTCTGCGACCGTGCGCGATAGCGTTGTGACGGTCGCGCCGGTATCAATCAGCAAGACAGTAGGTTTGCCATTGATCATGGTTTCGATGCTGAAATGTCCATCGTCGCCGCGATTGATGCGGACTTCTTCGCCCGAAACGCGCGGTTTTTGGGGGCTGAACGACGCCGTCACCCTTTGCCACAGCGCGGCCGCTTCGTCCCTGAACGAAAATGCCAACATCATGCCCGCAAAGATTGCGACCCAGGCAAGCGCATATTTGGCCATCTGGCCCATCGGGAGCCGCCGCACCGCGAGGCTTGATCCAACGATGACCAGACAGAGCAAACCGTAGATGAACCCCGCAGTCTGATCGCTAGTCATACGCGCTTGCCTTATCAAACAGACGGTAAAAATTAGCGCTGGTCTGCGCGGCCAGCGTCTCGACACTCACCCCGCGAAGCCCAGCGAGGAAGCGCGCAGTATCGGCGACAAAGGCTGGCTCACATGGGCGACCGCGATGCGGCACAGGCGCAAGGAAAGGCGCATCGGTTTCGATTAGCAGGAAATCATCTGGAACTACGGCCGCTGAGGCTTGCAAATCCTTGGCATTTTTGAATGTCACGATCCCCGAAATTGAAATATAAAGGGCAAGCGCGATCGCCTTGTCGGCAAAATCCTGGCTCGCGGTGAAGCAGTGAATAACGCCGCGATAGGCGCCCTTGGCCATTTCGTCGGCAAGGATATCGGCGGTGTCGGCCTCGGCATCGCGCGTGTGTACGATCAGCGGCAGGCCCGTCGCGCGCGCGGCAGCGATATGCGCGCGGAAACTGGTGCGTTGCTGGTCGCGATCACTTTTGTCATAATAATAATCGAGCCCGGTTTCGCCAATCGCAATCACCCGCGGGTGCGCGGCGCGCGCGATCAGTTTGGCGGCGTCAATTTCGGGATGAGCGTCGGCCTCATGCGGGTGGATACCAACACTCGCCCACACATCGCGCTCGCGCTCGGCAACTGCGACGACATCATCCCATTCGCTCTCACGCGTCGATATATTGAGCATCGCCGACACGCCAGCGGTGCGCGCACGATCAAGCACCGCCGCCTGTTCCTCGACCAAGCCCTTATAGACGAGGTGACAATGCGAATCGATGAACAT
>JBJXDU010000068.1:0-19467 GCA_046153565.1 Sphingomonadaceae bacterium
ATGGGCTGCAGACGCCGAGGCCGCCCTGCGATCAACCGTCGACACCGCGCGCATCGCCGGAAATCAGCCTTTCCATACCATCTTCGGTGCTATCTCCGCATGATCCGGCAGGGGGTGGGTAGTTACTCGGCGTGAGCCAATCAATACCAAGTGCATGACCCCTCAGCCTTCATCCGCCGGGTGGATTGCAAAGCTCGCCGGGGGCGGGGTGAATACAGCCTCCGCCGCGCTCAGCGCTTCGATTGCCGCCGCGCGATCATCAGCGGTGAAGCTTCCTGTTGTTAGACAGAATTCGACGAGATTGTCGTTGGGATCCTTGGTGTAGATTGAGCGGCACCAATTGTGATCAACCTCCATCACTGATTTGCCTGCCCCCGTCCACTGCGCGCGCCTAGCGTCAAGTTCTTCGGGCGAAGATACAGCAAAGGCGATATGGTTCATTTCATCGGGCAGGCCTGCTGCTTTGCTCAGGCTGGTTTCAAAATCAGCGCTGCCGGGCACATCGTGCATTTCCCAAAAGGCAATGAAGCAGCTGTCATTGCCGCCCATCCGGTAGAAGAAATGCTTCGCCCACCCGCCCGCCATCACTTTGGCGACTTCAACCTTGACGAGTTCGAACCCCATCACGCCTTCATAAAAATCATGGATGGCACCGATATCGCGCGTGGCGAGGGCAAGGTGGTGATAGGCCATTATTCTTCCTTTCGGTCAACCATTCGCATCACGTCAGCTGAAAAGCCTGGCGGTGCGGGCACTTCGACGACGCGTTCGGGCACATCATCAAATTCGAGCCGCAATGCCTTGCTAATCACCGCGTGCATATCATACCAGGCGACGATGTAGGTCAGCTCGACGATCATTTCGGGATCAAGTGAGGCTTTCAACGCGTCGAAAATCCCGTCCGCCACGCGCCCGCCCATCAGAACGAGGGCGTCAGTATAAGCGAGCACAGCCTTTTCGGTGGCTGAGAAGCAATCGGCGATCTGCCAATGCGGGATTGCTGCAATCTGATCTTCGGTCACGCCGTAAGCCCGCGCGGCTTTGCAATGCTGCGAAAAGACGAATTGCGATCCGCGCGCCCAGCCTGCGCGCATCTGGCCGAGTTCGCGCAAAGCGGGATCAAGCTTGCGCTCCGCCGCGCGGTAATATTGGAAGCCTTGGGCAGCATGTTTGAGCGTCGCGGGTGAATTGGCGAGCACCGTCCACCAATTGCCCGGCGTGCCGGTTTCGGTGCCGGGGTCAGTGATCGGATCGCGGTCACCAAAGAGCGCCTGATACAGCGTCTGCGCTAAGGGGTCAGCCTTGGCGCGGGGCACTTGGCGCAGACGCGGCACGGCTACAGCGCCCGGACGAGGCGGATCGCGACCCCCATCCATGCAGGGTCTTCAACGATCTGCTGCTTTGCCCCCGCGCCGAGCGGCAGGATTTGTAAGCGGCTGCCTTCGCGACCGATCAGCCGGCCAAAGAGAAAACGACCCGCCGGGCGCGGCAACAGCACATCGCGATTGAGCGCACCGCCAAAGGCTTCGGGGGCAACACGGTCACACCAGATTTCGTCACCCGCACGGTATTCGCCGATACTGGCCTCAACCATGATCGCAATTGCGCCGTCCGAAGGGGCAGGGGCGGCAATCGTCGCATCATGGCGCGGCGCACGGACACCGTCACCACCAAGGATGGCAGCCACGGGCAAATCGGCCCGGTCAGGCAGTTTAACGAGGTCGCTGGCTTCCACACCGAGCGCGCCCGCAATGCGGTTGAGCCAGCCCACCGACACAGTGCGTGTGCCCATTTCAAGGCGACCGATTGTTTGCGCCGTCGTCGGCGGCACGCAGCGAGCGCCGACGTCGGCCAGCGTCAGGCCTTTGGCGCGGCGAACTTCGCGGATGGCAGTGATCATGGCAAGCGTCTCCCAAAAAATGTGAACCTATTCGGTTTTTCCTCTGTCCTACAGTTACACCCCGATGGCAAGAGGTAGGTGAGTGATTCGGGAGAAAAAGATGCACAAGAGTTTTTGGATTGAAAAGCCGATGGCGAGCGACACGAATGGCGATAGAGCGGCAGGGAATGCGCGGTGCTTTCGCAGCGTGACGGTAAACCTTGCGGAATCACCGCTCAGCTGGCTCGC
Source organism: Sphingomonadaceae bacterium (assembly GCA_046153565.1). Classification (GTDB taxonomy): domain Bacteria; phylum Pseudomonadota; class Alphaproteobacteria; order Sphingomonadales; family Sphingomonadaceae; genus Aquisediminimonas. The sequence continues at coordinate 2,129 of JBJXDU010000068.1, forward strand.
ATCGCGCAACATGCTGACTGAACCGCAACTGTTGGCAGGCGATGCGCTCCGCCGGGATTTTGAAGTCGCGGGTCTAGCGCCCCATGTCACGATGCGATGGGATGCACCGCCCAACGCCAAAGTCGCGCGCGGCGTGCTCAACCCAGGGGCGGCAACCTTGGCGCAGATTGATGCCAAACGCCGCTTCGAGGCCGCCATAGACGCCGCCGGGCAAGGCTTGTCCGACATATTGTGGCGCGTTGTGTGCGCGCGCGAATCTGTGCCTACCGCCGAAAAAAGCCTCGGCTGGCCCACCCGCACGGGCCGTGTTGTCCTCACCATCGCGCTTGACCGGCTGGCAAGCCATTACCGGATCGGCTGAGCGATGCTAGCCGCCCATAAACCCGAACATATGCCCTGCCACCTTGCGCATCTGGATTTCTTCGGAGCCTTCGGTGATGCGGTAACGGCGGTGATGGCGGTAAATATGTTCAAAGGGCTTGTGGCGCGAATAGCCCATGCCGCCGTGGACTTGCATCGCAAAATCGGCGGCGTTGCAGCACAGGCGGTTCGCCTTGTAATTGCACATGCTGACTTTGTCGCTGAGCCGGATTGCGACTTCGGGCTTAGTCATCGTGTCCATCTGGGCCGCTGTCTTGTAAATCAGCAAGCGGAGCATTTCGGCGTCGGTTTGCAGCTCGACAAGTGGAAATTGAATCGCCTGATTGGTCGCCAGCGCCTTGCCAAAGGGTTTGCGTTCGCGCGCATATTTGACCGATTCGTCGATACAATATTGTGCCGCACCGAGCGAACTGGCGGCTTGGCGAATGCGGTTTTCGTGGACAAAATGCTGTGCGACCGCAAGGCCCGCATCAAGCTCACCAAGGATCGCGCTTTCGGGCACCCAGACGCCGTCATATTTGATCTTGGCATGGTCGGTGGGCATGTTGAATGTCCACATATATTCACCAATTTCAAAGCCCGGCGCGTCGGTGGGCACCACGAAGCAAGTGATGCCGCGCGCCTTGCCATCTTCGCCCGATGTGCGCGCAAAGGTCATCACATGGCTGGTGGCGTGGACGCCGGTGATCCACATCTTGTTACCTTCGATCCGGTAGCCAGCGACGCCGCCGCGCACTTCGGGCACTGCACGCGTATCCATATGCGTCGCGTCGCTACCATGATGTTCTTCGGTCAGGCCAAAGCTCCACCCCATCTTGCCCTCAAGCATCGGCGGGATGAAATCGGCCTTTTGTTGTTCAGTCCCAAAATCACGCAGCATCAGCACCTGAACGAGATTGCCGACAATGCTCGACTCGTTCTGCAAATCATTATGCAGGCCAAGGCCCAAATGCGCGAGATGATGGCGGATGACGGCCATCGCGAGGTTCGATCCATTTCGCCCGCCAAATTCTTGCGGGATGGCAAAGCGGTAATGCCCCGCCTTATCCGCCACGCGGCGCATTTCGCCGAGCAAGGCCCACCATTCATCATTGGGCAGCCCCTTGCGATCCCAATCGGTGCGCGAGTCTTCGCGGCGATGATCGAAAAAACGGATATTATCATCGCGCGCCTCAATCGGCTTGATCTCAGCCTCAATGAAGGCATCGAGTTCATGAAGATAGGCGGTAATATCAGCAGGGATTTCAAACAGCATCCACACTCTCCATTTGCGCTTTGGTTTTGGGCAAAAGCTTGTCAGACTTGGCAGACGTATGGGATGCGACGAATCGAAGGAAATGGCAATGGATAGAGCGCGGATGATGTGGATTGGCTTGGCAGCGCTGGTCGCGGTGCCTGTGCTTGCGCAAACGGGTGCAATCACGCCGCCTGCCGTCAAGCCGAGCGAGCCGCCCAAGCCAAGCACTCCGGCACTGCCCGCCGATCCAGCCAAACCTGCTGAGAAAAAAGCTGAAGCCAGCAAGGCCGCCATCGCCGCGCAGGCGATGATCGACGGTGCACTCAAGAAGATTGATAAGACGATCAAGCGTGAAACCAATGTCTGGCAATTTTCGGTCGGCAAACGGCAAGTCATCGTGATTACCGATCCGATTGCTGAACGGATGCGGATCATGGTGCCAATCGGCGACGCCACTTTGCTTGATCAGGATTTGCTCAAGCGGCTGATGCAAGCCAATTTTGATAGTGCGCTCGATGCGCGTTATGCCATTGCCAATGATGTGCTGTGGGGCACGTTTATACATCCTTTGCTTTCGCTTGACGAGCCGGGCTTTGTCTCGGGGCTGGCACAAGCTTTGGCGGTCGCTGATAATTTCGGAGGCAGCTATTCAAGCGGTGCTGTCGTCTTCGGCGGCGGCGACAGCACCAAAATTCAGGCGCAGGATTTGCTCGAATTGCTCAAAAAACGCGCGGAGGAAGAAAAGAAGAATGTAACGTGAAGAATTTAGGGTGGGGGCAGGGTTAGCTCCCGCAGCCGCCGCAACCACCGCCACATCCCCCACCGCCGCCATCGTTGCTGCCACCATCAAAGAAGCCAAGCCCGCCGTCGCCATTTGACGCCGTGCGCAGTTGGTGCAGCGCACCAAATGCAGACCCCGTGAGCACAGCCGTGCCAAACAGCGCGACGGCAATCCCCATTTCGGCATCTAACGGCGCAGTTTTCAAACGAGTGGCACGCGCCTTAGCCTCGCTGACTGCCGTGATCGCGGCCTGCGTGCGGCGATCAACCATGAACCAGCGAAACAGGGCAAATCCCATTGTGCCGATCAGCAGCACAATCAAGATACCGACAGGCGCATGCCGCGCAAGCCCGATCGCCAGCCGCAAGAGCCCAACCATCAGGAGCAGCACGAACGGAAGTACCGCCGCCCCGCGCCTCCATAACATTTCATGATTGGATGCGATCAATCCTTGGCCGACCAAACCGTCTTCCAAGCAATCAGCCTGCACCGACGCAGCGCATTTTATGTCGTTCCATGATACCGGCGATGTCAGCCGCAAGATCGGGCCATCAATCAAATTTGCTGACTGGCGCGTGCGATCAATCCGGAAATGCTGCCGCCCTTCAAAAGCGATCGCCCCCGTCACCAGTAGCCGCGCGATGGTGCTGTCTATCAAACGCGCTTTGCCACCGCTCAGCATCGCCAACTGATCCGGATCATCAACCCGCTGCGTGCGACCCGCCGACCGCGTTAGCGCCGCCAATATCAAGCTGAGCGGAGCCGCTGCTGCTAATAAAATCAGATAGAGCAGGATGAACTGCCCACCCGTCATCGTCGTCAAACCAGGTACCATCATATGAACCTCCTTGATCACACCAATAGAGACACACCAATCAACAGCGCGACACCAACCAGGGCGGCGGCGAGCTGAAGCTTTGAAATGACTACCCCGTCACGCGGATGAACGCGGCGCGCGCGCGGATCATCGCGCAGGCGCTGGGCGGCGGGTGGCCATAAATCTGCTGGCGCAGTGTCACCAAATGCTGTTTCGTAGCTGGCGAGCGTCTGCGCATATTGATCGAAAAAGCGGTGTTCCTCACCCGCGCCGCCCGCGGTCGGGCCGTGGTGCAGCGCGCGGCCGAGCACTTCGGGGCAAAATCGCTCCCAATAATCGCGCGTGTAAGTGAGATGGAGGTGCCACGCCTGATCAACCGCGTCGGAGGGCGTGACCTGATGCCCCGCCGTCGCCGCGAGGAAGCAAAAGCGCTTATATTCAGTCATTACGCGCTCGGCATATGCGGCGCTCCAGCCATTTTCGCGGGCGAGCCGCGCGCCAAAGCTCAGCGCGGCTTGGTCAGGGCCAATCGTATAGGAGGAGAGCGCGATCCAGAGGGGATGCGTTTGATAGGAAACAGGCACTGCCGAATCGCTCATCTAAATCTATACTAACTTAGTAGAGTATATGTGTCAAGCCAGCCAGAGGGCGCGCGCCTTGGCGAGCGAGGCATATTTAGGGACGTCATTGCTCAGTTTTGCCAGCGCCGATCGCCGCAGCATTGCGAGCAGCCCGGGCGTAGCGAGCGTCTGGCGACCGGCAGCAATATCGTTTGCTAGCGCCTTGTCATGAACGTTGCCCTGCGTTTCAGCCTCGCGGCGGAGCATGCCCAGCGCGTTGAGCGCTACCGCCGTCATGAAACGGTCACGGCCTTGCGCGCCGGGCTTGATATCGGTTTCGATCCACCTGGCAACAGCTTCTAGCATTTCGACCGCCGATGGCTCACCCTGTCGGCGAACGGCGCGCGGGGGATCGAGGCGAATGGCACCCTTTTCGCCGTCGGGCGCGTCGTCTTCGAGTAACATGAGCAAATCAATTTCGGTCTCACTTGTCCGCCGCCCGATCACCACGCGTTCAAGGCTGCGATCAATGCCACTGCGCCAGATATCCGCCATTTGCAGGCAGCCGAGCGCCCACCACAAGGTGCGATAGATCAACCAGAAGCGGAACCGGTCTGGATCAACGGCTGCGCCGCTCGCGGCTTCATAGGCAGCAAAGTAGGGCACAAGATCGCTCAGGCCGAAAGCAGGCTTGTCGATATGGCCGAACACCCATGTCGTCACGCACCCCCAGGCGAGATCCTCATGCGCGTCGCCGATATGGGCAAGCTCCCAATCAAGCACGCCCGACAGACCACCCTCATCAACAAGCACATTGCCCATCCGGAAATCGCCGTGGACAAGCACAGGCGGCGCAGGCGCGGGCAGATGATCTTCACACCATTTGATCGCGAGCGCGATGATTGGTCGATCAGCGCCGTAGGTAACAAACCGCGCTTTGAGATCGGCGAGCATCGCGGCGGTATCGCCCTGCGGGAGCGGGGGTAGCGAGCCGAGTGGGACGGCATGGATCGCCGCCAATGCGCGCGCAATATCGCTGACGAGTGACGGGGGCGGGGCGGCGAGGATCTTCGCTGGGTTCACTTCACCGTCAATCCGCCGCATGATATAGCCGGTGCCAAGGCCGTCATCAGGCTTCAATTCTGCGACAATATCAGGCGCCAGCACACCGGCACCACGCGCCGCGCGCACTACGGCGGCCTCAACGTCATGCCCATAGGGACGCCCCGCCATCATCTCGGCGCTGGGCGCGCGGCGCAACACAAAGCCCTGCCCGTCATAATCAAATGAAGAGCTTTCCATATTCGCACCGCCCGATAGCCGCGTGAGCGCTTCAACCGCAGCGACAATGCCCGAGGCGCGTGCCATGACATGTGCAAGCGGGACGGCAATATTCTCCATGGGTCAGAGGATAGCGCACAGGCTCAAGAGAGCAAGCGCGGCTATCGGGTATGAGCTAATTGTCGTCAGCGCGGCAAGACAGCGTAGCTATGGGTCAGCCAGATCAGCGCGGCGCACGCGGCCAATATGATAAAGGGAAGCGGCCCCGCCCGTTTCTGGAGCGTGCGTTCGCGGACTGCATTTTCGGCATCGCCATCTGTATCGGGAAATATGCCACCGTCTTGAACGTAGTGGCGGAACAGAAAAACGGGGAGGATCAGAGCGGCGGCGACCAATCCGTTGCGCAGCGTGCCCGCGCCCCAGACGTCGGCACCCGCCCCCATAAAAATCATGTTGATAAAACCAAATACAGTGGCAAGCGCGAGCAGCCAGGTGGGGCAGCGAAATGGTCGTTCCCAATCGCCGCGATCAAGCCGGTGGATCCATCCGGCCTGCAGGTTGAGGAAGTTGAACAGGAAATAGCAGACGTTCGACATCATCAGCACCGCAAAATAATCCGAGGCGAGCAACAGGATCAGGTTGAAACCGAGATCAGTCCACATCGCCGCCGTTGGCGCGCCGTGTTTGTTCACGCGCGATAGATAGCGCGGCAACCAGCCATCGACTGAGGCCTGATACAAGGTACGCGATGATCCCATCATCGATGTCATGACGATCAGCAAAAGCGACAGGATCAGCGCCGCAATGAAGATATTCGTCAGCACAATGCCGCCGCCCAATATCTTTGCGAGGGCAAGTGCGACGCCCGAACCATCATAAATTTTGGGGTCAAGCATCCCCTCAAGTCCAAGCGTCGCCTGAAACGCGAGCGGGACGAGCGTGAAAATCACGATGCAAAGCAGCCCCGCCGACAGGATCGCTTTGAACGTATCATTTTTGGGGTCTTTGAATTCGCGCGTGTAGCAAACGGCGGTTTCAAACCCGTATGTTGACCAGCCTGCGCCAAACATCGCCCCCGCCGCGAGCGTGAGGCCAAGGCCGTCCCATGTGCCAAACTGCATCTGTCCAGCGGCATCCTTGATCATCGGCAGGATCGGGAACAGGTTTTGCGACGGCAGATCACCCGTCACAATCGGCACGATGCCGACCAGAATGAGCGGGGCGAGGCAGATGAGCCCAAGAATTTTCTGTGCCGCCGCCGCGCGTGCCGCACCGTGATGCTGGAGCAGGAAGGTGACGAGAAGGAACCCAGCGGCAATGATCGAGACGAGATTAATCCGCAGCGTCAGCCCCTCACGGACAAAGCCCAGATCAAGCAGCTTGATCTGCCACAGGTTGATCGCCGCATCTGGGGCGAACAAGCTTGCCATGATATAGCCCGCGCCCAGACTAGTGCCAAGCGCCATCACCGGCGACCAGGCAAGCCAGTTGCACCAGACCGAAATCGGCGCGACAAACTTGCTATAGGGCAGCCAAGCCGCCGCACCGTAAACCGACGCGCCGCCCGATTTGTGCGGGTATAGCCCGGCAATTTCAGCGTAGACGAACGATTGGACAAACCCCATCAGGATCGAGAGGATCCAGATTATCCATGACGGCTGGCCAATGATCGTGGCGATGCCGCCCATGGTCAGCAGCACGCCCGCTGGCACGCCGCTTGACGCCCAGAACGCATCGCGCCACCCAAGCGTGCGGTGAAGCTGTTGCGCCTCAGGCGTCATTCGCTGCCAAAGCGCAGCTTTGCGGTGAGCCCCCAAGTGCGCGGCTTGGCATATACGCCCGCGACAACGCCCGCAAACAGTGACGAGTCAAAGGCATAAGCTCGGTATTGGCGGGCAAACACATTGTTGACAAACGCGGCAATGCTCCAGCGCTTATTGGCTGAATCAAAGCCGATCCGCAGATTTTCAACATGATAAGCGCGTTCCTGTTCAACCGGCGCACACAGCACGGTGAAGCAGAATTTATCGGTATAGAGCGCATCGGCCTGCAACGATGCCGTTCCCCCGGCGAGATCAAATTCATAACGCGCCAAGGCATTGCCCGAAGCACCCGGCGATTGCGGCAAATCATGCTCAACAATCGACACAAGATCAGGCAGCAGAATATTGCTCACCTTGCTCTTGAGGAACGACGCGCCGATTTGCAGCGTGAGGCCGTCAAGCGGTCGTGCGGTTAGCTCGGCTTCTATCCCTTGCGTTTTCGCGGGCAAATTGATCACCGATTGAATCGGCCCAACCTGCGCAAACGCCTGATAATTTTTATAATCATAATAGAAAGCCGCAAGGTTGAAAGACAGCGCGCGGCTGACCTTCACCTTAAGGCCAAGCTCATAAGCGTCGAGCTGCTCTGGGCGATAAGGAATACCGTTGAGGAAGGAGGCCTCATTTGGCGAAAAAGGCGTACCGGTTGAGAAGGTGAAGCCGCCGCTCTTGCTGCCCCGGTTGAAGCTTGCGTAAATGAGTGTGTCATCGCTGGGCTTATAATCAAGCTCGGCGCGGAGCGTGACGCCCGAAAATGTCGGGGCTGCCGATGCGCCGTTCACCGTAACGCCCGTTGTTTGCACAGGTCCGCCAAAGCTGGTGAAATTTGTGCCGCTTCGCGAAAAATTGATGCCAACGCCCGTGCTGGGTTCAGTGCCGACATAGCTGCCAATCTTCTTGTCGCGCCAATAACGAATGCCGCCAATCACTTTGAACTGATCGGTGAATTCATATTCAGCCTGACCGAAGATCGCGAACGACTCGGTGCGCTGCGAAAAGGCGACATCGGGGTCATAGCCATAAAAGGGCGAAGCGAATTTTGCCGTATAGTCGCCGTCGATGATCAGGCCATATGCGCCGGCAACAAGGTAAGCCGAACCCAGTTTGGCCGAGGCGCGAACCTCTTGCGACACTTGATAGGATTTCGCCCCCTGAAAGAAAACCACACCCAAATCAGGGGACGCATCGCCGCCTTCTGTGTAGAATTTGCGGAGTGATTGATAGTCAGTGATCGAGACCAGATCGACCACCCCAAGCTTGGCATCGAGCCGAAGCGTTGCGCCAAACAAGTCGCGATTGACGAACGACGGAGAGGTCTCCGCGGTTGCATAGGGTGTGCCACCGCGCGACGGTATAATCGCGTCATTGCGAAAGCCAGTGCCGGTTGCGCCGGGTCGAGAGGGCACCCCAAAGGCGGGGCCGAAATAGGGGCAGGTCGCGGTCGGCGCGAGAAATTCGCCCTGAAACTGCGCGTTGGGGCAGGCCGGCTCACTTGAATAGAGCCCTGCCTGGCGTTCGCGGTCGGCCTTGGCGTAGCGAACCGTCAGCTTGCCCTTGAAATCAGCCGTCGGCGTGAAGGCGAGGATGCCGCGCAGCGCCCAGTGGTTGTTTGCGCCGATTGACCGGAAGCCGGGCACAATATTGCGGATATAGCCATCATCGCGATCATAAATCCCGGCGATGCGGAAACCCAGACTATCACCCAGCGGCCCCGAAAGGGCTCCTTCGAGGATGGTTTGATTATACCGGCCATAGGTGCCCGAAATGTAGCCGCTCAACTCTTTGGTGGGCTGGTTTGAAATGAACTGTACCGCCCCCCCAGTCGCGTTGCGGCCAAACAACGTGCCCTGCGGCCCCCTTAGCGCCTCAACGCGGGCGAGATCGAATACCGGAAAGCTCGCTGTGTTGATTGAACTGGCATAGGCATCATCTTGATAAACCGCGACCGGCGGCTCTTGCTGATCGCCAAAGTCATTTTGCGAGACGCCGCGCACGTTGAACACGACCTGCGACGATGAATAAGCGTTGAACTTTAAATTGGGCACCGCGCGCGTAATGTCGGTCGCGTTGGCGATATTGAGGTTAGCGAGCGACTCGCCACCGAGCACTGTTGCCGAGATGCCGACATCCTGCAGCCGCTGTTCGCGCTTTTGCGCGGTCACGACAATGTCCGCTGCATCGGTCGGCTCACTCGCGGCTTGCGCCCATGCCGTCCCGGTCGCCACGCCCCAGGCGAGGACAGCCAACGACGCGGTTCGAGCACCCTTGCGAAGGTGGTTTCGGACGGTGAGTTTCATGATGTGAGGCTCCCTTAGTGACACGATCATCTAGCGGTTGGGGCTGATGATCAGCGTCTTCAATCAATCATAACGCGGTGAGGTTGCCCCATATTGAACGCATGCGCAATCTTCTTCGCAGGGCTGTAGCCCCCGCTAGGATGCGCATTTTGAAGCATTTTGTTCAATCTGTTGGCGATGCTTGATTCGATTGACGTCAAAAAAATGACAGTTTTCCTTAACTCGGATGAAAGCAGACCATAAAATAAGAATAACTTACGCCATATGTAAAAATTCATGATGCATGTGATGCGGCCGTGGATTGGCCTCGCTCCGGTCACGGCTCTACTCTATTGAACAAGCTCATAATAAGGAAATTGGTGATGGGAAAACAGGCAGTGAAACGGCGTGAACCCGAAGATCGACGCAGCCAATTGGTGGTCGCCGCAATGGCTGTTCTCGCCGAAATGGGCATTGTCGATTTCACCCTCAGCGACGTCGCCCGGCGCGCTGGCGTGTCACCGGCGCTGATCGTTCATTATTTCGGCGATAAGGATTGCTTGCTTGAATCGGTTTTCCGGCTGCTGGTCGGACGGGTTACCGCGATGCCGATGCGCGCGCTGGCTGCGTCTGATGATGCCAAAACGCGGCTGACGGGGTTTATCCGCGCACATTTGAGCCCCGAAGAATCAACAATGGAGGCCTCGCGCGCCTGGCTGTCGTTCTGGGGCATGGCGCTGTACTGTCCGCCAATTGCTAGGTTACAGCGCGTGCATCAGCAGCGGATGCTCTCCAATCTGCGCTATGATCTCCGCAAACTGGTCGAGCCGGGTGACGTCACGCGCATTGCCGAAACGATCGCCGCGCTGATCGATGGTTTCTGGCTACGCTCTGCTTTGGCAGGCGCGTGGACGAACAATAATCCAATCCATGAAGACTGGATTTTTGATATTGTTGACCAGAATCTCGAGCGCGCAAAGCTCGCGGGATCGGATCGGCAGCCTATCGCAACGTCGCGCAGTTTCGCGACTATCAATCCGGCGACGGGCAAGCAATTGGCCTCCATCCGGATTGATGGCGCTGCCGAAGTTGATCAGGCGGTTGAGCGTGCGAAGAACGCGCAGCGGCTGTGGGCGCGGTCAACTGGAACCGAGCGGGGCCGAATCCTTCACCGCGCCGCCGAACTGCTGATTTCACGCAACGAAGATTTGGCTCGGCTTGAAACGCTCGACACTGGCAAACCGATACAGGAAACACTGGCAGTTGATGTACTTTCTGGTGCCGACTGCCTCATCTATTTTGCGGGGCTGGCGCGGACGATAGCGGGGGAACATGTCGACCTTGGCCCCGGTGCGTTTGGCTATTCACGTCGTGAGCCTTTGGGCGTGGTCGCCGGTATTGGCGCCTGGAATTATCCACTCCAGATCGCCTGTTGGAAATCGGCACCCGCGCTTGCGTGCGGCAATGCCATGATTTTCAAGCCTGCCGAACTGACCCCGCTCACCGCCATAGAGCTCGAAAAAATCTACCGCGAAGCAGGCTTGCCCGACGGATTGTTTCAAGTCGTGCAAGGGATGGCCGACACGGGCAGATTGCTCAGCCGCCACCCTGGCATTGCAAAGGTCTCGCTCACCGGCGAGGTTGGCACTGGCAAGAAGGTGATGGTCGACGCTGCGGGCACGCTTAAATATGTCACGCTTGAACTGGGCGGCAAATCGGCACTGATCGTTTTTGAAGACGCCAACCTCGACGAAGCGGTGTCAGGCGCGCTGCTCGCCAATTTTTATTCGGCGGGCGAAGTGTGCACCAACGGCACCCGCGTCTTTGTGCACCGCAAGGTCCGCAACGCCTTCCTCGCCACGTTAAAGGCACGCACCGAAAAGATGGTGATCGGCGATCCGCTCGATCCCGCTACACAATTGGGGGCCCTCATTTCAGAGGCGCATATGGCCAAGGTGCTTGGCTATATCGCGCTTGGCGAGAAGCAAGGAGCCACGCTGCTGACGGGGGGTAAGCGCGTGATGAGCGGGGCACTTGCCAATGGCAACTTCGTCGAGCCGACGATCTTTATCAATTGTACTGATGATATGGGCATCGTGCGCGAAGAGATTTTCGGCCCCGTCATGGCCGTGCTCGATTTTGACGATGAAGCCGAAGTGATCGCGCGCGCCAACGCGACCGAATTCGGGCTGGCGGCAGGTATTTTCACCAATGACCTCACCCGCGCGCACCGGGTGATTGCAGCGCTCGAGGCCGGCACATGCTGGATCAACACTTATAATATCACGCCCATCGAACTACCCTTTGGCGGCAATAAGCAATCGGGGCTGGGTCGTGAGAATGGCCGCGCGGCAATCGAACATTATACGCAACTCAAAAGCGTATATGTCGCCATGGAGCCGATTGATGCCCCCTATTGAGACGTTTGACTATATTATCGTTGGGGCTGGGTCTGCCGGTTGTGTGCTTGCCGACCGGTTGACGGCGGACGGCACGCACAAGGTTCTGCTGCTTGAATATGGCGGCAGTGATCGGTCAATCCTGATTCAGATGCCAGCCGCGCTTGCTTATCCGATGAACACCAAAAAGTGGAATTGGGGCTATGAAAGCGAGCCTGAGCCGCATCTCAATAATCGCCGCCTGAATTGCCCGCGCGGCAAGGGGCTTGGGGGTTCGTCATCAATCAACGGACTCGTCTACGTGCGCGGCAATCCGCTTGACTTTGAAGGCTGGCAAGAGGGCGGCGCACGCGGCTGGGGCTATGCCAATGTCTTGCCCTATTTCAAACGCGCGGAGGGGCGGGCAGAAGGTGGCAATGACTATCGCGGCGGCGATGGGCCACTGTCTACCGCTTATGGCAGTCTCAAAAATCCGCTGCATCAGGCGTGGCTCGATGCCGCGCAAGAGGCAGGCTATGCCTTGACCGAAGACTATAACGGCTACGTTCAGGAAGGCTTTGGACGGATGGATATGACAGTGCGAGATGGCACGCGCTGTTCAGCGGCAAAGGCCTATCTTTACGGTGCGCGCAAACGCCCCAATTTACGCGTGATCGACCATGCCTTGGCAACGCGGATCCTGTTTGAGGGCAAGCGCGCGTTCGGTATCACCTATGAGCGCGACGGCAAACAGTATGAGGTTCGCGCTAGCCGTGAGGTCATTCTGTCGGGCGGCCCCATCAATTCGGTGCAGTTGCTCAAACTATCGGGGATCGGCCCTGCGCAAGAATTGGTGGCTCACGGCATCACCGTGCTGGCCGACCGTCCCGGCGTCGGCGCAAACTTACAGGACCATCTTGAATTTTACTTTCAGGTCGCTTGTACCAAGCCCGTCACGCTTTATGGCAAGGCCAATTGGCTCGGCAAGGCGATGATCGGGGCACAGTGGCTGTTTCTGCGATCAGGGATCGGGGCGAGCAACCAGTTTGAAAGTTGCGGCTTCATTCGCAGCCGCGCGGGCATCAAATATCCTGACATCCAATATCATTTTTTCCCGATGGCGATCAATTATGACGGCAGCTCGCTTGCCACCGAACACGGCTTTCAAGCCCATGTCGGCCCGATGCGATCAAAGAGCCGGGGATCGGTGACTCTGAAAAGCGCTAACCCACACGACAAGCCCAAAATATTGTTCAACTATATGAGCCATCCCGACGATTGGGCCGAAATGCGCGCCTGTGTGCGCCTGACCCGCGAAATTTTTGAACAACCTGCTTTCGCTCGGTGGCGCGGGCGCGAAATTCAACCGGGCGCTGATTGTGTCAGCGATGAGGCGATTGACGCCTTTATCGCCAACCATGTCGAAAGCGCGCTCCACCCCAGTTGCACGTGCAAGATGGGTGATCCCGCCGATCCAATGGCGGTGGTTGATCCCGAATTGCGCGTGATCGGCGTCGAAGCACTGCGGATCATTGACTCGTCGGTCATGCCCTCAATAACTACCGGTAACCTCAACGCGCCGACGATCATGATCGGTGAAAAGGGCGCGGATCATATTTTGGGTAAGCCGTTGCTCGCCCCCGCCAACACGCCCTTTTACACCGCCCCCCTCTGGGAAACCACGCAGCGATAGGCCCGATTGTTGCGCGCGGGGCGGGCGGCAGGCCAGCATGTTAGTTGATAGCGCTGGCGGTTCCGCTATGCTGGCCCGCACTATAGGGGAGGGCAAGCCATGAAAGACCAGCCAAGCACAGCGGCACAGATGACACGCGGGGCGCTGTTTGCGCTGATCGCGTTGCTGTTTACGGTGACCGCGCTCAACTATCTTGATCGGCAAGTCCTGTCGCTCGTCAAACCGACGCTGCAAGTCGAATTTAAATGGACTGATACGGAGTTCGGGTTGCTTGGTACGGCATCGCAAATTTCGGCGATTGTTGCGCTCTTATTCGTCGGCTGGTTCACTGACCGAGTCGGCGTGCGCTACGCGTTTGCGATTGCGGTTGCCGTGTGGAGTGTAGCTGGCATGGGGCATGCGGCCGCAACGACGGTCGGCGGATTTCTGGTCGCGCGGATCATCCTGATCTTTGCTGAAACGATCAATACACCAGCAGCGGTAAAATCAGTTGCGCTTTATGTGCCGCTTGCCCAGCGATCGGTGGCAATTGGTGTGGTTAATTCGGCGTCGAACTTCGGGGCGATCCTCGCGCCGCTGATCGTACCGGTGATGGCGGTCAATTTCGGCTGGCATTCGGCGTTCATCGTGACAGGCGCGCTTGGCTTTGTCTGGATTGCCTTTTGGTGGCCCTATACACGCACGCTAAGCCCGACACCTGCAGCCACCGCGTCGCTTGCGGCCAGTCAGAAAACCGATTGGGGCGTCGTCCTCGCCGACCGCAAGACATGGGCGATTGCCATTGCCAAATTTCTGACCGACTCAGTGTGGTGGTTCCTGCTGTTCTGGACGCCCGATCTCTTTTCCAAAGTGTTCAAACTGAGCCAGAGCGAGATTGGCTATCCGACTGCAATTGTTTACCTGATGGCCGCCATGGGGGCACTGAGCAGTGGATTGCTATTTCCCAGACTGCTCGTACGCGGCCTCAGCCTCAACCGCGCGCGCAAGACATCGATGCTGATTTACGCTTGTCTGATCCTGCCGATTCCGCTGGCGCTCAGCGCTGGCTCGCCGTGGAGTGCAGCGGTTATCATCGGGCTGGCGCTATTCGCCCACCAAGGTTTTTCAACCAACATATTCGGTATGGCGGCGGACATCATCCCCACTGCGCGTGTCGGCAGTGTGATTGCGGTCGGCGCGATATTTGGCAATATTGGCGGTGCGCTTACCAATTACCTCAACGGGCGCGTGCTTGATTTGGGGCTTGGCTATACGCCGCTCTTTCTGTTTAGCGCGATTGCCTATTTAGCGGCCTTGCTGGCGATCCACCTGATCTTACCCGTCCTGCGCACCAGTGATGACATGTAAAAAGGGCCCCGGCTGACGCCGGAGCCCTCTCCCCCTGTTGGTTGCGACCCCTTAGAGGAAACTATTTCCCGCCGAAGTTAATCTTAGCGGTTACGCCGTAATAACGATCCGCGTCGCGCGGGATTTGGAAACGATAGGCTCCGGCTGGCCCGCCGTTAGCAATCGTCGCGGCATAGCTTTGATCGAGCAGATTGCGCGCCACAAAGGTGATTTTGAACCGGTCGTTCGGATCAATCAGCGCCAGCGACGCGTTGACGATACCGTAGCCCCGAATCAATCCACCACGGCGCACGACGGGATCGGGCGTCAGGATCGAATCTTGCGAGCTTTGATAATTGCCCTGCGCGCCGAGCGCTATGTCAACCGGCCCGCCGGTGCGGATGCGGTAATCTGCCGCGATGCTGCCTTTGAACCGAGGCGCAAATGGCAACCGCGTTCCGTTGGGCACAATATCGTTGAGCGCGCGCACAGCGGGTGGCCGGAACCGATCAATATGCGCGTCGGTAAAGGCAGCTCCGCCCGAAATTGTGAAGTCGCGCGTCGGGCGAATGGCGGCATCAATTTCAACCCCGCGCGTCGAAACCGATCCCGCATTGGTGAAGCGCGCGATGACCGTCGTTACGCCGTTAATCGTCAGCGAATCGGGGTTATTGGCCTGGAAATTGTCATATTTGGCATAGAAGCCCGCGACATTGACCGTCACCGCCCCGCCAAACGCACTGCTCTTAACGCCGACTTCGTATGAATTTGACGTTTCGGGTTCAAGCGGGCGCAGGCCGGTTGGCTGGAGGTTGAAGAATAGATTGAACGCGGGGCCCTTATAGCCGCGTGTATAAGATGCGTAGGCTTTGATATCGCGACTGACATCATATTGCAGACCAGCTTTGCCCGAAAAATTGCTCGCGGTGGTTTTGGTGATCAGGGGAATGCCGGTGGCAAATGCAGCTGTGGCAGGTTGCGCAGCGGCTTGTGCGGCCGTCGGCGATGTGCCTATCCCTAACAGCCGGTTATATTCAGCAAACACACCGGCATCAAACGGCCGCTGTGACGCGAGGCTGCCAGGACTGGTGACGCGGATGAACGACACATCAATCTGGTCGGTGGCGTAACGGGCACCCGCGATCACGCGAAAATGTTCTAAAATATTGAGCGTGCCTTGGCCAAAAATCGCGAAATTCTGAGCCTTGGCGTCATAAGTCGCGCGGCCAAAAGCGGTTACCGACGCCGCCGCCAGCGGGCCGCTGCACGGGATGAGTGTATTGGCCGGGATGATCGCGCCAGCCGCTGCCGCACAGATTGTATTATCACGCTGAAATATACGACGGGTATAAGTGTTCGAATAGTAAGCACCGAGCACATAATCGAAGAATTGCTTCCCCGGCGACGTTAGCCGCAATTCCTCACTAAAGGTGCGGCCGGTTTGCGGCCCGGTATCGTGCGATTGCGGGGCGGCGGTAAAGGCTTGCGGATAGAAATCACCATCGCGAATTTCGTTATTGGCAAAATTGCGCCACGCGGTGATTGACGTGATTGTCTGGGTGCCAAGTTCAACATCGGCTTGGGCTGAAAAGCCATAGCCAGTCTCAATCGTGCGCGTGACCAGATTCTGGTTGATGGTGCGCGTGCTATTGCCGCGCAACGTTGGCAGCACGGTCTGGATCAGCCCAAGTGCCGTCGTGTTGACCGCGCCGGGCGTTGCCGACGTCGCACCGAACAGCGGTGGGCCGCCAATAACTTCCGCGCAACAATCATCGTTGTTGCGGTGATAATCGCCGATCAAAGTGAATTTGACGGCCTCGCTAACATCAGCTTCGACGACAGAGCGAACGCCCCAATGCTCAAGCCCGTTGACGCGGCGGTTCACATTTGGCGCGACGTTGAAAATATTGCCTTCATAATTGTCATAGAAAGCCGATGTGCGGCTGCGCACTTTGCTCCCCAGCGGCAGATCGACCGCGCCGCGTACGCGGTATTCAAGGCCGTTGCCAAAAAAGACTGACCCTTCAATGTCGCCACCAACCACGTCTTTTGGGCGGCGCGAGACGATGTTGATCACGCCCGCACTGGCATTGCGACCGAACAATGTGCTTTGCGGGCCGCGCAGCACTTCGATTCGGTCGATATCGACGAGGTCAGAAAAAGCTTCAGCAGAGCGGCTGAGCACAACGCCGTCGAGCACGGTCGATACGGTTGGTTCAACGGCGATTGAGAAGCTCGTTGTGCCCAGACCGCGCAGGAACAAAGTCTGGTTGAGCGACGTGCCTGCTTTTACGAAATTGAGCGAAGGTACAAGCTGGACAGCGCCTTCAAGGCTTGGCTTGCTGCTCGCGGCGACTGCGTCACCGCCAACGACTGAGACCGCAACGGGCACATCCTGCAAGCGTTCGCTGCGCTTTTGCGCGGTCACAATGATCTCGCCAGATGCGGCATCATCCTCAGCCGCCGCGGGCGCGCTCTGTGCGGCGGCGATGGCGGGGCTAAGCAAGGCAAGCGTCGCGCTCGCGAGCAAAAGCGAATTTATCGTCTTCATGGTAATCCTCTCCGATGTCACTGTGACAGCGTTGTCAAAAAATAATGATTAGCCTAGATTAGGGGCGAGCGCCATATTGAAAATGACACGGTGGACGGTTCGCGGCTGACCATGGCTTTTTTGCAACAGCTGTTCAGAATCCAAGTTCAGCCATGGTCACGACGCGCTTTTCACGCGCGCTGATTTCAGCAGCCGTGCCAATCGCGACGGCGCGCAGGCCGTCTTCGGCGCTCAC
>JBJXDU010000069.1:0-20778 GCA_046153565.1 Sphingomonadaceae bacterium
CGCGCTGATATCGGCGCGGATATGGTCGAGCGATAGCGCATCGTAACGACCATCGTCGATGATCACGCCGTCACAACCTTGGGCCTCGATCAGCATTGCCCCAATCACATCGTCAAGCAATGCGGCATAGGTCAGCCGGTCATGGTCGCCGCGATCTTGCCCGGGGGCCGGGGTTAATGCCGAAATGGCGACGCCGACCTGCGCCTCTGCCCCCGTTGCGCGAAACAGATCGAAAAAGAGCGCCCGTTCGCCCATATCAATCCGGCTGCCTTTGAGTTCGCTGGTAAGGCCGGTCGCGGCGCGGAAGTCAGCTAGCAGTGCATCGGCGGCCTCTGGCGCGATATGCACAGCCGCCAGCGTCATGACCCCGCGACCGACCCCGCCCGATTCGTCGCAGTAAATCGTCACAAGCTACAGACAGTGCAAACGATCACGCGCCCGAAGGTGCCGCCCCCCCGATGGTTGGCTTGCGAGTCTTGGGGATTGACGAGCCGCCAATGCCGAGCGACTTGGGCTTTCCGCTATCGCCGCTGTTGCGGTCAGGCTTGTTACCCTCAAGCAGCCCGTTAACCTCTTCGCCTGACAGCGTCTCATATTCAAGCAGTGCGTCAGTAATCACTTTGAGCTGGTCAAGATTATCGGTGAGCACTTTGCGCGCAACCCCCTCGGCTTCTTCGATCAGAGCGCGGACTTCATCATCGATCAGGCGCGCCGTATCCTGCGAAATATAGTCGGTTTGCGTGTTCTGATACCGCAGCCAGCCGAGTTTCTTGCTCATGCCATATTGCGTCACCATTGCCCGCGCCATGTTGGTCGCTTGATCAATGTCGCTTGACGCACCCGTATTGAGTTCACCCTCGCCGTAGATGAGCTGCTCGGCGATGCGACCGCCATAAGCCAGCGCAAGCTTTGCCTTCATCTGCTTCATGCTGATCGCCAGCGTGTCGCGCTCGGGCAAATTCCACGTTACGCCCAGCGCACGGCCGCGCGGAATGATCGTCACCTTGTGCAGCGGATCATTCCCTTCGACATGGATCGATACCAAGGCATGGCCGGCTTCGTGGCACGCGGTTGAGGCTTTCTCTTCCTGTGTCATCACCATCGAACGGCGAGCAACGCCCATATAGACTTTGTCTTTGGCCTCTTCGAATTCGCCCATCGCGACGAGCCGCTTGCCAAGGCGGGCGGCTAGCAAGGCGGCTTCATTGACGAGGTTCGCCAATTCAGCACCGGAAAAGCCGGGCGTACCGCGTGCGAGTGTGCCGGTATCAACATCGGGGGCAAGCGGAATCTTGTTCATATGAACGGCAAGTATCTTCTTGCGGCCTTCGATATCAGGCAGCGGCACATTGATCTGGCGGTCAAACCGACCGGGGCGCAACAACGCAGGATCAAGCACATCAGGGCGGTTTGTAGCCGCGATAATGATCACCGCTTCGTTGGCTTCAAATCCATCCATTTCTACCAATAGCTGGTTGAGCGTTTGTTCGCGCTCATCATTGCCGTTGCCAATGCCCGATCCGCGGTGACGGCCAACGGCATCGATTTCGTCGATGAAGACGATGCACGGCGATGATTTCTTCGCTTGTTCAAACATGTCACGCACGCGGCTGGCGCCGACACCAACGAACATTTCAACGAAATCAGAACCCGAAATCGTAAAGAATGGCACCTTGGCTTCACCGGCGATTGCGCGCGCTAGCAAGGTTTTGCCCGTTCCCGGCGAACCAACAAGCAAGGCTCCTTTGGGGATTTTGCCGCCAAGGCGCGAAAATTTCGTGGGATCGCGCAGGAAATCAACGATTTCTTCGAGCTCTTCACGCGCTTCATCAATGCCAGCGACATCTTCAAACGTTACTCGGCCTTGCTTTTCGGTCAGCATCTTGGCGCGGCTTTTGCCAAAGCCCATGGCGCCTGACCCCGCACCCTTTTGCATTTGGCGCATGATGAAAAAACCAACGCCAAGGATCAGGAGAAATGGCAGCGCCTGGCTTAGCAGCAACATTAAAAGGCTTGGCCCTTCGGGCGGCTGCGCGCTGAACCGCACCCCTGCTTTGGAAAGGCGCGTTACCAAATTGGGATCGTTGACCGCATAAAGTCTGAACATGTCGCCATTTTGCAAGCGACCGGTCAGCATCGTGCCAGAATCGACCACTTCCTTAACCGACCCATCGTCGACCTTCGCTAGGAAATCTGAATAGGCCATCATTTCGGTCTTTGTCGACGAACCCCGATTGTCGAGCAGCGACACCAACGTTCCGACCGCGAGCAAAACGGCGATCCAGATAAGCAGGCTCTTCATCCATGGGTTGGTTGGCTGGTTATTGTCGTCGTTCATCATCTGGCCCTATTGTCATCTTCGACCATCAAGATAGGTGCGAATCTGCAAATGACAATGCCATAATATGTTTAAGGGTCATGCTGTCCGGCGAGGTGGTGCCGCCGCCATGTGCCAAATCTGACCTCCTTGGCAGACGATATCGCCAATCGTCGTTTTCTTGTGCTGGCCAAGGGCGTCGATCAACGCGGTTAGCTGGCCGCCACGCG
Source organism: Sphingomonadaceae bacterium (assembly GCA_046153565.1). Lineage (GTDB taxonomy): Bacteria > Pseudomonadota > Alphaproteobacteria > Sphingomonadales > Sphingomonadaceae > Aquisediminimonas. The sequence continues at coordinate 2,548 of JBJXDU010000069.1, forward strand.
GGGTGATTGTGGGATCAATCCGGCGCAGCGCGATCAGCGTTAACCGGCGCAACAGATCGGTTGGCAAATATGTTGGATCGATAGAAACACCGGCGCGGTCGTGGCTGATCCGGCGTTCAGCCTCGCGTTCAGCCGACCAATCGAGTGCGCGGTTGGTCTCGGCAAGGATATTCGCACTGGTCGCCAGCGCCGCCGCGTTCAGCCACGGATTGTCCGCGAACATGCGCCGCAGCCTCACGCGGTCATAATGCGGGTCATCATTTGTGGGGTCGTCGACCGGGATGATCGCGGCGGCGTCCACGATCGCGCGCAAGTCGGCGCGGTGCCACCCGAGCAATGGCCTGATAATCTTGCCGTTGCGACCGCGGATTCCCGATAGCCCTTCACTCCCCGAGCCGCGCAACAGCCTCATCATTAGCGTTTCGGCTTGATCCTCAATGTGATGCGCTGTGGCGATCCAGGCGAGTTCCTGATCGTCGGCCCACTGCGCAAGCAAGGCATAGCGGGCCGTGCGCGCCGCCGCTTGAAGCGACCCCGTGATCGGCGCTGGCGGGCGAAGGATGGTGTGGGCAATGCCTAGCGTCGCGCAAATCCGTGCAACAAATTCGGCTTCTGCGGCAGCTTCGGGGCGCAGGCCGTGATCCACCGTAGCGACACTGATCCACGCGGGCATCGTTGCTTGCGCCATCAGCAACAAAGCGAGGCTATCTGCCCCGCCCGATACGGCCAGCCCAATCCGCCCTTGATTGTCGGTCAGGCGTTCAATCTCCCGTCGAAATCGCTCGCTTAAATCAGGTGCCACACTTGGCATCGCTGCGTCCCTTGGCCACGCGCGCTTTCAAATCGCCCGCAGCTGACGATCCATAAACTTCGGCAAATTCGGCATAGACTTTACACGCATCAGCTGGCTTTTTGAGTTTGGTGAGCGCCGTGCCCAACCAGACGAGGCTTTCGGCGGCCCGTTCGCCGCGCGGATTTTTCTGATAATTGTCATAAAAGGCAACCGATGCCAGCGCTGGCTTGCCTTCATCCAAATAAGCGCGGCCGAGCAGATTCTGGGCATAGCTTGCGCGTTTGTGGCTTGGATATTTGGCTACGAACTCCTTTAGTTTCACCTGCGCTTCAGGGTAGAGCTTTGCCGTCCACAGCCGGAATGCATAAGTGTACGCATCTTCGGTCGCATCGCCGGAGGCGGGGATTTCGACTGCGGCTAATTTTTCCTTGCGTGCGGCATCGGGTTTGACCGCGACAGGGGGCTTGGCCGCCGCCGGACGAACGAGGGGTTCGACGGGTTTTGGCGGGGGAGGCTTGACGGCGACTGGAGTTGGTTGAACGGCAACTGGCGTGGCCGCGCCGACGGTGGTTTCGGTGGATGCGCCGCTTTCAAGAGCCTTGATCCGGGCATCCGTCTCGGTGCGCATTGCTTTTACGGCGTCTTCAAGTTTTTTGAGGCGAAAGCCATCCTGTTCGCTTTGCCCGGTCAGTGCCTTAAGCTGCGCCTCAAGCGCATCGACGCGTGCTGTCAAATCCGCAAGCGGAGCTGACGCAGGCGTCCCCCCATTTGGCAAGGTAGTCCCCGAAATTTCAGGCTCCACCGCAACGCCATTGGGGAACACAGTGCGCTGCACTGCCTTCATTTCCTTTTCGAGCTTGCCGACGCGCAAATCCAGCACAGTCGGGGGCGTTTGCGCGATAAGCGGGGTGATGGCGAAAGCCGATGACAACAGTGCCGCAATGAGAAAAGTCCGCATGACCCCAGTTCCTTGGTTATAGATACGCAAATGACAACGCATCTATGGTTCTAAAGAGGTTTAGACAATGATCAAGGCTGAGCCGCACTCGGAGATTGCGATGCCGCTGGCAAAGCTGGTGCCGCGCGCGCAGATAACGCCGCCGCGCTGATATCTAGATCTTTCACCGTGCGCTCGGGCGGGCCGAGCGGTGCCACTTCCTTACCGCCAATCGTGACGCGTAAAGCTTCGGGTCTGCCCGTCAATATCTGGGGCTTAACCGCAGTCGCGGGCAGAGTGAAAGTTTCACCAACCGCCATTTCTTTTTCAAAGATACGGGCTCCACCGGATTCATAGATTTTGAGCCATACTGCCTTGGTTGCAGTAAGCATGACCGGGCCCGTAGGGGGCGTAACCGCCGCTGGTGGTGCCGCTATGGTCGCGGCATTAGAAGCCGCCACAGGTACCTCGGTCGCGTCAACCTCAACTGTTTGGGCGTCACGCGGATCGGCGTTCATTTGTCCGCGTAAGACAAGCCAGCCGATGAACACCAGCAGCGCAATCCCCGCCGCCGTGAACGCCAGCATGCGCCCTGGCACGCGGGCGGGATCGGAGATTTCATATTCGACAAAAGCATTTTGTTGCGGGCTAACGAGATCCAGTTCGGCACGGACGTCTTGGGCTAGCTTGGTTTCATCGGCACCAACGGCGCGCGCATAGGCCTTCACAAATCCGATGCAATAAGTGGAAGACGGCAGCTTGCTATAATCGCCCGCTTCAATGCCCTCAAGATGGCGCAGTGGCACACGGGTTTTTGTCGCCACGTCTGCAAGGTCAAGCCCCGCCTTCATTCGCGCAGCACGCAAACGGTCTCCAACACGCTCTGGAAAGAGCGCCGCTTCCGGTTCTTCGGTGTCGACCACGCTTATACTCCTAGGTTCGGATACCCGACAAGGCTGAACCCGTTCTTTCAATCATCCTGTGCATTGTCAACGTTAAGCCCCAGCAAAATGATTAGAAATCAAATGTCGACGCCGTTTTCAATCGCCCAATCGGTCAGAGCTGCGCGCAGATTGCGTGGCGGCGATGTTAGCAGCCGATTCATCTCCGCAGCGAGTGGTGCCACGTTGAGCGACCGGATCATAGCCTTCACTGATCCAACCGCAGTTGGTGTGATCGACAGGCGCTCAATGCCAAGACCAATAAGGGCCATGGCCTCAAGCGTCCGACCGCCCATCTCGCCACAGACAGTCAACTGCACATTGGCCGCGCGGCAGGGTTCAACGACGCGTTTCAGGAACCTCAATATTGCCGGAGACAACCAATCATACCGTTCGGCCAGACGCGGATGCGCACGGTCAGCGGCAAACAAAAACTGCGTCAAGTCATTTGTGCCCACTGAGATAAAATTGAGTTGCGGCAATAGCATATCAAGCATTTCGGCGAGTGCGGGGACTTCAAGCATCGCGCCGTATCGGATCGTGAGCGGCACTCGTTTGCCGCGCGCGAGCAGCCATTCATGCTGCGCAACAAAAATCGCGCGGGCCTCTTCAAATTCCCATGGTTCGGACACCATGGGAAACATGACATTGAGGGTGCGCCCAGCCGCTGCTTCAAGCAAAGCCCGGGCCTGCGCCTTCATCAACGTGTCGCGGTCCAACGCAACGCGCAGGGCGCGCCAGCCCATCGCCGGATTTTCTTCATGAGCTTCTTCCTGACGGAGGTAGGGCAGGGCCTTGTCACCGCCAATATCAACCGTGCGAAATACAACGGGGCGATCCCCTGCAGCATCAAGCACGTCGCGGTAGAGCCGCTGTTGACGCTCACGCTGCGGCATTGTCGCCGACACGAGAAATTGGAATTCAGTCCGAAACAAACCAATCCCGTCGGCCCCCGTGACATCAAGGGCAGCAACATCATCGCGCAGCCCCGCATTGACCATGAGCGTAACGCGTTTACCGTCTTGCGACACCGGCGGCTCGTTTTTGAGCGCAGCGAACCCAGCGCGCTTCTTTTGACTGACGAGCATCTTGGCATCAAAGGCTTCGTCCATTGATGCATTTGGCCTCACATATAATGTGCTCTGCGTCGCATCGATCAACAAAGGATCACCGTCAGCGACATGCCGCCACACATCTTTGACGCGACCAAGAACGGGGATGCCCATCGCGCGCGCAACAATCGTGACATGCGCGGTGAGCGATCCTTCCTCTAGAATGACGCCCTTCAATCGGCGGCGATCATATTCAAGCAACTCGGCTGGTCCCAGATTTTTGGCAATCAGGATCGTGTCTTGCCGCAGCCCTGCTTTGGCCGCTGTGCCCAACTGGCCTGACACTGTGCGCAGAAGCCGGTTCGACATATCTTCGAGATCGTGCATCCGGTCTGCAAGCAAGGGATCGTCAATCTGTCGCATGCGCATCCGCGTACGCTGCTGAACCCGCTCAATCGCGGCTTCGGCGGTCAGGCCGCTGTCAATCGCTTCGTTGATCCGGCGTGACCAACCTTCATCATAAGCGAACATTTTATACATTTCGAGCACTTCACGGTGCTCGCCGTCGCCGCCAAATTCGGCCTGGCTCGCCATTTTGTCGATTTGCTCGCGCATCTTGTCGAACGCCGAATAGACGCGGTGGCGCTCGGCCTCCGTATCTTCGGCAACGGTATGTTCAATCGTGATCCGAGGCCGGTGGTAAACCGCAAAGCCCCGCGCCATGCCGTCGACGAGCTTGAGGCCCGTCAACCGGATAGGCGCTGTCGCCTTGGTGCTTATGCCGTCGCGCCGCGTGTCATCGACCAGGCCCGCGTTGGCGATCAGCTCCGAAAGCACCATTGCAACTGTTTGCAATGCTTCAATTTCCACCTCTTCATAACGTCGGGATTCAGTATGCTGGACGCACAGCACGCCAACCGAATCTTCGCGGCGCACGATGGGAACCCCTGCAAAGCTGTGGAATAGGTCCTCACCGGTTTCAGGTTTATACGCAAAATCGGGATGGCTGGTTGCCTCATCGAGATTGAGGGTTGCGACATCCTCGGCAATCGTGCCGACCAACCCTTCACCCATTGCAAGCTTCGTGACATGGACCGCCGCCTGATTGAGGCCGCGAGTTGCATAGAGTTCGAGCACACCGTCACGCAGCAAATAGATTGAACAGACCTCGCTTGCCATCGCTTCGCCAACGATTTGAACGACATTATTCAGCTTGGTTTGCGCGGTCGATTTCGCCGCCATCACTTCATGAAGGCGGGTAAGAATTTCTCTGGCGGACGTTGACGCGGATTGCATTCGCAATCGCTATCAGATTGTGGCGCGGCTTTCCAATGCTGCTTCGGCCTCGGCAATCAATGTGGCGAGAATATCAGCAATTGGTTCCTCGGCCTTCACCATACCGACTGATTGCCCTGCCATTAGCGATCCATTTTCAACATCGCCGTTGATCACTGCGCGGCGCAGGGCTCCGGCCCAGAAATGCTCAATCTCCAATTGGGCCTGACCCATATCAACCTCGCCTGCATCAAGCTTTTTGGCAACTTCAAGCTGCTTGTGGGTAAATTCCTCGGTCCCGGCATTTTTGAGCGCGCGCACCGGAATCACGGGCAGTCGGGGATCAATCTGGACGCTCGCAATCGCATCGCGCGCCGATGCGCGGATGAATGCCTTTTTAAACGCAGGATGTGCAATGCTCTCATGCGCGCAGACAAGCCGCGTGCCAATCTGAACGCCTGCTGCACCCATTTCGAGATAAGCCGCGATCGTTTCGCCGCGACCAATGCCTCCAGCGACGAACACCGGCACTTGGTCTGCGACCTCGGGCAGAATCTCCTGAACGAGCACCGACGTTGACACCGGGCCGATATGACCACCAGCTTCCATACCTTCGATCACGAGCGCATCAACGCCTGACCGAATCAGCTTTTTGGCAAGGCTGAGCGCGGGCGCAAAGCAAATGACCTTCGCGCCGCTCGCCTTGATCGCATCAAGCGAACCAGCGGGGGGAAGACCGCCTGCGAGCACAACATGGCTCACCTGATGGCGCGCGCACACCGCGATCAAGTCCATCAATTGCGGATGCATCGTGATCAGGTTGACGCCGAACGGGCGCATGGCCAGTGCCTTGGTCGCGGCAATTTCGCCGTCGAGCAGTTCGGGCGTCATAGCCCCGCACGCGATAACGCCAAAGCCGCCCGCGTTCGACATTGCCGACACAAGGCTCCGCTCGCTGACCCACGACATGGCGCCCGCCATCACTGCGATATCGCTGCCCAAAAATGCAGCGCCGCGCGCCATCAGGCGCGTGAGGTTGCTCACGCCGCTTCGTCCACAGCATCAAGTCCGTAAGCAGTATGCAGCACGCGGACGGCAAGTTCGGTTTCATCTTCATCGATCAGAACAGAGACTTTGATTTCCGAGGTCGTGATCGCCTGAATATTGATCCCACGCTGCGCGAGCGCACTGAACATCGTCGATGCGACACCCGCATGGCTGCGCATGCCAACACCAACGACCGAGATTTTCGCGACCTTGGTATCATGGACGAGTTGCGAAAAACCGATCGCTTCCTGACCCTTTTGCAAGACATCAATCGACCGCGCGAGCTCCGATCCGGGCACCGTGAAGGTCACATCGGTTGAACCAGTGCTATGCGCAATATTCTGGATGATCATATCGACGTTGATGCTTGCCGCTGCCAAGGGTGAGAAAATTGCGGCCACTGCGCCGGGCCGGTCTGGCACCGCTGTCAACGTGATTTTGGCTTCATTCTTGTCGTGCGCGATGCCCGTAATGAGTTGCTGTTCCATCTCTTCATCCCCAATCTCATCGTCGCCGACGATCATTGTTCCCGGCAAATCCGCTCCACTGCGATCATCAAATGATGATAGCACCTGAATACGGACATTTTCCTTCATAGCCAGACCAACCGAGCGCGTCTGAAGCACCTTTGCCCCCACGCTCGCCAGTTCAAGCATTTCTTCATAGGTAACCCGCTTTAGCTTGCGCGCGCGCGGAACGATGCGGGGGTCGGTCGTATAGACGCCGTCAACATCAGTGTAGATGTCGCAGCGATCCGCTTTCATCGCCGCTGCCACGGCAACTGCTGACGTATCTGATCCGCCGCGGCCGAGCGTTGACACACGGTCATTTTCGGCCACGCCTTGAAATCCGGGGATGACCGCGACTTCGCCGCTCGCCAGCGCAGGGTTCAGCGCGTCGGTATCAATCGTATCAATCCGCGCGGAGGCGTGAGCCGATGATGTGCGGATCGGCAATTGCCAGCCGAGCCAGCTGCGCGCGGGAACGCCAATCGCTTGCAGCGCAATGGCGAGCAATCCTGCGGTAATCTGTTCACCCGCCGCCACGACAACATCATATTCGCGCGGGTCATGCAGCGGCGAGGCTTCACGGCAAAATCCGACAAGACGATCCGTTTCCCCCGCCATCGCCGAAACGACGACTGCAACTTGATTGCCGCTTTCAACTTCACGCTTAACGCGCGCGGCGACGCTTCTGATCCGTTCGATGCCAGCCATCGACGTGCCGCCAAATTTCATTACGATCCGCGCCATCAATGTCCCTGCTGTTCGAGTGATTTGCCTTTGGCCTAAAGACGCGATCCTGTTAGGGAAGGGGTATGGCAAAGGCAAGCATCACCCCGACGATCAACCCCGATGAGGCTGCGCATTTTGGCGCTATGGCAGCTGACTGGTGGGATCCGAAGGGCTCGTCGGCCATGCTGCATAAGCTTAATCCCGTTCGGCTGGCTTTTGTGCGCCGCGCGATTAACCGGCACTGGGGGCTTGATGAGCGCTCACTCAAGCCCTTGATCGGCAAGTCAGCACTTGATGTCGGATGTGGCGCTGGGCTCCTTTCCGAGCCACTGGCGCGGATGGGCGCGGCGGTGACGGCTATTGATGCGGCCTCAGAAAATATCGCTGTTGCCGCGGCGCATGCTGAGGCACAAGCGTTAGGTATCGACTATCGCTGCGACGATATTGCTGGCTTGGGGGGTGCCTTCGATCTGGTCATTTCGCTTGAAGTGATTGAACATGTTGCCGAACCAGCGGCCTTTTTTGCGGCACTGGCGGCGCGCATGTCAGATGGCGGTCTGCTGATCATCTCGACGCCCAACCGCACTGCGCTCTCGCGCATTGGTCTCATTTCGATTGGTGAAACAATCGGCGGGATACCAAAGGGCACGCATGATTGGGACAAATTCTTGACGCCGGACGACATACAGCCATTTATCACTGCGGCCCACTTGGCTATTGCTGATCAATCAGGGATCGGGTTTAACCCGGCGACTGGTTTTCGGCTGTCTGATGATCTCAGGCTCAATTATATGATGGCGCTTGTCCGCGCGTGATTTCTGACAGCCTTTAAAAATCAACCTTGTCATAATAGACTGGCGGCGCGACGGTTTCCATCCGCTCGCTGAGCAGGGGACGAAAACTGGGGCGTGATTTGAGGCCCGAATACCAGCCCTTAGTCTGCTCATGCCCGCGCCAATCGATGCCGCCCAGATAGTCAGCAACCGAAATATGCGCTGCCGCCGACAGGTCGGCCAGGCTCAGCGTAGAACCCGCCAGCCAGTTGCGATGGTCGAGCAGGTAGTCGGCATAATCCAGCAATTGATTGGCATTCTTCATCGCTTCGCGCAAAATTGCGGCATCGGGTGCCGCGCGGTGGAGGATGCGCTTGACCATCCGCTCATGCATCAGCGGGGCAACCACATTCCCATAAAATTGTTCGTCGAACCAAGCGGTTAACCGACGAATTTCAGCCCGATTGGCCGCTGTCCCCGAAATCATCGGTGCCTTATCGACGGTTTCTTCGAAATATTCACAAATTGCCGATGAACACATCAAAGTCACATTGCGTTCGCGCTCCACCACTACGGGGGTTTGCCCCGCCGGGTTTAGATCAAGGAATTCGTCGCGCCGTTCCCACGGATTTTCGCGCACCAACTCGTAGCCAACGCCCTTCTCTCCCAAGAGGAGACGGACTTTGCGCGAAAAAGGACACAGGGGAAATTGATACAGTTGCCACATGGAGCCGTGGCCCATAGCGCGCTCGCACGGCGGCGTCACCCCTGCTTATTGTCCCTTTGGCAACGCTTCTTCCATTTTGCGCGCCGCCGCTTCGAATTGCGGTATTATAGTCGCCAGTGCCGACGCCATCGCCCCCATCGAGCCCATCATTGCCCGTGTGTTGGTTTTCATCTTGCGCTCAAAGTTCGGGTCATCGCGTGTTGCCAGCTCACGAACGGTTTTGCCGGGGAGCACGATCCGCTTGCCGCCGTTCATGGGTTCAAGCGCTTTGGCAATGCCGTCAATACGCATGTCGAGCAGGGCAGCCATCATCGCGCCAAGCGCGCCCGACATCGCCTCTTGGGTTGCGGGGTCGTTAAGCGTTTTGGCTACATCCTGCATATCGCGCTCGGCATTCGCAGGTGCCGCCACTACGGGCGTTGCAAATGAGAGGGCAATAATTGCCATAAGGACTGAACGCATAAGCGGGCCTTTCGAACCAAGTAGGAGGAGATTCTCCGATACCAAGCGTTTACGAAAACTGCGCTGCCTGTAATCTGAATGGTCTGTTGGCTTAGGTTAAGCTTTTCGAGGTCTCCCACTCATTCCGCCGCAATTGCCACCTCAGCCCCTAGTGGATGGCTTAGCCGCCCGAGCATTTCTTTGGGGCATATCTGCCAGAACTGGCCAACCCACCGGTCCCAATCATCGAGAATTGCGTTTGACCATTTGCTGTCAGTCGACACGGCATGTTCGGCGATCAGCGCTTTGGCTTTGGCTTCCCAATAGGGCGATGCAATTTTTTGCCAGATGATGCTGTCTGGGTTGGCGCGGCGTTCGAACGAGCCATCGACATCAAGCACATAGGCCATCCCCCCGGTCATCCCGGCACCGAAATTGTCGCCCACCATGCCGAGGATAACGGCAGTGCCGCCAGTCATATATTCGAGGCCATTCGCCCCGCAGCCTTCGACGACAACGTCTGCGCCGGAATTGCGCACGGCAAAGCGCTCGCCCGCTTGACCCGCAGCAAACAGCTTTCCGCTGGTCGCGCCGTAGAGCACGGTATTGCCGATGATCGTGTTATGCTGACTTTCGAGCGGCGAGCTCACCATTGGACGAACGGTGATAATACCTCCCGACAGCCCCTTGCCGACATAATCATTGGCATCGCCAAAGACTTCAAGCGTAACGCCTTTGCACAAGAACGCACCGAGCGATTGGCCCGCCGATCCGCGCAACCGCACATGAACATGACCATCTGCCAGCGTTGACATGCCGAACAGCTCAGTGATCTTCGATGAAAAACGCGTACCTACGGCGCGGTGTGTGTTGCGCACCGTGTAGGTCAGCTGCATTTTCTCGCGCCGTTCAAACACTGGTTTGGCATCCGCGATCATCTGCGCGTCAAGGCTGTCGGGCACTTCGTTACGCCAAGTGGCTAGGCTGAACCGCCGCTGATCATCTGGCGCATCAACCTTGGCGAGGATCGGATTGAGATCAAGGTCATCAAGATGTTCAGCGCCGCGGCTCACCTGACGCAACAACTCAGTGCGGCCAATCACGTCGTCAAGCGATGTGACCCCCAATCTTGCGAGGATTTCGCGAACTTCTTCCGCGATGAAGGTCATCAAATTGATCACCTTTTCAGGTGTGCCGGTAAATTTGGCCCGCAACTTTTCATCCTGCACGCAAATGCCAACGGGGCAGGTGTTTGAATGGCACTGCCGCACCATGATGCAGCCCATCGACACGAGGCTGAGCGTGCCGATGCCAAATTCTTCCGCACCCAGGATCGCCGCGATGACGATGTCGCGGCCGGTTTTAAGGCCACCATCGGTGCGCAGCCGAACGCGCTGGCGCAGGCCATTGAGGGTAAGCACTTGATTGACCTCGGACAGTCCCATTTCCCAAGGCGTGCCGGCATATTTGATCGACGTTTGCGGCGATGCGCCCGTACCGCCGACATGCCCGGCAATCAGGATGACATCGGCATGCGCCTTGGCAACGCCCGCGGCGACCGTTCCAATGCCCGCCGAACTTACGAGCTTGACGCAAACACGCGCGCGCGGATTAATCTGCTTCAAATCGTAAATCAGCTGCGCCAGATCCTCGATTGAATAGATATCATGATGCGGCGGCGGCGAGATGAGCGTTACGCCCGGCGTCGAATGGCGCAGCTTGGCAATCATCTCAGTGACTTTGAAGCCGGGCAGCTGGCCACCTTCGCCTGGCTTTGCGCCTTGCGCGACCTTGATCTCAAGTTCCTCAGCAGCGCCGAGATATTCCGCGGTCACGCCAAAGCGGCCCGATGCGACCTGCTTGATGACGCTGTTGGCATTGTCGCCATTGGGATAGGGCTTATACCGCAGGCTATCCTCGCCGCCTTCGCCGGACACAGCTTTGGCGCCGATCCGGTTCATCGCAATCGCCAACGTCTCATGCGCTTCCGGGCTCAGCGCGCCAAGCGACATACCGGGCGTGACGAAGCGTTTGCGGATTTCGGTGATAGCTTCAACATGATCGATTTTTGCTGGTTCCTTGGCGAAATTAAACTCAAGCAAATCGCGCAGGTACAAAGCAGGCAAATCGCGCACGCCGCGCGAGAATTGCAAATAGGTTGAATAGCTATCGGTGTTCACTGCGGTTTGCAGCAAATGCATCAATTGTGCTGAATAAGCATGCGGTTCGCCGCCCGCCCGGTGACGATAAAAGCCGCCAATGGGCAGATGAACAACGGCTTTGTCATAAGCATCTTCATGCCGCTCTGCCGCATTGACATAAAGCGAGGCATATCCTTCACCCGATATTTTGGCGGGCATGCCGGGGAATAGATCGTTGACCAAAGCGCGGCTTAATCCGACGGCTTCAAAATTATAGCCGCCACGATAGGATGAGATGACCGCTATCCCCATCTTTGACATGATCTTGAGCAGCCCCTCGCCAATAGCGGTGCGGTAACGGGCAAGACAGGCATCAAGCGCCAACCCTCCAAAGAGGCCGCGTTCATGACGATCGGCAATTGCTGCTTCGGCCAAATAGGCGTTAACCGTGGTAGCCCCCACGCCGATCAGAACCGCAAAATAATGTGTGTCGAGACATTCGGCGGCGCGAACATTGACGCTGGCGAACGAACGCAGCCCCTTGCGAACCAAATGTGTGTGAACGGCAGCAGCGGCAAGCACCATCTGGATGGCAACGCGGTCTGGCCCCACATTTTCGTCGGTCAAGAACAGCTCGCTCTTGCCGGCGCGCACAGCTTGTTCGGCTTCGATCCGGATGCGCTTAATCGCCGCCCGCAACCCGTCTGCATCGCTACCCATGTCGAATGTGCAGTCAATCTCTGCCACGGCTTTACCAAAATGCGCCTTTAACCGCAGCCAATCCGCACTCGTTAGCACCGGGCTATCAAGCACGAGCACGCCTTGACGCGATGCATCCTCAGTATCCAAAATATTGGCCAGATTGCCAAAGCGCGTCGCTAGGCTCATCACTTGGCGCTCGCGCAGCGGGTCAATAGGCGGGTTGGTAACCTGGCTGAAATTCTGACGGAAAAAATGGCTGATCAATCGTGGCTTGTCCGAAATGACCGCGAGCGGCGTATCATCGCCCATTGATCCGATCGCTTCTTTGGCGTCTTCGACCATCGGGCTCAGGATGAGCTCCATATCCTCGAGGGTTTGGCCCGCCGCAATCTGTCGCCGCGTCAAATCGGCCCGACTGAGGCGCATGATCGCTTCGCCTTCGACGATGGGTAAATCATCCACTGTCAAAAAGCCGGCCACCATATCGCCATAAGGGGCCTCGGCAGCGATTTGATCCTTGATCGCCTCATCATCATAGAGTTTGCCGGTATCAAGATCGACAGCGATCATTTGCCCGGGTCCAAGCCTGCCCTTGGCAATCACAGTCGCTTCGGGAACGACAACCATCCCAGTTTCCGATCCAACGATCAGCAAATCATCGTTGGTAATCGTATACCGCAGGGGCCGCAGCGCGTTGCGGTCCATGCCAGCCACGGCCCAGCGTCCATCGGTCATCGCAAGTGCAGCAGGACCGTCCCACGGTTCCATAACGCTCGCTAGATAGGCATACATGTCATGATGGGCTTTGGGCATGTCGCGTGATTGCCACGCTTCGGGCACAAGCATCAGCTTTGCCGTCGGGGCATCGCGGCCCGAACGACAAATTGCCTCAAAGACCGCGTCAAGGGCGGCTGTGTCTGACGCGCCTGCCGGAATGACGGGCTTGATGTCTTCGGATTGTTCACCAAAGGCAAGGCTCGCCATCCGAATTTCGTGGCTCTTCATCCAATTGGTATTGCCCCGGATCGTGTTAATCTCGCCATTATGCGCAAGGCAGCGGAAAGGCTGCGCGAGCCACCACTGGGGAAATGTATTGGTTGAATAACGCTGATGGAAAATCGCCACCCGGCTTTCGAAGCGCTCGTCTTGCAAATCGGGATAGAATATCGATAGCGATTCAGCGAGGAACAGCCCCTTATAGATGATGGACCGGCACGACAGACTGCAAATGTAGAATCCTTGAATTTGCGCCGCGATGATCTTCTTTTCAATTCTGCGCCTGACGAGGTAGAGATTCTTTTCAAACTCCGCCGCGTCGTTCCGTTCAGGGCGCGGGCCTGCGATCATGATTTGCTCGATTTCAGGGCGCGTTGCTTGCGCCTTTTGGCCAATCACCGATACATTAACCGGCACTTGTCGCCAGCCATAAATGGTGTAGCCAGCATCGATTATCTCGCTTTCGACAATCGTTCGGCACGTCTCTTGCGCGCCCAAATCGGTGCGTGGCAGGAAAATCATGCCAACCGCAAGGCGGCGATCAAGCGGCTTGTGCCCTGAATCAACAATCGCATCGTCAAAGAAGGCGAGCGGAAGATCGATGTGCAGCCCAGCACCGTCGCCAGTCATGCCATCGGCATCTACCGCGCCCCGGTGCCAAACGGCCTTCAACGCATCAATCGCAGACGCAACCACACGGCGCGCCGGTACACCATCGGTCGCGGCAATCAGACCAACGCCGCACGCATCCGACTCAAATTCGGGGCGGTACATGCCATCGCGGGCAAGGCGAGCACGTTGATCGATCATTTCGTTACGCTCTTGGGATCAACGCCGAGCAGCTTTGCCAATTCCTCGCGTTCATCTTTGGTAAGGTCTGCGTATTTTCGAGCCTTTGGCAGACTATTGGCCGCCTTCATTGCGTCGCCAACAAGCTTTGGCATGGCTTGCATGAGCGTTGGCATCTGCGCCTGCATTCTGCCCATGACGGCGGGATCGACAAACAAAAGCATCTGCTGCGCTGCAAAGCTGCTGCCAGTTGGCGTTTCAAAGAAGGCCTTAAGCTCAGTGAGTTGGGCTGGTGTAAATCGCGTTGACAGTGACTCGGCAAGGCCGGCGCGCAATTCGGGCTCCATCGTTTCCATCACGGGGATCATGCCCTTAAACATCCCGTCGATAATAAGGCGCGTTCGATCTTTGAACGCAGGATCGATGATTGCCATGACTTTGCTCAGTGTGGCCTTGTCGAGCTGAGGGCGATTTTTCTCGTCGAAGCCGAAGGCCTTTGCGATCTCACCCAACGGCAAGTCACCTATCTGATCAAGCATGCCGGTCGTCATTTTGGTGAAAGTTTCGCCGAGCATCTGGCGGTAGGTGCCTGCCGGAAAAAGCTTTGCTGCCACTTCGGTCGCGACTGGCGTCGACGCGCTGATAGCTGTTGGTTGATTGCTGGTCGAAACCAAAGTTTGCGCAGCAAGCGGCGTACCCGCCATAAGCGCTGCCAATGCTAAGATAGTCTTCATGCCGCTTTCCTTTCAGCCACAGCCTTTGCTTTCAAATATTTGTGCATATGATCGCTGACATCGCGGCCATCGCGGATCGCCCAGACGACAAGGCTAGCGCCGCGAACAATATCTCCCGCTGCGAACACGCCGTCGAGGCTGGTCATCATTGTTTTATGGTCTACACGCAGCGTGCCCCACCGCGTGACATTCAAATCGGGCGCGCCGAACAGGCGGGGCACATCTTCGGCATCAAAACCAAGCGCTTTGATCACAAGATCGGCCTCCAGACGGTATTCGTTGCCAGGATTGGCCTCGGGCGAACGCCGCCCGCTTGCGTCTGGGGCACCAAGGCGCATTTGGGCGACGCGAACTGCGCTTACATGATCAACGCCGTCAAACGCTTCAGGTGCGGAGAGCCACACGAACTCAACGCCTTCTTCCTCAGCATTTTTCACCTCGTTTTTCGATCCCGGCATGTTCGCACGGTCGCGGCGATAAAGGCATTTGACTGACGTCGCTCCCTGTCGAACCGCGGTGCGGACGCAATCCATCGCGGTGTCGCCGCCGCCAATCACGACAACCCGTTTTCTCGCTGCGTTGAGGCTGCCGTCATCAAAGGCAGCCACCACATCACCAAAGCTTTTGCGATTGGACGCTGTCAAAAAATCAAGCGCGTCAACAATGCCCGCTGCTCCCACTCCCGGCGCCTTGATCGCGCGTGGCTTATAAACCCCGGTGGCAATCAAGATGGCGTCATGCTTTTGACGCAGGGCATCAATCGTCGCATCACGACCGACTTCAAAATTCTCGTGAAAAGTAATGCCGGCGTCTTTCAGTCGATCAACGCGGCGCATGACGACATGCTTTTCAAGCTTGAAACCCGGAATGCCATAAGTCAGTAAACCGCCAGCCCGGTCATAACGATCGTAGACATGCACGTCGTGCCCTGCACCACGCAGATATTCGGCAGTCGACAGACCAGCAGGTCCCGCGCCGATAATCCCGACAGACTGACCCGTGGCGCGTCCGACCGCAAGCGGGTCAACCCAGCCTTCTTCCCAGGCGGTGTCAGTGATATATTTTTCAACAGATCCAATTGTAACCGCGCCGTGGCCAGCAAATTCGATCACACAATTGCCTTCGCACAGCCGGTCCTGCGGGCAAATGCGGCCACAAATTTCCGGCATTGTCGACGTGCTGTTCGACATTTCAAAGGCCTCACGCAGCCGCCCTTCCGCCGTCAGCTTTAGCCAATCGGGAATATGGTTGTGGAGCGGGCAATGCACCGAGCAATAAGGCACCCCGCACTGTGAACAGCGCGCAGACTGATCGCGCGCATCGTCAGCGGGATATCGGTTTGATATTTCTTGAAAATCCTCTGCACGCAAAGTCGCCTCGCGCTTGTGCGGATAGGCTTGATCGCGCTCGACGAATTTTAACATTGGATTTTCGACCATGTGAACTCACCCTCGTTGCGGGTGGTCATACACTTTTTGCAGCGAAAGTCACGCGAAAAACTAACAATAAGTCAGTATTCATTACCTATGTTGCAGTGCAACGAGGAAAAGAAAGAATGTATGTGCGGCTTGAACTTTATATTATGGCCATATCGGTTCTATTTATAGAGGAGCCAGAGGAGTGCCGCGCTCCCGGCGATAATGCGATACCAAGCAAATGGCGCAAAGCCATAGCGCGTGATCGCACCGACAAAAGCCTTGACCACCACCAGCGCGACGATGAACGATACGGTGAAGCCAATCGCAATAAGCCCTAGTGAATCGCTCGTGATCGTATCGCGGTGTTTGTAAAGTTGTAACACGGTTGCGCCGGTTAGCGTGGGCAATGCGAGGAAGAAGCTGAATTCCGCCGCCGTCTTGCGATCAACGCCAATCGCCATAGCGCCCATGATCGTTGCCCCTGATCGGCTGACCCCTGGCACCATCGCCATGCATTGGATCAATCCGATTTTGACTGAGTCACTTATTGTCAAAGCAGCGACGCCGTCGACCTGTCTCGTTTTGGCAAGCCGTTCAATCACCAAAATCGCAACACCGCCCACGATCAGGGCGATCGCCACAACAATTGCATTTTCAAGCAAGGCATCAATTTGTTCGCGAAAGGCCAGACCCAGAATGACCGCCGGGAAAAAGGCGATCAACAGATTGCGCACAAAGGCAATGGCTTGCCGCTTGCCCGCCAGCAATCCGATCACCACATCAAGAAATGTCCGCCAATATAGCACGACGATGGCCAATATCGCCCCAGGCTGGATGGCGATGTTAAATACAGCCCATTTTTGCGCGTTGTAACCAAGCAAATCGCTCGCGAGGATTAAATGCCCCGTCGACGATACTGGTAAAAATTCGGTAATGCCTTCAACGATGCCAAGCAGGATGGCCGATATAATGTCATTCACGTAGCTTTCACTCCAAATCGGCCATGCTTACGGTATATTACCAGCCATTCGTCCGCGACGGCATCAAGCGGCGTGGATACGATGCCAAGTGCGGCCATTCCGTCAATGCCCGTGACCACATTATCTGATTGCAGCATCAGCCACTGATCCCATGTGATCGGTGCGCCGGGTGCCCAGCCCGTCAGCCGTGCCATCGCAGCTGCTGCAAAGGCAGGAACGGGCACGAACGCCTTGTGCGCGCCAATGCGGGCAGCAATCCAGCGGTTGATCGCTGCCATTGACATCACCGCAGGGCCACCGAGGTCAAGCACTTGTCCAGCATGTGGCGCGGGATTGGCAATGATCGCGCTAACTGCCTTGGCAACATCGCCGACATAGATTGGTTGGAACCGCGTTGTCGCGCCAATGATCGGAACAACCGGAAAACTATTGATCAGCGTGGCAAAGCGGTTGGTAAAGCCATCTTCTTGGCCAAAAATCAGCGAAGGGCGCAGGATCGTCGCGGTCGGAAATGCCGCGAGCACGGCGGCCTCACCCTCGCCCTTGGTGCGGCCATAGCGTGATGGGCTTGCGGCGTCAGCGCCAATCGCTGACATGTGAATGTAAGTGCGGACACCTGCCGCTGCCGCCGCTTGCGCAGCATTGCGCGCGCCCTCATGCTGCACGCGGTCAAAATCGCCCTTCAAAATGCCAACCAAGTTGATCGCTGCATCGGCACCGTTAAGCGCGGTAGCCAATGTGTCGGCGCGCGTAATATCTGCCGCGACATAATTGATTTGGCCGAGGTTCGCCTGCGATTTTAGAAACCAGCCACTTTTGGTGTGGCGGCTGGCAATGCGGACGCGCGCCCCCGATTTTAGCAATGCCTGAACGATGTACCGCCCAACAAAGCCATCGCCGCCAAAAACCGTTACCACCCGCGTCATTTGAATGCCCTGCATGATTGAATCGTCCCCAGCGCCCTTGCCCGCGCCGCGCAGCATTGACAAGCGCCAACCGCCCCCGCTAAGCGCGCTCGCCTACCCCAAGTGATTGGCAACCGTGCCCGGATGGCGGAATTGGTAGACGCACCAGCTTCAGGTGCTGGCGCTGGCAACGGCGTGGAGGTTCGAGTCCTCTTCCGGGCACCATTTTTGTCGTGGCTGCGCTTATTCATCTTCGCGCTTTGTAATCCCATAATCTTTGACCAAGGCCCAGACATGGGCGGGAACCATTGATTTGACGCGCGCTTTGCGTTCGCGGCGAAGGTG
>JBJXDU010000070.1:0-13666 GCA_046153565.1 Sphingomonadaceae bacterium
ATCAATGATAAATCGAAATTGAGGCCCAAAAATGAGGTCCTTTCCTCCATCCTCTAGGATGTTGATTTTCGCTGAGAAGTTACCCGGTAGCGGCATAAATTTTCACTGCGATTTGACCGATGTTTGAACCACACCCTGACTGACTGATTGGGGGATGAGTATTGATCAAAATGTGAATGTATGGCAAGCTTTGACGGTCGCATTTCATGCCGGAAACGACGGCAATGTTAGCGAGGCACGTCAATTGATTCTGCAGATTGAACGGCAGGTTACCGCACTTGCCGACCTAGAACCGGACGTTCCGGACCCCCCAACATCAGGAATATGGGGATTTCGGGTCCCGAATGCCACGGTGCCAGATATCTTCACACCCGATGCTTACGGCTTCACGCGCTGAGCATTTCATCAACCCACGCAGGGACCAAATCTCCTGCTTTGCCCATGCGGCTCTCATCAAAATGGACGCTGCCCATAGACGGATCGAGGTTGAGCTCCAATGTCCGCGCGCCATAGTGCCGTGCGGTGCGGACATAGCCTGCCGCTGGATAAACTGCGCCCGATGTGCCGATTGACACAAACAAATCACAGCGCACAATCGCCGCCTCAATCTCATCCATCCGGTAAGGCATTTCACCGAACCAGACGATATCGGGGCGCAGTGCCGAGGCCGCACAAACCGGGCAAGGCGGGCGATCGCTTAGGGTGACGCGCCACACCGAACGCACGTCGCACGCCAGACACCAGGCAGATAGGTGCTCGCCGTGCATATGGATCAGCCGCTTGGCCCCTGCCCGCTCATGCAGATCATCAACATTTTGCGTGACGATCAGCAGCTCACCATCCCACTGCGCATCGAGCGCGGCCAAAGCCCAATGTGCTGCATTAGGCTCAGCCCGTTGAATCGCCTCGCGCCGCATATCGTAAAAGCGAAACACGAGGTCAGGATCACGCGCAAAGGCTTCGGGCGTGGCGACATCTTCGATTCGGTGCTTCTCCCAGAGGCCTTCCTTGGCGCGGAAGGTATCAATCCCGCTTTCAGCACTCACGCCTGCCCCTGTAAGAATCACGATATTGCGAATAGCGTTCATCTCGCCCATGAAGCAGGTCAGCAGGAACGAGGCAAGATATGACATCAATCGGGATCATCGGCAGCCAGGGGCGAATGGGCGCGGCGTTAACCGCTGCTGCTGAGGCGTCAGGGCTGACCGTCGCGGGCGGTGTTGATGTAGGTGGCGATCCAATAGCTCTGGCGCGCCAGTGCGACGTGCTCATCGATTTTTCATCAAACAATGCGCTGGTCGCCAATTTGGGGGCCGCCGTGGCGGCGGGAACACCAATCCTGATCGGCACTACCGGGCTGGATGATGATCACCACCGCCATATTGATGATGCAGCGCACCATGTGGCGGTGCTCCAGACCGGCAATACATCGCTCGGTGTCACTTTGCTCGCGCAATTGGTGCGCGATGCCGCCGCGCGACTGGGGTCCGCTTGGGACATTGAGATTGTTGAGATGCATCACCGGATGAAAGTAGACGCACCGTCGGGCACCGCGCTGTTGCTCGGGCAAGCGGCAGCATCAGGGCGCGGCATTGCGCTTGAGGCGCACAGCGAGCGTGGTCGCGATGGCATTACGGGAGTGCGCACCCAAGGCTCCATCGGTTTCGCAAGCCTGCGCGGTGGCACGGTCGCCGGCGATCATACGGTGATCCTGGCGGGAGAGAATGAGCGCATTGAACTCACTCACCGCGCCGAAGATCGAAGCATCTTTGCGCGCGGGGCGATTAGGGCCGCTTCGTGGCTGATCAACAAGCCAGCGGGTCGTTATGCGATGAATGACGTGTTGGGCCTCTGAATCCCGCCTCACCTGATCTCAAGTGCTGCGACCATCCCTTCGCCGATCCAGCGGCCTAGCATGCCGCCCGCCGCTGCAATCGCTTCGTCTGTACTTTGGTGATCGGCGAGCGCCTCGCATATCTGTCCAAAGCTATCGCCTGCCATCGCCATCGTGAGCGCGCGGTGCTCATTCTCATCGGCGACATAAAATTGTGGCGAAAAGCCCTTGCGCCACACATGAAGCGCGGCGAAATCCTCCAGCGTTATAAGCTCGGGCATGTCGGTTTCATTAGCGAGCGCAAGCCAAATGCCAGTACAATTTGACGTGATGATGCGTGTTTGCAAGCTGTCGACAAACGAAAAGGTGACATTGTCCCAATCGCAATTTGCCATAGCATCGGACGTCAAGTCCGCGGGCGTGACGACGGGGCCATCAAGGCTGGCAAAGGCCCGCTGCATCGCCCATTCAAGCCATGCCAGATCAGGGATTTCGGGGTCACCGGGAAACAGCGACGCGAGCGTTTGATCAAACCCATCACCGTAATCATCGAGCGTCCAACTATGCGGCGGCGTCAAAATGATATGGTGGCAGGCGGCGGCATCAAACGCCTCATCACCTACCCATGACCACACTTTCTCAAAACTGTTCCGCAAACACTCCATCAACCGCGCACGGTAAGCGTTACGATAGACACTCAACCCGGGTGTCGCCGCTGCGCCAAAAGGGGTGGCGAGGTCATCATCATTATCAGCGAGCAGTGCCGCTCTGAACTCGTTTTGCAGCGCCAGCAATTTCATGCGGCGCACAAGTCTGATGCGCGGGCGCGGGCGGTGTCTAGCTCAACCAATAAGACATCAAGTGCTGGAATATCATCATCGCGCTCAATCATCGTCGCGGCATGGCCAAAGCGATCACAAGCGCGCGTGTAAAGCGCCCACACATCATCGCATACTGGCGCGTCGTGCGTGTCGATCAGCATATCAGCACCAACGCTATGTCCGGCAAGGTGCATCTGGCGCACGCGGTCAACCGGAATACCGGCTAAAAACTCATCAGGGTCAAAGCCGTGGTTGGTGCCGCTGACATAGATATTGTTGACATCAAGCAGAAGATAACAGCCCGTCCGTTCCGCCATCGCTGCAAGGAATTCCCACTCGGTCATGTCGGCATCGGCAAAGCTGACATAACTTGACGGATTTTCGAACAGCAATGGCCGCTCCAAAATATCCTGCGCAACCCCGATATTGGCGCAGACGATATCAAGTGCTTCTTCGGTGTACGGGAGCGGGAGCAAATCATGCGAATTGAACCCACCGACGTTAGTCCAGCAAAGATGATCCGAAACCCACAAGGGCTGAACCCGGTTCGCAAGCGTTTTCAAATGCGTAAGATAGTCGCGGTTCACGCCTTGAGCAGTGCCGATTGACATCGAAACACCGTGCATAGCAACGGGATGGCGCTCGCGGACGGCATCTAGCGTATGGAGCGCACGCCCGCCCGACACCATGAAATTTTCTGAAATGATTTCGACAAAGGCAACCGGAACTTCGCGGCTGAGAAAGTCGGTATAATGTTCTTTGCGCAGGCCTAAACCAAAGCCTGAAAAGGATGCAAGCTTAGTCATTGTGATTTGGTCATTGTGATAAGGCCCAGTGCAGAACGGTCCAGCTGGCAATGGCCAACTGGACTCGCTCGGATCAATTAGCCCAAATCGCCAATCGTGCCACCTTTTTTAAGGCAAGCAGCGGCTGTTACACCCTTGAAGCCCTGGTTCTTGCAGCCATTTTGGCCCTTGCACTCATGTGTGCTGGTCTTGCAATCGGCGGTGCCCTTGCAGCTGTTCACGCCGTAGCAATGGACAGTGTCTTTCGCAGAAATGGCCTTGCCACTGCTACCTTCGGGCGAAGGAGCGGCGCTGGCGATTGACGCCAACGCAAACAAGGCGGCAGCTGATGCGATTCCAGTGGTTTTCATCATGATAGACATGCAATTTCCTTCCTAACAGATAGATGCACCGAGGTGGCACAGTGGGAGTTCGGTTTAGCGGAAGAGATAGTTACACATCCAGTGGCTTTTATCGCCATGGATATGCAATTTCCTTCCTAACAGTTAGTTGCGCTGTGATGTCGCAGTGGGGGTTCGCTTTGACGGCACAGATAGTTACAGCAAGACCCGCCGTCGTCCAATCACGCGATCAAAAGACGGCGATGTAACCAGTTGCATCACGCACCCGAACTGCCCTACGTTCAGTGCGCAGCATTGGACCATCCCATTTACGTAAGGAGCAAAGAATGACCGCCAACAAATCAAGCCAAGCGATTGCCGCTATCCTTGTGTCAGCATTCGCCGTTGGTGCATTGTCGACCGCCGAAGCCGCCCCAGCAGGCAAAGCCACCGAAAAATGCTTCGGTGTCGCCAAGGCTGGCAAGAATGATTGCGCTGCTGGCCCAGGCACAAGCTGTGCAGGCACGTCAAAGGCCGATTATCAGGGCAATGCATGGAAGCTGGTTAAGGCTGGCACATGCATCGCGATCAAAACGCCCAAGGGCAATGGTTCGTTGACGCCAAAAGCTTGATCGAAGCTGGCGTAAGCGCTGTGATGTGCGTTCCCCCGCGCACATCACAGATCGCCTGTATATTCTCAAATTTAAATCGTCGGAGCCGCAATGCGCACATATATTCTCACCCCCTATGCGCGCTTTTCGGCGTTGCTCACCAACCTGATTTCGGAATCGCTATGGCTGCTCGTCGCACGCCTCGGATTGGCAGGGATCTTCTTTTTTTCGGGACGAACCAAGGTTGACGGATTTTTGACAATCAAAGACTCAACCTATGATTTGTTCGAAACCGAATATGCAATACCTCTGATCCCAACGCATATTGCGGCGCATATGGCGACCTATGCCGAACATTTCTTTCCGCTGTTGCTCGTGCTTGGCCTGTTTACTCGAGTCGGTGCTGCTGGTTTGCTTGGTATGACGCTTGTGATCCAGACCTTCGTCTATCCCGACGCGTGGCCAACGCATCTTAGTTGGGCTGGCCTCATGCTGCCGATTATCGCGCTTGGTGGCGGCAAATTGTCACTGGATCATCTGCTAGGAATTGAAAAAGTACCCGCCTAACACATTACAAGCTCTGGTGACTTGCGGCCATCCTGGTGAGTTGACAGGGAGCACTATGAAAAAGGCGGATATATTCGAATTCTACAGCCGCATGGCGGAGGCAAACCCTGATCCAGAGACCGAGCTGGCTTATGGCAATGTCTATCAATTGCTGGTTGCGGTGGTCATGTCAGCGCAGTCGACCGACGTCGGGGTCAACAAGGCCACGCGGGCCTTGTTTGAAACGGTCAAAACCCCTGTCGAGATGGTGATGCTGGGTGAAGACGGCCTCAAATCGCATATCAAGACGATTGGCCTGTTCAACGCCAAAGCGAAGAATGTTATTGCCCTATCCGAATTGCTGATCCGCGATCATAATGGCGAAGTGCCAGCCGACCGCGACGCGCTTGAGGCGCTGCCCGGGGTGGGCCGAAAAACTGCCAATGTTGTGATGAACACCGCATTTGGCGCCGAAACATTTGCGGTCGATACGCATATTTTCCGCGTTGGCAACCGCACAGGATTGGCGAAGGGAAAGACGGTCCTTGCGGTTGAGACCATGCTCGACAAGAAAACCCCACCACCGTTTCGAAAGGGCGCACATCATTGGCTGATCCTGCACGGGCGCTATATCTGCAAAGCGCGAACACCCGAATGTTGGCGATGCCCCGTCGTTGATCTGTGTTCATTCAGGCCCAAGTCAGCTAACAAGGCGAATAAAGTCGACTCATTAGCAGTTTAAGGAGAAATGACATGCGTGCTCTTGCTCTTATTCTTGCCTCCGCGCTTGCCGTGACTGGTAGCACAACATTCGCAAAATCAGGCCGCGAAGTGCCCGCCGCGACGGAAACGGGCGCGCCGGTCAGCTGCCTTCACTTGACGCAAATTCGAGAAAGCCGCGTGCGCAGCGATCAAGTGATTGATTTCCGGATCAGTGGCAATAAATGGTATCGCAACACTTTACCCCACAGCTGCCCCTCGCTCGGGTTTGAGGAACGCTTTTTGTACCAAACATCGCTGAGCGAGCTATGCTCGGTCGATATCATTACTGTGCTGCAGAATTTTGGCGGCCAATTGAACCGCGGCGCCAGCTGCGGTCTTGGCAAGTTCCAGCCCGTAGACCTCGTTAAGCAATAGAGGCTAGCCTAGGGCGCGATGCGCTGCTATCGGGCTTTCATCAGCACCCATAGCTCAGCTGGATAGAGCGTCGCCCTCCGAAGGCGAAGGCCTCAGGTTCGAATCCTGATGGGTGCGCCAAATCATTTTCATGCCCGCAAAGGTCGTATAACGTCTTGAAAGGTATGGACAAAACGCTGTTTCGAACGCCCGCTTTTGGGTCGTATACAAGCTGTTGAGGAAATGTGAGTCTGACAGCTAGTTTCTTGTCCTCTAGGCGACCATTATTCCATAGATTCCAAGGGCTTGCGAGAAACGCCAAGGCGTTTCGAAAAGTTTCATCGAAGTCCGTTTTCGGCTGCCCCGATTGGGCCATTCTTTCCTTCAAAAGCAGCTTGCTGGATTCGAATTCGCCGATGCGCCGCTCATAAGCTGCGATCACCGAAGGGCTGCCAGCGTCAACGATCCGGTCGAGAAGACCCTCAATTTTCCGATCGATTTCTCCCAGCTCTTTTTCAATTACCTTGCGGGATTGCTCTGCGTTCAGAGCTTGCTTGTTCCACGCATTGCGGAGCGCAGCCGTCGCGAGGTCAATGAGTTGTTTCGCAGGCGTGATCGATTTGAGCATTTCCTCAAACGCACCTTCTACCTTTGCGCGTGCATATGATTTGCCGCGCATGTCGCACTCACGCTGCCTGCAAAGGTAATAGGGATAAGCAGCGCCCAAGCGCCCCTTGCTCCAGTTCGCTGTAAGGGCATGTCCGCATGACGGGCAGCAGACATGACCACGCAGCGGAAAATCGCTGCTAACATCGGCACGGGCTGCACCGCGCGCCTTGCCTTTCAACCGTTCCTGAATCTCATTGAAGATTTCGATGCTGACAAGCGGCTCGTGCTTGCCGACCCGAGGCGAGAGATTCCACGACGGCACAAAGACGATCCCCGCATAGAGCGGGTTCGTCAGGATTTGCTTCACACGTTCATTGGAGACTTTGCCATTGCGCATCTTTGGCACTGCCGGTTGCGCTTCGAGGAAGCGCATCACTTCGGCTTGGCTGGCAAATCGTCCGCTCGCATAGCCTTCGAGCGCATCTTGAATAATCGACGCCAGAGGTTCGTTACGCGTTAGGATTTTCCCGCCGCCTGACCAGCGTGCATATTTGAAGCCCCAAGGCGCTTGGAATGTCCAAAAGCCTTGCTGCATCCGAGCCGTCATGCGATTCAGGGTTTGTTCTGCATTCTTTTGCCTTGAATGTTGACTGACGCATGCGAGGAGGTTTTCGACCAGTTTGCTGTCGGAATCTTCGCCGAACTCGATGGACGGCGACTCCAATGCCGCGCCTGTTGCGCCGATTTCCGCACGAAGCTGCAAATGCGCATCGATCCCGCGCGCGAGGCGCGAGATGTCATCGATAATGACGACATGGGAATGTTTGCGCGTTGAGCGCAGAAACTTGATCATGGCATCCATACCGGGCCGTCTGGCAACGCTCCCCGACATGTCATCCTTGAACACGTGGACGACTTCATAGCCCTTATGCTCGCAAAACAGGCGGCATCGTTGCTCTTGTGATGATAGGCCGTCAGTCCGCGTCGTTTGCTGAGCAGACGATACGCGGCAATAAATCACGGCGGTTTTTTGTGGCACATGTGTCATGGCGCAAAATCCTCATTTAAGTTTTTGGTGATCGCGCCATCGCGCTCATTCTGAGAGCCGAGGTCAACAGTCATGGACTTACCAAGAAGCAAGATCATACCACGTTCACCGTCATTTTGTGAAGAGCGTATGTTGCGATTTTCAATGGCAAGTTGCTCTGGATGTACGCCCCACGCGGCATCGACAAAGGCTTTCATCATGTTGACGACGATGAGGATTGCTTCCTCTTTCTGCTGGTCAGTCATTCCTTCAATATCAGCAACGAGTGCACGATATTGATCAAACTCAGCAGTCGAAATTCCAACAATCTCATTCATCACAATCACCATCACGACTGTGCTTGGCATACCCAAGCAGCGTGAAAGTGATTTTGGTTTATGGTCGAAACCCACGTGGGGGAAACTGGAATGTCTTCATCAGTTTGCGCCACATTATATTACAATTATACGCATATTTGAACAAAAATTGCAAGATTTTCCGCAGGTTTCTGCGGGTTTCGGGCCGCTAGCGCCCAAGCCCGCGTTCTTTTCCGATCATGCGTTCGCCAACATTTCGGATTTTATTGATGCGCTTGATGTGATCATATTGCGCCCATTGTTTGGCAGCGGCCCGCATCCTTTGCTCTGGATCGTCCTTTGAAAAAAACGGCCTCAATGCGGGCGGATGCCCGTGCTTGTTGAGCAGATCGCGATAGCGCGCACTGGTGAGTTGAGGTTCGCAGAGAACGAACCGAGCATCTAGGCGCTTAATGGCATCGGCCACGCGATCATGGACGCGCCATTCCCAAAAGCTTTGCGTCCCTTCATTGTTGAACCTCGACGTCAGAGTTGAATTCTCATTCATTCTCATGTCCTTCGATGTGGATTGGCATGCGGCTATCCCCGTGCCTCTCTTGCCCCAACGCGAACGCCTTTTCATCACCACGGGCCTGATACCGGCCCCTGTCCACTCGGGGGCGAACATCTGGATTACTGCCACAACATGCGCCACGTCCACTGTCAGGGATGGGGAGGGCCGCTTTGACTGTTCCCCAAGCAATTGGGCATACTTGCGTTCCAGTGTGGTGATGACGTTCTGTCTGGCCATCCCGCATTATCTCGGTAAATCCCGGATTATCCTAGGATTTGCTTCCTGTAACTGATACATAATACCGCAAACATTGGCACATTCAAAAAGTCCGGCGAAAATGGCTATGTCGGAGAAATCGTCACGATGAGCTTGCAGAAGAAGAACGTCACCATCGTCGCCGAAGAGGCAAGTGACAATGAAAACGCACCGTCGCGCAGGGTGATAATTTCAAAAGCCGACGTGGGCGCCTGCTGGCAGAAAACATCCAAGGAAGGCCGCGATTACCTCTCGATCAAGCTCGACGATCCCAGCTTCAACGCCCCGATCTTCGTCAGCCTGTTCGCAGATGAAGATGGCAAGACGTTCAATTTGATCTGGTCACGCGCCCGGACATCGAACGGCAACTGCCCCCCGCACCCACGCCCCGCCCGGCACTGGCGGGCGGGGCTTTGTGGTATTCGACCTTGAGTCTCGGTCGTGCATCACTCCAAAATGATTTAGGCCGTTGGCGACCAAAGGCTCGCCAACGGCAGCGCCTGCATCTTTTCGCCGAACGATAACGGCTCACTCCCGTCATAAAGCACTACGCCCGCGACAAATTCGTCCGTTGCTGCTGACAGGCGCTTCAGGCCCGCAAAATCAGAAGCCGTGACCGTTGCCGATGCCTTGACCTCAATACCCACTATTCGACCGGCTTCATCTTCGGCGATAATATCGACCTCGACACCATCCTTGTCCCGGAAATGTGAGAAAGCATACCGGCCTTCAGACCAGCCAGATTGCTTTTCCAGTTCAGACAGGACGAAACTCTCCAGCAAGCTGCCAAATGCCGTCCGGTCAGCAGCGATGCGCTCTGGAGTAACTCCTCTCAAAGCAGCAGCGAGGCCGGTGTCTATGAAATGCAGCTTAGGCGCTTTGACCAAACGCTTGAGTGCATTGCTCGACCATGCAGGCAGGCTCCGCACAATGAAAAGCTGTTCGGCTAGGCCGAGATACCGAAGTGCTGTTTTGCGGTCGATCTTAAGCCGCGTTCCCATCGCGCTCGCGTTGACCAGCTGACCGTTGAGTGTCGCCAGCAGGTTGAAAAAGCGCGGCACATCGGCGGCGCGCTCGATCGTAGCAATGTCGGGCAAATCGCGTTCGGCGAGAACGTTGATATAACCAACAAGCCAATCACGCCGCCTGCGACCATCCGGACGCGCAATCACTTCGGGATAGCCACCCGCAAGAACGCGCTCCTCAATGTTGTGATCTATCCCGGTTGGCGCGAACGCGTCACCGGCAAAGAGCCGGTCAAGGAAATGCGCTGGCCCTTGGTTTGCAAGTTCGTCCTGACTCAACGGGAGCAGACGCAAATTTTCGATACGCCCAGCCATCGAGTCCTGTATGCCGCGCGCGATGACGATGTTGGCTGACCCTGTCACCAGAAACCGTCCCGGTCGCCGGTCTGCGTCAACCGATTGTTTGATCGCCAGCATCAAAGCGGGAGCGCGCTGGATCTCGTCGATGATCACCGTGTCGAGGCGGCGAATCGTCCCCACGGGATCGGCAAGGGCAGCGGCGAGCGTGTTGGGATCGTCGAGCGTGATGTAACGCCGATCGGGCTCTAGCTGTTGTGCCAGTGTGGTCTTGCCAGACTGGCGCGGGCCGATCAGACCGAGGATCGGCGTATCGGCCAGAATCATTCGGGCGCGGTCAGCGGCGTAACGAGGATACATCATTCATTCTCCGGCCAATCGGGAGTTTTTTAGCGTCTGATCGGGATTTTGCAAGCGACCAATTGGGAAGTTTGTTGCGGCGGATTGGGAACTGCCTACTGTATCGACAGTTCGGAACATGTGACGCAAGCTGCAATGGACATTATCGATGAATACTCCAAAATATAAGCGGCGAAGCAGAGCCTACGCTTTTGCCGCTCTGCTTGTGCGGTGGTTACGCTGCACGATGTAGAGGACGGCACAGCGAAATTTTCGGGGGGCCTAATTGGAGGCTTCATTTTGATGGCGGCTATAATACAGACAAAATATCAAGTGTTTAAGGGGGTGATTAGATTCCCTTCACCCGCTCCAAATCTTTGGATTTGTCTAATCCATTGATACATATGGATAAAATATCACATATTTGGCCTGTGTAGGAACTGTGTAGAAGTTTTTGCGGATTGCCACAAAAGGCTGTGGTTTGAGATCGCCACTTTCTCGTTAATTGTAGGTCAATGGTAAGAGGAGGATCGGGTACTGATAGGTGTCCGGAGCTATCCCGGCTTCCGAGCCTTTCGGGCATCGTGACATTGTCTGCTCCCTTATCGGAATTTCTGGTTCTGAAAACGAACAGAGCGTTCCTTGATTGGACAGCCTCAATATCATAGGCAGTAGAAATTCTGTCACTTTGGAAGTTGCGCCTCTGCGCTGGCTGATTTGACTGCGCATCAATGCCAATCGGGGGACTTCAAACATTTCACGCGAACTCGTAACGAAAAGAAGTGCGAAGGCATCTTTCGCACCCTTCGCTGCCCTTTCCCTGCTCGCCAGCTTCCTGCTGTTCTTCGTCCAGCCCTTGATCGCCAAAATCGCTCTCCCGCAACTTGGCGGGAATGCAGCGGTTTGGACGAGTGCTATGGTTGCGTTTCAGCTGCTTTTGCTTGTGGGCTATGGCTACGCCCATTGGTTGTTGACCCTCACACGGCGGTGGCAGGTTTTGGTTCATGTCGCGCTGCTCGCCACGGCGCGGCTGCAACTTGAATCCGCTGCGATGCAGAACGATCAACTCCGCTTGGCAGCAATCGGCTTGCAGCAAGAGGCGCAGGAGCGCCAGCGCGCCGCCGAAGGGCATCTGCGGGGGCGGAGATCGACCTGATCCTGGAAATGGGCGCGCGCCACGGCACCTGGGCCATTGAGATCAAACGAACCCGCGCCCCAAAACTCGAAAAGGGATTCAGGATCGCCCTTGATGACATCAAACCGACCCGCGCCTTCATTGTTTATGGCGGCAATGACGGATTTTCGATGGGAAACGGCGTCGAGGCAATCAGTGTGCGCGGGCTGGGCGCGAAGCTCACGGCGCTATCGTAACGGCAGCTAGTATTGGCAAATTAACGATTGGAGACTTCTGAATGGCTTGGTTTGATGCGCTTGATCCTAATTCCCCCGCATATGGCATCGCGGCCAGCACTAATACTCGCGTTCGGGTTATCGCGGGACCAGGAACGGGCAAATCTTTTGCGATGAAACGGCGCGTGGCTCGGCTTCTAGAAGAGGAGATTGATCCCGCTTCAATATTGGCAGTTACCTTTACGCGCGTGGCAGCGGATGACCTCCACCGCGAGCTGGTTGGTATGGGTGTGCCCGGCTGCGAAGCATTAAATGGCGTGACGCTTCACAGTTTGTCACTCAGAATTCTGATGCGTAATCATGTGCTTGGCGCGACAGGTCGAATCCCTCGTCCGCTGAACGACTTTGAAATTAAGCCGCTCGAAGCTGATCTTGCCAACGCACATGGTGGTGTGCGCGCTGTTCGTAAGAAGATTAAAGCCTACGAGGCAGCATGGGCGCGGCTTCAGCACAATGAACCCGGCTTCGTGCAAGCCCCTGATGACCTAGCCTTCGAGCAATCCCTACTAAGCTGGTTCGCTTTTTATCGAACAATGTTAATAGGAGAGGTAATTCCTCAGCTGTATCCGGCGGTGCCCCGCGCACTTCGGCTTCGATGGCGTAGAGTGCGGCGATCCGTTCGAGGATGTCGGTAGTGAGTGTGGTTGGCCTCGGCTTGTGGATATCGAATATCTTGCGCCGGAAATGTGCCCAGCAGGCAACCTCGGTGACGCGCCCGCTTTGGTAGAGCTTGTCATAACCTGCATAGGCATCAGCTTGGAGATGGCCGGTGAAGCTGGCGAGTTCCTTTTGCGGATGCGCGCCAGTGCGATCCGGGGTGAACCGATACCAGGCCAGCGGCGGGGTGGCGGAACCCGATGCCCGGTCATCGACGACGTAAGTCCACAGCCTGCCGGTTGCGGTTTTGCCGCGCCCCGGATCAAGTACGGGCACGGGTGTGTCATCGGCATGGATCTTGGTTGCCTTCAGCCCTTCCTCGCGTATGCGGCTGATGATCGGATCGAGTAGGCATGCTGCCTGGCCAGACCACCCGGCAAGGGTCGAGCGGTCAATATCAACACCTTGCGCTGCCATCATCTCGGACTGGCGGTAAAGCGGCAAATGATGATCGAACTTGGAAACAATGACGTGTGCGAGTGTGGCGAAGGTCGCCTTGCCGCGTGCCACGGCCTTTACGGGCGCCGGTGCCTGAACAATCTTCTCGCACGAGCGGCAGCTATACTTGGGCCGGATGGTGCGCACCACGCGCCACTGAACAGGTGCCACATCAAGCTGCTCTGCGCTGTCTTCACCCAGCTTGCGCAAGGTGCCGCCGCAATCGGGGCAGGAGCATGTGCCGCTGGGCGGTTCGGCGATAACATCTTCGCGGGGAAGATGGTCGGGCAGCGCCCGCACCGGCGTGGGTCGTTCGGACTTACGTGGAGCCGGTAACGCCTGCGGCACAGGGGCCGCGGCTTCAAGCTCTTCGAGCGCCAGTTCCAGCTGGGCAATCTCCGCGCTCAGCTTCTCCGACGATGCCCCGAACTGCATCCGCCGCAGCCGCACGAGCTGCACGCGCATCGTCTCTATTAGCATATCGCGGTGGAGTAGTTCCGCTTTTGCTTCAGCAAGGGATGCGTCACGTTCGGCCAAAAGTGCCTGCAAAGACGCGATCTGAGCATCTTTATCGCTGGAAAGGAGGAGACTGTCTGACACGATCAGCTCATAGCGGAATCGAGAGAGAAATGCTACGAAAACAGCGCAAATGCGCCATTTTTATGAGCCGATTTAGCCTGCCAGC
>JBJXDU010000071.1:0-40399 GCA_046153565.1 Sphingomonadaceae bacterium
CAAAGCGGACGTGGCAATCAGACCCTGCGTGGCCACCATCCTGCAAAAAGGAAGGCGCAGGGCAAACATTCCCCAGCGGAAGTCCCTTCCGCTGCCCACCCCCACTTCACTCGGCGCACAGTTGCGCCTTTTTTCCGTGCATGCGCACACGGTCTTGGTTCGCACCAAGCGCGCTAAGGAATGAAGGGCGCGAAGCTCGCTTGGCGGCGTGGCGCGCGGTCAGCGTTACGATGACAGTGGCAATACCCCCCAAACCCATCAGGCCGAAGAGGGAATCAAATAGGAAGATCGAAGTAATTTAGGGATTATTGCCCCTTTCACCGCAACCCCGCGCTTCGCTCGCAAGGACGATCCGCATTTTACGTCGCCCGTCTTAAATCAGCGCGCCTCGTAAGCGGTCAGCCCCTTGCCCAGGCGATTGGCGCTGATCTTAAGCGGCTCGTGGCTCCAATCGGCGACAAACACCGATGGCCAGCTGGCGCGCGGTGACAGGGCACCGCTATTGTTGATGACCGTCAAGCCAGCCGAGGGGAAATCGCGCGATTCGGGCGCGACGGTGATGAACGCCGAATGATTTTCCTTGTTCGCCCCTTGGACAAATTCATTGCCCGAAATCACGCCCTTGGCTCCGGCAGGCAAGTCGATCATGTAATTGGTTTCTTTGCCATTGGTATCGTCAAAGCTTGAATCGCTGATCGATACAAGCCGCGTGCGCGCCTTCACATAATGGCCGCCGGTGCCGCGTTCGAAGCGGCTGCGCGTCACGGTTAGTTTGGCAAAATCACCGATATAGAGTGAGTGCGAACATTGCCCATTGGGGCAACCGCCAAGGCCAGAGAAGGTGCTTTGATCGATCACAATCTGACTCGTTGGATCATTGGCGGTCAGGATGCCTTGCTCAGAATTGCGGAACATTGAATTGGTGACGGTCAAGTCTCCCTTTTCAAGCCTTATGCCCGATCCGTTACGATCAGGCACGCGGATATTCTGGAAGATCAACCCTTCGACGGTTGCAGACAAGCCCGCGAGCACCAACGTCCCCTTGCCATCACAAGCACCGCCATCAAAGATCACTTGGCCGGGCGCCGTGCCGCGATAGGTGATATTGCCGCCGCGCTGCACCACGCAATCGGGATAGGTGCCGGGCGCAATCAGGATCGTCGCATCGCCATCCCCAACGGCTTTGACAGCATCATCAAGCCGGTAAAAAGTCTTGCCACTCGCCTCAATCCGGAACGGCGCGCGATCCTGCGCGATGAGGGGGGCGGCAAGCGCGATCACAGCGATCAAGGCAATTGACGTCTTCATGGATAGGCTCCCGGTGGTGGCCAGCTTGGCAATGACCTCGGATCCTGCAAAAGTCGAGGTGAATTGAGGGTTAATCGTCGCTTGGCGAGGTCGGTCGGACGATCCATCGCTGATCGACACCAGGGAGCCGTGCAAAATTGGGACAAAATCTGTTGCGCCGCACGTACTTTTTGCTTTTCCCGGTGAGATTGACCTGTTAACAAGATCTTAACCGTTTCGGATCGTTGAGTGGGGGAGCGCAATTGTGTCCCCATCAAATGTCTGATTTTGAATGATGTGGTTTTAAAAAAATTGGGGATATATGATGCGCCTTACCTACTTTCTAGCCACCGTTGCGGCACTTGCGTTTGTTGCTCCTGCCAATGCGGCAACGCTTTACAACAACCCTTTGTTGTCGGGGGCAATTGCCAGCCCCGGTTCGGTTGGTTTCACAGCGGCCTCGGGCGGGACAAGCGGAGCGCTTGGGTTCAGGCTCAATGGGTTCGCATCACTTGATGGTGTGAACTTTTATGAAGATGACTTCACCCTTGCGCTTAACGGTTCTCCCATCCTGACCTTGTCTTATGACCTTGGCGGCGAAGGCGGTAACGTGATCTTCTCTAATCTTTATGGTGCGACCATCACTGGCGGTACCTTCGGCTTTTTCCAAGGCGGCGCGCTTGATATCTCGATCGCTTCGCTGCCTTTACTGGTTGGAAACAATAGCTTCACGTTCAGCTATGACAGCCCATCAGGAACTGCGCTTGGCGGCAGCGGCGGTCATGCTGGCCCGCAAGGAACAGGCGACGAAGCTTTTGGTATTAGCAATGTGTTGCTGACAGGAACCGCCGTTCCCGAACCAGCGAGCTGGGCGCTGATGCTCGTTGGCTTCGGCATCGTCGGCAGCGCGATGCGCGGTCGGCAGCGGAATGTGCGCGTCAGCTTTAGTTGACGCCACCACGCGCCTCAATCAAGATTGGGGCGCAGCCAGCGTGTGGTGGTTTCAAGATCAGTGCCACGCCGCGCGGCATAGTCGTTCACTTGATCAGGGCCAATCCGCGCTACGCCGAAATATTCAGCTTGCGGGTGGCCGAAATAGAAGCCTGACACTGCTGCTGTTGGCAACATCGCGAAGCTTTCAGTAAGCGTAATGCCGGTCGCTGCGGTTGCTCCCAGCATGTCGAACAGGATTGGCTTAAGGCTATGATCGGGGCAGGCGGGATAGCCAGGTGCCGGGCGGATGCCGCGATATTGCTCCTTGATCAGCGCTTCATTGGTTAGCTGCTCGCCTGCGGCATAGCCCCAGAGGATGGTGCGGACATGCTGGTGCAAGCGTTCAGCAAAAGCTTCGGCGAGACGGTCGGCGAGTGCCTTTAACAGAATATCGTTGTAAACATCGTTTGAGGCTTTGAACTCGGCAAGCTTGGCGTCGATGCCGTGACCGGTTGTGACCGCAAAGCTGCCGATCCAATCGCCATCGGACTTGATGAAATCGGCCAGACACATGTTCGCACGGCCCTCGCGCTTGGCGATTTGCTGACGGAGGAAGGGTAATCTTATTCCGCTCCCCGGCGAAGGCCGGTGCCCAGACGGGCCCGCTGTTTCGAAGCTTCGCTGCGTTGCTTGTGAAGGGACTGGGCCCCGGCCTTCGCCGGGGAACAACAGAATATCGTCCCCATCGCGTGTGCACGGCCACAGCCCCACAACGGCTTTCGCGGTCAGCCATTTTTCGGCGATGATCTGATCAAGCATCACTTGCGCATCGGCGAATAGCGACGTCGCGCTTTCGCCCACCACTTCGTCGCTCAGGATGGCGGGATAATTGCCCGCCAATTCCCACGCGCGGAAAAAGGGCGTCCAGTCGATCACTGCGCGCAAATCGGCCAGATCCCAATCGTCAAATTCATGCAGTCCCGGCTGCAACGGTGCGGGCGGGGCGAGGGCTGGATCAATGACAAAGCCATTGGCGCGCGCGGCGGCAATCGGCACCAGATCATTCTGCCCCTTATTCGCACGGGCAAGGCGCACGGCGTCATAGTCAGCGGCCGTTTGCGCAACAAAGCTGTCGCGCTGTGTATCCGAGAGCAAGGTTGAAGCAACGCCCACCGCGCGGCTCGCGTCAAGCACGTGGATCACCGGGCCTTCATAAGCATTGTCGATCCGCAGCGCAGTGTGCACCTTCGATGTTGTCGCACCGCCGATCATCAAGGGGATGGTGAAGCCAGCGCGCTGCATTTCTTCAGCAACCGTCACCATCTCATCGAGGCTCGGCGTAATCAGCCCTGACAGGCCAATGATGTCAGCATCATTTTCGTTCGCGGCCTTCAATATGTCCGACCAAGGCACCATTACGCCCAGATCGATCACGTCATAGCCATTGCACTGCAGCACGACGCCGACGATATTCTTGCCGATATCATGTACGTCGCCCTTGACCGTCGCCATGATGATCTTGCCCTTAGCGCGCGCGCCGGGTTCCTTCGCCGCTTCGATGAAGGGGATGAGATGCGCGACAGCCTTTTTCATCACGCGCGCTGATTTGACGACTTGGGGCAGGAACATCTTGCCCGACCCGAACAAATCACCGACGACATTCATCCCATCCATCAGCGGGCCTTCGATCACCTCGATGGGACGCGCAAAGGCTTGGCGGCATTCTTCGGTATCATCGACAACATACATGTCGATGCCCTTGACGAGCGCATGTTCAAGCCGCTTGGTGACGGGCCAGCCGCGCCATTCTTCAGCAGCCTTTTCGGTCGCGGCATCAGTACCGCGATATTTGTCAGCGAGCGCGACGAGCCGCTCAGTCGCGCCTTCATCGCGGTTGAGGATCACATCCTCGCACGCTGTGCGCAGTTCGGGATCGATTGTGTCGTAAACATCGAGCTGCCCTGCATTGACGATCGCCATATCAAGGCCTGCGGGGATCGCATGATAGAGAAAGATCGAATGCATCGCGCGGCGAACCGGCTCATTGCCTCGAAAGCTGAACGAAAGATTAGAGAGGCCTCCCGAGAAATGAACATGCGGGCAACGCGCCTTGATCTCCCGAACGCCTTCGATGAAATCGACCGCATAATTGTTATGCTCCTCAATCCCCGTCGCAACCGCGAAGATGTTAGGATCGAAGATGATATCTTCGGGCGGGAACCCTATGCCGAGCAGCACATTGTAAGCCCGTTCACAAATTTCGACTTTGCGCGCCTTGGTATCGGCCTGACCCACTTCATCAAACGCCATCACGACGACCGCCGCGCCGTAGGCCATGCACTTGCGCGCTTGCTCGATGAATTGCGCTTCGCCTTCTTTCATGCTGATCGAATTGACGATGGGCTTGCCGCTGACGCATTTGAGGCCTGCTTCGATCACTGACCATTTCGAGCTGTCGATCATGAATGGCACGCGCGCAATATCGGGTTCGGCGGCGATCAGCTTGACGAAGGTTTCCATCGCGGCAAGGCTGTCGAGCAGGCCTTCATCCATATTGATGTCGATGATCTGGGCACCATTTTCCACCTGCTGGCGCGCAACCTCGACCGCCTTGGGGTAATCGCCCGCCATGATGAGTTTCTTGAACGCAGCCGATCCGGTAACGTTGGTGCGTTCACCGATATTGACGAAAGTGGCGGTCGATCGTGTCATTTTGTCTCCAAATCCTCACCGTTTACGGGGAGGTGGCAGCCGGAACGGCTGACGGAGGGGGCTCTCCAGATAAGCTCAACTGCGCGTGGAGAACCCCCTCCACCGCTTTGCGGTTCCCCTCCCCGCGCGCGGGGAGGATTTAGGCTATGCGGCCAATGTCATCGGTTCCAGCCCCGCTAACCGTGTTGCGACCGGCGGTGGACTGACAGCGCGCGGCGCAAGCCCTGCAACCGTCTTCGCCATCGCGGCAATATGGGCAGGGGTTGAACCGCAGCAGCCGCCGAGGATATTGACCTGCCCCGCATCGGCCCATTCGCGCACCAGCGCGGCGGTCTGTTCAGGCAATTCATCATACTCACCCAGATCATTGGGCAGGCCCGCATTGGGATAGACCATGATGAGCGTATCCGCCGTGGCCGACAGCACTTTGACATGCGGGCGAAGCTGCTCCGCTCCGAACGAGCAATTGAGGCCAATCGTGACTGGCTTTGCATGACGGACGGCGTGCCAGAAAGCTTCAACGGTATGGCCAGACAGATTGCGGCCCGAAAGGTCAGTGAGCGTCATTGAAATCATCATCGGGACGTCGCGCGCGAGCGCATCCTGCGCCTCAAGCACCGCCATAACCCCGGCCTTGGCATTGAGCGTGTCGAACACCGTCTCGATCAGAATGAAGTCAACCCCGCCTTCGATCAAAGCATCGACTTGTTCGCGGTAGACGCCTTTCAGATAGTCAAAGCTGATTTCGCGGTAACCCGGATCGTTGACGTCGGGTGAAAGTGACAGCGTCTTGTTGGTCGGGCCAATCGCCCCGGCCACAAAACGCCGACGCCCATCCTTCGCGGCCATAGCGTCAGCGGCTGTGCGCGCTAGCTGCGCCGACGCGACGTTGATCTCACGCACTAGATGTTCAGCACCGTAATCGGCCTGGCTGATGCTGTTCGCACTGAAGGTATTGGTCGAGACAATATCCGATCCCGCATCGAGATAGGCCTTCGTGATCGATTCCAGCACTTCGGGCTTGGTTAGCGCGAGGATATCATTATTGCCTTTTTGATCTTTCGATAGGCCAAGCGACCCGGCATAATCAGCTTCTGACAGCTTCCAATTCTGGATTTCAGTGCCAAAGGCGCCATCAGTGATCAGGATGCGTTCAGCGGCTTGCGCGAGGAGGGCGGCGCGTGCACTCATGCTGCCATCTCCTGCGGCACAAGCGGCGCGGTCGCCCGCAGCCCGAGCAAATGGCAAATCGCAAAGCTAAGCTCGGCACGGTTCAGTGTGTAGAAATGGAAATGCCGCACGCCGCCAGCATAAAGCCTGCGGCACATCTCAGCCGCGATCGTTGCCGCGACCAGCTGACGCGCGGGTGGATGATCATCAAGGCCTTCGAACAAGCGCCCCATCCAATCAGGCACGCTGGTGCCGCACATCGCCGCCATCCGCTTCGTACTGGCAAAATTGGAGACCGGCATGACGCCCGGCAAGATATCAATCCCGATACCCGCACTCGCCACCTTGTCACGAAAGCCGAAGTAGGTTTCGGGCGAGAAGAAGAATTGCGTGATGGCATGACGCGCGCCAGCGTCAATCTTGCGCTTCAGATGATCAATATCAGCCTGCGGGGAAGCAGCGTCAGGATGCGTCTCAGGATAAGCACTCACCGAAATTTCGAACGGTGCCACCTTAAGCAAGCCTTCGACAAGCTCAGCCGCTCCCTTATAGCCGTCGGGATGCGGTTCGAACTTGGCACCAAGCACCGGCGGATCGCCGCGCAGCGCGACGATATGACGCACGCCTGCTTCCCAATAGGCCGATGCTACGTCGGCAATCTCTGCCTTGCTCGCCCCGACGCAGGTCAAGTGCGCGGCGGCTGGTACGGTCGTTTCTTTCACGATCCGCGCGACCGTGGCATGCGTGCGCTCACGCGTTGTCCCGCCTGCACCGTAAGTTACCGACACAAAGCGCGGCCCAAAAGGAGCGAGCGTCTGAACCGAATTCCAGAGCGTCTCCTCCATCTTTTCAGTCTTGGGCGGGAAAAACTCAAATGACACGCTGGCGTCGCCGACCACGTCGGCAAAAAGCGGCGCTTCAAGCGCACGCCGGGCCTCTTCAAGTTGGGAAATTGTGAATGTCATGCGGCTACAACTTTCAAAGGAGCGAGTGCCAAACGGCGGCCACGCCAGATTTTGACGGTAAGCTCGCCACCGGCAAGCGTTTCAATCAGGTCAACAGCAAGGCCGCTCGCGGCAAACCAACTCCTGATCTGATCATCGGAAAAGCCGAGCCGGGTATGCGCATTGTCAACGCGCAAAGCTTCGCGTTCATGCGGGGCGAAATCGACAATCAACAACCGGCCACTCGCGCTTACCAACCGCGCCGCTTCGGCAATAGCGGCTTCGGGTGCGGGAATGAAATGCAGAACTTGATGCAAAATCACGGTATCGGCACTGTGACTAGGCAGCGGCAAAGCCGCCACGTCACCCTGCTGTAAATCCCAGTTAGACTGGGGTGATTCAGCTAATTTCGCGCGCGCCAGACGCAGCATTTCGGGATTTCGGTCGATGCCAGTCGCGCGTTGCGCCCTGCCGCCAAAAAGCTCAATCATGCGGCCGGTACCTGTGCCGATATCCACCAGCGTCCCAATGGGTTGATCAGACAGCGCTTTTGCCATTGCGGCCTCAACATCAGTTTCAGCCACATGGAGCGAACGAATCGCATCCCATTGGCCGGCATGCGCAGCAAAATATCGTTGGGCCGCAGCGGCCCGGTCAGCACGAACGGCGGCCAGCCGCGCCGAATCAGCGACCGCCCAATGATCCACCGCCCCCAAATGGCTCCAATCGTCAATCGCTCTGAAAAGAGGCGCTACAATGTCGGTCTTGCCTGGGCACAGAAAAACCCAGCTACCCTCACGGCGGCGCTGCGCAATACCCGCATCGCACAGAATCTTGATGTGGCGCGACACGCGCGGCTGACTTTGGCCCAAAACCTGCGCTAATTCGCCGACGGCGAGCTCCATCGTGCGCAAGAGTGAGACGATTCGCACCCGCGTTGGATCTGCAAGCGCACGAAAGATATCTAGAGATTGCATGATGGAATTCGATATAAAGAATTCTTTATATGGGGTCAAGTGGCATAGAATTTACAGCTTTTTAGCGCATTTGACGCACCGTTCAGCTTAGCTTAAAAATCCCCATTGCAAAGGTGGTAATGAACCATTAGTGGAACCTGCGCCGGTCCGAAGAGGAGTGAATGCCTTTCGCGCTGACCGCCACTTTGTTGACCTAACGGGAGGGATTACCCATGAAGAAGTCTATTATTCTTTCGCTTGTTCTCGCAACCTCAATGGGCCTTGCCGCTTGCGGTTCAAAGCCTGCTGAAGAAGCAGTAAACACAACTGACTCGATGGCTGAAGAAGCTGTTGCTGGCACCGAAAACGCTGCCAACGCAACGATGGAAGCTGCTGGCAACGCTGGCGATGCAATGGCCAACGGTGCAGATGCAATGGCTGATAAGGCCGGCGCAATGGCTGACAAAATGGGCGATAAGGCCGGTGCCATGGCTGATAAGGCTGGCGCAATGGCTGGTAACGCAATGGACGCAATGGCTGACAAGGCCAAGGACGCAGCCGGTAGCGCTGTTGATGCCGCTGCAGACGCCGTCAAGAAGTAAGCTTGTTACAGCCCTTTGGGCTTTAGCCGGTATAGAATTAGGCTGCATTCCTACCGGGATGCGGCCTTTTTCGTGTCGGCGACTTTTCATCTGCTATTGTTGTGATACCAAGTGGTTATGATATCAGTTAGAGTCTTCGTGTTGGCGTCTGCACTGCTTTTATCGGCATGTGCCAACGGCGATGACACATCGGCAGGCGGCGTCACTCAAGGCGAATCCGATGCCCTGAACAAGGCCGCGATGACGCTCGATGCGCAGAATCCATCGCCGCGCCTGTCCGAAGTTCCTCCCAAAAAACCAAACTAAAGTCCCCTCATCGCGGACGGACGCGGCGAGTCCCAAACAAAAGGGTCGGAGAGTTTCCTCCCCGACCCCGTGTAGGTGTTTTCAACGGTAGCGGACTTAGAAGTCCATTCCGCCCATGCCACCCATGCCGCCCATACCACCGGGCATGCCGCCGCCGCCAGCGGCCTTGTCTTCTGGCGCATCCGAGATCGCCGCTTCAGTCGTGATCAACAGACCAGCCACCGATGCCGCATCTTGCAGCGCGGTACGAACAACCTTAGTTGGATCGATCACGCCAGCCTTGACAAGGTTTTCATAGACGTCGGTTGACGCGTTGAAGCCCATCGTTTCGTCATTTTCACGAAGCAGATTGCCCGAAACCACGGCACCATCGAAACCAGCATTGGTTGCGATCTGACGCAGCGGCGCAACGATTGCCTTGCGAATGATGTCGATACCGCGCGTCTGGTCGTCATTGACGCCCTTCATGCCATCAAGCGCCTTGGTGGCATAAAGCAGCGCAGTACCACCACCAGGAACGATACCTTCTTCAACCGCAGCGCGGGTTGCGTGAAGCGCATCATCGACGCGGTCCTTGCGTTCTTTCACTTCAACTTCGGTCGAACCACCAACCTTGATCACAGCAACACCGCCAGCAAGCTTGGCAAGGCGCTCTTGCAGCTTTTCCTTGTCATAGTCGCTGGTCGTGTTTTCGATCTGCGCACGGATCGCTTCAACGCGGCCCTTGATCGCATCGCCATCACCGGCACCGTCGACGATGGTGGTGTTGTCCTTGTCGATCGTGACGCGCTTGGCTTGGCCGAGCATCGCGAGTGTGACGGTTTCGAGCTTGATGCCGAGGTCTTCGGAAATCATTTCGCCCTTGGTCAGGATCGCAATATCTTCAAGCATCGCCTTGCGACGATCACCAAAGCCAGGAGCCTTGACGGCTGCGATCTTGAGACCGCCGCGCAGCTTGTTGACGACGAGCGTTGCGAGCGCTTCGCCTTCAATATCTTCGGCGATGATCAAGAGCGGACGGCCCGACTGAACCACAGCTTCAAGGATCGGCAGCATCGCTTGCAGGTTGCTAAGCTTCTTTTCGTGGATCAGAACATAAGGATCGTTCAGTTCAACGAGCATCTTTTCGGCGTTGGTAATGAAGTAGGGCGAGAGATAACCGCGGTCGAACTGCATGCCTTCAACAACGTCGAGTTCGAAATCGAGGCCCTTGGCTTCTTCGACGGTGATCACGCCTTCCTTGCCAACCTTTTCCATGGCTTCGGCAATCTTTTGCCCAACAACAG
The DNA here is from genome assembly GCA_046153565.1 of Sphingomonadaceae bacterium. Classification (GTDB taxonomy): domain Bacteria; phylum Pseudomonadota; class Alphaproteobacteria; order Sphingomonadales; family Sphingomonadaceae; genus Aquisediminimonas. The sequence goes on from JBJXDU010000071.1 coordinate 10,197, forward strand.
TATCGCCGTTGGCTGAGATGATGCCAACCTGTGCGATTTCCGCAGTGCCAGCAACGGGCTTTGAACGGCCCTTGAGGTCAGCAACGACAGCAGTCACCGCCAAATCAATACCGCGCTTCAGATCCATTGGGTTCATGCCAGCCGCAACCGACTTCATACCTTCGCGAACGATGGCTTGAGCCAGAACGGTCGCGGTCGTGGTGCCGTCACCAGCCACATCGTTGGTTTTCGAAGCGACTTCGCGAACCATCTGTGCACCCATATTTTCGAACTTGTCCTTGAGTTCGATTTCCTTGGCGACGGTAACGCCGTCCTTGGTGATGCGCGGAGCGCCAAAGCTCTTGTCGATCACAACGTTGCGGCCCTTTGGCCCCAAGGTTACTTTTACAGCGTCAGCCAGGATATCAACGCCGCGCAGGATGCGCTCACGCGCGTCGCGGCCAAATTTTACGTCTTTTGCAGCCATGTGCTTATTCCTTCAAATGAAAGTGGGGGGAGCGGCTTAGCCAACGATCCCAAGAATATCGGATTCCTTCATGATCAACAGATCTTCGCCATCGATCTTGACTTCAGTGCCCGACCATTTGCCGAACAGGATCTTGTCGCCAGCTTTAACGTCAAGCGGCGTGATCGTACCGTCTTCGGCCTTGGTGCCTGAGCCGACCGAGACGACTTCGCCTTCTTGTGGCTTTTCCTTGGCGGTATCGGGAATGATGATCCCGCCTGCGGTTTTTTCTTCCGCTTCAACGCGGCGAACCAGCACGCGATCGTGCAGGGGACGAAATGCCATGATATATTTCCCTTTTGGTTTGCTGCCAGGCCAGTGCCCGCCAGACTTTGAGCGAATCGCATGTTAGCACTCACATGATGCGACTGCTAACGAAAGGTCATATGGGTAGCGAGGGTGGCGGCGTCAAGGGAGCGAAATGCAGTTATGGCAACAATCCCAGCCGCGCTCGCGCCGTCCACCGCCACAGCATCAGCACCGAGACAAAGGCAAGGCCGCTGGCAAGGCCAATCCATATGCCCAGGCCACCCCACCCTAATCCAAATGCGAGCATTGTCCCGATGCCGATGCCAACAACCCAATAGCCGACGGCAGCAAACAGCATTGGCATTTTGGTATCATGCAACCCGCGCAGCATCCCTGCCCCCACAACTTGCGCCCCGTCAACGATCTGGAACACTGCAGCGACGCTCAAAAATCCGACCGCGAGATCGAGCACTTCGCGATTGCCCTTCATCGCAGGATCGAGAAACATTTCAGCGAGCGTCCGTGGGATGATCCACATGATGATGGCCATCGCCGCCATAAAGCCGACACCAAGGGCATAAGCCGCCCAGCCTGCACGCGTGACGGCAGCGGGGTCACCGCGCCCAAGCGCATTGCCAACACGCACCGTAGCGGCTTGGGCAATTCCCATTGGCACCATGAACGTCATCGACGCAATCTGGATTGCCACCGCATGCGCCGCAACCGAGCTCGTTCCGATATAGCCCATCAGGAACACCGCAGCCGCAAACACCGTCGCCTCGAACCCTAATTGCAACGAAATCGGATATCCCAGTGACCAGATTGCACGGTAACGCGGCCAATCCGCCCGCCAAAATCGCCCGAATACATGATAGCGCCGGAATTTCGGATGCCGTATCACGACGATTACCGTCGCGATAAACATCAACAAACTGTCCAGCGAACTGCCAATCCCGGCACCGAACAGCCCAAGCGCTGGAACGCCAAAATGGCCAAAGATCAACACCCAATTGATCAGCGCATTCACAAAAACGCCACCAATCCCGATGATCAATATCCATGCGGGCCGCTCCAACGCGGACATGAAATTGCGCAATACCACAGTGAGCAGCGCCGGGATCATGCCCCATTCAAGCGCGCGCACGAATATGCCGGTGTCGGTCGCCAGCCGTTCGGGCTGTCCGGCGAGCAGCAATAATGGCCCCGTAAACCAAAGCAACACCATGATTGGCACCCCGATCGTCACCGCAGCCCACATCGACTGACGGACGGTGCGGCGCACATCGCGCACTGAGTGTGGCATTTTTCCGCGCTGCGATGCGATCATTGGCGAACAAGCGGCAACTAGGCCAATTCCGAACAACATTAGCGACCATGTGATTCCCGTTCCCAATGCCGACGCGGCGAGCGCGTCGGGGCCAACGCGGGCGAGCAACAATACATCGGTAAAATTGACCAACATTTGTGACACGTTGGTCAGGATCAACGGCCATGCAAGTGTGAGCGTCGCCACCACATCGTCACGCCACGGCGTTGGATGCCCCATCACAATTGATGCTTGCGCCATTTTCATGCAACGGCGATAGCGCAACCGTGATCAGCCGACCACAGTCGCGCATAGAATTTTGTAACGAAATGATGATGCGCCACGAACATATTATTGATCAGCGTTTTGACCTGATTTCACGAAGGAGATTCTCTTTGCCGGCTATTTGCCTATGATCGCTGACGATACATCACTGTCCCGGATGATGGCGCTCGCACAGCAAGGCGATGCGACGGCCTACAGAACTTTGCTTGCCGAGTGCCAGCGTTGGCTCGCGCGCTATTTTGCGCGACGGATCAACCCTGGCGCGATTGATGATCTGGTGCAGGACACGCTGATTTCGGTGCACAGGAAGCGGGCGAGCTATGATCCAGCCCGCCCCTTCCTTCCGTGGTTGGCAGCGATAGCGCGGTATCGCTGGATCGATCAGTTGCGGCGCACCTACCGGGCCGATGAAACTGAATTGAATGAAGAGATGTTAGCAGATCCTTATGATCCAGGAATTATTGCCAAAATCGGGCTTGATGCGATGCTGAGCAAATTGCCGCCCGCGCAAGCCGAAGTGATCCGGCTGGTCAAGATCGAAGGGCTGTCAATTGCGGAGGCAGCGGCCTTTACAGGGCAGTCCGAACCATTGGTTAAAGTGAATATACACCGCGGCATCAAGAAAATGTCCGCCTCGGTTGAAAGTGAGTAAGATGTCCAAACTATCTATTGAAGACCTTGTTGCGGACCTGAAGCCATCCCGTCAGGTGTCGCCTCGTGACGCCTATATGGGCGTTGGCTTGGCAGTGGGTCTATTGATTAGCGTGATCGCGATGGAATTCGGTTTGCGTGATGATGTGATGGCGGGTTCGCCTGAGCCGCTCGTTATGATCCGGGGCGGCACATTGTTGTTGCTCGCCTTTGCTGCGCTCGCTTCGGTGATAGCCTCGGCTCGGCCCGGCGTTGGCCAGTCGAGCAATGGCTGGATGTGGGCGCTCGCAGCGGCTGCCCTCTTTCCCGTGACAAGCATTTTTGCGTCGATCATCAAGGGGTCGATGCCAATGGAAGAATTGACGGCGACCAGTGGATTTGCTTGCATTGCGTTCAGCGCGGCGGGCGCGCTGCTCGTGGGCGGCGGGCTGACAGTCTGGTTGCGTCAGGGCGCACCGACGGCAATCGAGCGGACATCGTGGCTGGTGGGCCTTGCGGCTGGTAGCTTCGGCAATTTTGCCTATAGCCTGCATTGCCCTAGCGACACGGTGCATTATGTCGGCATTTGGTACACACTTGTCGTTGCACTGTGCGCGGTTGGTGGCCGATTGATCCTTCCGAAGCTGATCCGCTGGTAACAGGGACTCCGTTTACACCAGGCTTAGGCTCGACTAACAGGGCTGTGCGAGCAGTTCGGTTTGGAAGGCACTATGTTATGAATCTCGTTAAGGGCGCATGGAGGCTCCTGGTCGGCGTTAAAGACGGTCTTGTGCTGTTATTCATGTTGCTCTTTTTTGGGATCCTCTTTGCCGCCTTGTCATTCAGTTCAAAACCCAGTGCCAGCAAAGGCGGGGCGCTATTGCTGTCGCTTAAGGGCACCATTGTTGAACAACCCGAAGCTCCTGATCTCCGGTCAGTGCTTTCAGGGCAATTGCCAGCACCTGAATATCGGCTTCGTGATGTGGTGGGCGCGATTGAGGCCGCCGCCAAAGACTCGTCGATCAAGACCGTCGTGCTTGACCTCGACAGTTTTGCAGGCGGCGGCCAAACCGCGCTATCGCGCGTAGGCGCCGCGCTTGATCGCGTGAAAGCCGCGAAAAAGCCAGTCCTTGCCTTTGCAACGGGGTATAGCGATGATGCCTATCAACTGGCGGCGCATGCCGACGAAATCTGGCTAGACCCGATGGGCGGCGTGCTTTTCGCCGGGCCGGGCGGGTCGCAATTATATTTCAAGGGATTGATCGACCGGTTGGGCGCGAATGTCCACGTGTACCGCGTGGGCAAATACAAATCCTTCATTGAACCCTACACGCGCGCTGATCAATCGCCCGAGGCGAAGAGCGCCATTCAGGCGGTGGTTAATTCGTTGTGGGGCCAGTGGCAGGCCGAAGTATCAAAGGCACGCCCGCAGGCTAAATTGGCAGCAATGATCTCCGATCCGGCAGGGTCAGTAACCGCCAACGGCAACAGCCTGTCAAAAACCGCATTGGCCGCGGGTATTGTCGATAAGCTTGCCGATAAAGCTGCCTTTGGCGTCCGCGTTGCCAAAATTGCCGGTAGTGAAGACAAGTCACCGGCGGGTAGCTTCAACAGCACCGAGCTCACAGATTATATCGCCGCGAACCGGCCTTCGCCGTTCGGCCAAGCGATTGGTATTGTTACAGTCGCCGGGTCAATCGTCGATGGTGAAGCGCGGCAAGGCACGGCGGGCGGCGCGACCATCGCCAATCTGATCCGCAAGGCGATTGCCAAGGATGATTTGAAAGCACTTGTCGTGCGGGTCGATTCAGGCGGCGGGTCGGCGCTAGCCTCCGAACATATCCGCCAAGCCCTGGCCGAGGCGAAGGCAAAAGGCATCCCCATCGTCTCCTCAATGGGCAATGTTGCGGCGTCAGGCGGCTATTGGGTTGCGATGGCGGGCGATCGCGTTTTTGCTGAACCGTCGACGATTACCGGATCAATCGGCGTGTTTGCCGTCCTACCAACGTTTGAAAATGTCGTTTCAAAATACGGCGTCACGGCAGACGGGGTTAAGACAACACCGCTTTCTGGCCAGCCTGATTTATTCAAGGGCACTAACGCGGCGACCGACACAATCTTTCAGGCAGGCGTAGAAGACATTTACAGTCGCTTTCTATCGCTCGTGGCGACCGCGCGGCACATGCCGATTGAGAAGGTCAGTGAAATTGCGCAAGGGCGCGTATGGGATGGCGCCGCTGCCAAGGAAATTGGTCTGATCGATGCCTTCGGCTCGCTTGATGACGCGGTTGCCGAAGCCGCCAAGATCGCGAAGCTTGATCCAGCCAATGTGCAACGCCGGTATCTTGAGCCAGAACCAAGTGTGGTCGCCAGCTGGATTGCCAGTGCTTCCGAGACGCGGGTGGGTACGGCACCACAAGACATGTTCGGTCAATTGGTGCGACAGCAACAACAGTCAGTTTTCTCTGGTCTATTTGAGGTGCAAGCGATGATTGCTGCACCTTCGGTTCAAGCGCGTTGCCTTGAATGCCCGCTCCCCGCGCGCGGCTTGCCCGAGGCATCATTCCTATCGACTTTCTTTGCCAAGGTATTGTCATGATCAATCTGCGTCCCGCTACACCTAACGACGCCGAGGCCATGGCGGCTATCTATGCGCCTTATGTTGTTACCAACGCGGTCGCCTTTGAAAGCAGCGCGCCTTCGGTCAAGGATATGCGCGCGCGGATAAAGTCCGGTGACGGCATGCTGCCCTGGATTGCGGCGGTCGATGACGAGAATGATGTCGTGCTTGGCTATGCTTATGCCAAAGCGTTCAAACCCGGCCCGGGGTATCGCTTTGTCGTTGAAACGGCAGTTTATGGCATCGGCGAGTTGGAGGGCCAAGGCATTCGCCGAACGCTTTACGCGGCCCTGCTCGCAACACTCACCGCACAAAATTATACGCAGGCGATCAGCACGCTGACGATGCCCAACGATAAACTTATCCAGATGCACGAAGCGATTGGCTTCAAACGCGCGGGCGTTTACCGCGAGGTCTGCTTCAAAAACGGTCAATGGATTGATGTCGGCCTATGGCAGCGCGACTTGGCCGATGCGAGCGTTCCACCCGAAGATGTAAAGCCCTTTGACCAAGTGGGCGTTATTCGCGGCTAAGGCCCTATCCTGCTACAGCGTAACGACTAGCCTACAGGGGACGATTGACAGATCAGGCCGGTGGGGTTGGAGAGGTTCGTGTTATCCTCATCGCTGCACTTCCCTTTTGACTTGTAACGGTCGTTTAGCTGGTCGAAATGCCTCCTTTAAAGCTGTCATACGTTCACCCATCGAGCTCGACGAAACCGGGGGCTAGAATTGGCGGCAATAAGGCCGAAAGTTCGACTCCAATGAGCACATGCTATTTCGTGGCTTGGCGAGTCATGCGCGTCGGGTCGCGAGAACCGCAATTGCGGATATGAGTAGGCCGATGGCGCAGAACAGGTAGATCGTCGCCAATGGCGGCGCACTATTGGCCGCGCTCTGCATTTGAAGTGTGAAAATTGGCACCAGAATTGCCGGCAAAGTGTTGGTAAGATTCATGACGCCCAGAATCGCGCCTCGTCTCACGTGATGGCCAATCAGTTGAGCCACCAAGGCGGTGTCGACTGAGAGATAAGCGGCCAACCCCATCTGAAACACGGTGAATGCAAAACCAAATGTCCAAGGATCGGGTTGGCGGCCCAGGAGAAACAGCGACAGCGACAGGATCAGAGCGGCACCAACCATGATTTTCTGTCGCGAGGGTAGGCGATCTGAAAGGCGGCCACAGGCAACGGCGGTCGGCACCGCCATTGCTGCCCCCCCTAGGGAGAGCAGCGAAATGAAACTTGTCGCGCTTTGGCCCTGCCAAGCGGCATCGTCTGTGATTAATCCGGCCACGTGCAAAAAAAGATAGAGCAAGACGAAGCTCGCCGACAATTGCGCCAGAGCTCTTGCGAACCAAAGCAGCGTCAGAATTTGAATTGGGTTTGATGGGTTTGATCTGGATTCTGAGTCGGACGGAGAATGCGATTGGTCAATCGGCTTGAAACCCCAGAAGATTAGCAGCGGCAACACACAGATTGCCGCCATTGCAGCAGCAGCGAAGAAGGCCGCATCGTCATCAAGCGGAAATGCCCAACCCAGCGCGGCCGTGCCAAGTGCCGAGAGCGGCAAGGCCGTGCCGAGCCACCCGGCGATCATGCCTTTTTGGGACCCAGCAATGTGATCGGCCAGCAACGCCATCATCGGCGCAAATGTGAGGTTCAACCCAATTTGAAATATGACGACGGCACAGGCCAGTGTCTCCAACCTGTTGGCGAGCGCAAGAAGCGCGAAACTGAAAACGAGAATTGTGAGGCCAAGGCTGATCAGACCGCGCCGATTCCCATGGCGCTTTATCCACTGGTCGCCAAAATGGCCTGCGGCGATATTGGCGACGCTGGCCGTGAAGGCTCCGATAAGGAGCAACTCGCTCAAGGAAGTGGCCGCGTCAGGTCCGAACAAACTCTCTGCGCGCCGCGGCAACAGCAAGACCAAAAGGGGCATGAAAGCAAGGTGCAGTCCAAAAACCGCGAGAATGAATAAACGGCTTGGGCGGTCGATGCCTAAATTTTCCTGACCGTCGGTGGTCACACTGGTGATCCGGTGCTCTCACGGATCACGAGGTCAAAGGGCAACTGAAACGACCCATAGGCATTTTCACCTTTGCTAAGGCCGATGAGCTTTTCGCACGCTTTTGCGATCATTGCTGCTGTCGGCTGGCGAACAGCGGTGAGCGGTGGCACAGAAAACCGAACGCCGGGCGTGTCCTCAAAGCTGATGATTGATACGTCATCAGGAACACGAAGCCCAAAACGGCTTGCGACATGGAGCGCAGCAAACGCCATTGCGTCATTGTCAGCAATGAAGGCCGTCGGCCTATTGTCTGAAGAAAGCATCGCCTCGATCACTTCTACAGCTGTGTCGAAATGAAAATCCCCATTTCCGACACGGCCTGTCGCCTCACCAAAGCCGGAGTCGCTCAACGCCTGATAGAAGCCAGAGAGTCGGCGCGCGGAGTTTCCGTAATTCGGCGCGCCTGCGATGAAGGCAATGTGGCGGTGACCCATGTTGATCAAATTCGTCGTTACCGTGTGAGCCGCGCCTTCTTCGTCCATATGGACATCAACATAGCTTAATCCTTCATTATGTCCCACTCTCGCGCAGGGAATATTCCTTTGCGCAAGTGCCGCCGTTAGTTCAGGATTATCGCAGTGTGGGGGTGTCAATATGACGCCATCGGGGCGCAGCGACGCGAGAATGTTTGAGAGTTGCCGGGGGGATTGCATGGTGTCGGTGTCGATCAATTCAAATACCAAATGATAGCCATGACGGTCGCACTCGGTCATGCCGCCAAAGAGCATCTGGTCGACCCAGTCATTGCCTCGACCAGCCTGCCAGTTCTCGATCGTTCTTTGACGGTCGTTGATCGCCAGAATGAGAAAGGAACGCCCACCGCCCATCCGCCGCGCGCTGAGGTTGGGTACGTAGCCCAATTGCTCGACTGCAGCGGTGACGCGTTCGCGGACCGACGCTTTGACGTTTGGGCTGCGGTTTATCACGCGCGACACCGTTTGCCGCGAGACGCCCGTCGCATGCGCCACATCCTCAATCGTGACCTCAACTTTTTTTGCCATGCCCGGACTTTAGCCAAACTCTACAAAGTAGAAAGTTTTTTGTGAACGTTCACAAAAATATGTTGTGAACGTTCACAATCTTTCCTAGCTTACCATAGACGAGTCGCATGCAGCGACCGAATAGGGAGGATTTTATGCGCAAATTTGCCACCATGCTTGCGATTAGCACCGCGACCTGCGCCATTTTTGCCGCGCCGGTCCATGCACAGAGCGGGCCTCCAGCGCCGGCAGTGGAAGAGCGGGCAGATAAAGACTCAGACGAGATTATCGTGACTGCCGACCGCCGCGAGCAATCGTTGCAAGATTTTGCTGGTACCGCCGTTGTGATATCAGGCGATGATTTGAAAAAAATTGGTGCGCAGAATTTCGTTGATTTACAGCAAAGCATTCCCGGGCTTTCGGTTGCGAATAATCAGGGAAATGTCGAAGTCTATATTCGCGGCATCGGCAGCTCAAATAACACAGAGCTAGGCGACCCAGCCGCCGCATTCCATTTTGATGGTGTCAGCATTCCGCGCCCCTCCGGCATCGGAAGCGCCTTTTACGATATTGAGCGTGTCGAGATAAATGTTGGCCCACAAGGCACGCTGCGCGGCCGCAACGCCACAGCGGGCTCGGTTAATGCCATCACTTTTAAGCCCGGCCTTGGCATTACTGATGGATCGGTTGAGGCGGAATATGGCAATTTTAACCAACGGTCAGTACGCGGTGTGATCAACTTGCCGCTTGGCGATAAAGTCGCCGTGCGGTTTTCCGGCCTCTATTTGGCACATGATAGCTATTATAACAATGTCGGCCCCAATACGGGCATTGGCGTGGCCGAGGCCGAAAAGAATTTTTCTGGCCGGGCCCAGATATTATTCAAACCCACTGATCGTCTGTCGATCCTGGTGGCTGGTGACTATATTGCCGAAAATGGTACGGGGTATACGGGATCGAACTTCGCACTTCCATTGGGTGAGATTGCAGACGGTCGATTGCAGAGTCTGGATCAAATCCGAAATCCACGCGATGTTATCGCGCGCGGTATCACGCCTATTCAAAACACCGATCATTGGGGCGTTCGCACAGCTATTACCTATGACGCCGATCCGTTTACGATTGAATTCACCGGAAGTTACCGTGATGCGGTTTATGATTACGAAGCGACCACACCGCTGACACCCTTTTTCCCTGGCGTGATTGATGCGCTGTCCCGCGGCCCTGCGGGTATTGACCGAAATCTTCTCTTGGCTGAGTCACTCGATAATTTCTCACGCTTTCGCTCTATCTCGGATTCGCGCTCCTATTACAATGAGTTGCGGTTTTTTAACAATAAAGGCCCTTTGATTTGGAGCCTAGGCGCGCAATATTTCCGCGAAAATATTTTCTCGTTCTTGGGATCAACCGGTGATCGCGCTCCCTTTTTCCAAGGCGTCGAATTTAATACAAATGTCAAAACCGATTCTTTGGCGACCTATGGCGATTTGACTTATTCTGTCGCGAGCAAGTTTCGCGTAACCGGCGGGGTTCGATACACGGCTGAACGTAAGGAGCGCACCGGCGTTGCCGCACGTTATGGCCTTGCACTGGGTGATGACAATTTTAACTGCTGTTTGGGCGTTCGCTCTGGCACTGAAGGGTTTCAGTTTGCGGGACGTAACCGCACCATCATCAATCCTGATACCAATGGCGATAATGTTGTCAGTGATCAGGAAGTGTTTAGCTTCTTCGCTAACGGAATTTCTCGCTTTGGTGCACGTGATAACCTTGGCGCAATCTTAGCGGCAGGGCCAATTGCCGGGCACTTCTTCGACGTTCCCAACGGAGTGCCCTGTCTCGATACCAATCTTCGCGATGGCCTAACCTGCAACGGTTTTGCGGCAACCACACAATTTACCTTCGCGGTTCCATTTCAGGGTCAAATTTTCAGACAAGACGGCCGCATCAATTCGAGCTTTGTTGATTGGCGCTTGCGGGCCGAATATGACATTACTGACAAAAATCTTGTTTATGCGTTGGTGGCCAACGGGCATAAATCGGGTGGGTTTAATGACAATCTGGGCGATCTGGGTGTTGCGCCGACATATGACACCGAGTCAGTAATTTTATATGAGTTGGGCAGCAAGAATGAATTTTTTATTGGCAATGTTAAGACGCGCCTGAACGGTTCGGTCTTCTACAACGATTATAAAGATCAAGTTTTCACTTCATTGCTTTCGGTGACGCAAGTTTTGAATTTTGCCAATTCGGCCGGCGCTAATATTGTCCTGCCACCAAATACGAGCACGGCGTTGGTTGTATCTTTTAGCTTTAATGCGGCCAGTTCAGATATTTATGGTGCCCAATTGCAAGGGGGCTTTGATCTTCCTGCCAATATAAAGCTCGATTTCAACGCGCTCTATTTAGAAGCGAAAATCAGGAACGCAAACCCTATTCAGGATTTCCGCTTTCAGTCAGATGTTGATGCTGTAAATGCGGTATTCCGGCCGATTAATGATCGCCGTTTGCCGCGCACGCCAAAATGGCAATTGAACGCCAAACTATCCCAATCGTTTGATGTCGGTAATGGGAAGCTCGATTATGTCATTTCAGGTGGTTATCGATCATCGCAATTCCAGACTATTTTCAATAGCTTGCAGTTTGATGCCAACAATGTGGGTACGCCAGTCACCAGCGGACGCTTGTTCGACAGAGTTCCGGGATTTTTCACCTTGGATATTGGCGCCGGCTACACATTGGATGCTGCAGGAAAATATCGTTTTGAGGTCTACGGCAACAACATCATCAACTCAGTGAATGCAGCAGCAATCATTATAACGCAGTTTGATAACACCCGTTTCTTCAATCGTCCGCGTACATTTGGCGGACGTGTGCGCGTGAAATTCTAGGGAGAATTGTCGGGACAAGCCGTAATCTTGCCCCGACAACCCGAAAGCCGGACGGCTTAGGGCGATGCTATTGAATGGAGCTATCCATGTCGTTCTGTGCGATTGTTGGGAATTCATTATCGGCAATTGCCCTCATCGCGGCATCGTCATCATCTGCTCTATCGCAAACAAGCAGCACCGCCGCGCTCGCCGCCGAGCAAACGAGCGCAAAAACAAAAATACCCGCAGGATATGAGCTCGTTTGGTCCGATGAGTTTTCGAAAGCTGGGCTCGTCGATCCTGATAAGTGGAGATATGACGTTGTCCGCAATCAAAAGGGCTGGTTTAACAACGAGAAGCAATATTATGCGGATGCCCGGGCAAAAAACTCTCGTGTCGAAAACGGCCATTTGATCATAGAAGCGCACAAAGAAGATATGGCGGGCGCAGGCCTACCCGACTGGGGCAAACAGAAATATTCGTCGGCACGCCTTGTTTCAAAAGATGCGGGCAGCTGGACGTACGGTTTTTTTGAGATCAGGGCCAAGCTTCCGTGCGGCGTTGGAACATGGCCCGCGATTTGGATGCTGCCGACTGATACCAAAGTCGAGTGGCCTAAAGGGGGCGAAATTGACATCATGGAACATGTCGGTTTCGATCCCGGCGTGGTGCATCAATCGATCCACACTTTGGCCTTTAATTTTAGCAATAACACACAAAAAACAACGAAGCGGACGATCAAGGACGCTTGTCAGGTGATGCATAAATATCAGCTATTATGGACTGACCAGTTCATCCTGACCGGGATTGATGATGCGCCGATTTTCCTGTTTAAGAAGGAGACGGGTAATCCGAAAATCTGGCCGTTTGACCGACCCCAGTCGCTGCTCCTGAACATAGCGGTCGGTGGCGATTGGGGCGGCCAGAAGGGCATTCAGGACACCGCGTTTCCGGCAAAAATGGAAATCGATTATGTCCGTGTTTATCAACGCCCAGCAGCATCGGAAAAACAGTGATAACTATGCGCGCAAAAGTCTTGATCGTTGCAGCAATTGGGCTTGCGGCAACCACTATGGCGAGCAGCAAGCCTCCGCCAACGGCGCAGCCCGCAAGCAATAGTGCGGCGGTTGATGCCGAAGTCCGATCTTTGGTGTCACGCATGACGGTTGAGCGAAAGGTCGGGCAGATCATCATGCCTGACATTTCGACAATTACGCCCGATGATGTGCGCCAATACCGGTTTGGAACGATCCTCAACGGCGGGAATAGCGGCCCTGGTGGAAACGATCTTGCCCCCGCCAAAGACTGGCTCGCACTCGCCGACGCTATATGGGCAGCATCAACCACGCCCTTGCCAAATGGAGAGCCGGTAATCCCGGTGCTGTGGGGCACCGACGCGGTTCACGGTCACAACAATATTGCGGGCGCTACAATCTTCCCACACAATATTGGCCTTGGCGCGACACGAGACGCCAAGCTCCTCGAAAGGATCGGATCAGCAACCGCGGCGGAAGTTGCTGTAACAGGGATCGACTGGACCTTTGCGCCGACGCTGGCAGTCGCAACCGATAGTCGGTGGGGCCGCAGCTATGAAAGCTTTAGCGAAGACCCTGCACTTGTTGCGCGGCTTGGCGCTGCCAACATCACTGGTCTGCAGGGCAGGCCCGGCACGAATAGCTTCCTTGACCAAACGAAGGTGATTGCAACCGCAAAACACTTCCTCGGTGATGGCGGAACCGGTGGCAAAGATCGCGGTGACACGCGGGGCAATATCGCCGAGCTCAAGCGCGTGCACGGTGCGCCCTATCCTGCTGCTATCGCGGCGGGTGTGCAGACAGTGATGGCATCATTCTCGTCGGTTAATGGTGTCAAGATGCACGGCAATTCTGCGCTGTTGACCAATGTGCTGCGCAAAGAAATGGGATTTCGCGGTCTGGTCTTAGGCGATTGGAACGGCCACGGCGAATTGGCTGGATGCACCAATACCAATTGCCCGCAATCACTGCTTGCTGGGGTCGATGTTTATATGGTTCCAGAGGACTGGAAGGGCCTGTTTGCAACGCTCCTGCAGCAGGTGCGCGATGGCACGATCCCGATGTCCCGGCTCGATGAAGCCGTTAGCCGTATCTTGCACGTCAAGCTCGCCTACCGTTTGTTAGAAAAACCACGCCCTGCAGAGCGTGTGTTGGCTGGCAAATGGGAGATGCTTGGTTCACCCGAACACCGGGCGATTGCCCGCGAAGCCGTCCAAAAATCACTCGTTCTGCTCAAGAATGACGGCATATTGCCATTACGCAATAATGTCCATGTGCTGGTTGCCGGAAAGGCCGCCGACAGCGTCGCTCGCCAAGTTGGCGGCTGGTCACTCACGTGGCAAGGTGGCGGAACGCTGGGCAATTCCAATTTCCCCGGGGCGACGTCAATCTACTCAGGCATTAAGGCAGCTATGGCGCAGGGCAGCGGTCGCGCGCAACTCTCGGTAGATGGCAGCTATACGCAACGCCCCGATGTGGCCGTCGTTGTGTTCGGCGAGGAGCCTTATGCAGAATTTGTCGGCGACCGAGAAGATTTTGCCTTGCGCGATGAGGAGGGCCTCACTCTTCTGCGCAAGTATCGCGCTGAAGGCATTCCAACAGTGGCAGTGCTGCTGTCCGGTCGCCCGCTGTGGATGAACCGCGAACTTGATGTGGCTGACGCGTTCGTCGCCGCATGGCTGCCCGGCAGCGAGGGCGCTGGCGTCGCCGATGTTTTGATTGGCAACGCAAGCGGCAAACCTCGCCATGATTTTACCGGTCGTCTTGGTTTTCAGTGGCCCGGAGAATGCGAGCCGCACGCCAAGATTTTGGTGCCTGTAGGTGCGGGGTGGTCGTACTCAGTAAAGCTTCCGCGTCTCACTCTTGGCACCGATTGCTCGTTGCTTACGCGTGATTTTAAGAGCGGCCTGCGCCTGTTTGAACGCGGATTGAACCCTGCTGTGAATGCGACAATTGAGGACGACGGTGGAACTGCGCCTCTCGCAAACTTTGCTGGCAGCAGCCCGGCCAACGGACTGCGGGTCAGCAGCTTTGATCGCAATGCGCAAGAAGACGCGCGGCGGTTGACTTGGACTAGAGCTGGAAAGGTGAACCTGAATTGGAATGGTGCCTCGCTGCCGAGTAACGCAGTTATCGTACTCGACATTCAGACGGGAACCCGAACCACCTCCCGGATTTCGCTTGCGCCCCGCGGAGGTGAGCTAAGTGCGAACCTTGACATAACATCGAGCTTTGAGCTTGCATCCGGCAAGGGTTGGCGCAGACTGCAAATTCCCTTAGCCTGTTTGGGCGTGGGAGTGCCAACCGGCGTGGCACTGCAGTCAAACGGGCCATTTGAATTTGAATTGGCGTCGTTAGGTATCTTACCTGGTTCGACCACAGTTGATTGCAAGGGCCCGTTTTAACGGTCCCATTTAGGGGAACAGAGATGTTGGTAGCCAATGAGTCGCTGAACAGCGGCGACGATCAAGGACAGCAGAGCGCGCACATCGACGCCCCGCAACTACGCTTGTTTGTCATGGCGTTGTTCTTCATATTTGGTGGGATCACTTCGCTCAATGACATCATCATCCCCAAGCTGAAAGAGCTGTTTACCCTCAGCTACACGCAAGCAATGCTGGTGCAATTCTGCTTCTTCACCGCCTACCTCGTCATAGGGCTGCCAGGAGCGGCTCTCGTCAAGCGGATCGGCTATATGCGCGGTGCTGTGGCGGGCCTGCTGCTGATGATGACGGGTTGCCTGCTCTTCATCCCGGCATCGCAAACGGCAACTTACGGCGTTTTCCTGCTGGCCTTGTTCGTTCTGGCGAGCGGCGTTGTGATTGTACAAGTCGTGTCGAACCCGCTCATCAGTCTATTGGGTAAAGCGGAAACCACGCACAGCCGACTGACCTTTGCGCAGGCCTTCAATTCACTTGGGACGACAGTGTTTCCCTATTTCGGTGCAATCCTGATTTTAGGGAGTTTGGCAACCATAAGCGCAGACAAGCTCAGTGGCCTTGAGCTCGACGCTTATCGCACCGCTGAAAGTCAGGCGATTGTAAACGGCTATCTGGGGCTGGCTATCGCTTTGGCTATCGTCGCCGCGATAGTGTGGATGTTTCGCAATACACTCAAGGGCGAACAGCATGAATCGAGCAGCCTGCTAGGGGGCTTCAAGCTGCTTCAGCGCCCGCGTTTTGGTTACGGCGCCTTATGCATATTCCTTTACGTTGGTGCGGAAGTCTCCATCGGATCACTCATTGTCAATTATCTGATGCAAGCGCATGTCATGGGACTGGAAGAGCAAGCGGCAGGCAAGCTGATCGGGCTCTATTGGGGCGGTGCCATGGTGGGCCGGTTCATCGGTTCGGCCGTCTTGCGGGTCGTAAGCCCCGGTATGGTGCTGACCTTCGTTTCCGCTGGTGCGATCACCCTGATCCTGATTTCAATCAGCACGACAGGAAATGTTTCTGGTTATTCTCTGCTGGCGATTGGCCTGATGAATTCAATCATGTTTCCGACAATCTTTTCGCTCGCCTGCGAAAAGCTGGGCCCGCGCGCGGCAGACGGATCAGGCCTGATCAATGTTGCAATCTTTGGTGGTGCCGTAATCCCGTTGATTACAGGCATCATTGCCGATGCCACAGGAAGCTTGGCACAAGCCTTCATCCTTCCGGCAATTTGCTATGCCATCATAGCGGGCTTTGGGCTTTTCGCGCGGCGTCCTGCTTGACTCCTTAGTAATTCGGACTTCAAATTTCACTCAGTTTTCAAGACTGCGCCGCCATACATTCGGCACAGCAGGCGTCGCTGACAATGTCAGATTCTGAGATAGAAAGGCCGATTGACATCCATCAATTAGTCTATTAGCTAAATACCTATGACTACCGTTTTCGATGCCTTGTCCCACCCCATCCGGCGCGAGGTTCTGGAACTGCTGAAAGGTGGGGGAATGACTGCGGGCGCGCTAGCCGACCAGTTTCCGGTATCGAAGCCCACGATGTCAGGGCATTTCGCCAAGTTGAAGGCGGCAGGGCTAATTCGCGGCGAAAGCAGCGGCGGATCGATCACCTACACGCTCAACCTCTCGACTTTGGAGGAGGCCGTGATGGGGTTCATGGGGCGTATGGGCATCGGCAAAAATCAAGGAGATGAATTATGAAGACAAAGGGTTTGCTGATTGTCACGCTCCTGCTCGCCGCGGCGATGGCAGCGCTTGGATTCTGGGCCGCGTCTGGTCTTCCTGCTGGCGCTGAATTGCCGACGCACTGGAACCTGACCGGAGAGGTCGATCAAACGATGCCCGCTCTGATAGCGCTCATGATTCCGCCAGGGGTGACGCTGGCCACCGGGTTGCTGTTCGCCGCCATCCCGCATATCGAGCCTTTGCAGGATAAGCTCGACGCTTCGGCACCATTGCTGCGGGTTGCCTGGATCAGCATAATGATGGTGATGGTCGTGATTCAAGCGATGATCGGCGGGCCTGCGCTGGGGTACGAGATCGGGCCGGCCGGGCTGCTGGTGGTTCTCGGCCTGATGTTCATCGCACTTGGAAATTTCCTGCCGAAAAGCCGCCCGGGCTTTTTCGTTGGCATCCGCACGCCCTGGACGATTACCGATACCGACAACTGGATCGCGACTCACCGTATTGGTGGCAAGCTCATGATTTTGGCTGGTGCCGCTGTCGTAGTGATGGCCATACTCCCGCTGCCTGCTGCCACAATCATGCCGCTGGCGATCGGTGCTATCCTGATCGCTACTTTATTTCCTGTGGGCTTTAGCTGGTGGTACTGGCGAAATCATCGCTCGACCGATTGAGGGCATCTGATTTTCAAGAGGACTAGCCAATGAAAACTGCTTTTCTGATATTGACTGCGCTGACGCTATCGGTCGGTTCCAGTGTCGCTGCGCAAGAGCGGATGATCATCCCGCCCGGGCTCGCCGGACCACTCGCCGGAACGATGCTGGCAGCCGAAGGCGCAGATGCGCCAGCGGCGATAATCATCCCCGGCTCTGGGCCAACCGACCGGAACGGCAATGGGCCGCTAGGCCTGCAGGCTTCAAGCTACCGCATGCTGGCAGAAGGGCTAATGGCACAAGGCGTAAGCACTTTGCGGATCGACAAGCGCGGCATGTTCGCGAGTAGCAAGGCAATCAGTGATGCGAACGCAGTGACGCTGGATGCCTATGCCGATGATGCGCTGGCATGGGCGGCGGATCTGCGCAGTGCCACTGGCCAGCGGTGCGTCTGGTTGATCGGCCATAGTGAGGGCGGAATAGTTGCGCTTATTGCCACGTCGCGCTCGCCCCGCGGCGTTTGCGGATTGATACTGATCGCATCACCGGGGAGACCACTGGGCAAAGTCCTGCATGATCAGCTCCACGCAAACCCGGCCAATGCACCAATCTTGCCACAGGCCGATGCTGCGATTGCCACGCTGGAGAAGGGTGAGCGATATGACACCAAAGATATGCACCCCGCGCTGGTGCCGTTATTTGCCCCGGCGGTGCAGGGTTTTCTGATCAGCCTGTTCGCCGTAGATCCTGCCGCGTTGGCCCGCGCGAGCAAGCTGCCGCTGTTGATCATTTCTGGACAGGAAGACCTACAAGTGAGCAAGGCCGACAGCGATTCTTTATCAATTGCGAGGCCCGACGCCACTTTGCTCAACCTGCTTGGTATGAACCACGTGTTGAAAACGGTGCCAGCAGGTGACAAGGCCGCCAACATCGCCCGCTACAGCGACCCCAACAAGCCGCTCGCGTCGGGACGCGCCGAAGCAGTCGCGTCATTCATGAGGGCATCGCACTGATTTGCTGTCACAGCTCGACCGCGAGTCTTCGCGATTGATCCGCCAAGCGAATTTGTCGTTCGAAATCTGCATAATTTGCCGAAACGTATCTAATCAAAGTTGCCGCCCGTAGCCTTCCCGACTGCTTCCGCTGACATTGCCGTTCCCGGGCTCAATTGTGCCCATCAAAACTTTCCGTACATTCAGGTGCTGACCGTGCAACGCGAACGTCAAAATTTGGGACTCAGCTGCCATTCATGATTGACCAGGTGAATTACGCTTACCGACAAATGCAGACCATCGAGCAATCGCCCAGGGGGCATACGATCACGTAGCTGGGCACGTCCAAAAACCTCTCGCATATGTACAACAACATCGCCGCCGGTTCGCCCCGCGCATCAATCCTTCAACAAGTCCTTTATCTGCGCGGCAGCAACCGCACGCGTTTGTAACGGTTCGAAAATTGCTGTCATCGTCTTGAACATTTCCTGAGATAGCTTGGTCATTTCGGCGATAGCGTTGTTGAATTCAGCCTGCGCAAATTCGCTTTGCAGTTGCATCAGTTCAGGCGCTGTTTTGGCTTGCGATAAGGATTTGGCTGCCGTCGCCATCCGCTCAAGCGCATGGTTGGAATAAGTCGCAACGTCTTGAGCAATGGCTTGCATTCCGCCTGATGCGACGCGCGATGATTCAATCAGGGCATCAACATTGCCGCGTGTCATGTCGGTGATTGCATCGACCGTCTTGAGATTTTGCTCCATAGCTTCGCGCGATTTGGTGGCAATCTGTTCAAAGCTGGCTTTCGCCATGCTGATCGCTTGCTCAGTGTGCGCAGTCATCATTGTGGCGCTATTGTCTGCTGCGGCCTGAAGCGTCTCGGCGGCATTTTTAGGCGTATTTGTCATCATGTCTTCCTTTTTTCTGGTTTCATCACGGGGGGGGTGATCAACTAAGCGGCGGCAACGTCGATAATCTCGCCGCCCATCGCCTCGTGGAGGATGAAGCCTTCCAATGGGTCGGCTTCGGCACGCCAAGGTGCCTTTTCCAGCATTCGGCTGGTATGAGCATAGCCAGCTTCCCAGCGCTCGCGGATGCCGCGGGGACTGAAATCAACGTCTTTAGTATGATCTTCATTATCGAGCTGCGGCGCGAGCAAGCGGACGACGTGCATTTTGGTTTCGCAGCCATAACTGCGCAGTATCGCCAAATCCTCATCAATGTCGGCATTGTCTGGCACTAAAAGCGAGAGCTTCTGGATTACATGGCGAAGCTTATGGATTTGGCGCTGGCGCTTGATGTGCGAATGCGCGCGGCTTGAATATTGGATATCCTTTTGCCGGTTGGTCACTTCCCAGATCGACTGGGGTTCAGCACCGTGCGGATTCCAAAGATGCACTGCAAATACCATGGCGTTGCTCCGCGGGTTATCATCAAACACTGCCTCAACCGGCGTGTTTGAGACGATGCCGCCGTCCCAAAAAAGTTCGCCGTCGATGCGGACAGCGGGGAAGGCAGGGGGTAGCGCACCCGATGCCATCACATGGCGCAGATCAAGCGGCGTGTCGCGCGAATCGAAGTAGCGCATTTCACTCGTCTGAACGTTGGCAGCCCCGACTGTGAGCCGGGTTGGGCCTGAATTGACCACGTCAAAATCAACGAGGTCTGACAGCGTCTCGCGCAGCGGCTGAACCGAATAATAGCCAGCGGATTCAGCGCCGAGCTGCACTTTCTGGCCCAGGAAAGCGAGTGGGTTGGGCGTGAAGAAGGCAGGGATGCCCGACATGATTGCGCTCATCGTGCGCATCGGGCTGAACAGATTGGCCATTGGCCCGTCAAACATTTTGCCATGTTCAACCCGGCGCCAGAATTCGCGCAATTTATCGAGCCGATCAGCCGGCGCATTGCCTGCGATCAGTGCCGCGTTGATCGCGCCGATTGAAGTGCCGATCACCCAATCAGGCTCGATCCCGGCTTCGTGAAGCGCCTGATAAACGCCAATCTGATAGGCACCGAGCGCGCCACCGCCTTGAAAGACGAGCACGATTTGGCCAAGCGCAGAGAGTTCGGTTTTGAGACTTTTAGGCATAGGAATTTCCTTTTGGAGGTCGGGCGTTGGTGGCAGGGTATTCGGGCGAAAGATCACGCATAATCAACCGATCGGCTTCGTCATTGTCCCGTCCAGCCACCATCAACGGGGAGCGCGACACCTGTGATCGAACGCGCGGCTTCGCTGCACAAAAAGACAGTCACGCCGCCCAATTCTTCTACGGTTACAAAGCGCTTGCTGGGCTGGGCCGCTAGCAAGACGTTGTTGATGACGTCTTCGCGGCTGATCCCGCGCGCCTTGGCCGTGTCTTCAATCTGGCCCTCTACGAGCGGCGTCCAGACATAACCGGGGCAGACCGCATTGCAAGTTACGCCGAATTGCGCGCCTTCCAGTGCGACGGTTTTGGTCAATCCGATCACGCCGTGCTTAGCCGCGACATAAGCGCTCTTATAAGGCGACGCGATCAGACCGTGAACCGAAGCAAGGTTTATGATCCGACCCCATCCAGCCGCTTTCATCGCACCGAATGCAGCGCGCGTTGTGTGGAAGCTGGCGGAGAGGTTAAGCGCCTGGATGGCGTTCCATTTATCGACGGGAAAGTCTTCAATGGGGCTGACATGCTGGATACCGGCATTGTTGACGAGGATATCGACCTTGCCAAAATCAGCGATAGTATCCGTAACGAGCGCTGCGGCATCACCGCCATCAAGCAGGTTGGCACCGTTATAAGTAACGCGCACGCCCGCGCTGTCAGCAAGCCCAGCGCGCGTGGCTTCAATCTGATCTCGATCACCCAAGCCGTTGAGGACAACGTCAGCACCTGCCTCAGCAAGCGAGCGGGCAATTCCGAGGCCAATGCCGCTCGTTGATCCAGTGACGATAGCCACGCGCCCAGCGAGCGAAATTTCGTTGGTTTTCGGTTTTGAAGGTTCGACGCTCACGTGCATTCTCCCATAAGGTGATGGGCTGTGTATGCGGACAGCGCGGATAAAACTAAAATGCCCATTGTGCATAGAAACTATGCTCACAAACGAATGGTGACGATGAGAGCTGCCGCCTAGGTGAAGGCCACGCCGCTTGAGTGTGCTCAGGGTTCCCCAGGCCTGCTTCAGTCGCGAATCCGTCTTAACCAAAAGGAAATGACTATGATGAAGACCCTTGCCACTCTCGCTGTGCTTGCGCTTGCAAGCGCGGCATCGCCAGCCTTTGCCGGCTCATGCCCTGCTGGTCAGGCAGGCGAAAACCCGCTTACCGGTGCCGCTACGATGCCAAAGGCCGTGACCGATACCGTTATTAGCACAGTCGATCTCGGCTCAGAAATCAACGTTCCCAGCCGCAGTCTGCGTATCCGCAAGCTCGTGCTCCAGCCCGGTGGTATAGTGCCTCTGCACAGCCATGTTGATCGTCCTGCGTTGATTTTGACATCAAGCGGCTCGGTCACCGAATATCGTTCAAACTGCCTCGTTCCCGTCGTTCACCGCGCGGGCGAAGTTTCCAACGAAGCCGGCGGCATTTCGCATTGGTGGAAAAATACTGGCAAGACGGTTGCCATTCTCTATTCGTCGGATGTTCATAACGACGCCAAATAAGGTTTGACGATTTGGTTTACTTACCGGTGTTCTTCATCGGCAACCACTCGCACCCCGCTCTCCTCCTCGAGCGGGGTGTCGTTTTATTATGTCTGCGGCAAAACTGAGGACAAGATGGGGCAAATGGGCGACCCGCTCTAGCCGCGAATATTTCGACCCCATCTTCAAAGGCTTTGGTTTTTGAATTGCCGCGCTTCTTGCGCAAGGGCGATTCTGTTAAACGTCATCATGCGCTCGCGGCAATTTGCTTAGTGGTCACCGCCGCGTAAATGTCCGTTCGCCGATGAAGCAGAGCCAGATCACAACGCACATGACCAAGATCGAAACCCATGCATAGGGCCAAAGAAAGGGCAAACCGATGAGGATCAGCCCATCATTGCTGCCCGGGATCAGCAAACTGCCCCATCCCATTAGCAATCCGCCCAAAAGGCAGCGAGCCAGCGTGACAAGTGTCGGGTTTTGCCACGACAAGACGCCGCCAGTCCAACCGCCAATGATGGCTCCCATTAAGAGCGCGCAGAACAGCAATCCTTGCCAGAATAAATTATCGGACATCCCGTGCACGATGTGAACAAGCATATCCATATAACTCCAAGCGCCGACAGCGATAAACATGATCACGAAAGCAACACCGATAACGATTGTGGCTTCGTGCGGCGCCCAGATTCGCTGCCAACCTTTGCCCCGCGGGCGATCCGTGCGTGCAATGTTGATTATCCGCCACAGCGCAAAAACCAGAAAGGCAGGGGCGAGCCACAGCGGCAGTGATGAACTCGTAGGAATCGTGTCAAGCGTCGCTGGCGTCATCTGGCTGAACAACAATGGGGCCGAGGCCGCTCCGATAAAAAACCCGAGCGGCGTGAGCACATAGGCCCATTGGCCCGACCCCAACTTCGCAATCGCACCAAACACGCACGCTTTGTTTACATAAGCCCCGATCCCAAGCAACGCAGCACCCAATACCGTCCAACCGCTCAGAGCAAAGCCCCCAGGCACAGCGGCAAGAAATCCAAGCGCACGTGCCGTCAACAGTCCACCCGCGACCCACAGCGAGGTTTCGGCAAGCGCAACAAGCCGCTTCGTGGTGCCTTCGCGAACAATCTCTCCAACTGCGGCAACGGTGCACGTCGCGCCGCGCTGAATGGCATAGCCCATCAGCGCGGCGCAAACCGCCGCGAGCAGAAACACAAAGCTCGCAACAGCAACCGTCATTTGGTTGTGCTTGATGCAATTGAAGCGGCAACTTCGCTAGCCATCGTGAACTGGGCCTTCCGGTTGGTGATGCTGTACCGCTTGGCAATATAACCAAAATCAGTCCATGCAACACTCACGCTGCCATCAGCTTCTTGTAGGATCAACATCCGCACAGGCCAATCAAGCCCTGCATAGGGGTTGGCAGTCAGGAACTGGACGCCAAGTGGCGGGTTGCCAAACAGAATGAGCTTTGAGGGGCGAATGGCGATATTGGCGCCCGCCCCTAATTGCGATTGGTCAATCTCCGTAAAGAATTTAATTCCCTTGGCAGCGATGTCGGCCTTCAAACGCTCAACGGTTTCGTCGATACCATAAAGGCTCTTCACGCGGAGCACGCCCTGTGCGGGCGCGGTCGGCGCGATTTTGGCAGGTGGCGCGGCGTGAACAGCGGGCGCGACCAGCATCGTGGCGGCGACGACTGCGATAAATGACTTGATCATGATAATTTCCTTTGGTCGTAAAATTGGTCGAGACAATCGATCTCGTTGCCATCTTCGCATTCGTAAAGCCTGCGTAGAAATTGCATTCGGGCATAGCAGCCATAACGTTCGGGCATTTTCAATCTGTGCCGATCACCCTTACTCACTGTGTCTCGCCAGATCAGCGTCTCACTATCATCTGGCGTTGGAGGGCAGAAATGGATTATCCATTGGAACCGCCGGATCGAAGCGTGAACCACGATGCGGAAACGGAGAGCGAAATTTATGACTCATCCCTTGGTCGCCGCGATAGAGCTGGCGTTTCAAGACGTGCGTGACCGGAAAGTGCCGCTTGGCCCTCGGCTCAATCATATCAAAGATAAAGTGCGTTCGCTCAGCCCGCCTTATCATGAGGCAGTTGATATATTTGTCGCTAGGCTGGAGCGCAGCGGCGCAGGCCAGGACGCGCCCCAAATTGGCGATCACATGCCAAATTTTATCTTGCCTGATGACCGTGGGCACCTGGTCAGTCTGGAACGACTGCTTGAAACCGCTCCTGTCGCCATCGCTTTTCACCGTGGCCATTGGTGCCCCTATTGCCGATTAAATGCAGTTGGGCTTGCCGAGGTTGAAGATGATATCAAGCCCGTCCAGATCGTCGCCATCTCGGCTGAAACGCAAGCCTACACAAGCGAGTTCAAGGCCGAAGCGCGCGCGCATTTTCCTTTTTTGACCGATTTTGGCAATGGCTATACCCTTTCGCTCAACCTTGCGGTGTGGGTCGATGATGCTATGTCTTCACTTATTGCCGGGGCTGGTTGGGACATTCCGAAATATCAAGGGAGTGAAGGCTGGATCTTGCCAATCCCTTCAGTATTTATCGTGGGGCAGGACGGCCTGATCAAGGCGCGCCATGTCGATCCCGACTACCGGCGGCGATTGGAACTGGATGATCTTCGTTCAGCGGCTAAGGCTGCGCTCAGTACCCCCAGTGCTTCCCCCTCAACAAGTTGAGCAAAGCGGCGGCTTCGCGCGACCGCGCGCGCCCGGCGACGGTATAGACTGCAACGGTGCGCTGCACATCAAGGCCTGAAAGATTGAGATGGTGCACCGCTGCCGAACGCAAAGCGTGCGTTGGCGCGACCGCGATGCCAAACCCTGCCGTTACCATCGTCTCCATATCATGGCTCGATTCAACTTGATGCGCATTGCTGAGATTGACCCCTGCACACCGCAGACGTTCAAGTTCATAATCGGTTAAATCCGCGCCGCTGAGCATCAGGAATTGCTCCTCACGGATCAACTCTACATCAAGCTCAACCGAATTGCGCATCGCAAGCGGATGATCGACGCCGACGATCAGATCAAATGACTCGTTAAACATCGGCCAAGCCTCAAGCCGATCCCACGTTTCGTTTAACGGCCCGCCCATCGCTATATCCGCATCGCCCGATTTGAGCATAGCGGCAATCTCGCTTGCGGTGCCGCGCTTTAGCTTGATCTGAATACCGGGAAACACGGGGTACATTTCCTGCAACGGTCCTGTGATCAACGCTGTATCAACCGAACGCGCGACCGCTATCGTCAGCGTTGAGATTTCGCCCTTGCTGACGGACTTGGCAAGCGATTTGGCAGCAAGCGCCGCCTCATGACATTGGCGAAGAATCGGGAGCATCTTGTTACCAAGTTCGGTCAGATGCGTATGACGCCCCTCGCGCCGAATCAGATCGCCGCCGAGCTCACATTCGAGCAGCTTGATCGCACGCGTGAGCGCAGGTTGGGTAACATTGCACTCTTCTGCTGCGCGCGTAAAATTGAGCGTTTTCGCGACCGCAATAAAATAGCGAACTTGCTGCATTTCCATTGAAAGCTCGACTCCGCTTGCCGCAACAATACATTATGTTACTAAACATCTGGGGTAGCCCCTAACGGCTTCCGCGGACAATGCCAACTGAGATGGGAGGGAGACCGGTTTCAAATCACCTTTGCGGTTAAGTGAACCTGATTCAACGACGTGGACACTGAACTCCGGCAACGAATTCAAGAATACTGTGGCAAAACTCTGAGGCCAAAAGACCCTGAAGCCCAACTACCGATCATGGTCTTCAGTCGGATCATTGGCCTAGCATGTTGAAGATATCATCACCTGCTTTTAGATGTCGAATTTCCTCATTCAAAAGACCGTGATTGAGCGCATAGCCTCCATTTCAGCGGAAAATGAACGAACGACGGCATCAGGCGTTTCCGACCTAAAAGGAGACCGTCGGCACAGTCCAACCAAGGGGCCGCCTCGGCTCCCTTTGTGCTACGTCCGCTTTTCAGAGGGAGAGCGAGCGGGTCGAATGACCGAAAACTTGTCGGAACCGGCCATCACCCGCCTGCCCTATCCTCAATCACCATCGCGGCCCCCTTCTCCGCCACCATCACCGTAGGCGCGTTGGTGTTGCCTGAGGTGATTGTGGGAAAGACTGAGGCGTCGATCACGCGCAGGCCTTCTACCCCGTAAACCCGCAAGCGCGCGTCGACGACGGCGGTGTTTGCGTCTGGCCCCATCGTACAGCTGCTCGTGGGGTGATAGACGGTGTCGGCGCGGGCGCGGAAGTCGGCGAGTTGGGCTTCATCGCCTTGGGTATCATCGCCGGGGATGATTTCTTGCGTGATAATATCGGATAGCGGGCGCGCGCGCGCGATTTGGCGGATCAGGCGATTGCCAGCCATCACATCATCAATATCCTGCTGCGTCGCCAAATAATTGGGGTGGATGATGGGGTGCACTTTGGGATCGGTTGACGCTAGCTCGATATGCCCCCGGCTGCTCGGCCGGCACGGATTGTGCGACAGGAGGAAGGCTGAAAAGGGATCGGGGTTAAGCAATTTGCGCGCGGAGAGCGGCGTCTTGGTATAGCTCACCGGGCTGAAATAAAGCTGCAAATTGACATGGCGCTGCGCCGGATCGCTGCGCACGAAACCGCCGCTTTGATTAACACTCATCGAGAGCGGCCCTGCACGGTCGGCGACATAACGAAGGCCAGCACGCAATTTGCCGATCAGCGGGTGGAGCTTGTCATTCAGCGTCGGGGTGCGCGTTTTGTAGAAATAAGAAACGGCGATATGATCTTGCAAATTCTGACCCACCGCGCGCGCATCGACCAGCGGATCAATCCCCAGCGCCTTTAACTTTGCGGCGTCACCAATGCCCGACAGCATCAGTAATTGCGGTGAATTGATCGCCCCCCCGCAGAGTATCACCTCACGCCGCGCGCGCGCCGTGCAAGATTTGCCGTGTCGCATGTAAGCAATGCCGGTTGCGCGCTTGCCTTCAAATAGAATGCGGTTGGCAAAGGCATGTGTGCGTAAACTCAGTGTCTTACGTTTGAGTGCGGGGCGGAGAAATGCATTGGCGGTTGAGGCACGCCATCCGCCGCGCGTATTGATTTGATAAATGCCAACGCCTTCGGGATGGCCGCCGTTGAAATCGCTGCTCGCGGGCAAGCCCAACGACTGGGCACTTTCAATGAAGCTATGGCACACGGGATGCACATGCGGCGTAATGTCGGTCACATGCTGCAAGCCACCGCGGCCGTGATGTGCGCTGTGCCAGTCAAAATCCTCTGACTGTTTGAAATAGGGGAGGATATCATCCCAGCCCCATCCGACATTGCCCAGCGCGCGCCAATCATCAAAATCGCGCGGCTGCCCGCGCACATAGACCATCGCATTGATCGATCCTGATCCGCCGATCACCTTACCGCGCGGCCAATAGCTCCGCCGCCCACCGAGCGCGGCGACTGGCTCAGTGTCATACATCCAGTTAATTCGCCGGTCGAAAAAAGTGCGGCCATAGCCGATGGGCATCTGGATCCAGATTGATAGGTCGCTACCCCCCGCTTCGAGCAGGAGTACGGTTGTTTTACCGTCGGCAGTCAAGCGATTGGCGAGCACGCATCCGGCGGTACCCGCGCCAACGATCACATAGTCAAATTCGTCGCTCACTGCACTGGGTGCTGCGTCATTTCGAGGTGAAGCATCGTGCCAGTATAAGGATTGGCGCGCGCAATGTCTTCGTTGAGTTCAACACCCAGCCCCGGCGCGGTTGGCGGGATGACATGGCCCTCCTCGAACCGGATCGGCGACATCAGGATTTCGCTGTGAAAGCCGCCCCAGCTCTCGATACTCTCAAGGATCAGGAAATTGGGCGAACAAGTCGCAATCTGGATATTCGCCGCGCCCACAATCGGCCCGCAGTAAAGGTGCGGCGCGATCTGCGCGTGATAGGTTTCGGCCATCCCCGCAATCTTCTTGGCCTCAAGGATGCCGCCGACGCGACCCAGATTCATTTGCAGGATTGCCGCAGCTCCCGCCTTTAGCAATCGCGCAAAATCATATTTCGTGGTCAGCCGCTCGCCCGTCGCGATCGGAATCGACGTTGCGCGCGCGACCTTGCCCATTTCATCAGGCGCATCGGGGGGGACGGGTTCTTCGAGCCACAGCGGATCATAAGGCTCCAGCCGCTTGGCAAGCCGGATCGCGCCCGCCGCCGTCATCTGGCCATGCGTGCCGAACAGCAAGTCAGCCTTGTTGCCCACCGCCGCGCGCAATTGTTTTGCGAACCGCTCCGACAGGTCAAGCGCTTCAAGCGACAATTGCCGCCCGTCGAACACGCTATAGGGGCCCGCCGGATCGAATTTGAGCGCGGTAAAGCCTTGGGCGAGATACTCCCCTGCCCGCTCGGCCGCTAAATCGGGATCATGATAGACATCACTCGCATCGCCGGGGCGCGGATAGATGTAGGTATATGCGCGCAATCGCTCATGCACTTGCCCGCCCAGTAGCTTATAGACTGGCTTGCCCGCTTCCTTGCCAATGATATCCCAACACGCCATTTCAAGCGCGGAAAGCACGCCCATCAGCGTCAGATCGGGATGCTGGGTGAAACCGCTTGAATAAACCCGCCGCCATAACGTTTCGATATCGTGCGGATCATTCCCTGCCGCATAGCGGGCGAAGACATCCTCGATCATCTTCGCGACCAGATGTGGATCGAACGGCACGCAATATGCCTCACCAATCCCTGACACGCCGCTATCAGTGGTGAGTTTTACGAAAACAAAATAGCGGCCGCCAAAATGGGGCGGCGGATTGCCGACGACGAACGTTTCGATATCAGTCAGTTTCACGCGTCGAAACCGTTGATCACCTTGACCTCAAGGAAATCATGTAGGCCCCATTCGCCCCATTCGCGGCCATTGCCCGATTGTTTGTAGCCGCCAAAAGGGGATTCGTAGCCCTGCCCTGCGCCGTTGATGCTGACCCCGCCTGCCCGCATTGCCCGCGCGACGCGGCGTGCGCGCTCCTTGTCGCCGCTTTGGACATAGGCCGCTAGGCCGTAAGGCGTGTCATTGGCGATTTGGATGGCCTGTGCCTCGCCCTCAAAAGGGATCATGACCAGCACGGGCCCGAAGACCTCCTCGCGCGCGATTGTCATCTGATTATGTACGCCCGCAAAGACTGTCGGCTTAACATAATAGCCGCGCGCGAACCCATCAGCGCGACCCGTACCGCCCGCAATCACCTGAGCACCTTCGTCAATGCCCGCCTGAATGAGGCCTTGAATCTTCTCAAAATGCGCCTTGCTGACTACGGGGCCGAGATGTGACCCTTTTGCCAGAGGGTCGCCCAGTTTGACCTCGGCGGCAACGCGCGCGGCAATCGCAACGGCTTCGTCATATGCCGAAGCTTCAACGATCATTCGCGTCGGCGCGTTGCACGATTGCCCTGCATTTTCAAAGCAATGCCGCACGCCGCGTTCCACCGCAGCCGCCAAATCGGCGTCGGCGAAAACGATATTGGCTGATTTGCCGCCCAATTCCTGGCTAACCCGCTTGACCGTATCTGCTGCCGATTTGGCGATCATAACGCCGGCACGCGTTGATCCGGTGAAGGACACCATATCAACCTCGGGGTGGCTGGTCAGCGCATCGCCAATCCCGGGCCCGGTGCCGTGAACCATATTGAACACACCGGGCGGAAAACCCGCCTCATCGATAAACTCGGCAAAGAGCTGCGCAGATAGCGGCGCTATTTCGCTCGGCTTCAAGACCATTGTGCACCCCGCAATCAGCGCCGGGCCAATCTTTGCCGCGAGCTGGTTGATCGGCCAGTTCCACGGCGTGATCAACACACACACGCCAATGGGCTCACGCACAATCAACGCGCCGCTGCCAATCGGATGCTCCCATTCAAGCGCCCGCGCCGCCTTGATCGTTTCCTTCAGATGCCCCGGACCGCATTCAGCCTGCGCATTGTAAGACAGGTCATAAGGCGCACCCATTTCGGTCGAGATTGCCGCCACCATTTCGTCATACCGACGCTCAAAAATGGCGATCAGTGTTTCAACAAGGGCAATCCGCGCGTCGAGCGTGAGCGCAGCGTAACCATCAAACGCCGCGCGCGCGGCCAACACTGCTGCGTTGACATCGTCAGGGCCACACAGCGCCACCGTTGCGCACACTTCCTCTGTGGCAGGGTTAATCGCTTCGAACGTGGCGGTCGAGGTCAACGGCATCACCCAC
>JBJXDU010000072.1:0-59052 GCA_046153565.1 Sphingomonadaceae bacterium
CTGATGGAGCCCAGCTTTGGCGGGATCAACCTTGAGGATATCAAGGCCCCCGAATGCTTCATCATCGAACAAGCCCTGCGCGAGAAAATGAACATCCCAGTGATGCATGATGACCAGCATGGCACCGCGATCATTTCCGCCGCAGGCATCATCAATGCCTGCCATATTACCGGGCGCTCGCTTGCTGACGTTAAAGTCGTTGTGAACGGTGCCGGAGCGGCAGCGATTGCCTGCACCGCGCTCATCAAAGCGATGGGTGTTTCGCCAGCCAATGTCATCATGTGTGACCGCAAGGGCGTCATCTATCAGGGCCGCACCGAGGGCATGGACCAATGGAAATCAGCGCACGCCGCGATCACTGAGGCGCGTACGCTGACCGAAGCGCTGGTTGGTGCCGATATCTTCCTCGGGCTATCGGCGGCCGGCGCGCTCAAGCCCGAAATGGTGAAGGCGATGGCAAACGCACCAATCATTTTCGCAATGGCCAATCCTGATCCCGAAATTACCCCACCCGATGCCAAGGCGGTTCGCCCCGATGCGATCATCGCTACCGGGCGCTCGGATTATCCCAACCAAGTCAACAATGTGCTGGGCTTTCCCTTCATCTTCCGCGGGGCGCTTGATGTGCGCGCGACAACGATCAACGAGGAAATGAAGATTGCGGCGGCTTATGCCATTGCCCAGCTCGCGCGCGAACAAGTGCCCGAGGAAGTCGCGGCAGCTTATGGCGGGATGACGGCCAGCTTTGGCGTTGATTATATCATTCCCGCCCCGTTCGATCCGCGTTTGATGGAAGTGGTTTCGGCTGCTGTAGCGCAGGCCGCGATGGATTCGGGCGTCGCGACCAAGCCCATCCTCGATATGGATGACTATCGCCATTCATTGCGGGCACGGCTCAATCCCACAACGTCAGTGCTAACGCTCGCTTATGAAGGCGCGCGCGCGCACCCCAAACGTGTTGTTTTTGCCGAGGCCGAGGAAGAAGTTGTGCTGCGCGCCGCGATTGCCTTCCGCGACGGCGGTTGCGGCACGCCAGTGCTGGTTGGCCGCGAGGAAGTCCGCGACAAGCTCGCAGCACTCGGGGTCGATGATCCGGAGAGCTTTGAACTCCATAACAGCCGCAATTCGCCGCTTGTCCCCGCAATGGTCGATCTGCTCTATGCGCGGTTACAACGGCGTGGTTATCTGCACCGCGAATGTGAGCGGCTGGTCAACAATGATCGCAATATCTTTGGCGCTTTGCTCCTCAAAATGGGTGAAGCCGACGCAATGATCACGGGCGTAACGCGCACTTATGCGCAGTCATTGCGTGAAATCCGCCGGGTGATTGATCCAAAGGAAGGTTGCACACCCTTTGGCATCCATGTGCTGGTCGGCCAGACGCACACTGTGTTCATGGCGGATACGACCGTTAATGAGCGGCCTTCCTCGCAAGAACTCGCCGATATTGCTGAACAGACCGCCGCGGTTGCGCGCAAAATGGGGCATGAGCCACGCGTTGCTTTCCTATCCTATTCTACCTTTGGCAATCCATCGGGCAATTGGCTTGATCCGTTGCGGGAAGCCGTTGCTATCCTCGATGCGCGCGGTGTGAGCTTTGAATATGAAGGCGAAATGGCGCCAGACGTTGCGCTCAACCCCAAGCTGATGGCCAATTATCCGTTCAGCCGTTTATCAGGCCCCGCCAACGTCCTGATCATGCCCGGGCTTCAGTCAGCCAATCTTAGCGCCAAATTGCTCCGCGAGCTCGGCGGCGACTCAGTGATTGGCCCGATGCTGATCGGCATGGAAAAGCCCGTCCAGATTGCTACCATGGCTTCAAATGCGTCGGAGCTTGTGACGCTCGCCGTACTGGCGGCCGGTGGGATTGCGCATTAGGGCCCCAGCTGCACAGCGTCTGCACCAAATCATCTAGGGATGATCATGGCATGCTGACCATCTCTTGATCGCTGAAGTGCATAGACGGCATTTCACTTTTCCAAGAGGAGGCCATCAATTCCGATACGATTGCCAACAATCGCCCTCGGCGCGCGACGACCCTTTCGATCTCGTCGCGACGTGGCGGCGCGGGCTGGCGATCACGATCGTCATCGACGCCAGATCTTTATATCTTGCCACAAGATTACTGAGAGAAACCAACATGCGTATCGTTTTGATCAATATCCCCCATCCCGCCATCGGCAGCCGCATTCCCGACGATCACCTGCCGCCACTTGGGCTGCTATGTGTCGGCGGACCGCTGATCGATGACGGCCATGACGTTCATCTCATCGACGGCGAATTCGGACCGATGCCGCTCGACCTGATCGTCGCCCAAACGGCAGCCTTGGCACCCGATGCAGTGATGTTTGGCCATTCAGGTTCATCATCTGGCCATCCAGTGATCGCTTCTGTCGCCCGCGCGGTGCGAGGTCTCCTGCCGGGATGCCACATTATCTATGGCGGGGTGCATCCGACTTATTTCTGGCGCGATATCCTCGATAGCGAGCCGTGGGTCGATGCCATCGTGCGCGGCGAGGGCGAAGAAACCATCCGCCAGCTGGTGCGAGCTCTGAACAGCGAATGCGACCTGCACGACGTGCGCGGCATTGCGTTTCGTTCGCAGGACGCGGCTGTGGCCAACGTCTCCGCACCCGTGATTCGCGATCTCGATGCCTACCGCGTCGGCTGGGAACTGATCGATCATGCGCGTTACAGCTATTGGGGCGGAAAACGCGCCGTGGTCATCCAGTTCTCGCGCGGCTGTCCGCACCTGTGCACCTACTGCGGCCAGCGCGGGTTCTGGACGCGCTGGCGTCACCGCGATCCTGTCAAGCTGGCGAAGGAAATGGCCTGGCTACACCGCGAGCACGGCGTGCAAGTGTTCAATTTCGCCGACGAAAACCCCTCGGCCGGGCGCAAGCCATGGAAGGCCTTCCTCGAAGCGCTGATCGCCGAAAACATCGACGTAACACTGGTCGGCTCGACCCGGGCAGACGATATCGTGCGCGATGCCGAGTTCCTGCATCTTTACAAGCAAGCAGGCTTCGAACGCTTCCTGATGGGGACCGAAAACACTGACGAGGATACCCTGCGCCTGATCCGCAAAGGCGCAACCACCAGCACAGACCGTGAGGCGATCCGCCTACTGCGCCAGCACAACATCCTATCGATGGCAACATGGGTGGCAGGCTTTGTCGACCAGACCGACCGCGACATGTTCCACGCTTTGCGTCAGCTGATGGCCTATGATCCCGATCAGATACAGGCACTTTACGTAACACCCCACCGCTGGACGCCCTATTTCCGCGACGCCGAAAGCCGCGACGTTGTACAGACCGACAAGATCAAGTGGGATTACAAGCATCAGGTGCTGGGTATGGCAAAACTACCGCCGTGGCGACTGTTTCTGTGGGTGAAGTTCATAGAAGTCGCCATGCAAACCCGCCCGCACGCCTTGCGCCGCCTGTTGTGGAACCCCGAAGCCAAAATCCGCCACGCCATTCGCTGGTATTACCGGATGGGGCGCCGCGTGTGGTTCCACGAAATGGCCTCGTTCTTCCTGCGCGATAAGACCGGTTCAGCAGGAGTGACGGTCAAGACGTTCATCGGACAGGTTCAGGATCATGAGGAGGAAGCGATGACAGTTGAAGCGATCCCCGCCACATAAGCAGGGTGGTGGAGCTGAGCGGAATCGAACCGCTGACCTCGTCATTGCGAACGACGCGCTCTACCAACTGAGCTACAGCCCCGCTTCCGCTGAGCTATCAATTTATCGCGGCGATCGTCAAAGTGCAACGCTTCTCGTTTAAGCCTAGCTTTGTTCTGACGTTATTGATAATCAATCGCATCTAACGCTTTGTCAGAGGCTTTTCCGTCGTGCGTCTTGATCTTTTGCCCTTTAACGCGCCCGCCGCCATCGCGACGATTGACTGGGCGGCGCTGCCCGAAAAGGACGCGCGGCGGCTGCGTGAGCTGGGCTTTGACGCTGGGATGATGGTTGAAACGTTGCACAGCGGCCTGTTTGGCAAAGATCCAATTGCGTGCCGGATTGGCCGGATGACCGTCGCGATTCGCAGGGCGCATGCCGCCGCCATGGAAGTCGAAGCCGAGTGAACGCGGCACCCCTCGTCGCGCTGGTTGGAAATCCCAATGCGGGCAAATCAGCCTTGTTCAACGCGCTCACTGGCGCGCGGCAAAAGGTTGGCAATTATCCCGGGGTAACGGTTGAGCGGCACGCGGGGCGATTAGCGCTAAGCGACGGTCGCCCCGTTGAATTGGTCGATCTGCCCGGCACATATAGCCTTGACCCATCAAGCCCCGATGAAGCGGTAACGCGCGCGGTGGTAACGGGGGCACAAGTCGGCGAGCGTCGGCCCGATGCGATCATCATCGTCGTTGATGCGGCTAACCTCGACAATCACTTGCGCTTCACGCTCGAACTGCTTGCGCTCGATATTCCCTGCGTTGTCGCGCTTAACATGGTTGATTTGGCCGCGCGCGACGGATTGACGCTTGATGCAAAAGCGCTCGCCGCTGAATTGGGCGTGCCCGTCATCGAAACCGTCGCGGTGCGCAAGCGCGGGCTCGATGATCTGATTAGTGCGCTTGGGGCTGTGATCGGAACAGCGCGGCCGCCCTTGCCAGACCTTGATTTCACCGCGCGCCAATCACGCGCCCGCGCTTTATCCAAATTAGCAACCGTCAGCGAAACCCCGGTGCGGCGCTGGACGCAGCGCATCGATTCGGTTGTGCTCCATCCGCTCATTGGCCCGCTGATCCTGGCCATCATTCTGTTCACAATGTTTCAAGGCGTTTTTGCGTGGGCGCAGCCATTCGTTGCCATCATTGAAGCGGGCATAGCGTGGCTGCAAACAATCGTATCGTCGTTAGCCCCTGCGGGATTAGTGCGCTCCGCCATCAATGACGGCCTGATTGCCGGGGTGGGCGCGGTGATTGTCTTCTTGCCGCAGATATTGATCCTGTTTGCCTTCATCCTCGCGCTTGAGGCGAGCGGCTATATGGTGCGCGCTGCATTTTTGATGGACCGGCTGATGGCCGGGGTTGGCCTATCAGGCCGCGCCTTCATTCCTTTGCTCTCCTCCTTTGCCTGCGCGATTCCGGGGATAATGGCGACGCGGACAATTGATGATCCCCAAGACCGGCTAACGACAATCCTGATCGCGCCGCTAATGACCTGTTCGGCGCGGCTGCCGGTCTATGCGGTGATTATCGCCGCTTTCATCCCGGCGCGTGACGTGGGTGGTGGCATCGGCTTGCAGGGGTTGGTACTCTTTGGCCTCTATATTGCGGGCATAATCGGCGCGATGCTGGCAGCACTCGTGTTGCGCAAGACCGTCGCCAAGGGGGCGAGCAGCGGCTTCATTATGGAAATGCCCAAATATCAATGGCCGCAGCCACGCGATATCCTGCTTGGCCTATGGCAGCGCATATGGCTGTTTTTGAAGCGCGCTGGCACGATCATTGCCGTTTCCACGATGATTTTGTGGGTATTGCTCAGCTTCCCGCAAGTTCCGCTGGGGAATGGCGCAACGCAGGCCGAATATTCGGTTGCCGGGCGGATTGCCGCAGGGCTTGAGCCCGTCGTGCGTCCGATTGGGTTTAACAAGGAAATTGCGCTGTCGCTGATCCCGGCGATGGCCGCGCGCGAAGTGGCGGTGGCAGCGCTGGCAACGGTCTATGCGGTTGGTGAGCAAGATGAAGCGAAGCAAGCCCAAAGCCTTGTGCAGCGGCTACAAGGGCGCTGGTCGCTCCCCACCGCACTCGCCTTCCTCGCTTGGTTCGTCTTTGCGCCGCAGTGTATTTCGACAATCGCGGTGGTTCGGCGCGAAACCAATGGCTGGAAATGGCCGCTGTTCCTGCTGACATATCTTTTTGTCACGGCTTACCTTGCCGCCGGGATCACTTTCTGGTTAGCAACATGGTTTGGATTATGAGGGAGAGACGAACGTGGCGGGCCTTAACAAAGTCATTTTGATCGGTAATCTGGGTAAGGACCCTGAAGTGCGATCCATGAACAATGGCGGCGAAGTCGTGAGCTTCAGCCTCGCCACGTCGGAAAGCTGGACGGACAAGCAATCGGGTGAGCGCAAGGATAAGACCGAGTGGCATAATGTCGTGATTTTCAACGAAAATCTGGGGCGCGTTGCCAAAACCTATCTCAAAAAGGGTTCGACTTGCTATCTTGAAGGCGCAATGCAAACGCGTAAGTGGACTGATCAAAGCGGGCAGGACAAATATACGACCGAAGTTGTGCTCCAGCGGTTCCGCGGTGAGCTTGTCTTGCTCGGCGGGCGGGGTGAGGGTGCAGGCGGCGGTGATCGGTCGAGCAGCTATGGCGGGCAAGATCGCGGAGGCGGCAATCAATTCGGTGGATCATCAGGTGGCGGAAGCCGCAGCGCACCCGCCGCATTTGACAGCGACCTTGATGACGACGTGCCGTTCTAACGTCAGGATTTACGCAGCAATCCTTTAAGACCAGCAAAGGCACCGCCGACCACTTCATCTTCGCTGAGCACACCCGCCGCGCGCAGGATACGGGCAGCCTCGGCACAGCGCGGGAAGGGATTGAGGGCGAGACCAAGGCTTTGCGCCACGGCTTCACCTAGATCAACCGATTGGCCATCATGTTCAACGCTGTCACAATCATCGGCAAGCAATTCAAGTTCGTCGGGCGTCTCATCGTCGGCAAGCGAAGCGACAAAGTGGATTGAGAAGGGCTCGCTGATTATCGCGGGCACATCTTCGGCGCTGGCAATGCAGCTTTGGGTGAGCGCGGCATCAAGCATACCGCTCGCAATAATCGCTGTGCTCTGCTGAACAAGCGTTGCCGTTGCGGTCAGACTATCAAGGGCAACCAGCCCAAAACGCTGCGCCAGCGCGGCGCGTTCGTCAACACTCGCTTCGATCGTCACTGACCGCGCGGTGGTGCCGATCGTATCAAGCCGGAACGCGCGCGAAAATTCGCTCACAGCTGGCCTGCACGCAATGTTTCGAGCGACAGGGTGCCGATCACTCCGCCGTCGGCGCGCAATTTGGCGGCTGTAAAGGCCAAGGCAGGTGCAGCGGGAGCTTGTTCACGGTAAAGGTTGCGCACCAACGCAGCTTCAAAATCCCCAACGCCGGCAAGGCCATCGCGGTAAGCGCCAAGCCGTCCGCCAAGCGCGCTCACCATTTCACCCACCCGTTTGCCAAGCCCGACATCACCAAACCCTAATTCACGCAGCTGCCCGTCCATATCTTCGACAAAGACTTCGGTAAGCATGGCGACATCGACTTTGGCGGGATCACCAAGCGCCTCAAGCCGGATCATGACGAGCGAAAAAATCGCGGCAATCATCTCAAACCGACCGTCAATCGTATCGGCAACGCCGCCTTCTACATACCAATGCAGATCGCGGGCCTTGGCCACAATGGACTGGTAAAGAGGGCGCACCGCCGCCGTGCCATCAGCGCGACCAAGCCACCGTTTGAAAAATCCATCTGCCATTCGTCTTACCTTGGTTGTAGCGGTGCTTGCTGTTCGCGGCCCTTGCGCATATTGAGGCGCCTGACACGGGTTACAATGGCTTAGCAAGCCAATGAGGAGAGTTTTATGGCGTCGGCCCAGAGAAAAGCGGCAATATGCGTGGCGATCATCGCCTTAGCCGCGGCGGCAAGCGGTTGTTCGCGCGTTGGCGGGCAGCAGGGGTTCATCGCGGATGCGTCGCTGATCGACGGCATTCAAGCCGGCGTTGATACCCGCACCTCGGTTGAAAAGACGCTGGGTCGGCCAACATTTACAAGTCAGTTCACCCAGAACGAATGGTATTATGTGTCGCGGACAACCAAGCAGCTTGCGTTTGCGACGCCGCAACCGGTGAGCCAAATGGTGCTCCGCGTCCAATTTGACGGCGCAGGCAACGTTACCAACGTTAGCAAGACCGGCGTTGAAAAGGTCGCACGGATCAGCCCCAATAGCGACAAAACACCAACGCTCGGGCGCGAACGCGGTTTCTTTGAAGATGTCTTTGGCAATATCGGCCAAGTCGGTGCGGGTGGTCAGGGTGCGGGCCAAGGTGGCGGAACCGCAGATAATCCCAACTAGGCTGGATAGCGCAATCGCCCGACCAGCCGCGACAGGCTGAAGTGCCGATCGATGCCGTCGCTAGGGCCTGTGAGCTTTGCCTTTGCCTTTTCAAACCTCATGATGCCGTCGATCCGGCGGGCGAGGAAGGCGCGCGTGTCAGCGTGGCCCTCGCTTTCGTCGTCAATGAAGACAAGGGTCGTTGCGCCGTAGACTGACCCAAGGATCGCGCGCTTCGTATAGTGGTTATAGTCAGTCGCCGTATCACCCGCCGCGCGCCACATCGCGTCAGCAGCCCGCCAGCCGAGTCGCGCTGCCCGGCGCAGATTTTGCGGCATGGCAAGGATCGCCTGTGCCCGGCGAAGTGCCTCGCGGTAGGGTGTCATGATATCCAGCCGGGCTTCGACCAGCGCCGTAATCCGCGCACGCACCTTGAGTGCCGCCAGCGTGTCAACGGGGAGGCGCTTGTTCATTTCGGCATCAATGGTGGCGAACCAGCCATCAATCATTTCGGCAGGAGTCGCAAAGACGAGCGCCGCCACGCGCGGATCTACGCCCATCGCGTCTGCCGCGCGCTCGACCGCAAGCGGCGTCCAGCCATCAAACCCCGCATGCGCAGGCAATTCTGCAGCAAGTAAAGGGGCAAGTTCGTCAAGCGTCAAATCCAACACAGCCATTATCCTATCGTGACACTGACAAAATGGGGTGTTAGAGGGCATTCGTCAATTAGCGACGTGGTTTCGTCGCGCTTTATGGGGATTAGATCGTGGCAAAGTTTTTTGGGAATTTGAACGCCGTGCTGGCCGTTGGCTTTGCGCTGATGGTCATTTTGTTATTGTGGACCAATTCGCTGGGCAATCCAGCAGGCTGGATGACCTTTCTTCACGTCATTTCGGGCGTGATGTGGATTGGTCTGCTCTATTATTTCAATTTCGTCCAAATCCCGACGATGCCCAAGGTGCCTGCCGAACTAAAACCCGGCGTGTCGAAATATATCGCGCCTGAAGCTCTGTTCTGGTTCCGCTACGCCGCGCTCGCCACGGTCGCCACGGGTATCTTAGTGTCAATCCTCAACGGCTATGCGCACCAGGCGTTTACGCTGCAAGAAGGCTTCCGCACGATTGGCATCGGCATGTATCTGGCGCTAATCATGGCGTTCAACGTGTGGTTTGTGATTTGGCCCAACCAGAAAAAGGCGCTTGGGCTGGTCGAAGCTGACGCCGATACCAAGGCCAAAGCGGCGGTGACCGCGATGATGTTTTCGCGCACCAACACATTGCTATCGATCCCAATGCTCTTTTGCATGGTGATCCACCGTCTTGGCGGCGCGATGTAATCAGGCTTTTTCGGGCTGGCTGACTAGCACAAGCGCCAGCCCGATTAATATGGCACCGACCAGATCAACGGTGCCAAGCCGCTCATTATAGACGAACCAGCCAATGAGCGCGGCAAGCGCGGGCTGAAGCAACAGCAATAGGCCAAATATCACCGCCGACACGCGCCCGATGGCGTAAATCATCAGGCCCTGGCCGATAATCTGGCTGAACAGCGCCAGCAGCAGCAGCGGCGTCCAAGTCTGCGGGATGATCGTTTCACCCATCGCCAGCGCCGCGACGAGCAAGGGCGGAGCCGCCAATAGCGTAACCCATGCCAGTGTCGGCCATGGCCCCGCTTCGCCCCGCGCGCGTGCCATGACGATCAGATAGGCCGTGTAAAGCGCACCCGCGAGCAAACAGAGCAAATCGCCGTAGAGATTATCAGGCGATAGCTCGAACGACCGCCCCATCAGGAAGATCGCGCCCAGTGCCGCCAGCCCGAGCGCCCCGCCTTGCTTAGTGCTTGGCCATTGGCGCGCGGTTATGAAGGCCCAGAGGGGCAACAGAAAGCTCGTCGAATTGCCCAGCAGGTTTGAATTGGCGAGCTTGGTGTAGAAAATCCCAATATGCCATGCCGCCAAATCCGCGGCAAAGAATAGCCCGCCTGCTGCCATCAAGCCAAGGAGTGCAGGGGCCGGAAGGGTCACGCGCCCGCCAAAGCGCCGCGCGAACAAAAAGAGGAGCGGCACGGCCAGTATGAGACGCCAAAAGGCCGAAGCCACCGGCCCGGTATCAGCCTCGCGCACCAACCACGGCCCGATCGACAGCGCGAGATTGCCGAGTACAAGCGCGCTCAGCCCAAAGCGCAAGGGAGCTTTAGCGGTTGATACATTTTTCTCGGCGAGATGATCTTGCATTCACCCCCGTATCACGCCAGTCAGGGTGCGTTGCAATCAGGAACCTTTATGACCAGTCTTTTTGATCCGATCAATCTCGGTGCCATCGCCGCCCCCAATCGTATCCTCATGGCCCCTTTGACCCGTGCGCGCTGTGATCATGACGGGGTGCCGGATAGTCCGCTTAAGGCACACTATTATGCGCAGCGCGCGAGCGCGGGCCTGATCATCGCCGAAGCCACCGGCATCAGCCGCGAAGGCCTCGGCTGGCCATCAGGCCCTGGCATTTGGTCAGCAGCGCAAGTCGAGGCATGGAAGCCCGTTACCGCCGCCGTTCACGAAGCCGGCGGGCGGATCATCCTCCAGCTCTGGCATATGGGGCGTTTGGTGCATCCTGACTTTCTGGGCGGGGCCGCTCCGGTATCAGCATCGATGACGACTGCGCCCGGCTTTGCCCATACCGACGACGGCAAAAAGCCATATGCCGAAGCGCGCGCGCTCGCGCTTGACGAGATACCCCGCGTGATTGGCGACTATGTTCACGCGGCCAAGAACGCGATTGCCGCAGGCTTTGACGGGGTGCAACTGCACGGCGCCAATGGCTATTTGATCGACCAGTTCCTGCGCGACAACAGCAATTTCCGCGACGATGATTATGGGGGGTCGATTGAGAATCGCATCCGCCTGATGCGCGAAGTCGTTCGCGCTTTGGTCGATACGGTGGGCGCAGATCGCACCAGCGTGCGGTTGTCTCCCAATGGCGAAACGCAAGGGGCGGACGATTCGAACCCGGTTGCGCTATTCACTGCCGCCGCAGCGGCGCTCGACGAAATTGGGATCAGCTTCCTCGAACTGCGTGAGCAAAAGACGTTTGGAACGTTCGGCAC
This sequence comes from Sphingomonadaceae bacterium, assembly GCA_046153565.1. Taxonomy (GTDB): domain Bacteria; phylum Pseudomonadota; class Alphaproteobacteria; order Sphingomonadales; family Sphingomonadaceae; genus Aquisediminimonas. Next base: position 11,165 of record JBJXDU010000072.1, read on the forward strand.
CAGTGAGGTCCCGCGCATCTCGCCCGATATCCGCAAAGTGTTCAAGGGTCCACTTGTGCTCAATCAGGAATATACGTTCGATACCGCTACCGAAGATCTGGCGAGCGGCCTTGCCGATGCGATCAGTTTCGGGCGGCCCTTCATCAGCAACCCCGATCTCCCGCGCCGTTTGGCCGAGGGGCTTGAGATTATGCCTGATAATTATAAGACATGGTATTCGCCGGGGCCTGTGGGATATACTGACTATCCGGTGGCTGGCTAAGTCGCGCGAAGCCGCTAAGAAGGATGAAAGGCGCAAAAACAGGGTATTGCACTGACCCTTTTTAGCGTCTTCTCTTGCCCTTCGCGGCTTTGCGCGAAACGACTCTTGAAAAGCCTATCCCCCAAACCGCCCCTTTAGCTCCAACATGGCAATCGCAGCCTTGGCAGCTTCGCCGCCCTTATCCTTTTGCGCCGGGTCAGCGCGGACAAGCGCTTGTGCTTCATTCTCGACGGTCAAAACGCCATTGCCAATCGCGAGCCCGTCCATCGACAATGCCATCAGCCCACGCGCGCTTTCGCCCGCAACGATTTCGAAATGATAAGTCTCGCCGCGAATCACCACGCCAATTGCGACATAGCCATCATAGCGCCCGCTTTCCGCTGCAATCCCGATGGCGCCGGGAATCTCAAGCGCGCCAGGGACGGTGATCACGTCAGCGCGGTGCCCGGCCTCCTCAAGCGCCGCCTGCGCGCCTTCGATCAGCAGATCGTTGAGATGCTCATAAAAACGCGCTTCGACGATGAGAAATTTTGCCATTTGTTCAAACCTCAGAAATCGGGCGTTCGCCCACAATGTTGATGCCATATCCTTCAAGACCAACGACGTTGCGGTGCGCGTTGGTCAGCAAGGTCATGTCATGAATGCCAAGATCAGCGAGTATCTGCGCACCAATGCCATAAGCGCGGAGGTCCATTTCGGGCGATTGCCCCGCCACCGCACCAATTTCGCGCGTAAGCGCATCGGGGTCGGATGGCATCAAGAGGACGATCACCCCTGCACCAGCCGCCCCGATTTCGATCATCGCGCGCTGCAATATGCGTTTCTTGGGGCCGGGCGCGCCGAGCACGTCGGAGAAGATTGAGATGCCGTGCATCCGCACAAGCGTCGGCTCTCCGGCCACCACCTTGCCCTTTTGCAATACGATGTTGACCGAGCCATCAATCTTATTGCGATAGGTTTTGGCGGTCCACTCGCCGCCATAGTCTGACGTGAACGGCGCGGCGGAGACGCATTCGACCAGATGGTCATGCTTGCGCCGATATTCGATCAGATCGCGGATCGTCCCCATTTTTAGGCTGTGCATCCGCGCGAAGGGAACGAGATCGTCCATCCGCGCCATCGTGCCATCTTCCTTCATAATCTCGCAGATCACGCCCGAGGGATTGAGCCCGGCGAGCCGCGAAATATCGACCGCCGCCTCGGTATGCCCGGCGCGCACCAGAACACCGCCATCGCGCGCGATCAGCGGGAAAACATGGCCCGGCGTCACAATATCAGCCTTGCCCTTGCCCGCATCAATCGCGACCGACACCGTCCGCGCACGGTCCCCGGCTGAAATGCCCGTGGTGACGCCTTCGCGCGCTTCGATTGACGTGGTGAAAGCGGTTTCGTGCCGCGTGCCGTTCGCCCGGCTCATCAGCTCAAGCCCAAGCGCCTCAACGCGCGTCTTGGTGAGTGTGAGGCAGATGAGGCCGCGCCCGTGCGTCGCCATGAAATTGATCGCATCGGGCGTCGCCATTTGCGCGGGGATGATCAGATCGCCCTCATTCTCCCGGTCTTCATCATCGACAAGGATGAACATCCGCCCATTACGCGCTTCTTCGATAATCTCCTCAATGGGGACGAGCGTTGGCGTATCATCGTTGGCGAACAGGAAGGTCTCAAGCTTGCGCAAAGTTTCGGCGGTGGGGTTCCAATCCTCTTCCTCAAGGTCACGCAGCGTATTGGCATGAAGCCCCGCCGCGCGCGCTAGGCCTGATTTGGACATGCCGCCTTGGGTGACGAGGTTACGGACTTTTTGGATGAGCTGTGTCGACATGGATGACCCCGAAGGTTGAGCAGATTTCTTTTGATCTCACATCATGATGTGAGAGTCAATGTAATTTGTCACATTAAGATGCGGCGTAGTGATAGCCTTGTTCGCGCCACAGTCTCAGACGAGCATCTCGCGCGAGTCGCACGAGAGGATTGGTCAAATGATGCGGAGCTTTCTTATCGGTTTTGGCGGCGGCTTGCTTGCGCTGACCCCGGCGGCGGCACAATCGCCTGCGGAAGAAGAAGTCGCCATTCAGGTTGAGGGTCAAACCAAGCCGCAGCGGGCCAGTGTCGCGCAATTCCGCGAGGCGCAGCGTGCCTTCCTCAAATTTCGTCCTCTCCTCGCGCCAGCTTCGTCACTTGCTTACGAGATTATTGCCTCGAACAAGAGTGGTGTTACAGCTGCGAATATCGACTCAATCCGGCTCTCATTGGTATCGAAGGACAACCGAATCCCGCTGGTCATTGATGATAAGCACCAATTCGTCATGCCTGATCTGCTTACGCTCGGCGGCGATTACCGTCTGTTCGCCAATGCCGGCAAAAAGCCGATCTATATCGCGCCGCGCGTTTTTTCGCCGGGCACGAGCAAGGCCGATCTGCGCTTGGGCGACGTGCGGCTCACCTGTCAAATTGGCTGGGCCTATTATAAATCGGAAATTCCGATCATCTTTCGCGCCGGGTTTGGCCTGATCGGGGGGTGCAACAGCAAGCGGATCGCTCTCCTAAATCGGCTGCCAAAGCCGCTGGCGAGCGTGACGATGTCAGACCGCGGTAAAACCGTGCCGCTACCGATCAATCCAAAGTTTCCAAACGCCTATCGCGTCCCCATTTACGACAAAAAACTGTCAAACGATGCACGGATTGTCGCCATTTTCAAATAGGATCAGCATTCATATATCCAATACCGCGCGCATCCGCGCCAGATAGCGCGCCAGCACATCAATCTCGATATTTACCGGCTGTCCGACCACCAGATCGGCAAAAGCGGTCACGCTCCAAGTGTGGGGGATGATGTTGAGGCCAAAGGTCGCGCTGCCGTCCGGATTATCAGCCACTGCGTTGACAGTGAGCGACACGCCGTCGACGGTAACTGATCCTTTGGGCGCGATATAGGGAGCGATATCCGATGATATGCGGATATCGACACGGTGTGATCCGCCTTCGGGGGTGATGCCGACGACCTCGCCAACGCCGTCAACATGGCCGGTGACGATATGCCCGCCGAGTTCATCGCCAATTTTGAGCGCGCGTTCGAGGTTAAGCTTGCGCCCCTCTGCCCATTGCCCTTGCGCAGTTTTGCTGAGCGTTTCGGCCGAGGCATCTACCGCAAACCAATCAGCGCCCCTATCCACCACCGTCAGGCAGCAACCCGAACAAGCAATCGACGCGCCGAGATCGACGCCTGCCAGATCGTAACCGCACGCGATGATGAGCCGCAGGTCACCGCGCTGATCAGAGCTGCGGACCGTGCCAACGTCGGTTATGATGCCTGTGAACATTGTGCCCCCTCGTAAATCTCAAGCCGGTTATTGCCCAGCATCCGTGTGTCGACCAATTGCCACGCACCATGTGCCGCATCAAGGCCCGTTAGGCCAATGTCAGCCAGGCAAGGCTTTCCGCCGCCAATCAGAATCGGCGCACGGTACAGTAACAGCCGGTCAACCACCCCTTCACGCAGAAAAGCCGAAGCCGTCCCCGCCCCCCCTTCGACGAGCAGATAGTGGCAAGTGGTAAGCGCCGTAATCTCTTGCGGCGATGTTAGCGTCACCCAACCCTCACCCGGCGCCGCTTGCGCGGTGGATAGCTGCACACGCAGTGGCTGCCTTCCTTCAAGGCCCGGCACACGAACATCAAGCCGGGGCTGATCAGCCGCGACTGTGCCGCGCCCGACAAGGATCGCGTTCGACCGTGCGCGTTCGAGATGCGCATGTGCGCGCGCGACTTCCCCCGTAATCCACTGACTCTCGCCGTTCGCCAGCGCTATACAGCCGTCAAGCGAAGTTGCCAGTTTGAGAGTGACAAAGGGTCGTCCGCGCTGGAACGAAATCAGCCACCCCGCCATGGCACGGCGCGCCTCGACCGCAAGGCAACCAGTTTCGACCGTCACCCCGGCGGCGCGGAGGCGCGCCACCCCCGCACCATTGGTGCGCGGATCAGGATCGGTAAGCGCCACTACGACTTTCGTCACGCCCGCAGCAATCAAGGCATCGGCGCAGGCGGGACCACGCTCGCTCTGATGGGCGCAGGGTTCGAGGCTCACATAGACGGTCGCGTCTGCTGCGGCTGCATCTGCCTGCGCAAGCGCCATCGCCTCGGCGTGCGGACGACCACCCGCTTGCGTCCAACCGCGCCCAACCACGCGGCCATCCTTAACAATCACGCAGCCGACATTGGGATTGGGCACGCTCAGCGCACGCACCCGCTGCGATAGCGCGATCGCCGTCGCCATCCAGCGCGAATCAAGCGCTGTCAAAGCCCGACATCGTCCATCGATTTGGCGAGATCTTTGAAGAATTTGCGGCGTTTTTCCTCAGCCGCAATCTGTGCGTCACGCAGCGGTTTTTCGGTCTTATAATCCTTGGCCAATTGCGCCTTAATCTCGGCCTCGCTGCGATCAGCGCGGTAATTTTTGACGTAAACCACCACTGGCGGCTTATAGGGCGGTTCTTTTTCACTGATGTAAAACAACCCTACAGTCAGGCACGGCAGAAGGATCGACAGCACAGCAAAACCGAAGCGATACCGTTGCTCGGACGCAAAAAAAGCGCGCAGATCGGCAAAGGCTTTGAAGGGTGAAACGGGGCGCGGCAAATACATATGTCGCTAGATAAGCTAGCGAGACCCGCCGCGCCAGTGCTTGCGTTGCCTTTTACGCAGGCAATTGGAACCGCACGGTTAATTCCTGCCAGCTTTCCTGTGGCACGCCGTCTTTTGTTGCGGGCAAAAAGCGCCACCGTCGCAGCGCTTGCGCCTTGGTAACTTGCAGGAAGGCATCGTCATCACCGCGGACGGCTTCGACTTGTTTGACCCGGCCATCGACACCAACCAGCACACGCACGGTGACCGCTCCTTCGCGCCCTTCACGGACCATGCCGGGGGGATATTCAGGCTGGAAGTCGCCCGCATAGCGTGGATTGCGCTTTGCGGTGACAAAGACAGGTGGCACGGATGGGGTCACAATCGGCGGCAGGGCTGGCGGTTCGATCTTGATAAACTCGCCCGTGCCGGGGATTGGAAAATCATCGCCGATTGTTGAGGTCGACAATTCAACAACTGGCGGTTGATCAAGCGGCTTCACCGTCTTTGACCTGAAGATGGTGGTTGGTTTGGGCTCGTCTTTCACCTCATGTTTGGGCGTTTGTGGTTCTGGCGTAACGACCGGCGGGATCGTGGTTGGTGTAAAAATTTTGATCGGGTCAGTGTCGATGCGCAACGCCGTTGTGCCCAGCATCAGCAAGCCCGCAATCACGCCGCCATTGACGAGCGTTGTGATCGCTAGGCTGGTTGGTTTCAACCCTTGGTTGGTATCAGTATAGGCCATCATATCCTCCTATCAACGAGCCTGCTCCCAACGTGGCTCAGTGATATGATGATATATTGTTATACTCAATGTTACAACATCTCTTTTGTAGAACTATATTGTTCTATTTCAAACGTTTAAGCGCACGCTCCTTGCCAATCAGCGTCAGCAACGCCGCCATTTCGGGGCCATGATCGCGCCCAGTGAGCGCGAGTCGCAGCGGCATGAACAAGGCCTTGCCCTTGCGCCCGCTCGCCGCTTTGAGCGCGCTGGTGAGCGCGTGCCAGGGGTTGGCGTCCCAATCCAGCGTCTCGGCAATCGCGGCGGCCTGACCCAGAAAATCAGCATCGGCTTCGTCGCGGTGTGTCGTCACATCACCCGCCACAATCACCCACCAATCGGCGGCTTCGCCAACCGTTGCCAGATTGGGCCGGATGACATCCCAAGCATCCGCCGTCATGCCCGCTGGCAAGCGATCTTTGATAGCACCAAAAGGCAATTGGTGAATGATTTTGGCATTGAGCGCCGCGAGCTCTGCCTCGTCAAAGCGCGCGGGTGCGCGTCCGAACCGGTTAAATTCAAGCGTGCGGATCAGCGGCTCGGGTGACGTAAACGGCTCAATCGGGTCGCTCGTGCCCAGCCTTGCGAGCAAAGCGGTGATTGCCATCGGCTCAATCCCCGCATCGCGCAGCGCATCAACCCCGAGCGAGCCAAGCCGCTTTGATAATTTGCCTTCTGCGCCGGTCAGCAACGCCTCATGCCCGAAACGCGGCGGCGCGGCGCCCAGCGCGGTAAACATTTGCAGCTGCGTCGCGGTGTTTGACACATGATCTTCGCCGCGAATCACATGGGTTATCCCCAGATCAACATCGTCAATCGCCGACGGAAGCATATAGAGCCATGAGCCATCGGCGCGACGAATCACCGGATCGCTCAGTTTTTCAGCCGAAAAATGCTGATCGCCGCGCACCATATCGGCCCATTCAATTGGCTGGCTATGATCGAGCATGAAACGGTAATGAGCTTTGCGCCCCTCGCCTTCATATGCGGCGATCTGGTCAGGCGTCAGCGCGAGCGCGGTGCGTTCATAGACCGGCGGCAGACCGCGCCCGAGCAGGATTTTGCGCCGCAGATCAAGCTCTTCAGCACTTTCATAACAAGGGTATATGCGCCCGGCCGCGCGCAGTGTTTCAAACTTCGCCTCGTAAAGCGCAAACCGCTCCGACTGGCGCGCCTCATCATCCCAGTGAAGCCCAAGCCACTGTAGGTCCGCGCGAATCGAAACGACATTTGCTTCGGTCGAGCGCTCCGCATCGGTATCATCGATCCGCAAGACGAAGCGCCCACCATTCTTACGCGCCCACATCCAATTGTGCAGCGCAGCGCGGATATTGCCAACATGGAGCGTGCCGGTGGGTGAGGGTGCGAAACGGGTAGTGATGGTCATCAAGCCGTCCTGAACGCATTGGTGATGGGATATCTTCGATCACGCCCGAAATTGCGGCTGCCCAGCTTGACCCCGGGCGGAGCCTGGCGCCGCTTATATTCAGCCACGCACAGCAGTCGCTCGATCCGCGCCACCACATCTCGGTCAAAGCCGCGCGCCGCAACTTCGTCGACTGACAATTCTTCTTCAACTAGCCCCATCAGGATCGGATCAAGGATCGGATAATCGGGCAGTGAGTCCGAATCCTTCTGATTATCGCGGAGTTCAGCCGATGGCGGTTTGGTGATAATCGTTTCGGGCATCACCGGGCCATCGGGGCCAAGGCTAAGCCGGGGCTTGTTCGCATTGCGCCAGCGTGAAATCGCAAAGACAGTCATCTTATAGGCGTCTTTGAGGGGATTATAACCGCCCGCCATATCGCCGTAGATCGTTGCGTAACCAACCGACATTTCGCTCTTATTACCCGTCGTGAGCAGCATCGGGCCGAATTTGTTGCTGAGCGCCATGAGCGTCACGCCCCTGATTCGTGACTGGATATTTTCTTCGGTGATATCAACCTTGGCGTCGTTAAAACTGTCGGTCAGCATCGTATCGAAGGCTTCAATCGCGGGCGCAATTGCAATCGTATCAAGCCTGCACCCAATCATCGCCGCACAGCCGGCCGCATCGTCAAGGCTCGATTGGCTGGTGAAGCGCGAGGGCATCATCACGCACCAGACGCGCTCTGGCCCGAGCGCATCGGCGGCAATCGCAGCACAAATCGCCGAATCGATCCCGCCCGACAGGCCAAGCACAACGCCGGGGAAGCGATTGGCGTTCACATAATCGCGCAAAGCGATCATCATCGCATGATAAACATCCGATGGATGCGGTTCGAGCGTCGCCATCTCCCCCGGCAAACAGAGCCAACCTGCGTCGCGCCGCTCCCACTGCGTGACACGAACACATTCCTCCCAATCGGAAAATTGCCACGCCATCGTGCCATCGCCGTTGAGGACAAAGGACGCGCCGTCGAACACCAGTTCATCCTGCCCGCCGACGCGGTTGAGATAGGCCATGGGCAGTCCGGTTTCGGCAACGCGCGCCGCGACAATCTTGCTTGAGCGCAGATCATCCTTGTCAATTTCATAGGGGCTGCCGTTGGGCGAAATTAGCAATTCAGCCCCGCACGCCTTCAAATGCGCGCAGACGTCCGCATGCCACACATCTTCGCAAATCGGAACGCCAATGCGCACACCGTTGAACAAAATCGGTTCGGGCAGCGGCCCGGCAGCAAATAGTCGCTTTTCATCGAACGTGCCGTAATTGGGGAGATCATGTTTGAGCCGGATTGCAGCAATCGCGCCTTCGGCCAGCAAGGCGACCGCGTTATAAAGCAGGCCGTCCACACGGTGGATCGTGCCGACAAGCATGGCAGGCCCCGCCACTGTTGCGCGCGCCATCCGGTCAAGTTGCTCAGCAGCGCGTTCGACAAAGGCGGGTTTGAGCACAAGGTCTTCGGCCGGATAGCCGACGAGTTGCAGTTCGGGGAAAACGATCAAGTCTGCACCCGGCATCTGATTGCGCACCGCCAACATCGTGTCAGCATTGCCGACAAGATCACCCACTGCTTGCGAAAGCTGGGCAAAGGCTATGGTCAAGTGTTCAGTCATCGCCTTCCTCTATTGATTGGCACGGCGCGCCGCAATGGCCCCCTTTCGCTTATCACCCCGTACGGCTAAGACGCGGGCGGCGCGATCATAAGGGGGGCCATATTCATGAAATTATTAACCGGCAATGCGAACCCAGCACTCGCCAAGGCTATTGCAGACTATATCGGCATTCCCTTGACCGAGGCGAGCGTGCGGCGTTTTGCCGATGAGGAAGTCTTTGTCGAAATCCATGAAAATGTGCGCGGTGAAGATGTGTTCGTGATCCAGTCGACGGGTTTTCCCGCCAATGACAATCTGATGGAACTCCTCATCATGATGGACGCGCTCAAGCGCGCATCGGCGCAGCGGATTACCGCGGTGATTCCTTATTTCGGCTATGCTCGACAAGACCGCAAAACGGGATCACGCACGCCAATTTCGGCCAAGCTGGTCGCCAATATGATTGCGGTCGCGGGCGCGCACCGCGTGCTTTCGGTTGATCTTCACGCCGGGCAGATTCAGGGCTTTTTCGATATTCCAACAGACAATCTTTACGGCGCACCAGTCATGTCGGCTGATATTCAGGCCCGCTTTAGCGACCGCAAGATCATGGTCGTTTCACCCGACGTCGGTGGTGTGGTGCGCGCGCGCGCGCTCGCCAAACGGCTCGATAATGCGCCGCTCGCTATTGTCGATAAACGTCGCGAGAAAGCCGGCGAATCCGAAGTAATGAACATCATCGGTGACGTCGAAGGCCGCTTTTGCATCCTGATCGACGATATGGTCGATTCAGGCGGTACGATTTGCAACGCGGCGGCGGCGCTGCGCGCGGCAGGGGCAGCTGATGTTGTCGCTTATTGCACCCACGGTGTGCTTTCGGGCGGGGCGGTGGCGCGGATTGAAGCGTCTGAGCTGACCGAAATGGTCATTACCGATTCGAACGGCGTGCCCGATGCGGTGGCCGCCGCCAGCAAGATCCGCGTGCTCACCATCGCGCCCTTGGTCGGCGAGGCAATCAAGAGGATCGCCGATGAAAGTTCGGTATCCAGCCTGTTTGACTGAGTTACCGATCCTCTACAGCTTCCGCCGCTGCCCCTATGCCATGCGCGCACGGATGGCGCTGACTGCGGCCCAGATCGAGGTAGAACACCGCGAAGTTGCGCTGCGCAACAAGCCGGCTGCGCTGATTGCGGCTTCGCCCAAGGCAACGGTGCCCGTGCTGGTTTTACGTGATGGCAGAGTGATCGACGAAAGCCTTTATATCATGCACTGGGCTTTGGCGCAGCATGATCCACTCGGCTGGGGCGCTAGTGACGATAGCCTGATTGCCACTTACGATGGCGCGTTCAAATTTCATCTCGACCGGATGAAATATCCGCACCGCTATGAAGGCGTTGACGCCCAAGCGCATTATTCTGCCGGAATAACCTTGCTCACCCCGCTTGAGGCGTTGTTGAGCAATAGTGGCTATCTGTTCGGCGATGCTCCGCGCTTTACCGATATCGCGATTTTCCCGTTCATCCGCCAATTTGCGCGCACCGATATGGCGGCATGGCGGCAGGATGCGCCGCCGCGCGTGCAGCGCTGGCTAGACCAACTCATCGAAGGCGACTTGTTTGACGCCGCCATGGTCAAGCATCGCCTCTGGACAGTCCCCGATGACACCAGCAAAGAGCCCATATGAACCAGACCGACCAAATCGCCTTGATCCACCGCCTTGCCGATGCGGCGGGCGAAGCGATTCGCCCCTATTTCCGCGCTGAATTCGGGCTTGAGACCAAGGCAGATGCCTCCCCCGTGACACACGCTGACCGTGCCGCCGAAAGCGCCATCCGCGCGATTTTGGAGGCTGAACGGCCCGAAGACGGGGTGATCGGCGAAGAATATGGCAGCGTTCGCGAAGCGGCGGCACTCCAATGGGTGATCGATCCGATTGACGGCACGACCAGCTTTGTCGCGGGGCGGCCTATATTTGGGACGCTGATCGCGCTGATGAAGGATGGCTGGCCGATCATGGGCGTCATTCATCAGCCGATCCTTGGCGAGCGCTGGATCGGGGCGGTTGGCCAACCGACAACATTCAAAGGCGCAGCCGCGCGGACGCGGGCCTGTCCCGAGCTCAAAGAAGCGATCCTTGCCACCACTAGCCCGCAGGCCTTCGCCGAACATGATGCCGAGCATTTCATGGCGCTCGCCGCCAAAACCGCGCGGCGTCGGCTGATTTGGGGGGGCGACTGTTATAACTATGGCCTGCTCGCCAGCGGGCATATCGATATTGTGGTCGAAGCAGGGCTCAAAATCCATGATTTTGCCGCGCTCGTCCCCGTCGTCGAAGGCGCTGGCGGATTAATGTGCGATTGGAACGGCGATCCTTTAAGCGCAACAAGCGATGGCAAGGTGATTGCGCTTGGCGACCCAGCACGGCTTGAGGAAGTGCTCGAGGCGCTGGCGTGTCACCATGGCTGAGATCAGGGTTCGATATGCCTTTCCCGACCCTAAGCTGTTTGAATTGGTCGTGGCCTATTTGGAGATCAGCATCGCAGGAACGGGTCCAGCGCTTGACTTGCTGCCGCCTGACATACCTGCGCTTTGCTTTGCCTTGTCGGGGGAGTGGGCTGCCGGGCGCGATCCGCATGCGCTGACCCCGTTTAGCGCGCCTTCTGCCTTGTTTGGGCCATCGATATCGTCGCGTTGGCTGCGCGCGCAGAGCGGAACGGGGTTTGCCATCGGGTTACAGCCACTGGCCTGGCCTTCACTGCTGGATGCCAAAGCGAGCGATCATGCCAATATGGTATCTCGATTATGTGATATGTGGGGCGCACATGCCGATGACCTGCGATCGCAGCTTGCCGCCGCGCCTGATTTTGATGCGCGGGTTGCCATTGCCAACCACTATTTGTTGAGTCGCATTACACTGCCGCGGACTTCAGAACTGGGCGCACAAATTGCGTGCGTTCGCGCGGCGCTTAGCGACCCTGATTGCGCTTCGGTTGATGACATGACCGAGCGCGTCGGTATCTCGCAATCGCGGTTGGCGCGGTTGAGCAAGGCCTATTTCGGCTTTGCGCCCAAAATGCTGATCAAGCGTGAGCGGTTTCGCCGAATGCTCCACCGGATGGATGCGATGAGCTATGCCAACTGGCGCAGCTATATCGAAGAGCAATATGTCGATCAAAGCCATATGATTCGTGATTTCAATCAGTTTCTGGGGATGGCACCCACCCATTATATGGCGCTTGACCGGCCGATTGTGACCGCGGCGTTCGAAACGTTTCGCACAATGATGGGCATGCAGCCCCAGTAAGGGCCGACAGGCACCGCAATTCGCTTGCAATTCCGCGCAACTGCCCCTAACGCGCCGCACTTCACTGATGATTGTATATAACCCGCCTGGCTGTAAGGGCTGCCACGGCTGGTTCTGATCATCCCATTCAAGGAGCCAGAAAATGCCCAAACTGAAGACCAAGAGCGGTGTGAAAAAGCGTTTCACGCTTACCGCGACGGGGAAGCTTAAGCACGGCGTTGCCGGCAAGCGTCACCGTTTGATTAGCCATAACGGCAAATATATCCGCCAGAATCGCGGCACCACTGTTTTGTCCAAGGCGGATACCGCTACGGTCAAGGCGTGGGCGCCTTACGGTCTATCGTAAGGAGGGTTGAGATATGGCACGTGTAAAACGCGGTGTAACCACCAAAGCAAAACATAAGCGGATTTTGGAACAAGCGGCAGGCTATTATGGTCGCCGCAAGAACACGATCCGCATCGCCCGCCAGGCCGTCGAAAAGGCTGGCCAGTATGCCTACCGCGACCGCAAGGTTAAGAAGCGCATGTTCCGCGGCTTGTGGATCCAGCGCATCAACGCGGCTGTCCGCGTCGAAGGCCTGACTTATGCCAGCTTCATGCATGGCCTCAAGCTTGCGGGCATCGAACTTGACCGGAAAGTCTTGGCCGATATCGCGATGCACGAAGGGGCGACGTTTACGGGTATCATCGCGCAAGCGAAAGCGGCTTTGCCCCAAGCGGCATAAGCAACCTTTCCACGAATGCGCAAAAGGGCGTGAACGGTGCTTGCCGTTCGCGCCCTTTTTGTATCCACCGTCATTCCCGCGTAGGCGGGAAACTATTTCCCAGACTGTTCCAGATTCCCACCTACGCGGGAGTGACGATATAGTGACTGAATGGAGAAACAGGGCTTTGTTTACATTATGGCAAGTGGGCGACATGGCACAACCTATGTCGGCGTCACGTCCGATCTAACGCAGCGTATCTATCAGCATCGGGAAGGCATCTTGGGGGGCTTCACATCGCGACACAATATCACTCGCCTTGTTTGGTATGACGTGTTTGACCGCGTAACCGATGCCATCGTGCGCGAAAAGCAAATCAAGAAGTGGAACCGCGATTGGAAAATCCGCTTGATTGAAGAGACCAATCCTGATTGGAGCGACCTAGCGATTGTGTTTGGCTTTGAATCGCTCTCGAAACGATGATGACTACTTTCCCCGTCATTCCCGCGCGGGCGGGAATCCATTCGCACTGGTGTGTGACGGAATTGGGAGAAGGCGTCGCACAATGATGTTAATGGATTCCCGCCTGCGCGGGAATGACGGGGTTGGTAATGACTATTGAAGCGCTACGAACAGAAACTCTCGCCGCCATTGCCGCCGCCGACAACCTTGATGCGCTTGAAGCCGTGCGCATTGCGGCGCTTGGCAAACAGGGGAGCATTTCGGCGCTCCTCAAGACGCTTGGGCAGATGTCGCCCGAAGAGCGGCAAGTGCAAGGGCCGCTGATCAACGGTCTGCGCGAATCGGTGACGCAGGCGATTGCGGATAAAAAGGCCGCGCTTGACGCCTCAGCGCTTGACGCGCGGCTGGCGAGCGAGCGCCTCGACATGACGCTCCCCGCGCCTTCAGCGCCGCAGGGATCGATCCATCCGGTTAGCCAAGTGATGGATGAGCTTGCGGAGATTTTTGCCGATCTTGGCTTTGCAGTCGCGCAGGGACCCGAGATTGAAGATGACTGGCATAATTTCAGCGCGCTAAACATCCCCGAAACGCATCCGGCGCGCGCGATGCATGACACATTCTATTTCCCCGATCAGATGGCGGTTGATGGCAGGAAAATGCTGCTACGCACACACACATCGCCGGTGCAAATCCGTACGATGATGAACCAAGCGCCGCCGATTCGCATCATCGCCCCCGGGCGCGTCTACCGCAGCGATAGCGACGCCACACACACGCCAATGTTCCACCAGATTGAGGGATTGGTGATCGACAAGGATATTCATCTTGGCCACCTCAAATGGACGCTTGAGACATTTCTCAAGGCCTTCTTTGAGCGCGATGACGTTGTGTTGCGGTTGCGTCCGTCTTATTTTCCGTTCACCGAGCCATCGATTGAAATTGATGTTGGCTATAGTCTCGTCAAGGGCAAACGCGTGATTGGCGGCAGCGAAGGCTGGATGGAGGTGCTCGGCAGCGGCATGGTCCACGCCCGCGTAATCGAAGCCTGCGGGCTAGACCCGCAAGTCTATCAGGGCTTTGCCTTTGGCACCGGTGTCGACCGGCTCGCGATGCTCAAATATGGGATGGATGATTTGCGCGCCTTTTTCGATGGCGATGTCCGCTGGCTTGGGCATTACGGCTTTGGCGCGCTTGACGTGCCGACGCTCAGCGGTGGAGTCGGCGCATGAAATTCTCGCTCAGCTGGCTCAAAGCGCATCTCGACACCGACGCCGACATATACGGCGTCGCCGATTGCCTCAACCGTATCGGGCTTGAGGTCGAAGGTATCGAAAACCCCGCCGAGCGATTGGCGGGGTTCAAGGTCGCGCGGGTCCTGAGCGCAGACAAGCATCCGCAGGCTGACAAGCTTCAAGTGCTGAGCGTTGATGCGGGCGATGGCCCGGTGCAAGTCGTGTGCGGCGCACCCAATGCTCGCGCGAGGCTCGTCGGCGTGTTCGGCGTTGAAGGGGCAGTGGTGCCCGCCAACGGCATGGTGCTTAAGAAAGCCGCCATTCGCGGGGTCGAATCGAACGGCATGATGTGTTCATCGCGCGAGTTGGAATTGGGTGACGATCATGACGGCATTATTGAACTCCCCGCCGACGCCCCGGTCGGGACTGCCTTTGCTGATTATGCAGGCGCGAATGATCCAGTGATTGATGTGGCGATTACGCCCAACCGGCAGGATTGCATGGGCGTGCGCGGCATTGCGCGCGATCTGGCAGCGGCAGGATTGGGGACGCTGCGGCCGATAGGTCCTGCCCGTTCCCGGGGCGGGGAGGAGCTTGTGCTACTCCCCTGCCCGGTAGAGATTCGCACTGATGACCTCAAGGGCTGCCCCGCTTTCTATGGCCGCGTTATCAAGGGTGTCATCAACGGAACCTCACCTGATTGGATGCAGGCGCGGCTCAAATCGGCGGGGCAAAAACCGATTTCGGCGCTGGTCGATATCACCAACTATGTGATGTTCGATCATGGTCGCCCGAGCCATGCTTATGACCTGGCCAGGCTAACCGGTGCGGTCTTCGCCCGCCGCGCGGCTGATGGCGAGACTGTTACCGCGCTCAACGGGAAAGACTATCGCCTGACCGCCGATATGACCGTGATTGCCGATGAGGCGGGGGTTCACGACATTGCGGGTATAATGGGCGGCGAGCATTCAGGCTGTTCGGAGACCACGACCGATGTGCTGCTCGAAGTCGCCTATTTCACACCAGAGCGGATTGCCAAGACAGGGCAAGCGCTATCGCTAACGTCCGACGCGCGGACGCGGTTCGAGCGCGGGGTTGATCCGGCGTTTTTGGATGAAGCAGTTGACATTATCACCGCGCTGATCCTCGACATTTGTGGGGGCGAAGCCTCTGATATCATCCGCGCTGGCACACCGCCGCCTGACGTCAAGACACTGGCTTATGATCCGGGCCAGTGCGCGCGGCTGGGCGGCATCAATGTCCCTCGGGATCAACAGCAGGCAATCCTCGAATCGTTGGGTTTTGCTGTTTCGGGTGATTGGGCTGTGACCGTGCCGTCATGGCGCCGCGATATTGATGGCCCTGCCGATCTGGTTGAGGAAATCATCCGCTTGGTGGGGCTAGACACTATCCCTTCAACCCCTTTGCCCCGCGCCGACGGCGTGGCCAAACCGACCGCGACGCCTATCCAGAAGATCGAACGCAACGTGCGGCGCACGGCGGCAGCCCGCGGCCTCAATGAAACGATCACCTGGTCGTTCTTGCCAGAGGCTGAGGCGGCGGTCTTTGGCGGCGGGCTGTGGAGCCTTGCCAATCCGATTAGCGAGGACATGAAGGTCATGCGGCCATCACTGCTCCCCGGCCTTTTGTCAGCGACGGCACGCAATCAGGCGCGCGGGGCCAGTGCAATCCGCTTGTTTGAAATCGGGCGGCGCTATCTGGAAGATGGGGAGCGGCTTACGCTTGGCCTGATCCTCGCGGGCGACAAAGCACCCCGCGGATGGGCACAGGGCAAAGCCTCCCCGTTCGATGCATATGATGCCAAAGCCGAAGTGATAGCATTGCTGGCTGCAGTGGGCGCGCCCGTTGATAATCTGCAAGTTATGGACGGTGCGGGCGCGCATTATCATCCTGGCCAGTCGGCAACGCTCAGGCTTGGCCCCAAAACGATCCTTGCGAGCTTCGGCGCGCTCCACCCCGCAACCGCCAAGGCATTCGATGTAAGCGGTGCCGTCATGGCTGCTGAGCTCTATCTTGATGCGATTCCGCCCAAAAAGGCGAGCGGCTTCATGCGTAGCGCTTATACGCCACCTGCCCTCCAAGCGGTGAACCGCGATTTCGCCTTCCTGGTGGCCGCTGACCTGCCGGCGGGCGACCTGATTCGCGCAATCAAAGGCGCGGATAAGGACAATATCGTCGCGGCCCGCTTGTTCGATCAGTTCATCGGCCAAGGCGTGCCCGAAGGACAAAAGTCACTCGCGATCGAAGTGACACTTCAACCGATCGAAAAGAGCTACGGCGACGCCGATTTGAAAACTATTGCAGAGAGGGTGATAGCCGCCGCCACTAAGGCCGGCGCGGTGCTGCGGAGTTAGCGCTTCAGCAAAAATACGGCATGTTCAGCAAGCAGATTGGCGGCGGCACTTGTCGTCGTTTTGTCGCCTGAAAGGAACCATTGGCCTTCAATCGTTACACCGCGTTCGGCGAGGAATCCCCTGAAATCGTCGATGGTGACATGGTGAATATTGGGCGTATCGTACCAGCGATCGGGGAGCTGGCGCGTAACGGGCATGCGCCCGCCAAACATTAAAGCCAAGCGAATCCGCCACTGGGCGAAATTGGGAAAGGAAACAAAGGCATGCCGCCCGATGCGCAGCAGCTGATCGAGCACAAGATCGGGTCGGACGGTGGTTTGCAGCGTCTGGCTGAGGATCGCATAATCGAATGCGGCATCAGGATAATCGACAAGGTCAGTATCAGCATTGCCCTGGATGACTGACAGCCCGCGCGCGACGGCTTCGGTAACGCTGCGCGCATCAAGCTCCATCCCGCGCGCATCAACGTGCTTGGCATCGCGCAGTGCCGTCATAAGTTCGCCGCTGCCACAGCCAACGTCAAGTACTCGCGTTCCTTCGCGGACATTATTGGCGATGATCGCCAAGTCGGAGCGCAACTTCATGAATAAACATCCAGCGCGTCAAGCGTCATCAATCGTTCGGGATGCGGATAAACCCCCCATCCGAGCTTAGCATAAAGCGGCTGTGCATCATGCGTGAACAGCGCCCAGCGCCGCAGCCCCTGCAGACGCTCATGCGCTTGCAGATGGCGGAGCATTGCCTGTGCCAAGCCGTGGCCCCGATGCGCCTCAAGCACATAGACATCGGCGAGGTAAGCAAACGTCGCATAGTCCGTCACGACGCGCGCAAAGGCAAGCTGTGCGCCCTCCTTTTGAATAGCTACGCAGAATGACCCCGCCAGTGCCTGCTTGACAGTCTCAAGCGGAATGCCCGACGACCAATAACTGGTTGTAAGATAGGCATGTGCGGCGATCGGATCGATCTGTGCCTGATCATCGATCAGCTGATAGCCTACGGGCAACATTAAAATCCCCCCGCCTTCAAAAATCCATCGATCACGCGGTCAAAGTCGGGGAGATCAAGGAAGAAGCTATCATGCCCGAACGGCGAGCTTAGCTCGACAAAGCTAACTGGCGCACCACTTGCGTTGAGCGCGTGGACGATGCTGCGCGATTCTGCGGTGGGATAGAGCCAATCACTATCAAAGCTTACCACGCAAAAGCGTGTGCTAGACCCTGCAAAGGCGCGCGCGAGATGCCCGCCATGTTCTTCCGCCAAATCGAAATAATCGGTCGCACGCGTGATGTAGAGATAGCTATTGGCATCAAAACGCCCCGTGAAACTTAGCCCTTGGTGGCGCAAATAGCTTTCGATCTGGAAGTCGGCGTCAAAACCAAAGCTTTTGGCGTCGCGCGCCTGCAATCGTCGCCCGAATTTCTCGGTAAGCCCTGCTTCGGACAGATAAGTAATATGCGCCGCCATCCGCGCCACCGCGAGGCCCGCATCGGGCGCTTTGCCATCACCATAATAATCGCCACCACGCCAATTGGCATCGGCCATTATCGCCTGACGCCCTACTTCGTGAAAAGCAATATTTTGCGCACTATGCTTAGCGGTTGATGCGATCACAATTGCTGACGCCACCCGCTGCGGGAAATTTGCCGCCCAGCTAAGCACCTGCATCCCGCCCATTGATCCGCCAATAGCCGCATAAAGGCGGTCGATGCCGAGATGATCAAGCAGCAAGGCCTGCGCGCGCACCATATCGCGGATCGTGATCACCGGAAAGTTCATGCCGTAAGGCTGATCATCAGGGCCAATGGTTTCAGGCCCCGATGACCCCATGCACCCGCCAATCACATTGCTGCCGATAACAAAAAAGCGGTCAGTATCAATTGGCTTGCCAGGCCCGACCATCCGGTTCCACCAGCCCGGCTTTCCCGTGATGGGATGCGCGCTCGCGACATGCTGATCCCCGGTGAGCGCATGGCAAATCAGGATCGCGTTCGATCGGTCAGCGTTAAGCGTCCCATAAGTCTCGTAAGCAATTTCAACCGGCGCAAGTTCTGCCCCGCTATCAAGCCGCAACGGCCCGAGCAGTTTGACATGGGCGTTGAGGCCAAAGCGCGGGTCATTACTCACGCGATTGCGGCTAAGGCGTTGGTGCCCGCCTTGTCAACGATCAGCACCCATTCTAGGGGATTAGCGATGAGCATTCCCACACCCAAGCCATGGATTATGGACATCGCCCCTTATATTCCAGGGCGTGCGACCGCCGATGATGGCCGCACCGTGATCAAACTTTCTGCCAATGAAAATCCGCTTGGGACCAGCAAGCATGCCCGCGCGGCCTTTGCAGCGCATAGCGGCAGCCTCGCACGCTACCCCGATGCAGGCGCAATTGATTTGCGCGAGGCAATTGCGGCGGTAAACGGACTTGATCCCGCGCGGATCATTTACGGCAATGGGTCGGATGAAGTCCTCCACTTGGTTGCCGGTGCGTTTGCGGGGCCGGGCGATGAGGTGATCTTTGTCCGCTACGGCTTTGCAGTCTATGAAATTGCCACGCGGCGCGTTGGCGCGACTCCGGTGATCGCGCCTGATGCCGATTATGCCACTAACGTTGATGCGATCCTGTCCTGCGTGACCGAGCGGACGCGGATCGTCTATCTCGCCAACCCCAACAATCCCACCGGCACCTTCACCCCGCGTGCCGACATCAAGCGACTTCATGCCGGGCTGCGCGGCGACATCTTGCTCGTGCTTGATCATGCTTATGCCGAATATATCGATGATGACGAGGATGATGGTGGGATGGCGCTGGCCAAATCGACCCACAATGTGCTCGTCACGCGCACATTTTCAAAGATTTACGGCCTTGCCGCTGAACGGATTGGCTGGGGCTACGGCGCGCCCGCAATTATCGATGCGATGCACCGCATCCGCCTGCCCTTCAGCATTACGATTGCGGGACAAAGGGCAGCTATCGCAGCGCTTGGGGATCAGGAGTTTGTTGACCACAGCCGCGCGCATAATGACAAGTGGCGTAGCTGGCTCGCGGGGGAAATTGCGAGCCTTGGCAATGGGGGCCTGCGCGCCATCCCGAGCAAAGCGAACTTCCTCCTCGTCCTGTTTGAAGGCGCGGTGAATGCCGAGACAGGATATAAAGCGCTGATGGATCATGGCTATATCGTGCGCTGGCTCCCAGGTCAGGGGCTTGGCAACGGTCTGCGCATCACAATTGGCACTGAGGAGGAAACGCGCGGGGTCGCCACTGCCTTGCGGTCAATAATCGAAGCCTCAGCCTGATGCTGCCATTCGCGCGTGTGTCGATTATTGGCCTGGGCTTGCTTGGCTCATCGGTCGCACGCGCGGTACGGGCGACGATGCCACGCGTTTCGCTTGTCGGCTATGATGCCGATGCCGAATGCCGTGAAACCGCCCGCGCGCTGTCGCTTGTTGATGACGTCACGGATACGCCGGGGGCGGCGGTGATTGATGCCGACCTTGTGATCCTGTGCGTGCCCGTCGGCGCAATGGGTGAGGTTGCCGCCAGCATCGGCGATGACTTGCCCCCCGAAACAATCGTGAGCGATGTCGGATCATCAAAGACAAATGTGCTCACCGCGATCACCGCTGCGCTGCCAAACCATGTCGTGATCCCCGCGCACCCAGTCGCTGGTACCGAGCGCAGCGGGCCAGAAGCGGGCTTTGCGGCCCTGTTCCACAATCGCTGGTGCATTTTGACCCCGCCTGAGGGCACTGATCCAGCCAAAGTGGCGCAGCTGCAAAGCTTTTGGGAACGATTGGGTAGCAATGTCGAGATTATGGACGCCACGCACCATGATCTTGTGCTCGCGATCACCAGCCATTTGCCGCATTTGATCGCCTATACCATCGTCGGCACCGCCTCTGACCTTGAAAGCGTGACCCAGAGCGAGGTGATCAAATATTCAGCCGGTGGTTTCCGCGATTTCACACGCATCGCGGCTTCCGACCCGACGATGTGGCGCGACGTGTTCCTTACCAACAAAGATGCGGTACTCGAAATGCTTCAGCGGTTCAGCGAAGACCTCACCGCGCTCCAACGCGCAATCCGCTGGGGCGACGGTGACGCGCTGTTCGACCTCTTCACCCGCACCCGCGCCGTACGGCGGAGCATTATCGAGCAGGGCCAGGATGATGACCGACCCGACTTTGGCCGAGCGGATCATTGAGGGCATTGATTGCGGAGTGAACGCGGCGCTCAATCTCAGCGCGTGGTAAGCCTGCGGGGATGATCTCTCCGACCGTCATCGTCACCACGCCGGGGCGCTTGATCAGCCCTTTGCGCCAGATTTTGCCCGAATCGAGCGCGATAGGCACGACGGGCAAGCCTAACACTTTATAGAGCCCGGCAAAGCCCGCGCGCAAAGGGGGTTGTTCGCCGTGCGGTACGCGCGTGCCTTCAGGAAAAATCACCACTGGGCGCCCCGCTGCTTTGGCGGCTTTGGCAACAGAGATCATCGCGCGCATCGCCGCTGCACCAGCTTCGCGGTCTACCGGAATGACTCCGTGCGCACGGGCGACAAAGCCCCAGCCGAACATGTCGACCAGCTCCTTCTTCATCACGACGGCAGGCCGATCAAACAGCACAAGCGTTTCGACAGCTTCATAGCCCGATTCGTGCTTGATCGCATAAATCACGCCCGCTTGTGGCAAATCGCCAATCACTTGTGTCTGCGCGCCAATGAAAACACGTGCGCACCAGCGGTGCCAGCGCGCCCAGCGCCGCGCCGCAGTTAGAATAGCGGCCTGACCAAAGGGAACCGACGCCGCTGCGACACTGACTAGCACCACGCTGCCACCATAGAAGAAGAGTGAGAATATGAGCGAACGGATCGCCAGCATTTCAATAACCAAACAGAGCAGACACATGCCGTGCCAAAAATTTATTATATTCAATGAATAGGGTCGAGAGCGCCGGGGTCGTTTCAACCGCATCAGCCACGACCACTATGTCGGCCCGCAATTCGCGCTCAATTTCAAAGCGCGCGCGCGGCATGTGCCAATCCGATGTGATCAAGCGCACCGAATGGAAATCGTTTTGCACCAGCCACTGCGCCGTTTCTTCAGCATTGCTGCGCGTGTCGACCGCTTGCTTCCCCAAATCAATACAGCATTTGAACAAGCGAAGCGGTGCTTTTTGCACCGTTGCCAATTCAGTCGCGCTTACTTTTGGGAAGACGCCGGACACCAGCATGCGTTTGCCGTTGCCCGCAGATAACATCTCAATTCCGCGTTCGATCCGTCCCTTGCCCCCCGTCAGGACGACGATGCCATCGCTTTTGAGGTCCGCAGGGGCAGCATCTGGAAGCGCGATGATGAAAGCGACAAAGCCAAACAGCCACAAGATAACGACAAGGGCGAACAGCCTGCGGATCACAAGGCACGCCTGAGCGCGCGGAGAACCGTAAAGCGCGCGGCCAAGGTGGACAGCGCCGCACCCAGCAGCGGCAAGGCGCCAATGACTAGCCATCCGATCAATCCAATATGCGCGCCTGCAAGCAAATCGGAGCCAATCGCGCTGATCCGCGCGCCAATAAGCGCAAGCACAACAAGCGCGGCGAGCAAGCCAATTGTGCCGCCAAACAGCGCATCAAGCGCAATCCGACGCTGAAACAGCCGCGCCAGCTGTACATCAGTCGCCCCGAGCAAATGCATGATATCGATCGTGGGCCGGTGCGTGTTAAGGGCCGCCCGCGCTGACAAAACGACAGCCGCTGACATGGCAATCGCCATCAGCAACACAAGTGCTGCGGCAAGCCATTGCAGTGACGTGATAAGGCTCGACAAAGGCCCCAACCACTGCGCGTTCGAGTCGACACGCGCGCTCGGCGCAATCGCAGTGACCGCCCGGCGAATGAGATCCAGATCGCGTGGGCCGCTGCGTTCAAGCGTCACATCAATCATGGCTGGCAAGGGCAAGTCAGCTTCCAGCCCATCTTTACCGAGCCAGGGTTCGAGCAAGGCGACAATTTCAGTTTCGGGCACGGGCCGGATTTGATCAACCACGGCAAGCTGGCGAAGTTCGCTAACAATCCGCTCGCTTTGCGCTTCGCGAAGGGCTGGTTGGGGTTCGGGGATTTGCACCGTGACGCGCCCGGCAAGCGCTTGACCCATATCGCTTGCCGCCGCCGACAGCGCAATGCCCGCCGCCGCCGCCAGAACGGTTAGAAACATCATGATCGCAATCACCCATGGCATCGGGCCTGACAATCGCCCTTCGGGCAAAAGCCGCTGATCAGCCGGGGACGCGGAAAAGAAGCGCGCCATTAGATCGCCCGGTCACTGCGTGGCGGATACCGCAGCGCACCCGTGGGGTCGCTCAATCGCCCATTATCGAGATGCATCATCGTCGCATTGCCAATCCGGCTGAGCAGATGCAGATCGTGCGTCGCGACGACCACCGTCGTACCCAGCCGGTTTAGCCCGTCAAACAAATGGAGCAGCCGCGCCGCCATTTCGGGATCAACGTTGCCGGTCGGTTCATCGGCCACAAGAACATCAGGCCGACCGATGACGGCGCGCGCAATCGCAACGCGTTGTTGTTCGCCCCCTGACAATGTTGCCGGTCGCGCCGTTGCACGATCCGACAAGCCGACCCAGGCGAGCATTTCATTCACAGGCTTTTCAATGTCACGCTCGTCGGCACCCGCCACGCGCAGGGGAAGGGCAATATTGTCAAAGGCAGACAGGTGCGCGACCAACCGGAAATCCTGAAACACGACGCCAATCCGGCGGCGAAACAGGGGCAGCCGGTCACGCGCCATCGTGACCATGTCTTCGCCAAAGAGCCGGATCAGGCCACGGCTTGGGCGCTGCGTCAAATAAAGGAGCTTCAAAAGCGACGTTTTGCCCGCCCCCGATGCGCCCGTCAAAAAATAGAATCCGCCGCGCCCCAGCGAGAAACTGACATCCGAAAGCGTCTCTGCGCCCGTGCCATAGCGTAAGCCGACATTTTCAAACTGGATAATCGCGGTCATTCACTCACCACTAGATGTTTCATAGCCCTCTTGCATCGCCGCCGCCCGCACGTAAAGCAAGTCTGTCACGGAAAGTGGCTAGCGTTAGACGACAGTGGGCAATGCTGGGCTTGCATGCGGGGTGGCTTCAGTGTTTAGGATCATGCCATGATTTTGGTCTGTCCTGAATGTAAAACACGCTATTTGGTGCCCGACAGCGCAATAGGCTCAGTCGGGCGTCAGGTTCGCTGTGCCGCGTGCAAACATAGCTGGTTCCTTGAGCCACCGGCGCTCACAATCAACCCTGAGCTTCCCCTGCCGCCACCTGCCGAGCCGCCCAAGCCACACGTGCCACCACCGTCAGTGGCCCCCGTACCCCCGGTGACCGACCCCTTGCCGGCATCAATGCGCGAGGGCGCGTCCGCCGCGCCTGCCGTTCCCGAAGATTTTGACGCCTTTGCCCACCGCCCCCCGTTCCGCCCGCGGCGAAACCCAACCAAGCGGTGGACAATTGCAGCGCTTGGTGCCGCGGTTATCTTACTCGGCGGTGTCGGGGCGGTGGCTTATTTCGGAACACCCAGCCTTGCCGCGCGCTTCGGGTTGCCGGTTGGCACGGTTGATGTGCCGCTACGCTTTGAAGAGCTGCGCCGCCCCGAACGGCGCACACTCGAAAGCGGTAATGAATTGTTTGCGATCAGCGGGCGGATCGTCAACCCGACCGACACCACCCAGCGCGTACCCGATATCATTGCGGAGTTGCGCGATGCACAGGGTCGCGTGGTCTATGGGTGGAAGATTACGCCACCACGGCGCACGCTTGGCCCCAAAGGGTCGGCTGATTTCAACAGCGCCGAAGTCGATGTACCCAAGGGCGCGCGCGAACTTAATCTCAGCTTTTCGGGCGCTCAGCCGCAGTAAGCCTTATTCAAAATCGAGAGTGCGCATCGCGGGATTGCGCTTGCGCGGGCGCAGGGTTTTGAAATCAATTCGCTCTGCCTGAAGGATCTGCGCGCGGGCGGCCACGATGGCGGTTGGCCGCAGGATCGGTATCGGCTGAGCAACAGCAAAAATGACGACAATCAGCATCGTCGAGGTTAAGACTTTGTTTACTTTTGGGCGCAAGACGAGAACGCGGTTAACCGGCGCGGGTGTGCCACAATCAATCATTGCGTGCACGAATGTGCTTTGCTATGCGCGCTCGCCTACCAGACGCCGGGTTCGCCCGGCCTATCCAAGGGCGTGCGGCCGTGGCGGAACTGGTAGACGCGCAACGTTGAGGTCGTTGTGGGCGAAAGCCCGTGGAAGTTCGAGTCTTCTCGGCCGCACCACTTTTTGGCAGGGAGCCAGGGCGTCAATTGGTCGCCGCCCGCTGGATCCGCGGGTTTGCCGTAAGAATTCCCAAATGCAGTGACGGAACTGCGTCACCAACAATCAAATCCCCACGCAAAACAGGATCAAGCCGTGCCGCTTCGGCTGAGGCTTTGGCAACGCGCAGGCGATAGCGGCCATATGGCACGCCATCGAACAAAAAGAATCCGTCAAATTCGCTCCGCGTTGTCCTCGCAACGCGGCCTTCGACGTCAACTAGTTCCAAATCGACGCCTTCAAAAGTTGTGCCATTGGCATTCATCAGCGTCCCATCAACCTCTCCCGCGCTGACCAGCGGCAGATCAACGACGATGGCGACACCGGGACGCGGCACGACAACCAACCCCTTGGTCGAGGGTTGCACGAGCGGATTTGCAAGCGATGAAGCATCAATACCAACGAGTACCGGCTGGTATGGCTCAAGCCCGTCGATCACCACCTGACCATTGTCGCCTGTAAGGTCATCGACCGACACCCGACCTGCCGTGATTTGAACATCCTTTTCAAATGGTTCGCCCGTTTGCCGCACGCCATCACCATTAAGATCGCGGTAAACGCGCGCGACTGCCTGCCCTTGGGTTGCCAGACTGCGTGACGTGACGCGCAAGCCCCGGCCCGCCGGATTAACGCCAAGGCTGAACGCCAGATTGAGGCCCGCCGCGACCGCGCCGTCGGA
Organism: Sphingomonadaceae bacterium; assembly: GCA_046153565.1. Classification (GTDB taxonomy): domain Bacteria; phylum Pseudomonadota; class Alphaproteobacteria; order Sphingomonadales; family Sphingomonadaceae; genus Aquisediminimonas. The sequence continues at coordinate 36,950 of JBJXDU010000072.1, forward strand.
GCGGGCTTCGACCATGCCCGTTACAGCAACATTATGGAATCGCCGACTATAACCAAGGCCAAGCCGGGCGCGGCGCGTTTCGCCCTCATAACCGATTTCGGTGCGCCAATTGCTGCGAAAGCGATCATCGTGCCCTGCCGACCATTCACCTGTGAGGCCGATGCTTTCAAAGCGGGTGGCAGGCGTCAGGCTAAATTGCGCATCACCGCGCAGCCGCAATCCGCCAATATTCCCGCTCGCAATGATACCAGCGCGCAGCGAATCGCCCGGATCAGGGCCGCTGGCGCGTCGTTCGGCGCGGTAGGCGAGCGTTGTCCCAAAGGAGAGGCGACCGATATTGCTGGTCGCGCGCAATCCCGCTTCGGTGCGACGCGTGCCTGTCGAGTAAGTGGTGTAACTGACCTCGCCGTGGAGAGGCAGACGTGTGCGGCCAAGCTTTAGGCTTTGATCAAGCGATAGCCGGTGGAGGCCCGTTTCGCGGTCTTGTAGCCGGTCCGAGGCAAAGCCCCCGCGCGCAAGGATCGATTCGGCGCTAACATAGGTTTGTCCAAAGCCGCCCAGCAACTGGATGCGACCTGCATAGCCGCCTGCACTGGTCGCACTGCCCGAAACCTCGATTAAAGTTGGGCCAACTGCACGGCGCACTGCGACTTCACCGTAATTGCGCCTGATCCCGTCGCGCAGCACGAGCGAATGACCATAAAGTGCCGCTGACGTCTTGGGATGAATCCCACGTTCGATACCAAAGGCAGCGCGCCATCCCGCCGCCTGATTGACCGCGCGCGCTGCAAGCGACCGCAAGCCGATCAAATCGCGCCCTTCTTGATAGGCGCCAAACCAGTATTGCGTCCGGCGCGGCCTGATACTGTCCGCCCCGACCGTGACTTCGCGCGCATCGCGGCGAATTTGTCCCTGCGGCCCATAGAGCACGACCTCAAAGCGATTCTTGCCGTAAAGCAATTGCACGTCGAGAAATTCATAGCGTCCGTCGGCGCGGTCAGCGACAATCGCCAGTAATTGGCCATTGCGATATAGCTCCGCATCCCAGCCGCTGGGCAATTCACCCCGAAAATCGGTGCGATCAAACGCGTCATTGCGTTCTACGGGTCGATTTGTAACAAAGCCTCCCCGACCCGCCGACCCTTGCGAAACGAGCGCAGTCGATAGGCCCGACACATCACCCGCCGCAATTTGCGTCGCTTTGAGGGGCCCGAGCAAACCGCCATCAGGGTCAGTGCGATAGGCCTGCACACGTAAGCTTGAAGGCACGCCGCGATTATCCGAAGATAAGCGGGCATTATAGGCAATTGGCCCAACTTCGCCGGCGGCATAAAGTTCATAACTGCCCGCAAAACCGGTTCGCGATGGCGTCTTTGTAGCCAGCAGGCTCACCACCGCGTCAAGCGATGGCGGTTTAATCCCCCGGTAGGGCGCATCGGCACGCGGCAGTGATTTAAGGTCAAATGCCGCTACCGGTCGGATTTTAGCGGCACGCGCGCGCCGCTCAAGCTGAAGCTGCACAGGCAATTTGTTAGATGATGTCAAAACCAGTTGCGCATTGCTCGTGTCAGCGACCAGATCAACACCAAGCCAGCGCGCGAGCACGGCTGTATCAACGCACCAGCCTTCGGGCGTATCATAAATGGCGTCGGGAGCGATTCTCTCCTCGTTGTTCATGATTTGTACTGTATTGGCTTCGCGGTCGATGGTGAGCGACCGGCGCTCTTCAAATGCCCAGCCAGTTGCGCGGCGCAACTTCTTGTCAACGCGAATCGAAACATCGAGCGCCATGATCGTATCGGCGAGGTCAACGCAAGTGCCGCGCGGGGTTTGATAGCCGCGCACACCGTCGCCCAGCCGGTATTGCGCCAATCTGACTTCAAACAGGAGCGCATCATCATCATTTGCCACCCATGCGGGCGTTGCCTGAACCGGTGCCGGACACAGCGATGCTCCTGCCCCAAGCAGCGCAGCGACGCCCATCAGGACGCGGCCAAAGCGGTGCGTGAACAGTGTCATGGGATGCGCTTTTATGGAAGGCCCCAGCCTTACCTAGCGGATCACCGTCTTATATTCGGCAATCAGGCCACCGCCGACGCTGGCGTCTTCGCGGTATTCAACCGCTACCGCGCCCGACATGGCGGCGGCTGCTTCGGGGGTAAGTCCCAAGCGCACTTCGCGGCTGTTCACTTCGGGATAGACCGCCAAACCGCGCGCTTCGAACAGCGGCTTCGTCACGCCGGCTTTGCGAACGACAATATTGCCGTAAACTGATCGGCTGCCTGCCCGCGACAGACCGACCACAAGTGCGGGTTCCTTTTGCGTGCGATCAATTTTTACGCCGGTAATTGCGGCACTTGCCGCCAAATTGCCCTGGCGGATGATAATCGGAATCGTGATCCCGTAAATCGGCGTCAGCGAAATCGAAATGCCCTCAGAGGGTGCCGCCGTATCGGCAACTGGTTTGGCATCAGGGATCGCGCGGAACAGCATATGTGCGCGGTATTCGCCGTCAGCCAAACCTTGGGGCGCGCGAATCGCAACGCGGATTGATTGAGGCTGATTGGGCGGGAGGACTATCCGGCGCGGTGCATAACTGATCATGCTGAGTGCCAGTTTTTCCTGCGCGTTGGCGGTGGCGGGATCAACTTCTTCGATCGATCCGTCGGCGGTCATGCGGCGTACTTCGAGCGAAATGCGATACGTCGCGGTCTCTGACCCGATATTGTTGAGGATTAGCTCGGTGCCACGCGATCCGTTCAAAATCAGCCGTGTCGGCGCGATAAGCAAGTCACCCACCGCAAGCGCCGGGCTCGCAACCGAAAATACCGCAACGGCGCATAACAGGCGCACAGGTGAAAAAAGTGAACAACGCATCTACTCAGTCTCCGAACGTAATGAGCCACACTCTGCCCATGATCTGGATACATCATGGTCCAATATGGTTTACATTCAGCTAATTGAGGGAGCACTAAACACAAAAAACCCGCCGTCACCTGCGCGGCGACGGCGGGGCTTTGTTTGTGGCTATCGTTTAGTTGTAGACAGCCGACACAGTGAATGTGCCAACGTAATTGCCAGCCGTTTGGCCCGCTCCAATTTGAAGCGTACCGCCAACCTTCATCGTGCCCGCGCCGGTTGCCGACAATGTCAGCAAGCCGCCTGTGACATCTGATGTCAGCGTTGCTGTCATCGCGTCGGTTGCAGTCTTGAGTTCAATGCTAGCGGGAAGCGTGATCTTCACGACAGTCGCGTTAGCACCGGTCAGGTTGAACCCAGCGGCGCTGGTTGTGCCTGTGCAAACATAGGTTGTTGGGCACGTGCCGCGAACGCCAGCATTGCTGACGGTCAGGTTTGCCGCAGTCGAACCTGGTGCGATTGTGCCAAAGTTCAGATCTGAACCGTCTGAAGCAATGGTAACGGCAGCCAGGATGGTTGCCTTTGCGGTTGCTGTCGCGTCGGCAGCATGAGCCGACGTTGCGCCAAACGACGCTACAGCAACAACTGAAGCAGCAAGTGCTGCTTTGAACATTTTACTCGTCATGAACTTAGTCCCCTAGAAAATTCGATTTCACAGTCCCGGAACGGAAACGCTCCGTTCACAATCCGATATGGAGTAAGTTCTTTCACAAACTGCTTCTGGGGATGTTTAACGTCGCGGTAATATATCCGGGGTAGCGTCACTGATAATTAGCGCTGATATGGACTTGCCCGTGGAAGCTGCCCGTCGCTCCGCCTTCGACGCTCAGCCTGCCGCCAAAGCTAAACATAAGCCGCCCATCCGCGTCGAGGGCGGGATCAAGCGGCAATGTAGACCTTATGTCAGTCACATCGGCCTTTGTGCCTTGCGTCGATGTCAGCTTGATCTGTCGTGGCATCATGATTGTGACGCGTGCAAATGGTTCACCAGTAAGCACAACGGTGCCGCGCAGCGCCGATCCGCCAAGCCCGACCAACGCACCACTGATCCGTTTGCCGCCACCGTCCGAATCAACGTCAATCGTGCCTGCGCCGCTATTCAGGCGCGCGGCGGTCGCAAAGTCGAGAATTGTGTCAATCTCAATACGTAAGGGCCGCTGCGCGGTTTTCGGCTTCGGTGCGACGGCCGTTGGCGCACAGAGCAGGCACTGTGCCGACACCGCTGCCGGATCAAAAGCGACCGCGGTCAGCAAGCACAGATAAGAAAGTGATAAGCGCGACCAAACCATGGCCAACACCTAAAGGCGCAGCTATCAATAATCTGTTAACTAGGCCATGGAATGCGTGAAGCTTGTCATGGTGCGGGCTGATCAGACGGATAATGCCAATCGTGTCTTCGCGTCGTGCGTCACTTGTTGCGGTGGGAACCGCTGTTCCCGCTCATGATATCCACTCTGCTTTTGTCGATTGGGCGCAGGCGCGGCTGGGTGATGATCGCGACACGAAATTGTTCGCACGCATGGCCAAGCGATCAGGCATTGATCATCGCTGGTCAGTTTTGCCTGTGGGAAAAACAGGCGGATCGCCGGTTGATCCCGGTGGCTTCTATGCCAGTTCGCCATTGCCATCGACGGCGCCGCGCATGGTGCTTTACGCGCAGCATGCCCCCGATCTTGCGCTTGCCGCCGTCGCCAATCTGAGCGCGCAAACCGACATACGCGGGATCACCCATATCGTGGTCGCAAGCTGCACAGGGTTTGTTGCCCCCGGTATTGATCAGATCATCGCCGCGCGGTTGGGGCTGGCGGCATCGGTTGAGCGGCTGTTAATCGGTTTCATGGGCTGTTATGCCGCCATTGCCGCGCTGCGCGCTGCGCGCCATATTGTCAGATCGGATGCTCAGGCCCGTGTGCTTGTTGTGACGGTCGAGCTATCGACGCTCCATTTGCAAAGCGATGTCGAGCTCGAATCACTGCTTGCTATGCTGCAATTCGGCGACGGTGCGGCGGCTGCACTTGTTGTTGCTGATGCACAGGGCCTTGGTATCGATTCGCCCTTCGCCCATAACCTTCCCGACTCAGCCGATCTCATCCGCTGGGTGATCGGTGATGAGGGGTTTGCCATGCATTTGTCGGGTGAAGTGCCGGGACGAATCATGACGGCACTGCGCGATCCCGCAACACAAGCGGTGATGACCGGCGGAGTGCCCGCGCAATCGATTAATGCCTGGGCAGTTCATGCCGGCGGGCGGTCGATCCTTGACGCCGTTGCGGCCGCGCTTGACTTGGACACAGCAGCGCTCGACCCGTCGCGCACCGTCCTCCAAGACTATGGCAATATGTCATCGTCAACATTGATGTTTGTCCTTGCGCGGCTGTTTGACCAGCGACCTGCGCGCGGCGTTGCGCTTGCCTTTGGCCCGGGTCTTGCCGCTGAGGGTTTTGGTTTTGGGTGGAATGACTAACCATGCTCGCCGTCCGGTCCACCGCTGACGAGCTAATGGATGATCCATCGCTGCCGCTTGATGACTATGCGGCAGTCATTGGCGATTTGGCACAGGTGAACAGGGTAACAATGGCGGCAAGACCGACAATCGCCTTTTTACGCGCGCGTGTGAAGCCCGGTGGGACGTTTCGTTTACTCGACGTCGGCTATGGCCAAGGCGATATGCTTCGCCGGATTGCCACATGGGCGGCAAAGCGCGGCATGACCGCTGACCTCGTTGGCATAGATCTTAACCCCAGCAGCGAACCCGCCGCGCGTGCGGCAACATCCGGGCACATGAATATCGATTTTCGCACAGGCGATTATGCCGATATGGCAGGTGAGCGCTTTGACTTCATTATTTCAAGCCTTGTGGCGCATCATATGACGCATGATCAACTCACTGCGTTTTTGCGCTTCATGGACGCGCAGGCAGAGCAAGGCTGGCTGATCAACGATTTGCACCGTCACGGCTTTGCCTATCTGGGCTATCCGTTGCTCGCCCGATTGTTCGGTTGGCACCCCATTGTGCGCCACGACGGCCAATTATCGATTGCGCGATCATATCGTCCTGCCGAATGGCCCCCCATTCTTGGCGAAGCGGGCGTGACGAATGCGCGCGTCTTTGCCATGTTCCCGTTCCGATTATGCGTCGAATCACGCCTTTAATCCTGGGTGGCGGGCCAGCAGGCTCGGCGGCTGCCATAACGCTAGCGCGCGGCGGGGCTAAGCCGCTGATCCTTGAACGCGCGCGCACCGGCGGTGACGCAATTTGCGGAGGCTTTGTGAGCTGGCGGACACTCGCTTCGCTTGACCGGCTTGGCCTTGATGAAAGCACGCTACGTGGACATCGCATAAATCAGGTACGGCTTTTCGCTGGGTCGCGCCGCGCCACGGCTCCATTGCCGCACCGCGCCATTGGTATTTCAAGAAAACGCCTCGATTCGCTCTTGCTCGATAAGGCACAAGGCGAAGGGGCCGCGGTCGAGCGCGGCGTCACCGTACGCGATATTGGTCATGACGGTATGATCAGGCTCAGCGACGAAGGCCAGATTGACGCCGAATCGGTCTTCCTCGCGACGGGCAAGCATAATGTGCGCGGGATCACCCGCGAACGACCGCAAGCGGGCGAAGACCAAACGCTGGGCTTGCGCGTTATGCTGAGCCCACATCCCGCGCTCACCGCGCTCATTGGCAGCGCGATTGAACTCCATATGTTTGATGGTGGCTATTGCGGTATCCTGCTTAACGAAAATGGCGATGCCAATCTGTGCCTTGCGATGCGGAAATCGCGGCTCACGCAAGCAAGCGGGCAGCCGCAGGCGTTGCTGGCGCAGCTTGGCTGCGAAAATCCAGCTTTTGGAGAGCGGCTGGCCTTCATGGGTGCGGGTCAGGCGATCGATGCCATTGCTGCTGTCCCTTACGGATGGCGAACGCATGATACCCGGCCGGGTCTGTTTCGCCTTGGTGATCAAGCCGCCGTAATCCCTTCGCTTGCCGGTGAAGGCAATGGCATTGCGCTGGCAAGCGGCATGATGGCAGGATCAGCATGGCTTGCCGGCGGCGCGGCGGCGGCACTGCCCTACCAACAGGGATTTGCGAAGCGCACGCGGCGACCGGTTAGGCTGGCAAGCTGGCTCTGGCACCGCGGTGAAACGCCGATCACCGCCCGGCTGGCGCTGCATGTGGTGCGTGCGTTCCCCGCAGCGGCAGGCATGTTGGCGGAACTCACGCGGATTCGCGATTGAAAGTAGCGCGCAGGATTGCCACATTGAGTGCATGGAACGAATCACCCTAACCGAAGCCGAGTGGCGCGCGCGCCTTTCCCCAGAACAATATCATGTCCTGCGCGAAGCGGGCACTGAGCGCGCCTTTGCCGGCGCGCTAAATCACAACAAGGCAACGGGAAACTATGATTGTGCGGGCTGCGGCAATGCGCTGTTCACTAGCGACCGCAAATATGATTCGGGATCGGGCTGGCCTAGTTTTACCGCCCCGATCAGTGCTGACGCGGTCATTGAACATATCGATACCAGCCACGGGATGCGCCGCGTTGAAGTCTGTTGCGCGCGCTGCGATGGTCATTTGGGCCATGTATTTCCTGATGGCCCACGCGAAGACACTGGTTTGCGCTATTGCATGAACAGTGCTTCGCTCGCTTTCAAACTGATCGATGCGTGATCGGCTTGTAGAGCGAGTCTAACACGCCTAAACAGCGTGGCTAATGGCCAAGCGTCCGTCACGAAAAATCAAGAAAAAGCGCGGCTGGTTCGTTCGGCTTTTGCAATATTGCACTGTTTTGTTGCTGTTGGGCCTGATGGTGATCGGCATCATCATAGGCGTGGCTTATTCAACGCTGCCCGGATTTTCCGAACTGAAGCAATCGCCTAACGGCCAGATGATTCGCGTGCGCGCCGCCGATGGATCGGTGATCGTGTCGCTAGGTCCCAGTTTTGGCACCTGGCTGCCTTACAAAGCGATGCCGCCGGTCATGGTCGATGCGATGGTTTCGATTGAGGATCGCCGGTATCGCACGCATATCGGCGTTGATCCGCTGGGGATTGTGCGGTCATTCATCGTGCGCTTTGAAAAGGGTCGTTTCGTTCAAGGCGGATCGACAATTACGCAGCAATTGGCGCGCAACATATTTTTAACCAACGACAAAACATGGACGCGCAAGCTACGCGAAATGGTGCTCGCGCTGGCGATGGAGCGGAAATTCACCAAGGATCAAATCCTCGAACTCTATCTCAACCGCGTCTATTTTGGCGGGGGTGCCTACGGGATTGACGCTGCGTCGCGAAAATTCTTTGGCCATCCGGCAACCAAATTGAGCCTTGAAGAAGCCGCAATTATCGCTGGTCTCGTCAAAGCACCGTCAAATTATTCACCCACCGCTGACGCCACAGCCGCCATCGGCCGCGCGGGCGTGGTGATTGAAGCGATGCGGCGCGCGGACGTTATTTCGCTGGCGCAGGCGAACGTCGCCAACCCAGCTGCGGTCAAACTTGCCCCTGAGGCCAATCAGAATAGCGTGCGCTACTTTACCGATTGGGCGTTGCCCCAGCTTGATACGCTGATTGATGAAACGCTTGACCCAATTGATGTCTGGACGACGCTTGATCTGCCGATGCAGCGCGCGGCCGACGCCGCTATCCGTGCAAATGTACCCAGCGGCACACAAGGGGCGCTGGTATCGCTTGACCGCGACGGTGCGGTGCGCGCGATGGTCGGCGGCACTGACTATGTCAGTTCAATCTACAACCGCGCGACCCAAGCCGTGCGTCAACCCGGTTCTGCGTTCAAATTATTTGTGTATCTTGCCGCGCTCGAATCTGGATTGACTACCGAATCGATGCTGGTCGATGAACCCGTTGATATCAACGGCTGGAAACCCCGCAATTCTAGTGGGCGCTATTCGGGCGACATTTCGATTCGCACGGCCTTCACTTATTCGGTCAACACAATTGCCGCGAAGATTGGTGCCGAGGTCGGGACATCAGCAATTGCCGGCATGGCACAGCGATTGGGCATCACGACCCCGATCAACACGCTGCCTTCGATGGTGCTCGGCACATCGGATGTCCGGTTGATTGATATGACGCGCGCTTATGCCGCTTTGTCAGCAAAGGGCGTCGCAGTTGTGCCGTACGGGATTATCAAAGTGACAACCGATGGTGGACGGACACTCTACCAACATCGATCCGATACGTCGCGAGTGTTGCTGGCCCCACATGTTAGCGCGGGGATGACTGATTTGCTCCAAACGGCGGTGAATGCAGGGACGGGCAAGGCGGCGCAAATTGGTCGTCCCGTTGCCGGTAAGACAGGAACGACATCGTCGAACAAGGATGGCTGGTTCATGGGCTTCTCAAGCGGGCTTACGACAGGCGTTTGGATGGGGCGAGATGACGCGCGGCCCGTCAAAGGCCTACAAGGCGGAACTGCGCCCGCACGCGCCTTTGCCGCCTTCATGCGGATTGCGGTTTCGGGCCGCAAAATCGAGGCGTTCGATACCAAGGTTACCTTACCCGAATGGCAGTTGGAACCAGACGAAGAGGCGACCTATCTCGGCAAACCCGACGAGACACGCTTTGTCGATGATGATGGCAATCCCATCGTGCCAACCGAACCTGTCACAACCAAAACAGAAACGATTCCCGCCGATCCCCCGGCTGATGATGAAAAGATCACCAACATCCTGCCCGACCAATAAGGATTAGCGCGCGAACCAGTGAAGGCTGGTGCCATGATCGCGCAGCCATTGATGCGCAGGTTTGGGATCATCACCCAGAATATCGGCCACAAGCCCATGAAAGGCAGCGCCGTGGTTCATATGCACGCGGTGCGCGACTTCGTGGGCAACGGTCGCGCGGCGGACAAAGTCAGGCGTCAGGATCAGGCGCCAGCTATAACGAATGTCGCCTGACGCCGCGCAGCTGCCCCAGCGTGAAACCGGATCACCAACACCGACATCGCCGATTGAGACGCCAATCTTGGCCGCCATTTCGTGCGTTTCGGCGGTCAGTAGCTGCTTTGCCTCGCGCTTGAGCCATCGCACCACACGCGCACCGAGCAAGTCAATTGGCCCGCCGACCCGCACCGTTTCCTTCACCCGACACGGATTGCGGGGATAGGCTTCGCTCCAATCGACGAACAGCGTTTCCCCCGCCACCTCAATTTCGCATCCATTATGGACGGCGCGGGCGCGCGGGAGCTTTGCCAGCTGATCTTCAATCCAGCTCCGTTTGGATTGCGCCCAACTGAGCGCGGGCTTCAGCGGCGCGCGCGCGGGGATAGTGAGTTTAACCGCGCCGCTGCGCGGATCGACGATCAACCGCATCTGCCGCGCCCGGGGAGAGCGAACGATGATCAGCGGCTCTGCGCGGTCACCGCTTTGAAAACATAAGTCAGTCATCGGTTTCGACAAGATGATATTCAAGCTCGCCCGCATCTTCCTCAGAAATCGTCCACCCGCGCACCGATGCCCCCGCGCGGTGGATGGCTTCGCGGTCACCGCTCACCAAATAATGCCACGCGGGCAACGGTTCTCCTGCGTCACGCAGCACATAAGCACAGCTTTTGGGGAGCCAGTCCATCGTCCGCAGCTTTTTGGGCGTGAGCCGGATACATTCAGGAACATAAGCATGGCGGTGCTTATAGTCCGAACAACGCCCCGTCCGCCGATCAAGCAAGCGACAGGCGACGTTGGTCGCATGAAGCTCACGCGTCTCTTCATCCTCAAGTTTATGGAGGCAGCATTTGCCGCAACCATCGCACAGCGCCTCCCACTGCGCACGGTCTAGCTGATCAAGCGCGGTCGTCTCCCAAAAGCGGTCGGTCATTTAACCCACCGTGCCAGTTCGCCCGCAATTTGATCGGGGGTGCCGTCTTGCGGGATAAGCGCAATCGGCGCGCCTTTGGGATCAAACAGAATGGCGGTACGGCTATGATCAACCAGATAAACGCCGGGCGAGGTTTCTGGTGCCTTTTGATACACAACCGCAAAGCGCTTGGCAGTGGCGGCGATGTCCGCAGGAGAGCCCGTCAAGCCAATCAACCGCCGGTGAAAAGCAGCCGTAAATGTTTTTAGCACCGCAGGTGTATCGCGTTCGGGGTCAACCGTGATGAACAGGGGTTGCACCCGTGCCGCCGCCGCTGGCGCCTTGGTTTCAAACCGTGTGAGCCCCTGCATCAGCTTTTGCACATCAACCGGACAGACATCAGGGCAATAGGTATAGCCGAAATAGATCAATCGATAAGACCCCGCAAAAGCGGCATCGGTCACGCGAACACCGTCCTCATTCATTAGGGTGAAGGGGCCGCCAATCGCAGCGCCAGCAAGCGGGGGAGCCACATCGGCCTGACAGCCAACCAAGGCGATCGCCGCCGCCATCACAATCATCTTATTCATCATGCCGCCAGTCTTGCTTTGCTAAGCAAGGCTGCGCAAGAGTGGATCAGTGATAATCGGGATAGACGGCTATGAATGTTCGAATGAAGTCAATGATCATGGCGGCGCTGTTAGGCGCAATGATAAACCCGCAAGTGGCACAGGCGCAATTTTCGGAAAGCTACAACTTTCTGAAGGCTGTACGTGACCGCGATGGCAACAAGGCGACCGAAATCATCTCAAAGCCGGGGTCAGTCATCGTCGACACGCGTGAGGCGGGAACGGGTGAAGGCGCGCTGCACATTGTGACGAAGGCGCGCGACTCGACCTGGCTGGCATTTCTTCTGGCGCGCGGGGCCAAGCCCGACCTTCGCGATGCGCAAGGCGCGACGCCGCTTATGATTGCCGCACAGCTTGGCTTTATCGAGGGCGCACAAGCGTTAATTGGGCGCGGTGCGTCGGTTGACCTGACCAATAATGCCGGCGAAACACCGCTCATTCGTGCGGTGCAAGTGCGTGATGCCGCGATGGTAAGGCTTTTGCTCGGCGCGGGTGCCAATCCCAACAAGACCGATAATGTCGCGGGCCTATCAGCGCGCGACTATGCCACGCGCGACCGCCGGTCTGCAGCAATCCTAAAAATCATCGAAGAGACGCGACCAGCCAAACCAAAGGGCGCAGTGGGGCCAACGCGTTAGAAGGCGCTATCGTCTTCGGCTTCAACGCTAATGAGCAAGCGGCGCGCGGCGCGGCGGGCAAAACGCAGGGTTTCGACTTTTCGTCGCGCAGGTGCCAAAGGTCTGCTCGTCGCTTCACGAACGATCACTGCGTCATAGCGGTCGGCCACAATCAACCCGGTTTGTTCGGGCAGCAACGATTCACGAGTGAGCAAGCCAAGGTCAAATCCCTGCGGAACGGCCCAGAAAAAACGGTCACAATAATCGAGATAATCAGTCCATTTGGCATCACCGAGCAGATCAGCCTTTGAAACCTTGATCTCGACTATCGTGATAATCCCCTTGGATGACAGTGCGAACAGGTCGACTCGCCGCCCGTTGCCTAGCGGTACTTCGCTGATACTGAGCAAATCATGCCGCATAAACAGCCGCGAGACGCCGCGAACGACGTCCGCTGCAACAATGGGATCATGGTCAGTAATCATCTCGCCCAGCTAGAACATTGAGCGAACAAATGCTAGCCTAATCAGCGATAGAAAATATGATTGCCAACCGAAGCGATTCGGGTGAGCTTCCATCCCGGCGACACATGCGTTGCGTGAAAATAAAGCGCATTGGAAACACCGCTTTTCCACATATCGTCGCGCGCAATGGCAGCAATCGCTACCGCTTCGCGCCAGTCGCGGCTCGCACGCGGGATTGAGGGGAAACCGCCACGCCGCACGAACGAAAATTGGCTTGGCTGTTTGACAACGCCGCAGAGTGACGCAGGGAAACGGCCCGATTTGGCGCGGTTGATAATGGTGCGCGCCACGGCAAGTTGCCCGGCAAGGGGTTCGCTTTTCGATTCGAAATAAACCGCCACGGCCAGGCATTCATCTTCGCTGCTTTTGGGTGTTGCGCTTGCATATCTAGCCACCAGCGTGGCTAGCGATACCGCCCGATCGGCGCCTTGCGGCTCACTGCGGGTGTCGACAGGTTGAACGGTAGGCAGACTGGGAAAAATAGTTTGTTCTGATTCGGCAACCGCCGCTTCAATTACCGAAGCAGGGAGCACGTAACGAGCAATTGCGGCTGATTTGAGCGGGGCGCCAACAGCGCCCGAGCCTGCAATCGCCGTCATCGACGATAAAGATACCACTACCAAAGCGGCAGTGCGAAAAACATTAAACATGGACACACTTATTTATGCGGTTGGCCGATCAAACGAATGTGAAGTACCGACACATTCCGATTGCCCCCCGTCTGCGTTCACACCCAAAGCCCGATAACGGTAGGTGGCGGTGTGGCTACGCGACAACAACCACATCGGCGTGACCGCACGCCCTTCACAAGTCAATTCATCTCGTTGATGTCAGCGGTGAAGCGTTCGGCATTCGGGACGTCCAGTTCAATCACCCATAAATCGGGGTCACGGGCACGTCTGCGATCAAGATATTGTGCAAAAACATATTTCTTTTCAATATCTTGTTGTTCGTTCCTCATCCAAAGATAGTCTCCTGACGGTGCGAGCGCACGCTCCCAAAGCCCCGAAACAAGGCCTTTTTCGCGCATGATGATCATGATGTCGCCCGCCGCTTGATCGCCCTTGACCAGAATTGCCGCGCTGCCACCGAGCAAAAAGGCGCGGCGGGTGAGGCTGGTGACGATGATCGCACTCGTCAGCCGCGCGACCACGCGCGTCTCTTAAGCAGCATCGCGCTTTTGTGCGCTGCTAAAAATCGCAAAGGCAGCATCATCTGAACCCGCGCCGCGCAACTTCGCCACAAATTGCGGATCGCGTAACCAGCGACTGACATGGGCAAGTGCTTTCAAATGGTCGGCCCCGGCATCGGGGGGAGACAGCAGGCAAAAAGCAAGGTCGACTGGCAAATCATCGATCGCCTGAAAGTCGATTGGGTCGGCCAACCGCGCAAAAAAGCCGACAACATGGTCAATTCCGAGCACCTTGCCATGCGGAATCGCGACACCATTGCCAAAACCTGTCGACCCAAGCCGCTCACGTTCGGTCAATCGCTCGATCACATCATGCTGATCAAGCCCATATTCGCGGGCAGCCACGGCCCCAAAATGGACAAATAGCGCCTTGCGATTCGCAACTGACAATGACGCCGACACCGCGCCAGCCGTCAGAATATCACTCAAAACTACCATAATATGCGTTCACTTGCTTTCGTCTCAACGCTGGGGTTCAACCCAGCCGATCGTTCCATCGCCGCGCCGATACACCATATTGAGAATTCCGCTCGCGCTATTTTTGAACAGCAGCGCATTTGTATTACGAAGGTCAAGCATCATCACAGCGTCAGATACACTTGCTTTGGGCACATCGACCTTGGTTTCGGCGACGATAACCGGCGCGTCGCCTGGTTCTTCGGCATCGTCGGCGGCGTCAAACACGGTATAACCGGCGTCAATGGCGATAGGTTCAACGGAAACACCATTGGCATTGGCGTGCTTATCCTTGAGACGGCGCATATAACGGCGCAGCTGCTTTTCGATTTTGTCAGCCGCACCGTCAAAGCTTGGATGGGCTTCCATCGCACTGCCAGCGCCTTTGAGGATCACGCCTTGCATCACATGCGCGACGATATCACAAACAAAGCCATTGTCATGCGGCCCGCGCCCAAAGGTGACATGAGCGGAAATGGCGCGCGCAAAATATTTGTCAGCAACGCTTTGCAACCGGTCAATGACATGCGTGCGCAGCGCTTCGCCCGTATCAACTTGATGCCCAGATACACGGATTTCCATGGCTATTCTCCTTCATGTGAGCGTGCACGCGGCATTCAAGTCACCGGTACCCCAATCTGGTCACCAAGTGGGCCATCAAGCCAAAGCGGATCTTTAAGAGCAGCGAGAAAAGCGACGTGGCGGTCACGCTCAGCCGCCGTGGCGCTATGCGCGCGCGCGGGCCGGTGAATGGCAGGCGCGGTTACCTTGGCGCGCTCGGCCATATCAGCGTCGCCAATAAAGCCATTGCCCTTCGCCTCGGGCGGCAGCGCGAGGCCAATCTGGCGCCCGCCGGTTAACTCAACATAGACTTGGGCCAGCAATTGCGCGTCGAGCAACGCGCCGTGTTTGATCCGGTGACTGCGATCAATACCAAAGCGACTGCACAGCGCGTCAAGGCTATGTTTGGCACCGGGGTGGCGAATCCGGGCCAAACCAAGCGTATCGACCATCCGGCTTTCGGAAATATGCAACCGGCCGCACGCGCCGAGCTCATGATTGAGGAAAGAGAAATCGAAGCGCGCATTGTGGGCAACCAATGGCGACGTGCCCAGAAAGTCTAGCAAATCCTCAACCTGTTCTTCAAACAACGGCTTATCAGACAGAAAGGCGTCAGACAGGCCGTGAATCGCCTGTGCCGCCGGATCCATCATCCGTTCGGGATTGAAATAGCTATGGAAATGCAAGCCGGTTTCAACACGGTTTATCAGCTCAACGCAGCCAATTTCAACCATGCGATCCCCGTTGGCGGGACTGAGGCCAGTCGTTTCTGTATCAAAAACAATTTCGCGCATTGTGTGGATATCTATCGGCGCGTTTTGGCCTGAACGCAAGTTATCAGAGCGCGCACCTGACGCGCTGTGTCGCACTTCAGGACAGCGCTATTGATCACGAAGTCGCTGCCCCGCCGTTTGACCGCATCAGGCGTTTGAAGCCGTTTGATGCGACGGAACTTGGCATAAGTCATCCCCGACCGCGCCATGACGCGTTTGCGTTGTTGCCAAGCGGTTGCCGAGACGGTGACAACCAGATCGACGCGGCGCTGCGCTTTGGTTTCAAACAGCAGGGGAATATCGAGCACGACGGCACGCCGTGAGCGGTGACGGCGCAGAAAGCGCTGTCGGCCCGCCCCAACGGCTGGATGGACGAGCGATTCGAGCTGTTTGAGCGCAGCTGGATTGCCGAAAACCGCCGCGCCTAATTTGGCCCGGTCAACGCCGCCTGCGCCCGTTGTGCCAGGGAATTGGGCTTCGATAGCGGCAACAAGCGGTTGGCCGGGGCCTTGAAGCCGGTGCACCTCAGCATCGGCATCAAAAACCGGGATGCCGAGCTTTGCAAACATCGCCGCGACACTCGACTTGCCCATGCCGATTGAGCCCGTAAGCCCGATGATGATCATGATAGGAGCAAAGCCTGTAGCTGCCCCTCATCATCAGCAGGCGGCGGCACCGCGAAGAATAGCTCAAAGGCGATTTGCGCCTGACCGATTAGCATATCGATGCCGCTCACTGTCTCAAGCCCTGCCGCCGCTGCCATCTTCAACAGTGGCGTTTCGAGCGGCGCGTATACCAGATCGTAGACCAGGCAATCCTTGCCCACCGAATCAAGCTTTATCGTGAGCGCATCTTGGCCCACCATGCCCATTGGCGTCGTATTGACCAGCAAACGCGCAAGGGGAAGCGCTGCGGTGAGCGGTTTGACGCTGCCCTTGAGCCCAAAGCGCGCCAGCAAGGCAGCTGCCTTCAAGGGCGAGCGGGCCATGATCGTCACATCGCCAATGTCGCACTGGGCGAGCGCGAAGAGCACCGCGCGCGCAGCACCGCCACTACCCAGCACAATTGCGGATTCACCTGCGAGCGGCAGATCAGCGATGGGCAAATAGAAGCCGCCGGCATCGCTATTGGTGCCGAACAGGCCACCGCTTTCATCACGCGCCACAATGTTCATCGCGCCGATGCCGTCCCTAATAGCGCCGGGATCAGCCACATGATCCATCACCGCAATTTTGTGCGGGATCGTTACATTACAGCCGCACCAGAGCGGATCATCACGTCGCGCGGCGATATAATCGGGCAGCGCGTCGGGCGTGATATGCGTGGCGCGGTAATCTGCATCGATCCCGAGCGCTTTCAGCCAATGATTGTGGATGATCGGTGAGCGTGAATGCGCAATCGGATCACCAATCACTTCGGCATAGGGGCGGCTCATACGGGCATTAATCCTATCGTGCGGAGGTGAGCGAGGAGCGGCAGCAGCGGCAAGCCCAGAATCGCAAAGTGGCTGCCGTCGATGCGGCTGAACAAAGTCGCGCCCCGGCCTTCAATATGATAGCCGCCGACCGCACTCATCACGCTAATGCCTTCGTTTGATACATAATCATCGAGAAAATCGGATGATAGTGGCCGCATCGTCAATTTGACGCGCTCGATATGACGCCACAGCGGCTGGCCAGCTTGCGCGATAACGGCGGCGCTATACAGGCTATGCGTTTGCCCAGACAGCGCCGCCAATTGCGCACGCAATTCGGCAGGGCTCGTCGCTTTGTCAAACATTGTCCCGTCATCAAGCGCGAGCGTTTGATCGGCCCCAAGCACAAGCCGCCCAATATGGCGTAATGAGACACGCAGCGCTTTAAGTTCGGCAAGCGCATCGGCCAGATCACGCGCATCAAGGCCGCGCGCGCGAAACCCCGCTTTCGCGGCGTCTTCATCAACCATCGGCGGCATGGCTTCGAAATCAACACCTGCGGCACTGAGCAGCGCGCGGCGGGCCGCACTCTGTGAAGCGAGGATCAATGTCATGACGCCAGTGTTCCGGCGGCGCGTTCATTATACAAATTGATAATCGCAGCTGAAGCCTCTTCAATCGACCGCCTTGTCATATCAATCACTGGCCAGCCATTGTCAGCAAACATCCGCCGCGCATAGGCCACTTCGCGCGCGACCGTTTCCTGATCAACATAGGCGGTTTCGGGCGACTGGTTGAGCGATAGCAGCCGGTTGCGCCGCACTTGAATTAGGCGGTCAGCGCTGGTGATCAGGCCGACGACGAGTGGGTGCCTGAGCGAATAAAGCGCAGGCGGCGGCGGCGATTCGACGACAATCGGAATATTGGCAGTCTTATAGCCCCGATTGGCGAGATAGATGCTCGTTGGCGTTTTCGACGTTCGCGAAACCCCGGCAAGCACGATATCGGCTTGCTCCCAATTTTCCCAGCCAACACCGTCATCATGCGCAATCGTGAAGTGAATCGCCTCGACCCTCGCAAAATAGGCTTCATCAAGCACATGTTGCTGGCCGGGGCGCGCCTTTGCCTCTTGGCCAAGCAAGGTTGAGAGCGCATCGAGCACGCGGTCAAGGATCGCAACCGCAGGTAGACCAAGCGCGCGGCATTTTGTTTCAAGTGTCCGCCGCACATCGACATTGACCAAAGTGAAAAGGACAATACCTGGATTCTGGGCAATATCAGCGATGATCCGATCAAGATGGCCTTCGCTGCGCACCATCGGCCAGAAATGCTTGACAGTTTCAACGCCGTCAAATTGAGTGAGCGCGGCTTTGGCCACGGCTTCCAATGTCTCTCCGGTTGAATCGGAAACGAGATGAAGGTGAAGCCGCTTCATAGAGGTTCGAATAAATGATTATGATTGCAAACGCTGATATGTCGTTTCCCGGCGAAGGCCGGGGTCCAGACGGGCCAAATACAAATATTCGAGGCTTCGCCACTTTTTATGTGAAAGGGCTGGGCCCCGGCCTGCGCCGGGGTACGATGCACATCATATATTCGACGCTGTAAAAGCGTACCAATGGGGGCTGTGGACAACATTGGGGAAAGGGCTAGCGGAAAATCGTTCATAACCGCAAGCCTTGCTTTGCTCCCCGCTGACCGATGATTCGCTCAACACTTTATGCACAGGTCCCCATTTTTTATCCCGAGCTGTGGATAGCGGGAATTGCCCATCTCGACTCGGCGATGCTGCGTCACTTTGCTGGGGGTAGAGTCTGGCACGAACAGGAAGCCCCGCCTTTATGCCCCCTACAACTATCAACAACCCTTTATATTCTTTTAAGAGGAAGATAGGGGTGGCCAATGTCTGACGCTGAAATGCCAAAATTGCTCGCCACGCTCTCTGGTCACGTTGCTGAGCGTCCCCCGGTCTGGTTAATGCGACAAGCGGGGCGGTATTTGCCTGAATATCGTGCGCTCCGTGCCGAAAAGGGCGGGTTCCTTGAGCTGGTCAATGATAGCGATGCGGCATCGGAAGTGACGATGCAGCCGATCGACCGCTTTGGTTTTGATGGCGCGATCCTCTTTTCAGATATTCTCGTGATCCCGCATGCACTGGGTCAGGATTTGTGGTTTGAGACGGGCGAAGGGCCTCGTTTAGCGCCACGCTTGGTTGATCATCTGCTCTCGACGCTTGAACCTGTGCCTGAGCGCCTTGCGCCGGTCTATGAGACGGTTGCGAAGGTCCGCGCAAGACTGAACCCCCGGACCACCTTCCTTGGCTTTGCAGGCAGCCCCTGGACCGTCGCCACCTATATGATCGCCGGACAGGGCAGCAAGGAACAAGCCGAAGCGCGCCGTTATGCTTATGGCGATCCGCAAGCCTTTCAGGCAATCATCGATGCCATCATCGATATGACGGTCGATTATCTGTCAGGCCAGATCAAGGCAGGGGTTGATGCGGTGCAATTGTTTGATAGCTGGTCAGGAAGCCTGTCCCCCGCTCAATTCGAACGGTGGGTGATCGCGCCGACAGTAACCATCGTTGACCGGCTGCGCGCGCTTCATCCGGCGACGCCAATCATTGGCTTTCCTAAAGGAGCTGGCGGCAAACTTCCCGCTTATGCACGCGAAACGGGCGTTTCGGCGGTCGGGGTTGATGAAACGGTCGATCCCGTCTGGGCTAACACATATTTGCCCGATGGCATGCCCGTGCAGGGAAATCTTGATCCACTCGCCCTCATTGCGGGCGGGAAGGAACTGACATTGGCTGCCGACCGGATTTTAGACGCTTTTGCTGGACGTCCGCATGTGTTCAATCTCGGCCACGGAATTTTACCCGATACGCCGATTGCGCATGTTGAGGCGTTGCTCGCGCATGTTCGTGGGTAAATGCACGTGGGGGAGGTGATCGCGATGGCCTATGACTGGATCAAAGCCGCGCACGTGATCTTCGTCATCTTCTGGATGGCAGGCCTGTTCATGCTCCCGCGTTTCTTCGTTTATCATCAGGAAGCTGCGCCCGATTCGCCCGAAAATGCGCTGTGGATCGAACGCGAGCGGCGACTGCTGACGATCATCCTCAATCCGGCTATGTTCGTCGTATGGGGTTTGGGGCTGGTGCTCGCCTGGCAAAGTGGAGCGTTTGCGTTTGGCTGGTTCTGGCTCAAATTGCTGACGGTCTTTGGCCTTAGTGGTTATCATGGCTGGATGGCGGGTTATGCGAAAAAACTCGCGCGTGGTGAACGCGCGCTCAGCGGCAAAACATTGCGGCTCGCCAACGAAGTGCCTGGGATAGCGACCGCGATCATCGTTGTGCTGGTGATCGTGAAGCCATTCTGAAAAATTCGAACAAACCAAAAACAAATGCTTGACAGCGTCACGCTCTGCCGCTAGACAAATGAACAGTCGATGAGTGCGATTCGGTTTCGCCCATCGCGGCCCGCAGGGCGTTTACCGGTCAGTGTGAGACTTGACGAATGGACGGCTTGGGCCTATCCAAGCCTATCCGCTTGCCATTCGGCTTTCATTTTTCAGCATCCTGATTCCAGTTTTCGCTGCCTGCGGTTTTCCCTAACGATATTCACTCATGGAATAATATATGCATCTCAAAGATTTAAAGAAGAAAACCCCGGTCGATCTGGTCGCGATGGCCGAAGAGCTGGGCGTCGAAGGCGCATCGACGTTGCGCAAGCAGGATCTGATGTTCGCGATCCTCAAGGTTGAGGCTGAAAATGGCGAACAGATTATGGGGTTGGGCACGATTGAAGTGTTGCAAGACGGCTTTGGCTTTTTGCGTTCGCCTGAATCCAACTATCTCGCGGGGCCTGACGATATTTATGTGTCGCCCAACCAGGTGCGCAAATATGGCCTGCGCACGGGCGATACGGTTGAAGGCGAAATTCGCGGCCCCAAGGATGGCGAACGTTATTTTGCGCTGAACAAGGTGACGCTCATCAATTTTGACGATCCCGATGTCGTGCGCCACCGCGTCAATTTTGATAACCTCACCCCGCTTTACCCCGATGAAAAGCTCAACCTTGATACGCTCGATCCAACGGTCAAGGACAAGTCAGCCCGTGTGATCGATATTATCTCGCCACAGGGTAAGGGCCAGCGCGCATTGATCGTCGCCCCGCCGCGCACGGGTAAGACCGTGCTGCTCCAAAATATTGCCAAGGCGATTACCGACAATCATCCGGAAGTCTTCTTGATCGTCCTGCTGATCGATGAGCGGCCCGAAGAAGTCACCGATATGCAGCGCAGCGTGAAGGGCGAGGTGGTTAGCTCAACCTTCGATGAACCCGCAACGCGCCATGTGCAAGTCGCCGAAATGGTGATCGAAAAGGCCAAGCGCTTGGTTGAACATAAGAAGGATGTCGTGATCCTGCTCGATTCAATCACGCGGCTGGGCCGCGCTTATAACACCGTCGTGCCAAGCTCGGGCAAGGTACTCACGGGCGGCGTCGATGCCAACGCGCTCCAACGCCCCAAACGCTTTTTCGGCGCGGCGCGGAACATTGAAGAAGGCGGCTCACTCTCAATCATTGCCACAGCGCTGATCGACACCGGCAGCCGGATGGACGAAGTGATTTTCGAAGAGTTTAAGGGCACGGGCAACAGCGAAATCGTCCTCGACCGCAAGGTTTCGGACAAGCGCATCTTCCCCGCGCTTGACGTCGGTAAATCGGGCACGCGCAAGGAAGAATTGCTCGTCGAGAAAGGCAAACTCAGCAAAATGTGGGTGCTCCGCCGCATCCTCATGCAAATGGGCACGATCGATGCGATGGAATTCCTGCTTGATAAGATGAAGGATTCGAAGACCAATGAGGATTTCTTCGATTCGATGAATCAGTAGGTGGTGGCACAATCCTTAGCGGCCTTTTCTTAGTCTTGGCGGCTTTGCGCGAAATAAGTCGGTTTGCGCAAAGCCGCCAAGATTGGGGAAGAACGCCAAGATAGTGCGGGTGCGGTGGCACTAACTGTAAAAGCGAAGGAGATGCAATGATCCTCGAACATGCCCTCCTCCGCGTCCGCGCAGGCCAAGTAACTACCCACCCCCTGCCGGATCATGCGGAGATAGCACCGAAGATGGTATGGAAAGGCTGATTTCCGGCGATGCGCGCGGTGTCGACGGTTGATCGCAGGGCGGCCTCGGCGTCTGCAGCCCA
>JBJXDU010000073.1:0-5365 GCA_046153565.1 Sphingomonadaceae bacterium
TGTTCAAGCAGCAGCGCGGCATAGCGGCACCGCGCCTCTTCACCCGGCAAGCGCGTTGTAATGTCAGCATAGGTCGCAATCGCTTCCTCTGCGCGACCAAGCTCAGTCAAAATCCGAGCGCGGAGGAACGCGAGACGATCAGCTTCACCAATTGCGACTGGCGGTTCTTGCCGATCAACAATCGCATAGGCCTCTTCAAACTGTCCGGCTTCAAACAAGGCCGTTGCCAGCTTGGTTTCGATCCGCGCGTCGCTGCGGTTGGTGCGCTCAAGTGCCAAGCGGTAATGGTCAGCAGCCGCGCGATAGGCACCAAGCGCAAAGTGCGCATCCGCCACCGCCATCTGGTTGGCGGCGGTATCGACCGTCGCTAGCTCCTTTTCAGCGGCTTGTAATGCGCTGACCGGTTCGATCTTCCTGCCTGCCCGCGCACGGATGGCAACTGGGCTGTTCGGGCCAATCAACTCAGGCATGATTTCAAACACAAAATAAGCAAAGGCACCCAGCGCGGGGAACACAATGATGATGAGCGGCCAATATTGCGCCCGCCCCGTCCGGTAGGCATGCAGCGCGAACAGCAAATCAAGCGCAAATAGGGCGGCGTAGATCATATCTGTTCGTTCCCCGCACTCCCTATCGAACTGTCAACCAGTCCTGATCGCATCATCAACCAAAACAGCAATATGCCAGGCAAAGCCAACACTGTCGTCAAAATATAAAAATTGAAATAGCCCATCGTTTCAATCAATCCCCCCGCCGTTGTGCCCGTCACGAAACGACCAACTATGCTGGAGCCAGCAGAAATAAGCGCATACTGTGCCGCTGTGAAGTTCATATTACAAAGGGCGGAGAAATAAGCGGTGACCGCGACGCCGCCGTAGCCGCTGGCAATATTTTCAAAGCCAATCGCGCCGGCCATGCCCCAATTGCTGTGCCCCGCGAGCGACAGAGCGGCAAATGACAGGTTGGAAATACCCATCAACACCAAAGCGATAAGCACGGAGCGCTTCAACCCAAGCCGCGCATAGATAATCCCACCGATAAAGATTCCGATTAGATAGGCCCAAAATCCGATACCAACGTCGTAAAAGGCAATTTCATCGTTGGTGAATTTAAGATCATCAAACAGCAACCTGAAGGTTAAATTGGCGAGCGTGTCACCGATTTTGTGCACAAGAATGAACAGCAAAACAAGGAATGCGCCATTGCGTTTGAAGAATTCCAGAAACGGCCCCGCAATTGATGACAGCAAATTTGCGAGCCCCTTGCGTTCGATAGTGACTTTGCGCGCTTCGGGCTCGCCTAACCATAGGCCCGCAATCATCGCGGGAACCGCAAACACAGCGCATGACAAATAGGCCGCAGACCAACCACTGCGCGCCGCAACATAAAGGGCCAAGGCGCCAGCCCCCGCCGACCCGATCCGCCAGCCATATTGCGACATGCCCGAGCCAACACCGAGCTGATAGGGCTTGAGTATCTCGATACGGTAAGCATCGATGACGATATCAAAGGTCGCTCCGGCAATGCCAACGATAACCGCAGCTAGGACAGTTGGCTTGATATCATCAACGTTGGGATCAACTAGTGCCAGATTAACCACCGCGAATATCACCATGCAACCAGCAACAATCAGCCATGACACACGTTGGCCAAGCGCGCCAATGATGGGCAAACGCACCCCGTCAACAATCCATGCCCAGAGAAATTTCAAATTATAAACAAGGAAGGCCAGCGTGAACGCGGTGACAGTCTTTTTATCGATGCCGTCTTGCGCAAGCCGCGTCGTCAGCGTCGCGCCGATCATGGCGTAGGGAAAGCCCGATGAAATACCGAGCAACAGCGCCGCGACCGGCTGCGGCTCGGTATAAGGCTTGATCGCACCCCACAGGCTCTGATCGCCTGACGCTACGGCTTTGCTGGTTTCACTCAAAACACTTGCTCCCTTGCATATTTCAGGCAAACCTAACGGCATAATCGTGTAAGGATAGTCCCTATGAACATGGTTCCGACAAAGGGTCAGCTGGCATTAGCGCAGCAGATTGCGGACGGAGCAGCGCGCCGTAGCGACGTGATAACCCATGTCGCGGCGAGCCGCTATACCGATCCAGCGTGGTTTGCGCGCGAAAAGGCTGCACTTTTTGATAAGTTGCCGCAGGTGATTGCGCCCTCAGCGCTGATCCCTGAGCCCAATATGGCGGTGCCGCATGATGGCTTTGGCCTGCCCTTGCTCATCGCGCGCGACAAAGGCGGCGAAGCGCATGTGTTTTTGAATGTGTGCCAACACCGCGGAACGAGGCTGGTTGAAGGCGATGATATCGTCTGCGCGAGCCGCTTAGTCTGCCCTTATCATGCATGGACCTACACACTCGACGGCGCGCTGATCGGCATGCCGCGTCCCGAAACATTTCCCGGGCTTGATAAAGCCGATCACCGGTTAAAGCGCCTGCCGACCAAAGAGGCTGGTGGTCTCATCTGGTTTGCGCCCAGCGAAGACGCGGATTTTTCCGAGACTGAAACGCTTGGCGCCGATTTTGACGCCTTCAATCTAGGCGGCCAGCATCTCTTCGCGCGACGCACCCACGATGTGGCGGGCAATTGGAAGCTGATCATGGATGCTTTCCTTGAAAGTTATCATGTCACGCGGCTCCATGCGAACACGATTGGCCCCTTTTTCAAAGACGGTGTTACTGCTGGCGATACGATTGGCGGGCATCAGCGTTCGGCGGTCGGACGCGCGGCTGAGCTGGCTGATATCGATATGGGCAATTGGCCGCAGCTACGTTCAGCGGTGACTTTCGCCTATCAGCTTTTTCCAGCGACCGTCGTTGTGGTCAGCCCCGATTATGTCAACCTGATGGTGCTGATGCCGCAATCGGTTGATCGCACTTTGGTTGAGGATTTCATGCTGATCCCCGAAAAGCCGACCAGCGAAAAAGCACAGTCGCATTGGCAACGGAGCTGGGACTTGCTCGACGGCGGCGTATTCGGTGGCGAAGATTTCCGCGCTGCTGCTTTGGGCCAAATCGGCCTCGCGTCAGGTGCCGTCGAGCATCTGACGCTAGGTACGCTTGAAACGGGTATCCGGAATTTTCACAACGCGATTGAAGCGCGGGTTACAGATACCGCGCCGCAATAATCCGACCAGCAGACCCTTCGCGCAGGATGAGGGCATAACGATCAGCTCCAGCCCGCTTCATCAGGCCGCCCGAAACGGGTATCGTGGCGGCACCGCCGCTCCACCGGCCAACCGGCGTTTCAGCAACAACAATGTTGGTATAGCGCACGGTACGCCCGCCATTTTCGCCCGATCCGATTCGAACGACCACATTGCCTTTGAGTGCGACGAGCGACACCGCGGCATTGGCTCGAACATTTTGGTTGATCGAAACGCTGCGACCACCATCAGCGGTAATTGTCGCCGAAATCGCCGGCCCCGGATTTGCCTTTTGCGCGGCAATCAACCGACGGACCGCAGCCCGATCCGATCCAACCGCTGCCGTCTGGCCCTGAACCATCGCTTGGGGCGTGTAAACACCAGACCCGACGCCACCGCGCGCCGCATATGCGCGTTGCAATTCCGTATTTTCTTCGCGCGCCAGTGTATCCTTCCACCCCAATCGATCCCAATAGGTCACGGGCCGTGTGAACACGATGATGTTGGGCTCTTTTGCTAATTGCTCAACCAGTTCATCGGCGGGTGGGCACGATGAACAGCCTTGGCTCGTGAACAGCTCAATCGCCACTGGCGTCGCTCCCACCGAAGCGGGCTGGGCATAGACGGCGGCGCTCAACAGAGCGATTGCAGGCAGGGCAAAACGAAGGCGCATGGCAAATCCTTTCAAATGTCTCTACCGAGGTTCGGATGAGAAATCCTATTGGTTACAAGCCGGCGCGTAAAGCCCCCGTAAAATCCGTTCCCCGCCCGGGAGTGGCCCCAAGCGAAGGGCAGCGAATTGCCAAGCTGCTGGCGCGCGCGGGGTTAGCCTCGCGCCGCGAGATCGAGCGGATGATTGAGGGCGGGCGCGTGGCACTTGACGGCGTCGTGCTTGATACGCCCGCCACAATCCTGTCTTCGCTGCGCGGCGTCACAGTTGACGGAAAAGAGGTTGAGGCGCCAAGTGCAACGCGGCTGTTCATGTATCATAAGCCCACGGGTCTGCTAACCGCCGAACGCGATCCCAAAGGCCGCCCGACAATTTATGACCGTATGCCTACCGAATTGCCGCGCATCATGCCGATTGGTCGCCTTGATCTCAATACCGAAGGTTTGCTCCTTATGACCAATGACGGCGAGTTCAAGCGCCAGATGGAGCTGCCCGCGACGGGTGTCGAGCGGAGCTACCGCGCGCGCGCCTTTGGCAATGTCTCACAGGCGCAGCTCGAAGATTTGATGATGGGCGTGGAGATTGAAGGCGTCCGTTATGGCAGTATCAATGCCAATCTTGAGCGCCGCACGGGAGCTAATGTGTGGATCGAAATGCGCCTGAAAGAAGGCAAGAACCGCGAAGTGCGCCGCGTACTCGAATATCTCGGGCTTCAAGTCAGCCGCCTCATTCGCACCAGCTATGGCCCGTTCGTGTTGGCTGACATGCCCGTCGGGGGCGTCAATGAAGTGCCGCAGCACGAATTGGTCGCGTTCCGGAAAACACTCAAATGAGGATCATTGCGGGCGCGTGGCGCGGACGGACGCTGATAGCGCCAAAGGGTGATGCAACGCGCCCGACCGCTGATCGGACGCGTGAGGCACTGTTTTCAATGCTAGTCAGCCGATTGGGCAGTTTTGAAGGTTTGCGAGTCGCCGATCTATTCGCCGGATCGGGCGCGCTTGGACTTGAGGCCTTATCGCGCGGTGCTGCGCATTGCACCTTCGTAGAAACCGACCGGGCGGCGCTTGACGCGCTCAAAACCAACGTGGCCAAATTGGGCGCGACCGCCGATATCCGGGCGCAATCGGTGTTGACGCTGGGTGCGGCGACGCAGGCATTTGATCTGATCCTCATGGATCCCCCTTATGGAACCGGCGCAGGCATTGTGGCGCTTGAGAAATTGACCCGGATGGGATGGATTGCGCCGAGTGCGCTGATCAGCATTGAGACTAGCAACCGTGAAGAGGTTACGGTGGCAGGCTATGACGGCGAACCACCGCGTGATCACGGCAAGGCTAGGCTAACCCTGTTGCGGCCTAGATCGTGATGACTTTAGGTTGAGCCAATACCGCTTATGCTGAGTAGGGATTGAGTGCGAAGCATCGAAAGCCCGTATCGAAGCAGTATTGCCACGTCCGGAACCTGTCCTTCGATACGCCGTTTCGACAAGCTCAACGGCTGCTCAGGATAAGCGGATCAGTTTAAAATCATCTCACTCT
>JBJXDU010000074.1:0-26357 GCA_046153565.1 Sphingomonadaceae bacterium
GACCCCCTGATTACAAATCAGGTGCTCTACCAACTGAGCTAAGCCGGCCATAGTAGTGCGATAGGTCCATAGCCTTAAGATATGCCAAACGTCCAGCCCTCGGTGGCAGCAATTTCATCGGTGAGCAAAGCAGGCTCCCATAATGCGGCGTCTGCGGCGTTTTTGCGTAGCCAAGCAGCGGTCAGGATCACATCGGTTGCGTGATCATTATAGTGGGCAAGCGGAGTATGCGACGCGGTGCCAAGCGCAGCTAGAGCCTGATCAAGCGCTATCGGGTCACGAATCTTGCTGCGTCCTTTGCGCAGGCCCGCCGCGCGCGCGGCGATGCTGGTGTAGATTTCAACGATGAGCGGGCCACTCGCTGGTGCGAGGTCGAACGGCCAAACCGGGTGCGTCGGATTGACTGCGTTTAGCAATCGCATCCCCGCAAAGCTTGCCTTCGCGACTTGCGCCGCGCCAATTACGTCATAGACCGTTGACGCCTTCCCGCCGCCGCTGGCATTGTAGCGCGCTTCACAGACGCGGTTGTGCATAAAGTCAGCCTTCTTTCCATCAGCGGCACCGAAATAGAAATGGCGACGATGCTTGGTTTCGAGGAACGATGCCGCACCCAGATCGTCGTCATCGCAAACAGCATCTACATAGGTCCAGAACGGCTTGGCGTGAGTGGGCACATCATCGCCCGGCAAATAACTACTTCGCGCTATAAAGGGCGGAGCGAAGCTGAAATCGAAGCCGATCAGAATATCGCCTGATTGCGCACGCACCCATTCGGCAATGCTGCTACGCGACCAGTGGCGCGTGGAGGGCATGATGAGGCTTGGCGCCGCGTCGCCAGCAGCACAGAGCGCCAGCGCGATCCCGGGATGCAATGATCCTTTGGCCCCAGACCAATCGATCACCGCAAACCGGGTAAAGCGCATTGACGTTACTTGTCGTCCTGCATGCGCTCAAGCACCTTCGCTGCCGCGTCGCGCCCGCCGAGCCCGAAGGCCAGCGCACCCGCAACGGCTGCGGCAATCACGATGGCCGAGAAAGCGATTTCGACAATCGGGCCGCCAATGCCCATTTGGCTGAGGCCAATTGCGGCAAAGAGACCCATAATCGCAAAGCGCACGATCATTGGCCCCATGCTGCCGCCTTGGGCTGATGACTTGACGATCCCCGCGATCAAATTGGCAAGCAAGAAGCCAACCGCGATGATCACGCTGCCAAACACAACGCGCGCGCCAATTTCGAGCACATTGTTAAGTATCGCCGAAATGCCGCCAAAGTTGAGCATCTTGGTCGCTTCAATCGCGAAAAACAGCATGATCGCGGTCGAGGCAATCCGGCTGACAATCATCGATGGCTTGGTTTCAGCGGGGAAGATGCCCATGCCGTGCACCGCGCGATCAAAGCCAAGATCGGGCAGGACTTGTTCGATCAACCCACCCACCCAGCGCGCGATGAAGAAGGCGATGCCAAGCAAGAGCACCGCGCCGATGATCAGCGGAATTGAATTGAGCACGGTTTGCAGCATCTGCGTTGCCGGATCTGAGATCGCCGAAATTTGAAGCGCTTGGAGCGCGGCAATCGCGATGGGGATGATGATCAGAACGAACACGATCGTCGCAATCGTCTTGCTGATCGTATTGTTGCCTGTCACTTGATCAACGCCACCACGCGCGGCCCAGGCATCGAGGTTGAGCGTGCTCAGCGACGTTTCAACCAATTGCCGCGCAATCCGCGCGACGACTAGGCCAACGAACATGATCACCGCCGCCCCGATGATATTGGGAATGAAGGCCATGATCTGATCAAGCAAAGTTTGCAGCGGACGAATCACATTGTCTAAACCAAGTTGCTGCAAAATCGCGATCATGCCGAGCAACCAGATCAGCAGCGAGACAATCTGCCCAAGCGACGCGCCCACCGATTCGCCCGAACCTGTCGACCGCTGAAGCAATTCGACTCGGTTGACGAGGCTGGCAAACATCCATTTGGCGATCTTTGCCAGCAGCCAGGTGACGATCAAAATGCCAATGATAATAGCGGCTTTGACGCCATAGTCCTGCGCCGCCACCCAATCGATTGAATAATAGTCCATATGCTAAGCCCCGTGTTACTCATTTACCGAGCGTTAACCATAGCGACGAAGCGTTGCAGTGGGGAGACAAAATTGTGACTGGCCTAGCCGCGCGCAGCACGCTTGGTTTCCCAAAAGGCAAGCCGTTCAGCGATCTTGGCTTCAAAGCCGCGCGGGGAGGGGGCGTAGAGTGTCTGCGCAGTCATTTCTGCGGGCCAATAATTGGCGCCGCTGAACCCATCGGCGCTGTCATGATCATAGGCATAATCTTTGCCATAACCGATATCTTTCATCAGCTTGGTTGGCGCGTTGAGGATATTGGGCGGCGGCATCAGCGATCCCGTGTCACGCGCGGCCCGCCACGCGGCCTTTTGCGCCTTGTAAGCCGCGTTCGATTTTGGCGCGGTGGCGAGGTATAGGCAGGCTTGCACTATCGCGAGTTCGCCTTCGGGGGAGCCAAGGAAATCATAAGCATCCTTGGCCGCAAGGCATTGCACCAGCGCTTGCGGATCGGCGAGGCCGACATCCTCGCTCGCAAAACGCACCAGCCGCCGCAGCACATAGAGCGGCTCCTCACCCGCGACGAGCATCCGTGCGAGATAATAGAGCGCCGCCTGCGGATCCGAACCACGCAGCGATTTATGCAGCGCAGAGATCAGGTTATAATGGCCTTCGCGATCCTTATCATAAACGGGCATCCGGCGGTGAAGCAGCGCGGATAGTTCGGCGGGGGACAGCGGCGCATCAACCGCGACCGAAAACAGTGTTTCGGCTTGATTGAGCAAAAACCGGCCATCGCCATCCGCACTGGCGATCAGGGCCGCGCGCGCTTCATCGGTCAGGGGGAGCGCGCGGCCTTCGACGGCTTCGGCGCGAGTCAGCAATGTATCGAGCGCAGTCGCATCAAGCCGGTGGAGGATGAGCACTTGCGCACGGCTGAGCAAGGCGGCGTTCAACTCAAAGCTGGGATTTTCGGTTGTCGCGCCCACCAGAATGACGGTGCCATCTTCAACAAAGGGCAGAAACCCATCCTGTTGCGACCGGTTGAAGCGGTGGATTTCATCAACGAACAGCAAGGTGCGCTGGCCAGCGCGGGCATGTTCCTTCGCGACAGCGAAGAGCTTCTTCAAATCGGACACGCCCGAAAACACCGCCGATATCGCCTCAAACCGCAAGCCCACCGCATCGGCGAGCAGCCGCGCCATTGTCGTCTTGCCCGTGCCCGGCGGCCCCCAGAGGATGATCGAGGCAAGCTTGCCCGCCGCCACCATCCGCCCGATTGCTCCCTCCGCGCCCGTCAAATGCGCCTGCCCGACAATTTCGGGGAGCGTGCGCGGCCGAAGGCGCTCGGCGAGTGGGGCGGCGGTCGGGGACGGGGGCGGGGATGGGAAGAGATCGGTCATGGGGTGTGAGCATAGGCATCCGAGGGCGATGAGGCAAAATGTTGGGTGGTTTTCGACAAGTTTTCGGTCGTTTAGGGATCGCAGCTAGATCCTTGAAAGCGGACATCAATTGGAGGTTGTTGTACCTGATGCCGTCACTGGAACCGCGAGCCGATACCCAAACAACGGCTTCGTCATGCGGGGACTTAGGTAGTGCGGAAACGGATGATCCCAAGCTGAAGTTGAGCAACCATCCGACCTCCTGCAGGAAAGCGTGGCATCTGAAATTCGAGCACCGCAATATGTTCCTGCGTGGCTGCCAACAGGGTTGGGCCGGCGCCGGTCAGACATATCCGACTCAGTTCAGCGAAACGATCTTGTCGAAATCGTTGGGCATTGAAGTCGCGATCACAGGTCACGAGGATACGCTTGTCTTGCAGGGCGGTCATGCCAACCACGGGATCGGGTGAATTGTCCGGTATTGTGTGGCGAAGGAGACGCACACTATGTCCTCGCCCCCGCAAGTACCGGCAGATGGAATCGGGCACGTTTTGGTCGAGGAAGAATCGGAGCTTTGGGCGTTCAGCGGCCATTAAGCAGCTTCGCGACCTTCATGCACCCTGACCGCCGCTTCAA
This sequence comes from Sphingomonadaceae bacterium, assembly GCA_046153565.1. GTDB lineage: Bacteria > Pseudomonadota > Alphaproteobacteria > Sphingomonadales > Sphingomonadaceae > Aquisediminimonas. The sequence continues at coordinate 4,087 of JBJXDU010000074.1, forward strand.
TATCAGTTTCAGTGAGGTCGGGAAATTCCCGAAGAATTTTCGCGGGCGAATAGCCAGCCGCATGAAACTCAATTACCATAGCAACCGGAATTCGTGTGCCGCTGAAAACTAATTCGTTGTGCGAGACAAACTTGCCTCGCGTGAACAGACCAACTGCGGAGCTGCGGTTGTTGAGTTCTTTGATTCGGTCTCGCGTGTTTTTGATGACGACTCGGAGCGGAATGTTGAGGACCTTCTGGCCCGAGACAATATCTTCCCGGTTTTTGGTCGTGGGATCCTCAAGCACAACGCGCTTGCCCAGCACGTACAATGTCGTCCCGCTCCATTTTTGGTCACCTAAATGGCTTAGTTTCGCGGACACGTCACGCAAATGGCTGAGCGGAATTTTCTTTTCATTCCGTAGGTCGTTTAGAACTCGGAGTGATACGAGATCACGGAATGAGTACAATCGACCAAACGCTACGTGCTGCTTGCCGACACCGAAGGCAGCAGGGAAAAATCCCTCGCTATCCCATTGGCGAAGCTGATAAATCGACACACCAGAAATGCGGGAGGCTTGCTCCTCGCTAAATGCACCGATGACGTTATTTCCTTCCATGTTCGAAGCCTAGAACAAGCGCAACGCCGCGACAAGTTGAATATGGAGCGCGCCAAGGCCAACGTTCCCTGGCGTCTGGCTGAAAGCACCATGCAATTTGCAGTTGTCATCGACAGAAAACCACACAACCCACCCGTGGTCCTGTTTGGGCTGAACAAGGAATGGCAGCTCATCCAGTCCCGTGCGTGAAACCCGCCCGTCCTCTCCCCCCAACAAAGCTGCCAACCAATATGCGCGACTGCCTCACCCAGTTTCGCGCAGAGTCCGTGGAGGGAAGGGGAGGGCGCTGCACCTTTGTCGTAAAGCTGTCAGCCTCCATCAAGCCATCCCGGCGGCCTCACCATCCGATACGCCCTCGGCGTGAAGTCGACGTTAAAATCCAAATAGGCTCTAAAATCGATTTTAAGGTGCCGCCAGACGCGATTTTAATCGCCCAGCTGGTCGGGCAGCCAAATCATTTTGGCACGTCTCTATGGCCATTAAAATCCAATTAGGGAACTTTGCTCCGGGGTGGGACGCCGGCGCCTTCACCGCGTTGGCGCAGGACGCGGAGGTAGGTGTCGACGAGCGCTTGGTTGACGGGATCCCAGCCGAAGCGCTGGGCGATCTTTTCGCCTGCCATGCCGGCTGCCTTGCGAGCCGCACCATCATCGCAATAGCCCTGCAAAGCGTCGGCAAAGTCCGAAATTGCGCCGGGCCGGATCATGCGACCGTTGACGCCGTCTTTGACCAGCGACTCGCTCCCCGTCGCAATCGCGGCGACAACGGGCAAGGCACAGGCCATGATCTCAAGGGTTACATTTCCAAATGTTTCTGTAACAGATGGGTTAAACAATATGTCCATCGAGGCGACGGCTCGGCCAAGATCAGCACCGCTTTGGAAGCCGACAAAGTCCGCATCGGGCAGTCTTGCTTTAAACCAGTCTTCTGCCGGGCCCTTGCCAACCACTAGCACGCGGTGCTTCACTCCGCGCGAACGCAATTGGTCAATTGTGTCGGAGAAGACGTCGAGTCCCTTTTCCATTACGATGCGACCGAGAAAGCCGATGACCACGTCATCATCGGGGATGCCTAGACCCTGGCGCCACGCTAAATCACGCTTTTCGGGCGAGAAAATGTCGCGGTCAACGCCGCGCGTCCAAATGCCGATGTCGTAGCTCATCCGCTGTTCACGCAGGACTTGGGCCATCGATTCTGACGCGGTGACGAGCGCATCGCAGCGCCGGTAAAAACGGCGGAGCAGCGCCTCGACCAATGGTTCGACAAAGGCGAGACCATAATAGCGTGGATATGTCTCAAACCGCGTATGCACAGAGGCGACGACCGGCAAATTGTGCTTGCGGGCGTAGCGAACCGCGCTGTGCGATGCAAAATCGGGAGACGATACGTGGATGAGATTTGGCGCGAAATCATCCAGATCACGCCTCACTGACCGCGACAGCCCGAGCGCAAAGCGATATTCGGGTCGACCCGGAATTGAAAAAGCGGGCACACTGACCAAATCGCCGGTCGGCTCAAACGCTGGTTTGTCTGTCGTCGGTGAATAGACCCGCACCTGAACGCCACATTTCAGCAAATAGCCAACGAGGCGATTGAGTGCCTGATTGGCACCGTCGCGCACATAATTGTAATTTCCGCTGAAAAGGGCGATCCGAAGCTGCGTTGCGTCCATAGGCCCCTTTAACGGCCATGATTTCAAAAGGCTAGTTGTGCCGAATTTGCGTGTCGGTCATCCTGTTCCCCTGCGAAGGCAGGGGCCCTGACGGGCCGGGTATCCCGAGGCTTCGCCCCGTTGTTTGTGAGAGGACTAGGCCCCGGCCTTCGCCGGGGAACTAGAGCGTGATGACATTTGACGGAGTCAATCCAGGTCCGTCTCTGTCGAGCCCCTCGGCTCCGCTCGGGATAAACTTCCACCGAAAGGTGGAAGTCGAGACACACCTTCGAGCGCAGCCGAGATTTGGTCTCGACTGCGCTAGATGAAGCCCCTCGACTTCGCTCGGGGTAGACGGGTCAACTTAATGTCATCATGCTATAAAGGATATCATCTGAGGTGATTGATCAGTCTATTTCCGCCCCAGCCCAAGACCGGCCAGGCTCGTCTGGTCGAACTTCAGCCGCAGCGTCACATAGGGGCCGCTGCGCGTATAGCGGCTATCTTCAAAGTCGCGGTCTTCGAATCCAACGACATTATAGCCAAGTGAGACATAGCCATTTTTGAACGGCGCGATGCCAAGCGACGGGCCACCTGCGTAGGAATATGACCGGCCACTGGCATTCTGGCGCAGGGTGCCGGCAGCGCCGATATCAAAGGTTTCAGATAGATCGAAGCGCAGATCGGCACCGAATACGTTGCTCCATCCCGACAGCTTGTCGTTGCCCAACTTGTCAAACACATAGCGCGAGCCCCAGAAGAACGAGATTTCACTGCGGCCGAGATAGCTGCCATCTTTGCGCTTCTGGGTGGGTGACCAATTGGCATTGAAGCTGTTGATGATCCGCTGCGAACTCACGTCACCGCTGACGGTCAGCGGCGCGCCGCCGATGGGGCCAAGATTGCCAAAAACCGCACCGGTGACTGAGTCCGACCGCAATTCAAGCTTGTCGAGCAGTGTGAAGCGGCTGTCATCAGGGCGGTGTGCCCAACTGAGCGCGAGTGATTTGGCGTCGGTAGTGACGCCAACCTTGCTGTTCGCGCGGAACCAGCTAAGCGATCCGCCAAAGGCGCGGCCTTCGCCGATTTGGCGGAGCGCTGATGCGGTGATGCCATACCGATCACCGGTTTCGCTGGCGCGTACTTCGGCGCGGCCCGCAATTGCCCAGCGGTCAGTGCGATAAGTCGCGCCCGCAGTCACGGCGGTGAAGTCTTCGCTGATCACGCCACCACTGCCCACAAAACCGCCGCTGGCGATAGGCTGCGCAGGGTTGAGCACGCGGGCGCGATCTGCGCTGTTGATCGTCTTGTTGCCATCGAAGGTGAAATCGACGGTCAAATTCTTGGTGACGGGTAACGACTGTGTGAAGCCGAACGCGGCAAAGCTGCGGGGACCATATTCGTCGGTCGTCTGTTGATTGGCGCTCGCGGCGATGCGGCCGCCGACCCATGGCTTTACGTCGACACCCACGCGGGCGGTGCGCGCTTTGATCGCATCGCCATTGGCAATTTCATAATTGCCGACGATTGTGACATCATCGGTGACATTGTAGCGGAGGCCGAATTTGTGCCGCGCAGGGAAATCGATGCTTTCGGTCTTGGCGATGGCAATTTCTGTCTGAGCGTCAAGTTCCAAGCGGCCTTCAAAGAAGCGCTTGGTCGCACCCACTTGCAAAATCGATGAATTCGCGCTGCGCCCGTCGGTCAAGCGATCATTGGCAAGCGTGACGCCCGCGCGCAGATCAAGCGCCTTACCGCGATATTCGGCGAGCACACGGCCCGCTTGGCGGCGGCCAATGCTATCGAGATACTGTTCCTGATAGACCGAACCAGCGACGGTCAAATTGGGTAGCAACCGTGCGCGCGCGTCGACCCCGAATTTACGCGTGCCCGTTTCGCTGCCGTTGATTTGGCCAACGCCGTAGCCGCTTTGCAATTCGCGGGCATAGGCCAGAATGTCAAAAACGCCGCTATGATGCTCGGCTTCGATCAGCCATGCGGTTGATGTGCCTTCGGTAACGCCGGTTTGGCCGGGCCGCGCGCTGGCATCGCTCACGCCAAATTCGGCCCGAATTTCGGTGGCCGTCGTCGGCGTATACCGCACGTCGATGGCACCGGCATTGGATCGGGCGCGATCATCTTCATTATGGATCGCGGTCGCGCCGACGATCAGCGTTTTTTTCGCATTAGTCCACGTCGCGCGCCCACCCGCATTGGTCACGCGTTCACCGACGCCGTCAACTTCATAGTCGGCGACGATGAATTGCGGATCAAGCGTCGATGAACGGCTCAGGATCGGCTCGCGGAACCGCAATGTGCCCGCGACATAGTCGATATCGTAATCGATGTGGCGAACGAGCGCGCGGCTTTCGACAATTTTATTGGACCGGAGACGATCACGCACTTCAATGACAATCCGCTCCGAATTGGGCAGAATGTTCCGCGCGCCGAGTGCATAGGGGCCCGACAGGCCATTGCCCTGCAGTTCATCGCGGCGATGGCGGAACGGCGTGTCGGCGGCAAAGGCAGTCGCGGCAACATGCTCTGAACGATACTCAGCCTTCACCCCGTTGAGCGCTCGGCTGTAACGCGTCAGCTGCGTATCGTTTAGGCCCGTTTCATAATCACCGAACAGCGCATAAAATTGCGGGCGTTCAAGCTTTAGGTACAAGCGACGCGTGCTCGCTGCATCATAACGACGCTCGGTGCGGTCTGCATAAACGGTGTAATAAGCGGTCGGATCAATGACACCGCCAAAGCGCGTTTCATCGGTGCGCTTGTCGCTGTCATACGCCAGCGTCAGCAGCCATTTGCCCTTGACCCGGCCCTTGGCATAAAGCGCAACCCGCGCGTCGGTATAAAAATGGTCGCCTTTGGCCCCCAGCGCTTCGTCATGCGCGTTTAGCGTATTGAACCCGGCAGTACCCGCCGCAAACCCGACAATCGTCCACGGGCGCTTGCCCGGCGTCAGCCATAGGTCAATGCGCTGGCTGCGGGTTGTTTGCTGATCGCGGAAGGGTAGGGTGATCGAAAGGCCGCCTGATGCCGTTGTTGGCTCCAGCTCGATATAGGCAATCCCTTCGTCGCCATCGACCTTCCAGGTGGGGCGGCCGCGCTCAATCCCGGCAAGCGTTTTTGCGGCTTGCGCGTCGGCCTCAACGGCGGGGAAATATGGGGCCGGGACATCAAAATTGCCCGTGACACCGTGATGGGTCGGCGCGCCCGAACGGTCAAACATCCGCAGGGCAATGACAGGACGGGTCACGCCGTCAGCCACCAGGATCGATTTTTCGCGGACGAGCTCAGCGCGGAGCGCACCGTTGGCGAAATGGACAGTGCGGTTGAGCGTCTGCACGATGGCACCATTTTGGTCGAGAATTTCGGCGCGCAACTGCGTATCATTGTCGCTCAGTTCGACCGAACGCCACAGGCTTACAGCCGCGCTTTGCCAAGCATCTTTCCTCAAACCATCAAATGCCAGCGGATTGACGGGTTCGCCGTTGACAAACAGCCGTACGGTTTGGTTCGCGAAATGCTTGATAGCAACGCGGATCGCTTTTGTGCGGGGGTTATGGTCGGGCGCTGGGAACAACCATTCAATCCCCGCGCGTTGGCCCGCAAGCCAATCACGATCGGCACCCGCCGCCGCTTGATCGGTTGGCGGTGGTGCCCGGCGCACGCGCTCGGCTTCAACGCGTGCGGTATTTTGGCCGGTTTGGCTGCGGAAATCGACACGAACTAGCGCGCCGCCTTGCGCATCGACAAAGCGTGATATTGCGCTACCCGCACTGCGGGCATTGCGTGTACAATCGGCGGGCACTTGACCCGACGGCAGAGTCGATGGATCAAATTGAACCACGTGAATGCCCGGCAACACGCCTTCGAAATGATAGCGGCCTTCATTATCGGTCACTGCATAGCTGCCATCTTCAAGGATAACGCGGACGTTGGGAATGCCATTGGCACTGTCAGGATCAATGGTGCAGCCGCCATCGGTAACGCGACCAATGATGGTGATCCGGTCGGCAATCGCTTCGCGAACGATCTTGACGGCCGCATCGACAACCGGGCTTTGCGCTCCGCGGTCATCGGCGGCTTGTGCCCGATTGAGCGCGGTGCCCGCGCGCGCATCGCTGCGCACTTCAAGGATGTAAGTGATCACACCGCTCGCGCTTGCTGCCAGACGGGGAACGTTGATGGTTAGCCGTTTGGCCCTATCGCTGACCGTATAGGGAATTACTGCGCCATTGTAGCGTATCGTATCAACGCGCAGCCGGAATGCGTCGGGAAGGATGTCGGTGAGGGTAATGGCGCCCGATTGCCGCGTCGCGTCGCTATTGCTGATCGTCACCCGGTATTGGACAAGGTCGCCGGGCGCGGCTTGCTGAACCGAGGCAGTTTTGGTCAGGATGAGCGCGCCGCCGGGACGATCAACGGGAACGTCGATGCGCACAGGCTGCGGGTCGGTTAGCGTGAAGGGAGCACCGTAAGACGCACTTGTCAGGGCGAACGGTTCTCCACCCGGGCGAGTCAATCCAGCGGCCTGAATTTCAGCGGGGGTAACGCGCGACGGTGCAGTATATGGCGCAGGTGTTTCAATCAGCAGCCGGTACGTGCCAGGGCGTGCAAAGGGGAAGCGGTATTCGCCCGCCGGAAAATCATAAATGGTGCCGCTGCTATCGGTCACGCGCGTGCCTGCAACCACCGTTGAGGGATAAGCGGAGACGCCGTCATCGCCAAACACTTGCGCAGGTTGGCCAGTCGCGACGTTAATCAGCGTGACGCGCGTACCCGCAACGGGAGTGGCGTCACCGCTGTCAAATATAACACCAAATGGATCGATCAAGATGTCCACAGGCATTGAGGCAATCGAATTGCCGCTTTGTCCATCTAATCCTGATAGGTTCAAAACCTCACCAGGGCGAACCGATAAAACGCAATCGCCTCGGATCGGACTCGGTGGAATGGCCGCTGTGCGGATCACGCCAATGAATATGCCGCTATTCGCTGCGCTTTCGGATAAAATGATCAGTTCGGAGTCGCCGGCGGGTGTCTCAAGACGAACTGATTTGGTATCAATTGCGTTCGGATCTAGGTTATCGCGGGGCGAGCTTAGCGATACAATTAACGGTTCACCCGCACGGATCTGCGTGGCAGGTACAACGGCTGCAGGTGATTGGTTCGTATTGGCAAAGGCGCCGTCAAGCGTGATCGCCCGTTCGCCGCTGCTCCCACGGCACATCGTAACCGGTATGGATAGAGATTGTGCGGTGGGATTACCTGAAAAATGAAACAGCGAAAACGCTGAGGGTGTGATGGGTGTGCGTTCGACCGCAATATCGATGCGGTTCGAATTGCGCACGATGCGGCTGCTGCCTACATCCCACTGAATTTGCGCGGTATTTGAAACCGTTTGGGCGTGACTAGTCACAGGCAGAACGGTAATTATCGCTGCACAAAGGCCAAAGAACAGGGCCGGCAATTTTTTGAAGGTGTTACGCATGTTACTGCAGGAAAGGGTCGGCGGCACAAGGCCCCAAAGCCGACGACCCTTCTCCTGTTACCTTAATTAATCGTTACGCGGAAATAGACGGCTCTCGTCGTTCCCGCTGCGATTGAACCGAGTGAACCAGTCACTGTGCTGGTAGTGCTATTGAAAGCGCCGGTGTTGGTGCCACCTGAGCAAACGCCGCTTGCCACCGTGCCACCTTCATAAACGCCAAAGGCGCTAACGTAAGTGACAGGTGTCAGAGCAAGGTTTGACAGAATGTCGCTGATCGCGACGTTTGTCGCGGTTGCGCCGCCTGCTGCGTTGGCAACGGTGATGCAATATTCGACATAAGCCCCCGGAATTGCCTTGGCATTGGCGTTGGCCACTGCGCTGACATTGTCAGGGGCGCCTGCGGTTACCAAGTTGACAGGGTCAGCGATAATGCGGCTAAGCTTGGTGACGGTCAAAACTGGTGCTTGCACCGTGTAATCGTCATCATCGCTTGACCGGCCATCATTGGCTACATCGCCAGCGGCAGTGCCAGCTGCGTCAAACAGCACGGTTTCCGTGGTTAGCTGACCGTTTGGTCCGCCGGTTGCGGTAATGACAGCGCCTTGTGTGCCCGCTACGTCAGCTTCTCTTGCCGTTCCGGTCAGATGGACTGCGGCAACTTGGCCGTTAGTCACCGTTGTCGGGATAGCCGTAACCACATAGACGGTGCGCGTGCCATCGGCCGGGATCTGGTCGAGATATGTCACGAGCGTATCAGTAGGATCAAAGCCTGCAACAGTGCCTGATTCTATATAGAAGGTGTAGGGACTTGTTGGATCGAAGACGTCCGTGCCACCGTGAGGAGCCGCACCGCCAGCAAAGTTGGTTGCGGTCAACCCGATATCAATCGGCGCGTTTGACAAGTTAGAAACGGTGAATGCCGTTGCCGCTTGTGGTGTTCCGGCGACATTGCCTTGTCCTGGCGTCACAGATGTTGTGACATTGCCGAGTTCGACAACTGAAACGGTTACACGACGGTCAACCCGAAGTGTGTTTTGCGCGGTAATCGCAGTTTGCGATACCGAGTTAACCGAATAGTTTACGGTTGCTGTGTTGACGATATCCGTGCCAGCGGTTGTACCAACCGCAAAGGCGGGGCTTGCCCCGATCAGTGCGATTGCAACACCACTCGCCGAGGCGAAGAGTTTGATGCTGTTGGTCATGTTAGGTCTCATTCCTGTCTTGCTTGGGTTTCATTCATTTCGTGCCGGTTACATGTTCCCGCTGGCACACACTGCGGGGTTTATTCAGCGGACGACCCCGCGAAAGCTTAGTTTTCCTTGAGCGCCTGCCGGTATCGCGGTGCGCATCATCCAACGAACGTGCGTCACATCTTCGGCGCGCGCCGCCCGCCAATTTCCGTCGCCTTCGCGTGTCTTGAGGGCGTGAAGCGGGCCCCACGTGCGCCCGCCATCAACTGATAATTCAGCCGCGGGATCGTTGGTTGCCTCATAAGCCACTGCGCTCGGCATCGGATTTGTCACGACGAAATTGTTCGCCGATGCTCGTCCCACATTATGGTAATTGAGAACGAAGATCATCTTGTCTCCTGGGGTTACGACCTTTGGTTCTTGCAAAACGACACGGGTTTTCCCGTCATTGTCGGCAATGAACCGTTCAACAAACACTGCGCTTGTCAGCGCAACGCCGTCAGCCGCCAGCGCCGCCGACGAACTTAACAGCGCGGCAAGCGCGACCAGAAAAGATGAGATCAGCTTAGCCATTAGTTGATCTTCGTTCTGAATGTGACCGTGCGGGTTTGACCCGCAGGCACTGTGCCGAGCGATACTGACACCGCACCAAGTGTAAACTGGCCAGCATCGCCATCAGTTGCGTCGGTGAGCGCGCCGCCTTGCAATGTGATGGTGCCCGCTTGATACGTGGTGCCAATGGGCACCGTATCGGAAATCTGCGCATTGCTGAGCGAGCCCGACCCGGAAACGGTCGCCACCAATGTATAGGTCACGATTGCGCCGGGAACGGGCCGGGTGCCGCCAAATGGATCGGCGGTCACTGCGCTTTTTACAAATGACAATGTGGCGCTTTGGATGATGTAGGCGCCGCGATCTGTGCTGTCGGCCCCAGTTGAACCCACAACGGCGGCACCACCGCCCTGGCCTGCGCCGGGGAAGGTTGTGCCCGGTGCGCCCGTGCCCGTGACCGCCGCCGCCGTCAGTTCCGCAAAGCCGCGGTCACTATCCACTGCGCCCGCTGGAATTGTTGATAGGATGAACACGGTAACGCTGCCATCGGGCGCCAGCACGGGATCATTTGAGCCAGCGACATATACTGTGTCGCCAGGTCCAAAAACGCCGTCGCCATTGTCGATCACGATTGAGGTTACGGTCGGATCAAATTGATCACCACCGATTGTCGGGTTGGCAGTCAGGCGGAATGCTTCGGAGCCGTTGCCGCTGTTGGTAACGCTATAGGTCAGTACACGCTGCGTTGCGCCCGGCGTCACCACAACGTCACTCGCGTCGGTTGCATCCACTACCACGTCAAGGAGTTCATCGACGAGAATATCGACGGTGTTCGATGGCTGTGATTGTTGATTTCCGGCAGGATCGTTGAACGTTGCCGTGGCCGTGTTCGAAATTGTCGTGCCGGCAGTCGTGCCGGCCGCCATTGCGGGCGTCGCAAAGCCGATCGACGCTGTCGCAACGACGAGCGGCAATAAGCGCGCAAATTGAACATTTTCGATTGACCAGAAACTCTCGTGACGCATGTTGACCCCGCAATGGTAAAAACTCTTGCGAGGGCTTTACGGCCCCAACCGGAAAGATTTGGTAAACAAAGCATCACAAATGTGACGCCACGACATCGCAAAAGTGGCGTCGGTGGCGCAGGTGCCTGAGGGATTAGCGTCCGCGAAAATAGCCTATTGGTTTGGAAGCGCTTGACACTATCGGGAGCCTCGCTTAACAGCCGCGCCTCACCCAGATGCGCGGGTGTAGCTCAGTTGGTTAGAGCGTCGGCCTGTCACGCCGAAGGTCGCGGGTTCGAGCCCCGTCACTCGCGCCATTTTCCGTCCGCTCTTTCAGCGGAAGCGGCCCGTCTCCATCCATGCGAGGAGCGGTTTTAAGGGGAATATCCAGATAATCCCGGCAATCGCATAGATTATGCCTTGAATGATGCCGGGCATTTGGGCGATCAGGCCCGAAAAGCTTGTGACGATGATCACCCACAAGGCAATCATGGCCAGCATCATCAAAATGCCAAAAGGTTTGCGCCAGCTCGGTTCCATTACGCGCTTATCCGCGATTGCGGGCCAATTATCCACTCTTTTTCGGTAAGGACGGCATCAAGTGCAACGTCCCATGGATCAGTCGGAATCTCCTCATCTTCCTGAACACTCCACGCGACGCCAATCCGCAGGGCAGCGGGATTGCGTGCAAAAGCCCGGTCATAATGGCCTGCCCCCTGCCCAAGCCGTGACATTGTCCGGTCAAACCCGATCAGCGGGGTTAAAATGACGTCAGGCTCACATATTGGCATCATCGGCTTTGGCTGTCTAAATCCATGAGCAGCAATGTCTAAAACATCATTTTTCACATATTCTCTGAAGACCAGATCGGCATTGCGCGATGCAAGATAGGGCAGCGCAATGCTAACCCCTAGCGCTGCCAAATCATGCAAAAGTGACGTCACATCGGCTTCAGATTTGACCGGAACATAGCCTGCTACACATGTGGCTCCGAGCGCCAAGTCGATCAATGATTGTGGCCATGTTTTGGCAGCATGCCACGAACAATTTTGAATGATTACAAATTCATCTCGCACTTTACTCAAACATGATCGCAACTGCGATTTTGATAAATCCACGTCCTGCGATCCATTTCTCAGGGTAGTTGGCGGAACCACCGTGGCCGTTTGCTAGAATATCCTCTGACGCCGTAAGCATCAGGTGGGGACCAGATAAAGCAGACCAGGATCTGCTCAGGGCCAGCCCCCTAGGAAGAATAATCGCCTCAGGGATGTTCAAAAGCGCGCACCGGGCAGTATCCGCCGATGCCAACTTAGGACGTGTTGGCCATATTCTCAAGCCTTGCCGCCAAAGACTCGGCATAATCGGCAAGGGTGATGAGCGCGTCTTCCGTTTCAGCCGCAGGCTGAGATGCAGTGGCGGGCTGTTCCACTGGCGCAATTGCAGCCTTACGCGCTTCATCGAGCTCGTCTGCGAGCAGCAAAGCGGCCAACAATAATTGTCGCACTTCGCCAGCCCCGCCAACCGCGCCGCGTGCTTCGGTCGCCTTGGCATCGACGATGGCGGCGAGTGATTTGAGGTGCAGCTCTTCGCCGTCACGGCACGATACGGCGTACTGATTGCCGCCAATATCTAAGGTTACCGAGGCCATTAACGATGGCCCTCGGTAGGCTCAGCGGCAATAATCCGCGCAATTTCGTCACGCGCAGTGGTCGCTTCTCGGCGCAACGCCTCATGGCGGGCTTTCAGTTCGTTGATCGGCAACTCAACCGCATTACGTTGGGCAACGCGCGCCGCGACAGCTTCAATTCGTTTCAGAGCTGATTCAAGCCGACTAACAGCCATAATGGTCGCATCACTTGCCATGACATCTGAATAGCACAGGAATCAAACGCTGCAAGTATCTCCCCTGTTTGATGCGTCACCACGGTTGACGCCCGCGCCAAGGATTGACAAAGCGTAGCGCGGTTCCTCCCGGAACACCAACGCTGCTCTCCGCGCAAAGGAACGTCATGACCGTTACCCATCAACAGCTTGCCAATGCAATCCGGGCATTGTCAATGGATGCGGTGCAAGCTGCCAATTGCGGTCACCCAGGCATGCCGATGGGGATGGCCGATGTCGCAACAATGCTCTTCACACAATATCTGAAATATGATCCACAAGCTCCTAAATGGGCTGACAGAGATCGATTTGTGTTGTCAGCGGGCCATGGGTCGATGCTGGCCTATGCCACTTTGTATTTGACCGGCTATGCCGCGCCAACGATCGACGACATACGCAACTTCCGCCAGTTGCATAGCCCGTGTGCAGGGCATCCCGAAAATTTTGAGCTTGAAGGCGTTGAGGCAACCACCGGTCCGCTTGGCCAGGGACTGGCTATGGCCGTTGGCATGGCGATTGCCGAACGTCATCTTAACGCCGTTTTTGGCGATGATCTGGTCGATCACAAAACGTGGGTTGTTGCCGGTGACGGGTGCTTGATGGAGGGAATCAACCACGAAGCTATTGGTCTTGCCGGGCATCTCGGGCTGGGGCGCTTGATCGTGTTATGGGATGATAACCGCATCACGATTGACGGTGCCACCGATATTTCAACCTGTGAGGATATTCCGGCGCGTTATCAAGCCACTGGCTGGCATGTTGAACAGTGTGACGGACATGATTTCGCTGACATCGACCGAGCGATGAAGGCCGCAATTGTTGACCCTCGCCCGTCGCTCGTCGCGTGCCGGACGCTGATCGGTAAGGGCGCGCCGAACAAGCAAGGCACGTCGGCGACGCACGGTTCGGCGCTTGGCGCGGATGAAGTGGCGGCTGCGCGCATCGCTATGAATTGGCCACATGCCCCGTTCGAGATACCAGGCGACATTGCCGCAGCGTGGCATGCCGCCGGCGCGCGTTGTTCTGACGAGCGCGCCAAGTGGGAAAAACGTCTAGCTGAAAGCGCTGCTGGCACGGAGTTCACGCGTCGTCTTAACAATGAACGGCCTGCTGATATTGGTCTGACGGCTTTGCTCGAAACTAATGTGACATCCGCCCCCAAGATCGCAACGCGCAAAGCCGGGGAGATGGCGTTGACCGCACTCACGGCGGCGCTGCCCGAAATGATGGGTGGCTCGGCGGATCTGACCGGTTCAAATTTCACGCGAACTAAATCAACCAATACATTGAATAAGAGCGATTATTCAGGTCGCTATATCAACTATGGCATCCGCGAATTTGGGATGGCCGCCGCGATGAACGGCATGGCACTCCACGGCGGCATAATCCCGTATGGCGGCACCTTTTTGATCTTCAGCGATTATTGCCGTGCCGCCATCCGCTTGTCGGCATTGCAGCGTGTGGGGGTCATCTATGTCTTGACCCATGATAGCATTGGCGTCGGTGAGGATGGGCCCACGCATCAACCTGTTGAACAGATTATGAGCCTGCGCATGATCCCCAATGTGCATGTCTATCGCCCCGCCGACGTGATCGAGACGGCGGAATGCTGGGCGCTTGCGGTTGCGCGACGCGATGGGCCGGGGATTATGGCGCTATCACGTCAGAATTTGCCGACTGTGCGCGATGATGTGAGCGAAAATCGTTCAGCGCGCGGCGGATATCGGCTTCGGGCGGCGCAGTCCCCGCGAAAAGTTGCGATTGTGGCCACGGGCTCGGAAGTGGAAATCGCGCTCGGGGTTGCGGCGGTGCTTGAGGGGCAGGGCGTCGGCGTCGATGTCATCTCGATGCCCTGCCGCGAGTTGTTTGACCTGCAAAGTGAAGCATATCGACGGGATCTCATACCCGCCGACTTGCTGACGGTGTCGATCGAAGCGGGGGTCACGATGGGCTGGGAACGTTATACGGGTCGCGATGGCTTAACGATTGGCATTAACAGCTTTGGCGCATCAGCACCGATTGCGGCGCTCTATGATCATTTTGGATTGACGATTGATAAGATCGTGCCGCAAATTATTGAAAAATTGGATGTATAAGGAAATTGGCAATGACAAAGGTAGCGATTAACGGATTTGGACGGATTGGTCGACTGGTGGCGCGGGCTATCCTCGAACGTCCCGATTGCGGGCTTCAGCTGGTCGCGATCAACGATCTTGGCGACGCCAAAGCCAATGCGTTGCTTTTCAAGCGCGATAGTGTTCACGGGGCCTTTCCCGGCACAGTTGTTGCGGATGGCACTGACATTATCGTCAACGGAACGCGTATTGCGGTGACGGCGGAACGCGATCCGGCCCAGCTGCCACATGCTGCTAACGGAATTGATATCGCGCTTGAATGCACTGGCTTTTTTACCGACGCAGAAAGTGCGGGAAAGCATTTGACAGCCGGGGCAAAGCGCGTCCTGATCTCGGCACCAGCCAAGAATGTTGATCTGACAGTCGTTTATGGCGTCAATCACGACAAGCTTACCGCAGCGCATAAAATCGTTTCGAATGCATCATGCACCACCAATTGTCTGGCACCAGTAGCGAAAGTCTTAAACGATGCCATTGGTATTGAACGTGGTTTGATGACAACGATCCACGCTTATACCAATGACCAGAAGATCCTCGATCAAATCCACAGCGATATGCGCCGCGCGCGCGCTGCTGGCATGTCGATGATTCCAACAACAACGGGCGCAGCGCGTGCTGTTTCGGAAGTGTTGCCGGAGCTCAAGGGCAAGCTGGACGGTGCTGCGATCCGCGTGCCGACCCCCAATGTCAGCATCGTTGATCTGACGTTTACGCCGTCACGCGATGTGACGCGTGATGAAGTAAATGCTTTGCTTAAGGCCGCGTCAGAAGGTGCGCTCAAAGGCATTCTTGACTATAGCGACGAACCACTTGTTTCGATTGATTATAATCATTGCCCCGCTAGCTCGACGATCGACAGCCTTGAGACCGCCGTCATCGACGGCAAGCTCGTGCGCGTGCTCAGCTGGTATGACAATGAATGGGGCTTCTCGAACCGGATGGTTGATACAGCGGGCGCGATGGCGAAGCTGATCTGATGGCTTTCCGCACGCTTGACGATATGGGTGATATTGCGGGTAAGCGCGTGCTTGTCCGCGAAGATTTGAATGTACCGATGCATGGTGGTGTCGTCACAGATGATACACGCTTGCGGTCAAGTGTTGGGACACTTTGTGAACTAGCTGATCGCGGTGCAAAGGTTTTGGTTCTTGCCCATTTCGGGCGGCCCAAGGGTGAGGTTGTGGCCGACATGTCGCTGCGCCAGATTGTGCCAGCCCTCTCAGCCGTCTTGGGCCGTGACGTTCGTTTCCATGAAGCGTGCGCTGGCGACGAAGCGGCTGAAGCAACGCACAAATTGCCCAATGGCGCAATCTGCATGCTCGAAAATACGCGCTTTCACTGCGGTGAAGAAGCCAATGATCCTGCCTTTGTCGCACAAATGGCAAAGCTGGGCGATCTTTACGTCAATGATGCGTTTTCCGCCGCGCACCGCGCACATGCCTCTACCGAAGGGCTAGCGCATGTTCTGCCCGCATTTGCAGGCCGCGCGATGCAGGCGGAGCTGATTGCGCTTGAAAAGGCGCTGGGAGCCCCTGAGAAGCCCGTAGCGGCGGTTGTGGGTGGTGCTAAGGTCTCAACCAAGCTCGACGTGCTGAGGCACCTCGTGAGCCGCGTGGATCACCTCATCATCGGCGGCGGGATGGCGAACACTTTCCTCGCTGCGCGCGGTGTGAATGTCGGCAAATCGTTGTGCGAGCATGACCTGGCGAGCACGGCAGATGCGATCATGGCGGCGGCAGAGATGGCAAACTGCACGATCCATCTGCCTTATGACGTGGTTGTGGCAAAGGAATTTCGCGCGAATCCGCCACTGAGGACGGTGAATGTTCACGAGGTAGCGGCTGATGAAATGATCCTCGATGTCGGTCCAGCAGCGGTTGAGGCGCTGGCCGACGTGCTGAAGACCTGCCGCACGCTCGTCTGGAACGGGCCACTGGGCGCGTTTGAAACGCCGCCTTTCGATGTTGCGACAGTGGCGTTGGCAAAAACAGCTGCGGCGCTGACCCGCGAAGGATCACTGATTTCGGTAGCGGGTGGCGGCGATACAGTCGCAGCGCTCAATCAGGCGGGTGTGAGCGATGATTTCACTTTCGTCTCAACCGCAGGTGGCGCGTTCCTAGAGTGGATGGAAGGGCGCGACTTGCCCGGTGTTTCGGCGCTCATGGTCGCCTGATATAAACAATCTTCATTGGCAACAGGGGAAATATCCAATGTCTGACGTAAACATGCTCGACAAAATCGTGAGCGGCCATGGCTTCATCGCCGCGCTTGATCAAAGCGGCGGTTCGACGCCCAAGGCGCTCAAGGGCTATGGCATTGAGGAAGGAACCTACTCAGGCGACGCCGAAATGTATGCGCTGATCCACGACATGCGCAGTCGGATCATCACCGCGCCATGCTTCACTGGCGAAAAGGTGATTGGTGCGATCCTGTTTGAACGGACAATGGACGGCGAAGTTGACGGCAAGCCTACGCCGCATGCTCTGTGGGATCGCGGCGTGGTTCCCTTCATCAAGATCGACAAGGGCCTTGAGGACGAAGCGAACGGCGTTCAGATGATGAAGCCCATGCCAGAGCTTGATGCGCTGCTGGCACGCGCCAAGGGCCTGAACGTATTTGGCACAAAGGAACGGTCGGTCATCAATCTCGCCAATCGCGACGGGATTGCAGCGATTGTTGCGCAGCAGGTTGACGTTGGCCTGCAAGTGCTTGCGGCGGGAATGGTCCCAATGCTTGAACCCGAAATCAACATCAAGAGCGCAGAGCGCGCCGCCGCTGACCAGATATTGCTAGAAGAATTGGTGAAAGCGCTCGATGCTATGCCGGGAACCGAAAAGGTTATGCTCAAGCTCAGCATTCCAGCGGTCGCGGGGCTCTATACGCCGCTTGTCAATCATCCGCGCGTGTTGCGCGTCGTCGCTTTGTCAGGCGGATTTGCGCGCCCCGAAGCGTGCGCGCAGTTGGCGCAGAATGATGGCATGATCGCCAGCTTTTCACGCGCTTTGCTCGAGGATCTGCGGCACCAGATGACCGACGCGGAGTTCAATGCGTCGCTTTCATCGGCAATAGAAGAGATCTACGCTGCTTCGACCATCAAAGCCTGAGCGGAAAGGGGCACAGTCGCGCATTTGCGGGGCTGAACGGCGTATTTCTGCGGCGAAATCGGCATGATCTCGCTTATAAGATGAATCTGCTTATAAGGGACATATGGAAATCGACGACAATAATGCACTCGACCCCGGCTTTGCCGCGCAATTCTCACCCGAAAAGCGTCCGCCGTGTCAGCTATATCTGATATCGCCCCCGGTGATCACAGATGTCTTTGCCGAGCGATTGAAGGCGGCACTTGGCGCTGCGCCCATCGCGGCGTTTCAATTGCGGTTGAAAGGGATTGATGATCATGAGATAGCCAAAGCTGCTGAACCGTTGCGGCGCATTTGTGCCGATCACGATACGGCCTTCATCATCAACGATAGCATAGGCCTTGCCAAGCGGCTGGGAGCGGACGGCGTGCATCTGGGCCAGGATGACGGCGATCCGCGCGAGGCACGCGACATATTGGGCCGCGATGTGCAAATCGGCGTTACCTGTCACAACAGCCGCCACCTTGCGATGGAAGCCGGGGAAAAGGGGGCTGACTATGTGGCCTTTGGCGCCTTTTACCCATCAGGCACGAAAATGACTGAACATAGCGCAGATAAGGCGATACTGGGTTGGTGGACGACGTTGTTTGGCACGCCCTGCGTCGCGATTGGCGGAATCACGCCGCAAAATGCGAGTTCTTTGGTCAAGGCAGGGGCTGATTTTATCGCGGCGTCCGGGTCGGTCTGGGCCTATCCAGACGGCGAGGAAGCAGTAGTTAAAGCGTTCGCGGCTTTGTTTGCTGAGCGATTGCCGTAGCCAAGGGCGCGCGCAGCGGCGCGTCTTTGGGGATAACGAACAAAGCCTGACAGCTTTTATATCCAAACTGGCCTGCTGCAATCGGCGAATTTGTCTGTTTTCGATGGTTTTGATTGGAATTGTGCATGATTGTGTCACTCGTATGAAGCTTTGCCCCCGCATTTGCACGCGGCAGGCCCTCTGTCTTGCAGGATTGCGCTCTGATTGAACAAATTCGCCGTGCCTTGCTCGTTTCGCCGCACCGCGCTAGGGGCCTGCCATCACTCATCTTTCAGGCAGGGTTGCCCATCATGAAAATCAACGCGGTCGAAATCCGTCCCGGAAACATCATCGAATATGAAGGCGGCATTTGGCGCGCGGTCAAAATCCAGCATACGCAACCTGGCAAGGGCGGCGCCTATATGCAGGTCGAAATGAAGAATCTGATTGATGGCCGCAAGAATAATGTGCGGTTTCGCTCGGCGGAAAGCCTTGAAAAAGTGCGGTTAGAGACGACTGATTTCCAATTTCTGTTCGCTGATGGCGATGCGCTGACGTTCATGGATAAGGTCACTTATGAGCAGACGACGCTTGATGCGGGCATCCTAGGTGATGCGGCGGCCTTCTTACAGGATGGGATGGATGTCGTGATGGAATTGTGGGAAGATCGACCGATTTCAGTGCAATTGCCCGATCAGATTGAAGCTCTGATCGTAGAGGCTGACGCCGTAGTAAAAGGGCAAACCGCTTCGTCTTCATACAAGCCAGCTATCCTTGAAAATGGCGTGCGCATCATGGTGCCGCCCCATATTGGTGCCGGCACGCGGATTGTGGTTGACGTTTATGCGCAGGAATATGTGAAGCGGGCGGATTAACCCCGATGGTATCCCACTCAGGTCTTCTGACCATCATGGACCGTGCTGCGCGCAAAGCAGGGGCGAAACTGCGGCGTGATTTCAACGAGGTTCAACACTTGCAGGTGAGCCGAAAAGGGCCTGCGGATTTTGTTTCAAAGGCCGATCAACAGGCCGAACGCTCGCTTTACGACGACCTGCTCCACGCGCGCCCGGATTGGGGCTTTTTGCTTGAAGAGGCTGGCGAAATTGAGGGCGATCCGACCAAGCCGCGCTGGATCATCGATCCGCTTGATGGCACCAGCAATTTCCTTCACGGCATGCCGCATTTTGCAATTTCAATTGCGGTTGAAGAGCCATTGGCGAATGGTAAACGCGAAATCACAACCGGATTGGTTTATCAGCCGCTGACGGATGAAAGCTTCTGGGCCGAAAAGGGCAGGGGGGCCTGGCTTCAGGATCAGCGTCTTCGCGTGTCGGGGCGGCGCGACATGTCTGAGGCGTTGATTGCGACGGGTATTCCCTTCCTTGGCCACGGTGATTTTGCGCAGTGGAGCCGGATTTTCGGCGCGGTCGCTCCCGAAGTCGCTGGGATACGCCGCTTTGGCGCTGCCTCGCTTGATTTGGCGTGGGTCGCGGCGGGACGCTTTGATGGCTATTGGGAGGCAGATTTGTCGCCATGGGATGTTGCGGCGGGAATGCTGCTGGTGCGCGAAGCGGGGGGATTTGTGACTGATTTCCGTGGCGGTGACCGCGCGATGGAACGCAGCGAGTTTCTGGCCGGCAATGATGCAATCCACTCAAAGTTGCATAAGCTAGTTGCGGGCGCGCTGCGGAATTAGCGCGGCAGCCTAGCTTGCGAAGCCGCAGGGTTGGGCTTAAAGCCCGCGAGAATCTGGGTCGGTGTTCGACCCGTTAGGGAGTCGCATCGTTATGGCATCCACTGCCGCCGGTTATCTGCCAATCCTGCTGTTTGTCGGCATTGCATTCGCGCTTTCCTGCGTGTTTGTGTTCGCGCCGATGGGTGTGTCGCGGTTAACCGGTGCACATAACCCGACGCCTGAAAAGCTGAGTGAATATGAATGCGGCTTTCCTGCCTTTGAAGGCAGCCGTGCGCAGTTTGACGTGCGCTTCTATTTGCTCGCTATCCTGTTCATCATCTTCGATTTGGAGGCCGCTTTTCTCTTCCCGTGGGCAGTGAGCCTAAAAGAAACCGGCTGGGCAGGCTGGGTTGGCATGATGGTATTCCTCGCTGAACTCGGCCTTGGCCTTGCTTATGCGTGGAAGAAGGGAGCGCTCGAATGGGAGTAGATTTGACCGTGCCCGCAGGCGCGACCTTACCCGATGCCAAATATTTTGATGGTCTGAACGAGGAACTGTCAACGAAGGGCTTCCTCGTTTCCAATACCGAGGATTTGTTCGGCTGGGCGCGTACGGGATCGCTGTGGTGGATGACCTTTGGCCTCGCCTGCTGCGGCGTTGAGATGATCCATGTCAACATGCCGCGCTATGACCTTGAACGCTTTGGCGTCGCCCCGCGCGCCAGCCCGCGTCAGTCCGATGTGATGATCGTGGCGGGCACACTCTGTAACAAAATGGCGCCCGCGCTACGCAAAGTCTATGATCAGATGAGCGATCCCAAATATGTGATCAGTATGGGCAGCTGCGCGAACGGCGGCGGTTATTATCATTACAGCTATTCCGTGGTGCGCGGGTGCGATCGGATTGTGCCTGTGGATATTTATGTGCCCGGATGCCCACCGACCGCCGAGGCTTTGCTCTATGGGATCATGCAGCTGCAGCGGAAGATCCGGCGGGTGGGGACTTTGGAACGGTGATGGGCTTTTCGACAATCCTCCCCAGATATGGGGAGGGGAACCGCGCAGCGGTGGCGGGGGCCTTCCGCCTTTCCGACATGGCCACGCTGGACTACCCCCCCTCCGTCGCTTCGCGCCACGTCCCCGTTAACGGGGAGGAGATGGTATGAGCCACTCCGCTCCCAAATATGCGAGCAACGAAGGCGTGATCGATGCGATCAGCGCTGCGCTTGGCGTCGACCTGATCTCGATAGACGAAGCGCACGGCGAAATTGCCGTGCATGTTGCGCCTGACAAATTGCTCGGTTGCCTGATGCAGCTTCGCGATACGTGCGATTACCAACAATTGATGGATATCGCCGGGGTCGATTGGCCAGACCGCGATCCGCGCTTTGAGATCGTTTATTGCTTGCTCAGCCTTACCAAGAACCACCGAATCCGCGTGCACACCACAACCAATGAGGATCAACCAGTGCCAAGTGTGACCGCTATCTGGCCGGTCGCGGGTTGGCTGGAGCGCGAAGTGTTTGACATGTACGGTGTGTTATTTGAAGGCAATAGCGACCTCCGCCGTATCCTCACCGATTATGGTTTCACCGGCCATCCGCAGCGCAAGGATTTCCCGCTATCGGGCTTTGTCGAGCTGCGTTATTCGGAGGAACATAAGCGCGTGATGTATGAGCCCGTTCAGCTTGCTCAGGATTTCCGCAGCTTTGATTTTATGAGCCCCTGGGAGGGCGCCGATTATATCCTGCCGGGTGATGAAAAGGGGGAGGCGAAATGATTGACATTTCCGCTTCGCTGCTTTGTGCCTTCGTGGCTTCGTGTGCGCTAAAATATGTTTCACACAAAGCCACAAAGCCACAAAGGAAGCCGCTTTCGCTGGCCAGTTCTTCTTCGCGAGGCATCGTATGACGTTGGTAAAGGAAATTGCGCCCACCACTGGCGACGAAGTGATCGACAATTATACGATCAACTTCGGCCCGCAACATCCCGCCGCCCACGGTGTGCTTCGCCTCGTGATGGAACTTGACGGTGAAATTGTTGAACGGCTTGATCCGCATATCGGCCTCCTCCACCGTGGCACTGAAAAGCTGATTGAGCATAAGACTTATTTGCAGGCTTTGCCCTATTTTGACCGGCTCGATTATTCATCGCCGCTCGCGATGGAATATAGCTATGTGCTCGCAATCGAGAAGATGCT
>JBJXDU010000075.1:0-20517 GCA_046153565.1 Sphingomonadaceae bacterium
GCCATCCGCTTCAACCCGGATCTCAAAGCCAAATATGCCCAGCTCATCGAAGCCGGAAAACCTGCAAAGGTCGCTATCACCGCCATCATGCGAAAACTCGTCATCATGGCAAATGCCCTGCTCAAAGTAAACCGTTTGTGGAAGGAATCTATGGCTTGACCATCACGGATACTCTAGCGCGGAGGCCAATGCATGGAATTCTTCACTGAACTAACTGACGATCACCGCGCTTTTGTCGCCAAACAACCAGTCTTTTTCGTCGCCACGGCAGCGCCGGATGCGCGGATCAACCTGTCACCCAAGGGGATGGATTCGTTTCGCATACTCTCGCCAGCTAAGGTGGCCTATCTCGATGTCGGCGGGTCGGGCAATGAAACGCATGCACATCTTGCCGCTGACGGGCGGATCACGGCCAGATCAACCGCAACAGTGGTGACAGTCGATAAATCAGATGGTAACTTGCTCATGTGGATGGCTCCTGTGGTGGACTTTGACAATCACACCGTGGAGGTTCGCTAACCGCGAATCAACTCAACAGAGCGCCGTCCACAACATCACCGTAACCCGTAATCGCCGTTATGGCGCGGAGCGGTCGCACTGTTACTTTGCGGGGCGGGCGTCTCGGCGCTTTACCGGTTAGTTAGTTAGAGCATCCGTGATGGTCAAGCGAGGGATTTGACCCATAGCCTGTCCGCTCTCAGCCGACGCGCGAAGGGTTTTGCGCCGCCTTGCGTTAAGGCGCTAGGGTAGGGTTCATGGCGCAAGTGAAAACGGACGTGGCAAGCGACGATGACGCGGTAATGGCGCGCGTGGCGGCGCGTGACGCATTGGCCTTTCGCTTGTTGATTGATGCGCATGCCAGCCGGGCTCACCGGGTCGCGTGGCGCATGTTGGCCGACGGCGTCGAGGCTGAGGACGTTGCTCAGGAGGCGATGCTGCGGCTTTGGTCGCACGCCGCGTCGTGGCGCGCTGGCGGTCCGGGCGTCGGGGCGTGGGTAACGCGGGTGGCGATGAATTTGTGCCTCGACCGGTTGCGAAGGCGCAAGTTTCACAGTGACGAAGACGTGCCCGAACGGATTGATGAGAGTGAAGCGGCGGATGATATGATCGACAGCGACCGAATACGCGCAATGACGGTGTCAGCGGTGCAGGCCTTGCCCGAGCGTCAGCGCGCGGCAATCATCCTGACTTATTATGAGGAACAACCCAATATCATGGCGGCAGCGACACTCGATATGAACATAAAGGCGTTCGAATCGTTGCTGTTGCGCGCGCGGGCGGCGTTGCGGTCAGCGCTTGGCCCGGCGCGGGAGGCAGCCCGATGACCGAGATTGATCCGATGCTGGCAAAAGCGCTTGACCGTTATAGCGTACCGCCGCTGCGCGCTGATTTTGCCGACCGCGTTTTGGCAATGGCGTTGGCACCAGCCCCAGCACCCGTCGCACCCGCGCCGCGCCGTGATACCAGAGGCGGCTGGCGGCGCGCGCGGACGATATTGATCGGGATGGGTGCGTTTGGGGTCGTCAGTGCCGCCGCAGCGGCGGGCGGTGTCTTTGGCGATGTAGCAAAAGACGTACCCGTAATCGGCACATTGATCGCCAGCGTTGCGCCCGCCAAACCCAAGCCAAAACATGTGACGCCGCCGGCGCCGAAAGCCAAGCCGGCACCAACCGCGGTTATCGCCGCAAAGCCGACCTCGCCCCAACCACCACTGATTGCTGATGCCCCCCCGATTGAGATTGCACCGCCAGTGATCGAACGCGGCGTGATGCGGCGCGCGCGTGTCGAACGGCGCGTCGAAGCCATACAAACCCGCCGGGCGGAAAAGGGTCTCCCCCCGCTCGCTGAACCCCAGGCCCGTGCACTCGCTCACTTTTCGATGCTGCCGCCTGAAAAGCGTGCCGAGATCAAGGCGCGGGTAAAGGTGAGACTCGACGAAGCCCGCGCGCAAGGCGAAGTCACGCCTGAACTGCGCCGTCAGCTGATCCGGCAAGAATTGCGAGCGATGCGCGCCGAAACGCGCGCGCAAAAGCAGAACGTACCAAACAGAGACCCCGAAACGCCATCGCCAGCGGCGCCGTCGCTAGAACGATGACAGCTAACTTTAAAGCTAGCGTTTGGAGCGGGCGAAGGGAATCGAACCCTCGTCACTTGCTTGGGAAGCAAAAGCTCTACCATTGAGCTACGCCCGCATCACAGTTCTGACTGCCATAGTAAGGCGCAAGCGGTCAACCAAATTGCGTCGCTTTCAGGAACAGTGCCGCCGCGCATCAATCGTTTCAAGGTTTGAAACAAGGTTGATCCACACGCCGTCTCCCTGTCTCGCTATGCGGCGGCTTAGCTGATATGCGCATCACCCTGCCGCGCAGGCGTAAGGGAGCCATCAATGTCACTCGATTATATTTTCAGCTTTTGTAATGTGTTGGCTTTGATCGGCTGGCTGGCTTTGGCGCTTGCCCCGGTTGGCCGCGCTTATATCATCAATTTTGCGCGTGGCATCGCGCTGGTGCTCGCCATTGGCTATGTCTTGCAATTCTTTCTCGTCACCGAGCCAGTCGAGGGTGGAAGTTTTACGACATTGGCAGGTGTCGCCGCGCTATTCAGCCTGCCTGGTAATGTCATGCTGGGCTGGAGCCATTATCTGGCGTTTGATCTCTTCATTGGTAGCTGGCAGGTCGAAGATAGTGATCGCATGCGCGTTCCGCATTGGCTCGTCATTCCCTGCCTCGCGCTTACCTTCATGCTCGGGCCAATTGGCTTGCTGCTTTACTTTTTCGCGCGAAGCGCGGCACGGGTGACGAGAGGCCCGCAAAAGGATTCCGCCCCATGGATAAACCCATCTTCAGAACCATTGACCTAAGGCAGCGCGGCGCGCTGATTGATACACTATCGCAAGCCTTTGTTGGTGATCCGGCAATCAGCTATATCTTCCCCGATCTGGCCGCGCAGCGCAGCCGGCTGCCGCGCCAATTTGCGATCATGGTACCGCTCGATTTTGCTGATGGCTATGTGCTGCAGTCCCCCGGCACCGAGGTTGTCACTCTGTGGCGACAGCCCGGAAAAGCGCATGTTAGTCAGTTGAGCTATCTATTTTATGGCTTTCGGCTGCTTCACGCCTTTGGCGGGTCGCTTGGCCGCGCGCTAGCAGTGGGGGACGCGATTGATGCGCATCATCCCAAGGATGTTGACTATCACTATCTCCATTATGCAGGCGTCCGCCCCGAAGCCCAAGGTAAAGGCTGGGGCGGTGCGGCAATCCGCGAAGGGCTGACGCGCGCCAAGGCGGAGGGCAAGTCCGTCTACCTTGAAACGGCGACCGAATCGAATGTCGGACTTTACCAGAATCTAGGCTTTTCGGTGACCAGTGAATGGGATGTGCCGCGCGGCGGGCCACATTTCTGGTCGATGTGGCACCAATGAAAAGGCCCCGGAAGTGTCCTTCCGAGGCCCTTTGATAGACAAAAAGCTGGCAATTAGCGCTTCGAGAATTGGAAGCTCTTGCGCGCCTTGGCTTTGCCGTATTTCTTACGCTCAACCACGCGACTATCGCGGGTCAGGAAGCCTTGGGCCTTCACGGCACTGCGTAGTAGCGGTTCATATTTGGCAAGCGCTTGGCTGATGCCGTGGCGAACTGCGCCGGCTTGACCCGAAAGCCCGCCGCCCTTCACCGTGCAGATCACGTCATAAGCACCAACGCGGTCAGACACGCCGAACACCTGATTGATGATCAGGCGCAAAGTTGGCCGGGCGAAATAGACTTCCTGATCGCGACCATTGACGGTGATCTTGCCGCTGCCGGGCTTGATCCAGACGCGCGCAACGGCATCCTTGCGGCGACCGGTTGCATAAGCGCGGCCCTGCGCATCGATTTCCTGTTCGCGCAAAATCGCGAGCGTTGACGGCGGTGCTTTGACGATAGGCGCTTCAACGATGGTCACGCCTTCTTCTGCGTGCACTACAGGAGCAGCGACGACGGCCGCGGGCGCTTCACCAGCAGCGATCGCGCCAAGGTCAGCGAGTGATTGACGTGTATCAGACATTATGCACCCACCGTATTTTTGCGGTTCATTGAAGCGATATCGAGAATTGTCGGGTTCTGCGCACCGTGCGGATGGTCGCTTCCGGCAAAGACGCGGAGCGAACGCATTTGATCGCGGCCAAGCGGCCCACGCGGAATCATCCGCTCAACGGCTTTTTCGATCACGCGCTCAGGAAAGCGGCCTTCGAGCACCTTGGCAGCGGTGATCCCTTTGATCCCGCCGGGATGGCCGGTATGCTTGTAATAGACTTTCTGTTGCAGCTTGCGGCCAGTGAAGCGCACCTTGTCAGCATTGATGATGATGACATTATCACCACAATCAACATGCGGGGTGAAGCTTGGCTTATGCTTGCCGCGCAGGATATTGGCGACAATCGATGCCATCCGGCCAACGACGAGCCCTTCGGCATCAATCAGCAGCCAGTTCTTTTCCACATCCGCCGGTTTGACCGACTTTGTGGTCTTTTGCAGTGCCTTCATCGGGGCAGACCTTTTCGATTAAAAACAAACGCGCCGGGGGAAGCCCCAGCGCGGTTGCCACGGCCAATGACGATTCGTCCTGCAAAAGTCAAGGATATAGGCGGGATTGGAAACGGGTATCAAATTACCGCCTGGCTTAGGCGGCGAATTTGATCCCCGTCATTGCCTCACTTGCGGCCCAGAGTGCGGCAGCGGCGGCGGCATCTACGGCGTGGGGGCGGACGCCTGAATAGGGGTCCATGCCCTCCTTCCAAAACGCCGCTATGTTACAATTCTCGCAATAAACCCCGCCTTCGCGCTCAAGCAACGGCGATACCGCGCACCAGACGCTGGTTGACGCGCCTTCCTCGACTGATTTGAATATATCGATCAGCGACCCATCGGTCTTATACCAGCCCATCGCAATCTGTTCGTCCATCGTCAGATAGCGTTGCAACGGCGTCTTGATCCCGCCGGGGTGAACCGCGAAGGCACGGACGCCGTAGGCCTTGCCGATGGCATCCAGATGGACGGCGAAAAGCGAATTGGCTGACTTGGCCTGGCCGTAGGCGCTCCATTTATCATAGTCACGACGTTCAAAATGCGGATCATCAAGGTCTACCCCGCCGCGGGCATGGCCAATTGATGACAGTGCCACCACGCGCGCTGAACCAGCGGCCTTCAGCATGCGCCAAATCCGCGCGGTCATCTGAAAATGGCCGAGATGGTTGGTCGCAAACTGGCTTTCATAACCGCGTGCGTCGCGTGCCAACGGGCATGCCATGATCGCGGCATTGTTGATCAGTATATCGAGCGTGGCCGTATGCTCCGCGAGCGCGCTGGCAAAGGCATCAATTGAAGTGGGGTCGGCCAAATCCATGGGCAAGATCATGATATTCCCGGCGACGTCTGCTAAGTCGGCTGCGGCTGCATCGGGCCGCCGCGCAGCGACGAAGACTTTCGCGCCCGCTTCAGCCAGCGCGCGCACGGTTTCACGCCCCAGCCCCGAATAGCCGCCGGTGACCAAGGCAACTTTGCCCGAAAGATCGATGCCCGCCACAACCGCGCGCGCGGTCGATCGATAGCCAAAGGGTGATATGATCGGGGCTTGAACGGTCATGCGCGACTCTCCTGTGGGCAGGCCAGACTATGGAGCGCCCAGAGCGTGCACGCAACGAGGATCGCACCAACCGCCTGATGCGTGACGGCAAGCGCAATATGCACATTGGCGAGAATGGTCGCGATACCCAGCAGCACTTGCAACCCCACAGCGCTGTTGAGCGCGATTGATGCGGGACGGTTGCCAATCGCCTTAACGCGGCGGGCCACTAAGATCAGGATGACCGCGACGCCAATTGCCCACCAGCGATGGACGAAGTGAATAAGGAAGGGATCGCTGGTCAGCGTCAGCCAGTAAGAGCCAGCCCAGCCGATGCCGTCAGGATAAAGGCGATCATTCATCAGCGGCCAGGTGTTGGAGGCATGCCCGGCGCGCAGGCCCGCCATGATCGCACCGAAGAATATCTGGCTGAATAAGGCCAGCATGATCAGGATCGTAAAGGGAGTTACGCCCGCGGGCCGGCCGCCTTTGCCGACACGGTGCATGTCAAGCGCGGTCCACAGCACCGCCGCAAGCAGCAGTAGCGCCATCGACAAATGCGCGGCGAGCAAAGTCGGCGCGACATTGACGCGGTTGGTAAGCCCGCTCGCCACCATCACCCAGCCAATGCCCCCCTGCGCACCACCAAGAATGAAGAGCAGAATCAACCGCCACGTAAAGCCTTTGGGTATGGCGCGCGTCGCCAAAAAATAAATGAGCGGGAGCGCGAAAGCGAGGCCGAGCAGTCGCGCGACGAGCCGGTGAAAATATTCCCAGAAGAAAATATATTTGAATGCGGCCATCGTCATGCCCGCATTCATCAGCACATATTGCGAGCTGTTTTTATATTTATCGAAGGCAATTTGCCAGTCAGTGTCGGTCAGCGGCGGAATGGCACCCGTCACAGGCTTCCATTCAGTGATCGACAACCCCGATTCGGTCAGCCGCGTAATCCCGCCGATGATTACCATCGCGAAGATCATCAGGGCGATGATGAACAACCAATTGGCAATAGCGAGCGGGCGAGGGGAGGGGGAAGTCATGCGCTTTGCTAAACGCAGCCTCGCGGTCGTTCAACATATTTCAAATGAGATGTTGTAACCTGAAATGTAATGTGTCATTATCTCAATGATAAAAGGAATCAAACGTGTTCAACCGCGCATTTTCAGAAAACCAGCTTGACCGCTGGGCCATTGGCCTGTCGGGGCTTTGCCTTGCGCATTGCCTGCTAAGCGCGGTTGTGCTGACATTGCTGGCCTCGGCGGGCAGTGTTTTCCTGCATCCCGCCTTTCACGAAGTCGGGCTGCTGCTGGCGATGGGGCTTGCCGCTGTTGCGCTCGGTCGCGGCGTGCTTGAACATGGTTATGCCGTGCCTGCTTGGGTTGGCTCGCTCGGGCTTGGCCTGATGGCCGGAGCGTTGACCTTGCCCCATGACGGCAGCGAGACCGTCTATTCAATCTTCGGCGTCCTCATCGTGGCGCTCGGCCATGATCTTAACCGGCGGGCAGCGCACTAAGCACTTACCTGATACTGGCACGACTGCGCGCACAGCATAGTTTTTTGAAGTGCGGGGCTTGCTCCGCCGCACGGGCTTACTAATGTCACAGTGTTGGTTGCGTTGAGGGCTGCATGATAATTGGTATTGATTTGGGCACAACGAACAGCGCTGTGTCGGTGTGGCGCGACGGCCGGTCTGAACTGATCCCCAATGCAATGGGCGATTTTCTAACGCCCTCGGCGGTGAGCGTCGATGATAATGGCGCGGTGATCGTTGGCGTTGCCGCGCGCGAACGGCTGGTGACGCACCCGCGCGCGACGGCAACAATTTTCAAACGGCTGATGGGCACGGCGCAAAAGATTAAGCTGGGCAAAAGCGAATTTACGCCCGAAGATCTGTCATCATTTGTTCTGCGCAGCCTCAAATCAGACGTTGAAACCGTAACGGGCGAAACCGTTACGGGCGCGGTGATTACGGTGCCCGCTTATTTCAACGATCGCCAGCGCAAGGCGACGCGGCGCGCGGGCGAGCTTGCTGGTTTGCGCGTTGACCGGTTGGTCAATGAACCCACCGCCGCCGCGCTGGCCTTTGGCATCCAGGACCGCGAGCCCAAGGAGCCTTTCCTGATATTCGATTTGGGCGGCGGCACGTTTGACGTGTCGATTGTCGAAATGTTCGATGGTATCGTTGAGGTGCGCGCCTCATCGGGCGATAACCGGCTGGGCGGCGAAGATTTCAACCAATGCCTGATGACATTGGCCCGGCCGCTGATTGATCCCGAGGGTAAGCTTGCCAAGGCCGATCAAGTTATCGTTGAAGAATTGCTCCGTGTCGCCGCCGAACGGGCAAAACGTGCGTTAAGCGAAGGCGATAGCGCGACATTTTCAGTCACGCTCGGCGACGATGTCTATGCGACCGAGATTAGCGGCAGTGCGTTTGAGGAACAAGCCGCCGGGCTGCTTACGCGGCTGCGCGAACCTGTGTTGCGCTCACTGCGTGATAGCCGCATCCGCGTTGCCGATTTGAGCGAGATTGTGCTCGTCGGCGGGGCCACGCGGATGCCGCTGCTGCGCCGCGCGATCACCAAAATGTTCGGGCGCTTTCCGAGCGCGACGGGTCATCCCGATCATGCTGTGGCGCTGGGCGCGGGTGTGCAAGCGGGCTTGCTGGCGCGCGATTCAGCGCTTGATGAGATTCGGCTGACTGACGTTTGCCCGTTCACTTTGGGCGTCGAGACTTCCGAACGCGATCAGCGCGGCAATTATCGGCACGGGCTATTCTCGCCGATCATTGATCGCAACACCGCGATTCCAGTCAGCCGCGTCGGTTATTACAATACGATTGCCGATAATCAGCGTGAGATTGTCTTCGAAATCTATCAGGGCGAGGCGCGGTTGGTGGCCGATAACGTCCATCTTGGCAAAGTCCGCATCCCGGTGCCGCCGCGCCCGGCGGGCGAAGTGAGCGTCGAGTGCCGCTTCACTTATGATACTAGCGGCTTGCTCGAAGTTGACGTGCTCGAAAGCAGCACGGGCACAAAACGCAATTTGGTGATCGCTGACGGCGATGAGACGATCAGCGCCGCCGATTTGGAAAAACGCCGCGCAGCACTTGCCAAACTCAAATTCCATCCGCGTGAGGATCACCAGAATGTTGCCGCCATGGCCCGGGCCGCGCGCTGTTACGAAAGCTATTCGGGTGATCAGCGCGCGCATATCGGCCAGTGGATCACCGCCTTTGAAGGGGCGATTGACACGCAGGACCCTCGCCAAATTGAGGACGCGCGCAAGGCGATGATCGGCATGCTTGATGCGCTTGATGGCGAGCAATATCTCTAATGGCGTCGTGGGCATGGGAAACGCTCGGAATTGAGCGGACTGACGATGTCGCCGCCGTGCGCCGTGCCTATGCCGCCAAGTTAAAGGCGCTTGATCTTGACCGCGATGTACAGGCTTACGGCGAACTCCGCGGCGCGCGCGATGAAGCGCTGTGGCAAGCGCGCAATTTTGATGTCCGGGACATCGATGATTTTGATCCCTTTGCGGATGAATATGAAGACGCTGATGAGGATAGCGCACCGATTGAAGAGAGTTACAACACGCCCGTTTTCGATACGCCAGTGTTTGACGCGCCGGTTTTTGAAGCGAGCGAAGACGATGAGTGGCAGACCGAAACCGCCGCTACCGCCGACCCGCACGAGCAAGCGATTCATGAAGTCTTGTTCGACGCCGACCCGGAAACCCCGCTTACGCCCGACGAACAAGCCAAAGCCGCCGGCCATGTTGCGGCTTTGCTTGCCAATCCAAAACTGGAGCTGATCGATGATGCCGAACAGGTCGAAAATTGGCTTGCCTTCGTCTTGGCACAGTCGACGCCGCGGTCCGACCCAGTCATCGACGCCGTTGCGGATCATTTTGGTTGGGCAGCGCGCAAGGACGAGATCAATTTGCCATGGACGATTGCGCACGTGACGCAGCGGATTGCGCTCCGCCAGTTTATTGAAAAGGTACAGGTGAAGGGCACGCGCTATTATCCCGTCTGGTGCGAGCTCACCAACACCAGACCAATTCTACCAAGCTGGTCGGTTAGCAAGAGCGAAGTGACTGG
Organism: Sphingomonadaceae bacterium; assembly: GCA_046153565.1. Lineage (GTDB taxonomy): Bacteria > Pseudomonadota > Alphaproteobacteria > Sphingomonadales > Sphingomonadaceae > Aquisediminimonas. The sequence continues at coordinate 9,703 of JBJXDU010000075.1, forward strand.
CTTTCTAACGCAATTGCGAGAGCGATTTCCTGAGGCGGAGGCAATGCTCGATCCCGCCCGTGTTGCCAAATGGGATGCCAAGGTAAGTGGACCAAGCCGATCGGTTTGGACGTGGGGATGGGCGTTTTTTGTCGTCATCCAGATTTTGCTCGCCATTGGGCGGTGCACTGGCAATAGTTATGAACCAAAGCCGCCGCCGGTAGTATCGATACCTGTCGAGAAGCAATCCGATACCGGCGCGCTGCGTAATCTTTCAGATATTCAGCGGGCGCTAGAGCCGCTGTTTGGAACCGACCTCACCATGGCCAAGATTACCAAGCAGCAACCGCCGCTTGCGCTCGCGCTCGCCGACGCATGGCGCACATCGCAAAAGCGTGGGGATAATTTTGGGATGTTTCGCGAGGCGCTTGCCCAATTGCTTGGTAAACGTGAATCTGCCGGCATTCGCATGTCGGGCCGTACACTCATCATTGACCGACGGCGCGATGAGCTTGATATCTTGACGGGTCTTACGCCAACCGAATGCGCGACCTATATCAACACCGGCGACTATCCTCGTCCGCTCCCCGATGATCTGAGGCAAAGGCGGATCAAGCTTGCGGCGCGCACGTTGCTTGAAACAAGTGCCGCCCCCGACAGTGGCGACGGCACCAACCGATTTTCGGTCTCTGCTGCCGTTGTGCGCGATGTGGTCAAAAGGAGCGGCATGCCATTTGCTCAGATCAAAATCGCTTTGGCGGGTAAAGGAAGCGATGCGCAGCTCTGCAAAGCACGTATCGCGCTGCTCGAAGCCGCGCTCGGCAATCGTGAAAAGGACGCGCTCACTCTGCTGCGCGAAATGTGAGCCCGTGCACATCGGCCCCCGGCTTGCGTCCGCTCTGCCAACCGCCTAAACCTCGGCGATGGTTACTCACGCTCACACTCACCACCACGGCGAAGCGCTGACGCAAGCGGCGCGGATGACATTGCTCCAATCGGGCGAGCAATGGACCGATATGCGCGCCAGCATTTTTGATGCGCTGTCTGGCTTTGAAAAACCGGCATCGGCCTATGACATTGCCGAGGCGGTGTCGAAAGTGCGCGGTAAACGTGTTGCGGCGAATAGCGTTTACCGTATCCTCGATCTGTTCGTCGCGTCAAACCTCGCGCTGCGAGTCGAAAGTGCGAACGCTTATATGGCTAATGCGCATCCAGATTGTGTGCATGATTGCATCTTCCTGGTCTGCAACGCTTGCGGACAAACGACCCATCTTGACGATGATTCGTTCGGCAACGGCGTGCGTGAAGCCGCCAAGAAGGCCGGATTTTCGCCCGTGCGCCCCGTCATTGAAGTGCGCGGCACCTGCGCCGATTGCGCTTGACGCCGGCCCGGCGCATTGTGCACAAAAGCCTCACAAAATCGTCGTTCGACAGCCACAACTGCTCACTCTAAGGTCGCTCTATGACATATATACCTGAAACGCCCTTGCTCGACACAGTGAGCATTCCGGCTGACCTCCGCTGCCTCAAGGTCGATCAACTTCGTCAATTCGCTGATGAATTGCGCAGCGAAGTTATCGCGGCGGTTTCGGTTACTGGCGGACATCTGGGCGCTGGGCTTGGTGTCGTCGAGCTGACTACAGCGATCCATTATGTGTTCAATACGCCCGATGATAAATTAGTCTGGGACGTTGGCCATCAATGCTATCCGCACAAGGTGATTACCGGGCGGCGTGACCGGATTCGCACACTCCGCATTGGTGGGGGCCTCAGCGGCTTCACCAAGCGTGCCGAAAGCGACTATGATCCATTCGGTGCAGCGCATAGCTCGACCTCGATCAGCGCCGCCTTGGGCTTTGCGATTGCCAACAAACTGAGTGACAAGCCGGGCAAAGCGATTGCCGTCATTGGTGACGGCGCGATGTCGGCGGGCATGGCCTATGAGGCGATGAATAATGCGACGCAGGCGGGCAATCGCCTGATCGTGATCCTCAACGATAATGACATGTCGATTGCGCCGCCGGTCGGGGGGCTTAGCGCCTATCTCGCGCGGATTGTTTCCTCGCGGCCCTTCCTTGAGCTGCGTGATCTCGCCAAGCGGCTCGCGCGGCGGATGCCTGAGCCACTCCACACAGCAGCGCGGAAGGCCGATGAGTTTGCGCGCGGCATGGCGATGGGGGGTACGCTTTTTGAAGAGTTGGGCTTTTATTATGTCGGGCCGATTGATGGTCACAATCTTGATCAGCTCATCCCCGTGCTCGAAAATGTTCGCGACGCTGCTGAAGGGCCATGCCTGATCCATGTCGTGACGCAAAAGGGCAAGGGCTATAGCTATGCCGAAGCAGCGGCTGACAAATATCACGGCGTCCAGAAATTTGATGTGGTGACCGGGGTTCAGGCCAAAGCCCCGCCCGGGCCGCCCAGCTATACCGGCGTCTTTGCCAAAGCGTTGATCGCAGAGGCCAAGCGCGACGATAAAATCGTTGCGATTACCGCCGCTATGCCTGGCGGCACGGGCCTTGATAAATTTGGCGAGATGTTCCCCGACCGCACTTTTGACGTCGGCATTGCGGAGCAACATGCGGTCACCTTTGCGGCGGGCCTTGCCGCGCAAGGGATGCGGCCCTTCTGCGCGATTTATTCCACCTTCCTCCAGCGCGCTTATGATCAAGTCGTTCATGATGTCGCGATCCAGAATCTGCCCGTCCGCTTCGGCATTGACCGTGCCGGGCTGGTCGGCGCCGACGGCTGCACGCATGCGGGTAGTTTCGATGTCACCTATTTGTGCACTTTGCCCAATTTCGTCGTGATGGCGGCAGCCGATGAAGCAGAGATGGTGCATATGGTGCATACCTGCGCACTTTATGACGATGGCCCGATTGCGCTGCGCTATCCGCGCGGCAATGGCACCGGCGTCGCGCTGCCCGCGACGCCGATCAAGCTTGAAATCGGCAAAGGACGGATTGTCCGCCACGGTAAGAAGGTTGCGATTCTGTCGCTCGGCACTCGGCTTGAAGAGGCGATGAAGGCCGCTGATCAGCTTGAAGCAAAGGGCTTGAGCACAACGGTTGCCGATATGCGTTTTGCCAAGCCGCTTGATGTCGCGCTCATCCGCAAATTGCTCGCGACGCATGACGTTGCGGTGACTGTTGAAGAAGCGAGCATCGGCGGGCTGGGCGCGCATGTGCTGACGATGGCAAGCGATGAAGGCTTGATTGATGCAGGCCTAAAGCTGCGCACGTTGCGCCTGCCCGATATCTTCCAGGATCATGACAAGCCTGAGAAACAATATGCCGAAGCCGGACTTGATGCCGATGCCATCGTCGAATCGGTGCTCAAGGCACTGCGGATCAACAGCATTGGAGTCGTCGAGGAAGTGCGCGCTTAGGCGCGAAAATGGGGCAAAGATGTTCAGCCGACGCGATGTGACCACTAGCCTTGCCGCAGTGATGGGCACGGCGCCGCTGTTTCCTCTCATCGCCGCCACGCCCCAACCGCTTGTCAAACCAAAGCGACTAAGCCCCGGTGATGTTGTGGCGCTGATCGAAACTCTCGAGCGCGTCGCCTTGGCGCTGCAAGCGCGCGGCGAGAACGGCGCAGACCAGCAGCTGTAATTGATGAAATATCATCAGTGGCAACACAATCAATCCGACCTGTGACGGCGCGAACAGGGTCGCCGCCATCGGCACGCCTGACACCAGGCTTTTCTTCGACCCACAGAATAGCAACACCGTTGCGTCTGCGCGCGGCAAAGGCAGGCGCTGCGCTAAGATTCTGGTTGCACCCAGCATCACTGTGAGGATCACAGCACTGGTCACTAACAATATGAGCAAGTCCGCTGCACCGACTTGCGACCAGATACCACCAATCACCGCTGCACTGAACGCCGAATAGACGACAAGCAAAATTGATCCCCGGTCAACGGGCTGAAGGATGGCCTTGTGGCGCGCGACAAACCCGCCAATCAGCGGGCGCAGCGCATGCCCCAAGGCGAACGGCACGAGCAATTGCAAACCGATTGTGCGGATCGCTGGCCATGACGACCCTGCGTTGGAACCGTCAATATGCAACAACAACGTCACCAAAAGCGGCGTCACAACAATCCCAAAAAGGTTTGAAAGTGACGCGCTGCATACCGCCGCTGCCACATTACCCCGCGCGATTGAGGTAAAGGCAATTGACGACTGCACCGTAGAAGGCAGCAACGTCAAAAATAAAATGCCCGGTAGCAAGGCTGGTTCAATCCACCCCTTCAGCGCGAAAGCGGATGCCAAACCGAGCGCTGGGAACAGAATATAGGTCGATGCGAGCACCAAAGCGTGCAACCGCCAATTGCCCGCCCCGTCGATAATGGCTTCACGCGACAGCCTTGCTCCGTGCAGGAAAAACAGAAGGGCAATGCCCACGTTGGCGACACCCGCGACCATAGCGGCTGCCGTCCCGCGCACCGGGACGAGAGTGGCCAGAACCACCGTCGCCATAAGAAACGCAATGAACGGATCCCAGAAAAGCCATTTTTTTGCCGCACCCGCCATGACGCCCCTATTCGCACTTTCGCCCGACCGATTCTATCAGGGAACCGTGAACCACTAAAAAAAGGCGCCCCGGTTTGACCGGAGCGCCTTCATTTGTCAGCCTGACCGCGTGGTCAATAGCTATAATACATGTCGAATTCGACGGGTGCCGGGGTCATTTCCCACCGGGCATTCTCTTCCCATTTTAGTTCGGCATAGGAGTCGATCTGGTCCTTCGTGAACACATCGCCCTTGAGCAAGAAAGCGTGATCGGCTTCGAGCGCTTCCAAGGCTTCCCGCAGCGAACCGCAGACGGTAGGCACTTGCGCCAGCTCTTCGGCGGGCAGATCATATAAATTCTTGTCCATCGCTTCGCCGGGGTGGATTTTATTCTCGATCCCGTCGAGACCCGCCATCATCAGCGCGGCATAAGCGAGATAAGGATTGGCCATCGCATCGGGGAAACGGACTTCGACGCGCTTCGCCTTTGCGCCCGTGCCGTAGGGAATCCGGCATGAGGCCGAACGGTTGCGTGCCGAATAAGCAAGCAGCACCGGCGCTTCATATCCGGGCACAAGCCGCTTATAGCTGTTGGTGGTCGGGTTGGTGAACGCATTGAGCGCCTTGGCATGTTTGATGATGCCGCCGATGAAATAAAGACACATATCGCTGAGGCCCGCATAGCCATTGCCTGCGAACAAAGGCTTGCCCTTCTCCCAGATCGAAAGATGCGTGTGCATGCCGCTGCCATTATCTTCCTTGATCGGCTTGGGCATGAAGGTCGCGGTTTTACCGTAAGCATGCGCGACTTGATGGACGACATATTTGTAAATCTGCATCCGGTCAGCGGTTTGCGTCAGCGTGCCGAAGGTCAGGCCAAGCTCGTGCTGCGCGGCGGCGACTTCGTGGTGATGCTTGTCGCAAGGCAAGCCCATTTCGAGCATCGTCGTGACCATTTCGCCGCGAATATCCATCGCCGAATCGACAGGCGCTACAGGGAAGTAACCACCCTTTGCGCGCGGGCGATGCCCCATATTGCCATTTTCATATTTGGTGCCGGTATTGGTCGGCAATTCGATATCGTCAATCGCATAGTAGCTGGTGTTATAGCTATTTTCAAAGCGGACATCGTCGAACATGAAAAACTCAGCTTCGGGGCCGATATAGACGGTGTCACCAATGCCCGTACTCTTCAGGTAAGCTTCGGCGCGCTTGGCGGTGCTGCGCGGATCACGCGCATAAAGTTCACCCGTTGATGGCTCGACAATGTCGCAGAAAATGATCATCATCGGCGTCGCTGAGAAGGGATCAATGTAAACCGCATCAAGATCGGGTTTCAGGATCATGTCGCTTTCGTTGATGGCTTTCCAGCCTGCGATCGACGAGCCGTCAAACATCAAGCCGTCGGTCAGCTCATCTTCGCCAATGACGCCCGAACACATTGTGAGGTGCTGCCATTTGCCGCGTGGATCAGTGAAGCGCACGTCCACCCACTCAATTTCTTCATCCTTGATACGCTTCAAAATGTCTGCGGCAGTGTTAGCCATTAGTCTTTTTCCTTCTTCCTTTAATCATGCTGAACTCGTTTCAGCATCTATGCTTATAAAAACAAATATGGTCAGCGTTACGCCGCAACCCCTGAAACGAGGTGAGGGCGACCGCCTTCACCGATGATCAAATAGCGTCATCACCGGTTTCGCCCGTCCGAATGCGCAGCGCACTTTCGACCGGTAGGACAAATATCTTGCCGTCACCGATGCGTCCGGTTTGCGCAGCAGCGGCAATTGCCTCCACCACGCGCGCGGCGAGCCCATCTTCAACGACGACTTCAAGTTTCACTTTGGGGAGAAAATCGACAACATATTCTGCACCGCGGTACAGCTCAGTATGGCCCTTCTGGCGGCCAAACCCTTTGGCCTCAGTTACCGTAATGCCGCTAATCCCCACTTCGTGGAGCGCTTCTTTCACATCGTCGAGCTTGAACGGCTTGATGATCGCTTCAATTTTTTTCATGGAGTCCGACTTCCCCCTAATGTGTGCCACATTCAACAAACGTGCCAAGTCATAGTCATAAGCGCGTATCGGCCTGAATCGCAACTTTTGATCTATCTAAGCGCTTGTTTGCCCACAACTTTGCTCGTTTGCTAGGCAGATATCGCATTTATGACTGTTTTTTAGGCGCTTCACCCCGTGCGATCTGAGTCGCGGCGGCCCATCGCATGGTGAGTCGTCGACCAGGTAAAAAATTGATGCAGACTCGGATACCCAAAATTGGCATAATCCACATGCGCAGTCGCGGAGTCTTAGTTATGAAGCGTATCCCCTTTCTGTCTGGAATGACCATCCTGGCGCTGATTGTGTCAAGTTGCGGCGGTGGATCGACGAGCAACACAAGCAATAGTGGCGCGGCAACGGGGAGCACGGCGACACCGACATCCTCGTCAACCTGCTCACTACGCTCACGGCAAGACTTTGCCTTTGCGACGCTCAACGAATGGTATCTGTTCCCCGAAACATTGCCCGCAGCGCTTGATCCGAGCCCGTTCAGCACCGTTCAAGCCTATCTCGACGCACTGACCGCGACGGCGCGCGCGCAGGGACGTGATCGCAATTTTACTTTCATCACCTCGATTGCCGATGAAAATGCCTTCTTCTCATCAGGGTCAAGCGCAGGGTTCGGCATCCGCTTGTCGCTTGATGCAGCCGGACGGCGCGCCTTCATTGCCGAAGCGTTTGAAGGCGCACCCGCACTCGCTGCTGGCATTGACCGCGGTGATGAAATTATCGCGATTGGCACAACGCCGACGCTGCTGCGCAGCGTTAGTGACATTATCGCGGCTGAAGGGACCGGCGGAGTGAGCGCAGCGCTTGGCCCCAACACGGCAGGAACAACGCGCACGCTGCGGCTGTCAAACGCAGGAGTTATGCGTGAGTTGACTGTTTCAAAGGCCGATTTTACGCTCACCGCACTGTCAACCCGCTACGGCGCGCAGATCATCAACGATGGCGGAAAGCGCGTTGGTTACCTCAACTTGCGGACGTTCATTTCAACCGCCGACCCCGCACTGCGCACGAGCTTTGCCAATTTCCGCGCGCAGGGGATTACTGACTTCATCATCGATTTCCGGTATAATGGCGGCGGGTTGGTATCGACGGCTGAGTTGATCGGCGATTTGCTGGGCGGCGCGCGGACGACGTCGGACGTGTTTTCAAACACCGTTTTCCGCGCTTCGAAATCTACTGAAAATTCGACAAGGCGATTTGCGCCGCGCGCTGAATCGGTCTCACCCATCAGCATCGCCTTCATCGCCACTGGCGCCACCGCATCGGCTAGCGAGTTGGTGATCAATTCACAAATCCCTTATCTTGGCAACCGCATGGCGCTGATCGGAGCAAACACATCGGGCAAGCCTGTTGGCCAGATTGGCATTGACCGCGCGGCGTGCGACGACCGAATCAGAGTCGTCGCCTTTGCCACGCGCAATGCCGCCAATTCGCCCGATTATTTCAACGGCCTCGCTAGCAGCATCGGCAACACCTGCCGCGCCGCCGACGATATCAGCCGCCCCTTAGGCGACGCCCAAGAAGCCTCAACCCGCCAAGCGCTTGATTTCTTGGCAGGCAGGCCGTGCACACCAATTGCAGGTGGGCAGGCAGGCAAATCGAACAAACCTTCAGGACAGGCAGAACTGCTGATGCCTGAGACACCAAGTGTCAGCCAACGTGAGGTGCCTGGTTCGTTTTGACGGGTGGTTGAGTGCGCGAATGTTGGGATGTGGTTGAGGTGATGGCTGGTTTGTCGAAGGGTTTCGGGCGCCGACAGGCGTACTAAACCCGGACAGGTATGACCCGCGATGGGCTGGGTGACTGCTATGGGGATTTCGGTTTTCGGTGGGGTTGCGCCGTGCGATCTGCCTCGTTACCCGGCGATTTTGACACTGCTGTAGGCACCATTTTTAAACAAGGTGCAGTTGATATTGGTGTCGTTAGCCAGCGTTCCGATGGGGTCGTGTCCGCTTGATCGGCGACAGGCGCAGGTGTGGGTGTCACCCGCGATGCAGTCTTTGCGGGCGCTCGGTGAAGCAGGCCATGCCGGGTCATGACACAAGCTCCCGGATCGGTGCTGGTGAAGCTGGCGGGGCGCGCGGTTGCTGCCAGCGTTCGAACGCCTCGATCACGACCATATGTCCACCACAGCATGGGCAAGGCGGGCGAACATCGACTGGCTCAACCGCTTCGGCATCATCTGGTGGCGGTGCGACGTTGAGCAGCTGGCGGGCGAGCGCAATGCTGGTCTTGTGCACGGAGCTGGCGAGCAGGCCATAGTGTCGGATGCGGTGGAAGCCCTTGGGTAGGACGTGGAGCAGGAAGCGGCGGATAAACTCATCTGTTGCCAGCGTCATGATCTGCTGCCGATCAGGACCGTCACGGCGATAGTCCTTGAACCGGAAGGTGACACCGCTACGACCGAACGCGATCAGCCGCCGGTTCGATATGGCGACCCGGTGAGTGTAGCGCGACAGATAGGCGAGCACGGCTTCGGGGCCTCCGAAGGGCGGCTTGGCGTACACTACCCAACGCTTCTTCCGAACGGGCGACACATGGCGCAAGAACGCGCGCTTGTCGGCAAGTTGCGCCAGATGGCCGAAGAAGCCGAGCTTGCCGCTCTGGTGGAGCGCCATCAGCCGCGTCAGGAACAGCCGCCGGAACAGGCTCCCCAGTACGCGCACGGGCAGCAGGAAGGCGGGACGCGACGATATCCAGCGCTTCCCATCGGGCGCAATGCCCCCGCCGGGCACGATCATGTGGACATGGGGGTGGTGGGTCATTGCTGATCCCCATGTGTGGAGTACCGCCGTGATGCCGATCCGTGCACCGAGATGCTTGGGATCGGCGGCGATGATCATCATCGTCTCCGAAGCCGCCTTGAACAGCAGGTCGTAGATCACCGCCTTGTTCTGGAAGGCGATGTCAGCGATCTCGGCGGGCAGCGTGAAGACCACGTGGAAGTAACCCACCGGCAGAAGATCAGCCTCGCGTTCGGCAAGCCAGACACGTGCCGCTGCACCCTGGCACTTGGGGCAGTGCCTGTTCCTGCAGCTGTTATAGGCGATCCGCCAATGCCCACAGTCTTCACAGGCTTCAACATGGCCGCCCATGGCAGCGGTGCGGCAGTTCTCGATCGCCGTCATCACCTTCAGTTGGACAAGGTTCAGATGTCCGGTGTGCGTCGTTCGATACGCAGGTCCGGCAGAGCGGAAGATGTCGGCGACCTCAAGTGAGGTTGTCACCGGCTCAGCCGTCTGGTGCCCCCTGCGCATTGGGGAACATCGCCAGCTTGTCGAGCGGACTGATCACATCCCTGACCGTGCGCGTCGCGACCCGCGTGTAGAGCGCGGTGGTCGTCAGTTGCGCGTGACCCAGCAGGACCTGGATGATGCGGATATCGACGCCGTCCTCCAGCAGATGGGTCGCAAAGCTGTGCCGCAACGTGTGCGGTCCGACCCGCTTGGTGATGCCCGCCGCGTGAGCTGCCTCGGCGGCGATACGGTATACCTGTCGGTAGCAGATCGGCTTGAGGTAATGCTGTCCCGGGAACAGCCAGCCATCAGGATGCATCACGCCTTGCCGACTACCCACCTTCCACCACTCGCGCAAAAGCAGCAAGAGATCGACCGCGAGCATGGCGTTGCGGTGACGGCCACCCTTGCCGCACTCGACCCGAAGCAACATCCGCTCGCTATCGACATCGCGGATCTTGAGCTTCGCAACCTCGGACGCGCGAAGACCTGCACCATAAGCGACAGACAGGATCGCCTGGTGCTTGAGGCTGGTCGTCGCGTCGAGCATCCGCGTGACTTCTTCGCGGCTGAGCACCGTGGGCAAGGCGCGCGCATGTTTCACCCGGTGGAGCTTGCGCGTCAGATCCTGGCGGTCGAGCGTGCGCGAGTAGAAGAACCGCAACGCTGACACGGCCGTGTTCATCGCAGGGGCACCAAGCCCGGTTTCCGTCTGCTCGATCTGATACCTCCGTAAATCATCATCGGTCGCAGTATCGGGCGGGCGGCCCAGCCAGGTCGCAAACCGCGACACATCGCGAAGGTAATTGCGCTGCGTCGCCCGCGACAGGCGGTGCAGCTTCATGTCTTCGATCATCCGCTCACGCAGATCCGTGGTAGGGGTAGTGTTGATCATCGTTCGACTCCTCATTGTGGGAGTCGAAGGGTCTGCCTTCGGCGCAAATCACTCAACCACAACTTCAGCCGCCAGAGCGGATCACGACCTCAACACCAGCACCAATCCCGCGCAGCGGGTTCGTACT
>JBJXDU010000076.1:0-13431 GCA_046153565.1 Sphingomonadaceae bacterium
TTGATTCCCGCAATTGGTGTTTTGAATTCATGGGAAACAGCGGCGGCAAAATCCTGTAGGTAACGTGAGCGGGTTTCGATCCGCGCAGCCATATCGCGGTAATTGGCAAAGAGCTCGCGAATTTCGACGGCAGCGGTCGGCGGCGTTTCGGGCACGCTCAGCACACCGCGCGCACCGCCCTTGGTCGCCGCCGCCAGCGCGTCAATCGGCCGCGCAATCCCGCGCGTGAGCAGCACGACGAGGAAGAGGATGAACAGGAAGATCAGGATCACACCGAGCGCAATCTTCCCTCGATCCTCATACATGCCCAGGAACAGCCCGCGCGGCGAACGCGATAGGAGCAGTGCCCCGACCGCTTTGTCGCCAATCATGATCGGGCGGACATGATGCACACGCAGCGTCGATCCCCGGCTGAATATCTCAAGGATCGTGCGCTGTTCGTAAGTGGTATTGTTGCGCAGCACTGTCGATTTGCGCCTGGCGAGTGCCGCTTGCACCTCGGGCAGCGCCGCATAACTGCCGCCCAGCTCGCTCGCGCCATAGACGATGATCCCGCGCGCGTCGGTTAGACGAATGGCTGCGAGCGTTGTACGCGCCGATTGCCGCAAAATCGGCGCGACCTTGTCAGCGACACTGCGCGCGATTGGATCTGCGGCCTGCACAGTTCGCGCCGCTGCAGGTCGTTCAGCCAAAACCGGCGAGGTGCGCAGGTCGATTGTCGAGCGTTCGGGTTGATAGTAATCGTCCGCAGCAACAACCCCGTCTTCGGACCTCGAAGCAGCGTAACGGTCGGTCGCCGGCGGCGGCGGCGCAACAGATGCCCGCTGCGATCCGCCTGGCCAGCTTTCCTCGACAAGCGCCGCCATCACTGCGCCTTGCGCGACCAGTTCCGCCTCGGTCTGGCGAACGAGTGCATTTTCATAAACGCGCAGGAATACCGCGCCAACGCCCGGCAAGCTCGCCACCAAGAACAGCACGCCGAACAGCAAGGTACGCAGCCTAAGGGCTGGCCAGCGCGCCTTCGCCCAGTCTTTGAGCCTCCGGATCAGGCCGCTGCCCCCGCGCAGGCACCCAACCGGTAACCAACGCCCGCGCGCGTTTCGATAATGTCGCTGCCGCCAACGCTTGCAAATTTATGGCGCAAATTGCGAATATGGCTGTCAATCGTCCGGTCGGTGATTGCAAAGCCGGGGCCGTGGATCCGGTCAATGATGGCGTCGCGCGAAAAGACTTTGGACGGCAATGTCGCGAGCAGCATCAGCAACTGGAACTCGGTCGCAGTCAGCGACACCCCCGCCCCGTCCCACTTTGCCTCCCAGCCTTCGGGGTCAAGGCTGAGCCGCCCTTGGGCAATTGGCGATGCCGCGCGCGCGCCAAGCACCGGTGCGGCAACCCCGCCGCGCTTGAGGATCGCGCCCACCCGCGCGACCACCTCGCGCGGTGAAAAGGGTTTGACGACATAATCATCGCCGCCAAGCTCAATCCCCAGCACCCGATCAATCTCGTCATCGCGCGATGAGAGGAAGAGGATCGGCACATTGCCCTCCGCGCGCAGGCGGCGGCATACCTCTAGCCCGTCCATCTTGGGCATGTTTATATCAAGGATGACAAGATCGGGCGCGCGCGCCGCGACCATCGCGAGCGCCGCCTCGCCGTCCTGCGCTTCGATCACGGTCATGCCCGCTTTGGTGAGCGCGAAGGCGAGGAGCTCGCGGATATGGGCGTCATCGTCGGCAATCAGGATATTATGGGCCATACATGCGTATTTCACTGGATCGTCTCCGCTGTCAAAGGAAGTTGGGTGTTTGGCGCCGCGCTGCGCAGTGCGGATGGCCGCTACATGCTGTTCTGGCGTGCACAATGTGCAGATGCGGTGCAGGCCCTTGAGCAATGGTGCGCCGCGGGCTAGGGACGTGGCTTCATGAGCGCGAACCCTCTTTTCCCCCACCGCCATTTGCTCGGCATTGGCGGTTTGCAGCCGCACGAGATTAGCTATTTGCTTGACGAGGCCGAGCAATGGGTCGCGCTCAATCGGTCACGCAGCAAGCATGATGATCGGCTGGCGGGGCTGACACAGATCAATGCCTTCTTCGAAAACAGCACGCGCACGCTGTTGAGCTTTGAGATTGCGGGCAAGCGGCTAGGCGCGGACGTCGTCAATATGCACGCCGCGCAATCAAGCACCAAAAAGGGTGAGACGCTGATTGATACGGCCATCACGATCAACGCGATGCGCGCCGATGTGATTGTTATCCGCCACGGCAGTTCGGGCGCAGTGGCGCTGATAGCGGACAAAGTCGATTGCCCGGTGCTGAATGCGGGCGACGGGAGCCATGAGCATCCGACGCAAGGTTTGCTTGACGCGCTGACGATCCGGCGGCGCAAAGGTGCCATTCACGGACTCAAAATTGCGATTTGTGGCGATGTCCTCCACAGCCGCGTCGCACGGTCGAATATTTTGGCACTCACCAGCCTTGCCGCCGACGTGCGCGTCGTTGCCCCTGCCACGCTAATGCCACCTGCGATTGAAGCGATGGGGGTCACAGCCTTTACGGATATGGATGAAGGCATTGCCGATGCCGACGTCGTGATGATGCTGCGGCTCCAGAATGAACGGATGGACGGCGCCTTCATCCCCTCACGCAGCGAATATCATGCGTTGTACGGCCTGACCTATGAACGATTGAAACGGGCCAAGCCCGATGCAATCGTCATGCATCCAGGACCTATGAACCGCGGCGTCGAAATCGCCAGCAATGTCGCCGACGATGTCGACCGGTCAGTGATCGCTGAACAAGTTGAAATGGGGGTCGCGGTGCGAATGGCCTGCCTTGACGTACTGACGCGCGCGCGGCGGGGGATTTCATGACCCGCCGTCTTGCCATCATCAATGCCGCCAATATTGCGGGTGCCTTGCTGGTTAACGGTGATCGGATTGCCGGCGTTTGCGCAGCACCCCCTGCTGACGCAGAGATCCTTGATGCCAAGGGCGCGTATGTCGCGCCGGGGATTGTTGATCTGGGGGTCTTTGCGGTTGATAAACCTGCCTTCATCGCGGGCGGAATTACGCGTATTGCGCTTATGCCTGATGCGTCGCCACCAATCGATAATCCTGGGCTCGTCCAGAGATCCGCGCTTGCTGCCAAGCCTGACCTTTGGGTGCATCCCATGGGAGCCGCAACGCGCGGCCTCGCAGGCGCGGAGCTTACCGAATATGCGCTGATGGCAAAGGCGGGGGCGAAGGCGATTGCCACCGGGCGGCACTGGATTGCAGATTCCGGCGTGATGCGCCGCGTGCTGGGCTATGCCGCATCGCTTGGGCTAACCGTAGTGGCGCACGCCGAAGATGGCGGGTTGACGGGTCAGGCAGTGGCAACCGACGGCGAGACAGCAACGCGCCACGGCCTGCAAAGCGCGCCACCGATTGCCGAGGCTATGGCGATTTCGCGCGATCTTGCGCTTGTCGAACTGACCGGCGCGGCGATCCATTTCAGGCAAGTAACGACGGCGGCGGGCTTTGACCTCATTCGCAAAGCCAAGCAAAAAGGTCTGCGGGTGACATGCGGTGTAACCCCTGCGCATCTGTTCCTCTCTGATATCGCGATTAGCAATTTCCGCACCTTTTCGCGGATATCGCCGCCCTTGCGCTGTGAAGCTGATCGCTTGGCGGCGGTTGAGGCGGTGCGTGACGGGACAATTGATGTGCTGTGTTCAGGTCATGACCCGCGCGGCCCGGAAGCCAAACGCCTACCCTTTGCCGACGCGGCGCCGGGGATGGCCGGGGCAGAAACATTACTACCGCTCGGGCTTGGGCTCGTGCGCGATGGCGTGATTGGCATGCCGCGCCTGACCGAAATGCTATCAACCAACCCGGCGCGCATCATCGGCGTTGACGGCGGTTCACTCGCTCCCGGAAGCGCGGCTGATTTGGTGATTTTCGATCCCGACACACCGTGGCAAATTAGCGGCGAGCGCTTTGCCGCCACCGCCGGAAACACGCCTTTCGATGGCCTGCCAACCCAGGGCCTTGTCGTGGCGACACTCAAAGGTGGCAGGCGACTCGCTTAGCGGCTGGCAACGCGTGCGGCGCCGCTGCGCTGCACCCACTGCGTCGGCGCGTCACCGGCCATTGATCGCACGAAACATGATCCGCCCGCCGCTTTCACGCGGTCGCAAAGCTTGCTCGCGGCATCACGCGTGGCAAAGCCGGATACCGACATACGAAATAGCGACGACGAATCGGACTTCACACGCGCTGTGGCGGGCGCAAATTTGCTGAGCATGGCAGTCTTGGCTACGGCCCCGTTCCACGCGGCTTGCGCCCTTGCGGCTGACGTGAACGCGCCAAGCTGAACAACGAAGGTTCCGCTTTCAACAGCTTTTGCCTTTGGTGCGGGTGCCGCTTTGGCTTCTGCCATCTTTTTCATCGCTGGTTTATCTGTTTTAGGTGCCATTGCCACAGCGCGCGCCATTGGCTTGGCCGCGCGGGTTGCGGCAGGAACGACGGTTTGCCGTACTTTTGCTGGCCCCGTGGCCGAGGCAATGAGGGGAGCTTCAGCGACTGGCTTGCTGTCTGCCATCTCAAAAGCAGGCGCTGGCGCGGACGATGCAACTTCAACCGATTGTACTGGCGCTGCTTCCATCGCAACGTCGATGGCTGGCTCTGCCGGCGTGGCTGCGGCAGCAACCTCCTGACTGGCAGGCTGCAAAGCCAATCGGCTTGGCATCCCGGCGTCGTTAACAGGCGTTACGCCGAGCAAGCTGGCCACTTGCTGCGATGCTGAGTTTGGACGCACAAATTGTGCCCATTCCGTAATCCGCGCATCAAGCAAATCAGGCGAAAGATCTTGTGCAGCCATAACGCGCGCTTGGTTCCATTTGCCAGCAAGCGCATAAGCCAATGCCAAGTTCTGGCGCAATTTCGTATCTGCACGACCATCGCGCGACGCGGTTTCCAGAACCGTGACAGCACCAGCAGGGTCACCCGCAAGCGCAACAGCAAGGCCGTAATCAGCCGCCGACAGCTGCGTACGGTGATCATCAAGCGTGCGCATGGCCGCATCCTTATTGCCAGTGGCAATCTGCGCAAGCGCCAGGTTAAGGGCAACTTTGGCATTGCCGGGATCAAGCGACAAGGCATCGGTCAGCGCCGTTTGCGCTGAAACGAAGCGGCCAGCGTTCAAATAAGCCTGACCCAAAGTACCCCGGAACTCAGCATTATCAGGAGCGGCGGCAACCGCCCGTTCGGCCAAAGCAGCGGCGCGGTCATATTTTCCCTTGGCCATTGCCTTGGCGGCTTGGCTGGCGAATTTATTCGCGCCCTTCACAGGGGTAGAGGCCGACGCCAGCGGCACATGGCCCTGCCCGCACCCGGTCAGGATCGCCCCGCAGATTACCGATGATGCAGCGAACTTAATCAAAGTAGCGGTCTTCATGATCTGTCTCCAGTGGATGCGCGGGCGTGCATACTCATCGAGCCGCGGGTAAGGTCCATATTTGTGGGTTGGCGCGCCAGAAACTCGTCAAGCGCTTGGGTTACAATTTGTTGAGCAGAGCGGTGATTGACAGCGCACACCAACCGCAGGCGTAAATGACGATCACCATCAAGGCGAAGCGTAAACGCCGCTTTGGCTTTCATGCCTGGTGCGGCGCGAACAACCGGGGCCGCATAGGGTTGGGCGGCAGCAACCGCTTCGAGTGACGTTTCAAATTCACGCGCAAGGTCTTGTTGTTGCTGAACCGGCACAGGTGCGCTGAGAGGCGCTACCGGCTCCCCTGTACTAATCGACGTCAAAGCGACCACGCGATGTGAGGATGGCTCGTCACCCATGTCGTTCCAGCCCAAATCTTCAAGAGCATCAGGTGTCGGTTCGCGGTGAATGTGAAAACCTTGCGGACGCATTGCAGGCTTTGCGTGGCCCTTGCGGGCCAGCAATGTGGAGGAGAGTGAGGCGAAAGGATTGCTATCAGTCATCGATTGGGTTCCCTTGCTCACTGACCGACGCCGCGACGACCAAAGCCGCCAGCCGCCCCGCGCAGGGGAACCGATGAAACCGCAGCGCCCGGTGCACTAAACACCGTGCGGCGGAAGTTCTTTTCAAGCCGGTCCGCAATGTAAGCCCATAATTCGACAACTTCGTTCGCCGAACGACCGCCCGGATCAATCTCCATGACGGTGCGCCCATCAATCATCGACGCGGCATAATCGGTGCGGTGGTGTAATGTGACCGGAGCAACGGTGCCATGCTGCGACAAAGCGACGGCAGCTTCATAGGTAATCTTGGCCTTTGGCGTCGCGCCGTTCACGACAAAAATGAGCGGCTTGCCAGCTCGCTCGCACAAATCGACAGTCGCACCGACCGCGCGTAAATCATGCGGGCTTGGGCGGGTTGGGATAACGATGAGTTCGGCAACCGCGATCACACTCTGGATCGCCATCGTGATCGCTGGCGGCGTATCAATGACCGCAAGTTTGAAGCCCTGCTGACGAAGCATTTCAAGATCGGTCGACAGTCGCGCGATGGTTGTTTGCGCAAATGCTGGAAATTCGGTCTGCCGTTCGTTCCACCAATCGGCCAACGAGCCTTGGGGATCGATGTCGATCAATACGACTGGGCCTGCCCCCGCCAATTGAGCTTGCACAGCGAGATGGCCCGAGACAGTTGTCTTGCCGGATCCACCCTTTTGCGAGGCCATTGCTAGAACGCGCATGAAAATTCCTTGATATTGCACTTCTCTGAAGGCTAATTCGCACGGAGATGGATAAAATCTGGTTAATAAGATTGCCGATTATGCCAAATCGCGCTTAGGAATCGGATGACGGGATGATGCTCAGCTTATGTTCAGTCATCGTAAGCCACAGGTGGTAAAGTATGCGTATCAGGGAACGATTAACGAACAGATCACCACGTCGCGCGATTCTTGCGATGCTTTTGGCCATTAGCGCTACCCCCGCACTGGCTGATGTGAAGGCAGGCGTCGATGCCTGGAGCCGCGGCGATTTCACCACTGCGCTTAAAGAATGGCGCCCCCGCGCAATTGCTGGCGATGCTGACGCGCAGTTCAACATGGGCCAGGCCTATAAGCTTGGCCGCGGGGTTCCCGCCGATTTAAAGCAAGCCGAAGA
This sequence comes from Sphingomonadaceae bacterium, assembly GCA_046153565.1. Lineage (GTDB taxonomy): Bacteria > Pseudomonadota > Alphaproteobacteria > Sphingomonadales > Sphingomonadaceae > Aquisediminimonas. The sequence continues at coordinate 7,127 of JBJXDU010000076.1, forward strand.
CTGGTATCGCCAAGCCGCCGAACAAGGCCATTTGCAGGCATCGGATAATTACGGCCTGATCCTGTTTCAAAACGGCGATCGGCAACGGTCCTTGCCCTACATCAAGGCGTCAGCCGAACGCGGCGAACCGCGCGCGCAATATGTGTATGGGACAGCCTTGTTCAACGGTGACCTTGTCGCCAAAGATTGGCCGCTTGCTTATGCTTTGATGACGCGCGCATCGGCATCGGGACTTGCCCCCGCATCGGCAAGCCTGGCCCAAATGGATCGCTTCATTCCGGTTGACCAGCGCCAACGCGGCTTGGTGATGGCGCGCGATTTTGAACAACAGGCTTCACGCCCGATCCTGCCACCAATTGCCAGCGCAACGCCGCCCAAGCGCCCGAGCACGCCTATCATCCGGAACGAGCCGCTGCCGCCGTCACAACCAGTGCCCCCCGAACCTCAGCCAAAACCTCCGGTCGCGGTTGCCGTCGCGACACCGCGCCCTGCGCCCCGACCGCCCGTCATGATCGACAAGCCGGTTACGACGCCGGTTGTTTCGGGGAAAAGCTGGCGCGTTCAGCTGGGCGCGTTTGGCGATGCGGCAAAAGCGCGCGTGCTGTTCCAAAATCTCGAAGGCCGCATTGCCGGCCTTGGCAGCCTGCAACCCTTTCTGGTCAAGGCAGGGCCGATTACGCGCCTTCAGGTCGGGCCATTAGCGTCAGCCGCTGCAGCGCAAAAACTGTGTGGGTCGGCGAAAGCTGCCGGGCAAGGCTGTTTGGTGATCGCGCCTTAATCGGTGGCCCACATTCGCTTGGGATATCCCATCGCATAGAGCAGTGCGCTCAAATCATTGTAGCGAATTGACGCCGCCGCCGCCGCCGCTGTTTTGGGCTTGGCGTGAAAGGCGATGCCCAAGCCCGCCGCTTCGATCATCGGAATATCATTCGCGCCGTCGCCAACGGCAAGCGAAGCCGATACGGGCCAGCCTTGTTCCGCCAGCACCGCGTCAAGTGTATCCCGCTTTGTCTGTGCGCCAACAATGTTACCAACCACGGTGCCGTCGAGCACCGCGTCTTGGATTCCCAGCCGATTGGCGATGGCGCGATCAAAGCCAATCTGCGCCGCGACGGGTTCGGCAAAGCGGGTAAATCCACCCGACACCAACACCCCGAAGCCACCATGCGCCTTCACCGTGCGGATCAACGCGCGCGCGCCGCCCGTAATGACAACACGTTCGCTCAGGCACGTCTCGATGATTGTTTCAGAGAGCCCCTTGAGCAGGGCAACGCGGCTGCGCAGTGCCGCTTCAAAATCAAGTTCGCCCCGCATTGCTGCTTCGGTGATCGCCGCAATTTGCGGCTTTATCCCCGCATAGTCAGCCAGTTCATCGATACATTCGACTGTAATCATCGTAGAATCCATATCGGCGATGATGAGTTTGCGGCGGCGGTCGGCAGCAGCCTGAACAATGACATCAATACCGGGGGCAAGGTCTTCAATCGCCGCGCGCGCGACCCGGCCGCCCTGACCAATCCAGATGTCACAGGCTTTGTCGGCCTCGATTGCGCTGACTTCACCGGGAGCACAGCCCGCCGCGGCCAACCGATCACGCGCTGATGAAATATCACCTGCACTCAAGCGATCTGATGCTATCAGCGTAGCGATGAACATGATTGACTCCCAAAACCGTCCCAGCGTCGCGCTCATCGCAGGGCCTACCGCCAGCGGCAAGTCCGCAATTGCGCTGGCGCTCGCAAAACTAACGCCCGCGACAATCATCAATGCCGATGCCAGTCAAGTTTACCGCGATCTGCGGATCATCAGCGCGCGCCCATCGCCCGCGGACGAAGCGCAGGCTCGGCATCAGCTCTTTGGCTATATAGACGGCGCTGAGGCCTGTTCAGCCGCGCGCTGGGCGCAGGACGCCATCGCCGCGATCGAGGATGCGCGTGAGGCCGGACAATTGCCTATCCTCGTTGGCGGCACGGGCCTGTATATAACAACCCTGCTCGACGGTATTGCCCCGGTGCCCGACATTGATCCCGCAATCCGGGCGACGGTGCGGGCGATGGACGTAGCACAGGCCTATGCGTGCCTTTCGACAGAGGATCCGCCCTCTGCCGCCCGGCTCGCTCCTGCCGATTCGACCAGGGTCGCGCGCGCGCTTGAAGTGGTGCGCTCAACCGGTCGGCCGATCAAGGCGTGGCAAGCAGAGCGCGTTGGCGGGATTGCGGATCGCATCAATCTCTGTCCTCTCATCCTGCGCCCGCCGCGTGATTGGCTGTTAGAGCGCTGCGACGCGCGCTTTGATGCGATGATCGAACAGGGCGCGGTTGACGAAGTGCGGGCGCTGTTGGCGCGCAGCCTCGATCCCCAGCTCCCCGTCATGCGCGCCATCGGTGTGCGCGAGATTGCCGCCATTATCGCCGATCCAGCGCGTGCCGTCGAACATGAAGCCGCCGCCAAGCTCGCCACGCGTCAGTTTGCCAAGCGCCAATATACGTGGTTTGCCAACCAGCCACCGAAACACTGGCCGCGCTTTGAAGGCGTCATTGATGTCAATATGATCAACGATTTAGCAATTAAATTACGTGATAGAGCGTTGACAGTGCAATTTGTTGCGTCTAATGGCCCGCCCCTAGACAAATATTCGCACGCGCAGCAATAGCCTGCGTCAACCAAGGAAGACCGAAATGCCGACCGAGAAATCCGGAGCTGATATCCTCATCGAGGCGCTGTGCGATCTCGGTGTCGAAGTCATTTTCGGCTATCCGGGCGGCGCGGTACTGCCGATCTATGACGTGCTGTTCAAGCAAAGCCGGATCAAGCATATCCTCGTCCGCCACGAACAAGCCGCGACGCATGCCGCCGAAGGCTATGCACGCTCAACCGGCAAGCCCGGCGTTGTTCTGGTCACCAGCGGCCCGGGTGCTACCAATGCGGTCACCGGCATCACCGATGCGCTGATGGATTCAATCCCGATGGTCGTGATTACGGGCCAAGTCGCGACGCATCTGATTGGCACTGACGGGTTCCAGGAGGCCGATACCGTGGGAATCACGCGGCACTGCACCAAGCATAATTATCTCGTCAAAACGCCCGAGGTGCTCGGCAAGGTCGTCCACGAGGCTTTCCATATCGCGACCACGGGGCGCCCCGGCCCGGTCGTGATCGATATCCCCAAAGATGTCCAAGTTGCCACCGCGCGCTATAGCAAGCCCGGCAAGATCGAACATAAGAGCTACAAGCCCAGTCTGAAGCCCGATATCAAATTGATTGAAGCAGCGGTCGAAATGATCGCGGCGGCCGAACGCCCGATCCTCTATACCGGCGGCGGCATCATCAATGCGGGCCCCGGCGCGAGCCAGATGCTGCGCGAGCTGCAACGGATTACGGGCGCACCAGTCACCTCGACATTGATGGGGCTTGGCTCCTTCCCCGCGTCACACCCCGATTGGCTCGGAATGCTCGGGATGCACGGCACTTATGAAGCCAATCTGGCGATGAATGAGTGCGACTTGATGGTCTGCCTCGGCGCGCGTTTTGATGACCGGATTACGGGACGGCTTGATGCGTTCAGCCCCAAGTCGAAGAAAATCCATGTCGATATTGATCGCAGCTCAATCAACAAAACCGTCCGCGTAGACCTTGGTATCGTCGGCGATGTCGGCCGCGCGATGGAGGATATGGTCAAGGTCTGGAAAGGCCGCCAGCATCAAAAGCAAGACCTGAGCGGTTGGTTCAAACGCATCAGCAAATGGCGCGATAAGAAGAGTCTCGCCTTCACTGACTCGACCACCGAAATCATGCCGCAGCGCTCGATCCGCGCTTTGTGGGAGGCGACGCATAAGCTCAATCCGATCATCACGACCGAGGTTGGCCAGCACCAAATGTGGGCGGCGCAATATTTTGATTTTGAAGGGCCAAACAAATGGCTGACCAGCGGTGGCCTCGGCACGATGGGCTATGGCCTACCTGCCGCGATCGGCGCGCAGCTTGGCAATCCCAAGGCGCTGGTGATCGATATTGCGGGCGAAGCCTCGATCCAGATGAACATCCAGGAATTGGCAACCGCGACACAGTACCGCCTGCCCGTCAAAATCTTCATCCTCAACAATGAATATATGGGGATGGTGCGGCAATGGCAGGAACTCACTTATTCGAGCCGCTATTCGGAAAGCTATAGCGACGCGCTCCCCGATTTTGTGAAGCTTGCCGAAGCTTATGGCTGGAAGGGCATTCGCATTGAGCATCCAGCTGATCTCGATAGCGGCATTGCCGATATGCTCGCGCATGACGGCCCGGTGATGGTCGATTGCCGCGTGGCCAAGCTCGCCAATTGTTTTCCGATGATCCCGAGCGGAGCCGCGCATACAGATATGATCTTGGCCGATGACAAAGTGTCGGGCGAAATGTCTGATGAAGCGAAGGCGTTGGTTTGATGGATGGTCTAATTTCAAATCCTCCCCGGGACGGGGAGGGGGACCGCGCAGCGGTGGAGGGGGCGATCCGCCTCGGAAAAGCAAGTGGACGCATAGCCACAGCCGACGCTGCCCCCTCCGTCAACTCTACGGGTTGCCACCTCCCCGTTCCGGGGAGGATTTAACATGCACATCAAACCAGACCAAAAAGAACGCCACACGCTCTCAATCACCGTGACCAATGAACCCGGCGTGCTAGCGCGGATATCGGGGATGTTTACCGCGCGTGGCTATAATATCGAAAGCCTGACCGTGGCGGATATTACCGCGGACGACAGTATCAGCCGGATCACCATCGTCACCAGCGGCACGCCTGCGGTGATCGAACAAGTTGTCGCCCAACTTGACCGGATGGTGCCCGTCCACCGCGTGACTGATCTGACTGTTTACGGTGATCATGTTGAGCGCGAACTGGCGTTGGTGAAGGTGAAGGGCGTTGGCGATCACAGGATCGAAGCGCTGCGCCTTGCCGAAGTGTTTCGTGCGGGTGTTGTCGATACAACGATTTCAAGCTTTGTCTTCGAAGTCACCGGCGCATCGACCAAGATCGACCGGTTCATCGAATTGATGCGTGAAATCGGCCTCGTCGAAGTCGCCCGCACCGGGATCGTCGCCATGGCGCGCGGTCGTGAGGCGATTTAGATGTCCACATCAAACAGCTGGTATGCGCATAGAGCTAGGCCGGTTAATCCGGTTACAGCCAGTATGACATTCTGGTCGGAAATCTGCGTTAACAGGGTTTTGTCGACGAGCGACAAAGCGAGAAATAAAGAAACTGGCGCTGAAGCGCCAAGCGTGATCATCAAAATCACATGCCCCACACTCGTCCTTTTGCCTTTGAAGGCGCGAACGATCAAATTTATGGCAGGGAATGCGATACCGGCAATCAGCACAAAAGCAGGAAACTGCGCCGGATCAACGATTGCCCCCCCCACTGGCGGTCATTCTAAATTTGCAGGATCAAAAATAACTCGGTCAGGATATTTGAGCGATCCGGTGAGTGCCAGCAATGACAATGCCAAACTAGCTCCGGCAACCGGCACCAATATCGGCACTATCGGCATCATTAGGGCAGCAACCGCCGATGCCATTGAAGCACCAGCCGCTGCACCACCAACGCCCACAAATTTCGGATCAGATTCCATACTCATGTATATAAATTAGGGCGAACCCTTTAATATTGCAACAAGGAAACAAAGAATGCGCGTATATTATGATGCCGATGCTGACCTGAAACTGATCCTCGACAAGAAGATCGCGATTATCGGCTATGGTAGTCAAGGCCATGCCCATGCCCAGAATTTGAAAGACTCAGGCGTCAAGGACGTTGCGGTTGCTTTGCGCAGTGGGTCGGCAACCGCTGCCAAGGCGGAAGCCGCTGGCTTCAAGGTAATGACCGGGGCCGAGGCCGCTGCCTGGGCCGATATCATCATGATGCTCGCCCCCGATGAGCATCAGGCCGCCATCTACGCCGATGATCTTCACGGGGCTATGAAGCAAGGCGCGACGCTTGCCTTCGCGCACGGTCTCAACGTCCATTTCGGCTTGATCGAACCGCGCGCTGACCTTGACGTGATCATGATCGCGCCCAAAGGCCCCGGCCACACCGTGCGCAGCGAATACAGCCGAGGCGGCGGCGTCCCCTGCCTGATCGCGGTGCATCAGGATGTCAGCGGCAATGCCCATGACATCGGCCTTGCTTATGCCAGTGCCGTTGGCGGTGGCCGCAGCGGCATCATCGAAACCAATTTCCGCGAAGAATGCGAAACCGATCTGTTCGGCGAACAAGCCGTGCTGTGCGGCGGGATCACGCATCTGATTCAGGCGGGCTTCGAAACG
>JBJXDU010000077.1:0-21496 GCA_046153565.1 Sphingomonadaceae bacterium
AGCGGCTCGCCACTGCGCGCAGTGCCTTGGACTGACAGATGCGCAAGTTCTTCACCGCGACCGATCAGCAAAGCGGCATGCGGCAGCTTGCCCGTGTCGAGATATTTAGCCTTGATGAAGGCCGGGATACGCGCGAGGCGGTCAGGCAGGAAACCAAGCTCTTGAGGGTCTGAGACTGTCAGGGTCATAATTCCGTTCCCTTTACCGTTCCCCTGCGAAGGCAGGGGCCTAGTCCTGACACATCCAACGCGGCGAAGCCCCATAAATCGAGCCCGTCTGGGGCCCCGCCTGCGCGGGGGAACGAACAACATGATGCAAAACTCATACCGCGGTTTGCCCCGTCAATTGCCGCGTGACCGGGTGCGACGATGATAACCCGCCATCGACCGCAATTGCCTGCCCATTGACATAACTCGCCATGTCAGAGGCAAGGAACAAGGCAACGCTTGCCAACTCGCTTGGCTGCGCTGCGCGGCGCAGCGGGTTCAACCGCCCGACTTTGTGCATCACATCCTTTTCCTTGGCATAATCAAATGTCGGCTTGGTCATGCCCGTTTCAGTCAGGCCTGGGCAAATGGCGTTGCAGCGCACCCCGGTTTCAGAGAGCTGCTGCGCGGTCACTGCGGCGAGGTTGATCACGCCTGCCTTCGATGCTGAATAAGCCGGGCCGCCCGCGCCTGAACGGATGCCCGCAACACTGGCGGTCATGATGATCGATCCGCCATTACCCGCATCGGCCATCGCCTTGCCAGCATGCTTCGCAATCAGCCACGGGCCGATCAAGTTGACGCGCAGGATTTCAGTCCATTCTTCAGGCGTCAGATCGAATATGCCCGGCATCCCGCCCGATATCCCGGCATTCGCAAAGGCGATATTGAGCTGGCCATGCTTTGACAAAGCCAGCGCGACGAGCGCGGCGACATCGCTTTCTTGCCCTGCATCCATCTGCACCGCCATCGCCCCCTCACCGATCATTGCGGCGGTTTCATGGACAGCCTCGCTCTTGTCACCCAGCACAACCTTGGCCCCCTCGCGCGCGAAGAGGATCGCTGATGCGCGGCCAATGCCAGAGCCCGCACCTGTTATGATTGCGACCTTGCCCGCTAATTGACCGCTCATACGACGACACCTCCATCAATCACAATTGTTTGCCCCGTCATAAAGCTCGAAGCGTCAGACGCCAGAAACACCGCCGCACCCGCAATTTCGCGCGGTTCGCCAATGCGGCCCATACAAGCGTTTGATGTCGAGTTTTTGAGATTCTCTGGGTCTTCCCACAGCGCCTTGGCAAAATCGGTTTTGACAAGGCCGGGCGCGATTGAATTAATCCGCACATTATCCATGCCATATTCGCGCGCGAGGTTCTTGGTCATTTGAATGTCAGCCGCTTTGGTGATCGCATAAGCGCCGAGGATCGGTGATCCGCGAAGGCCACCAATTGACGAAACGATGATGATTGATCCTGATTTGCGCGCGATCATCTCGGGCGCAACCATCTGGATCAGCCAATGTTGTGACACGATATTATGATCGAGCGTCTTGCGCAGCTGTTCGTCGCTGATTGTGGCCATCGGGCCGTAATGCGGGTTTGACGCCGCATTGCAGACGAGAACATCAACCTTGCCAAATGCCTTGCGGGTTTCATCGATCAGGTTTTGGAGCGTCTCTTTTGATGATAGGCTTGATGCGACTGCAATGGCTGCGCCTGGATATTTGGCGTTGATCCCAGCGGCCACCGCTTCACACGGGGCCAAGTTTCGGCTCGTGATCGCGACCTTTGCGCCGTGCGCGGCCAGCTCCTCGGCAATCGCTTGACCAATCCCGCGTGATGATCCGGTGATCACAGCAACTTTTCCGGTCATATCAAATAGTGACATTATTTTCTCTCCCTCTCCTAAAATCCTCCCCGGGAACCGGGGAGGGGGACCGCCCGCAGGGTGGTGGAGGGGGCTCATACAGTGAGCTCATCTCGACCACCCCCTCCGTCAGGCTGCGCCTGCCACCTCCCCGGAACCGGGGAGGATCAGTAACTCACGCCCCCGCCTTCACCGCAAATTCCCACGCCGCCGTCGCGAGTGGTAACACCCGGTCTGACATATCCTTCGCATGCGATGATGTCGCCGTGCCATCGATCACGCGCTTCTTGATCCCTTGAATGATCCCCGCCAACCTGAAGAAATTATAGGCGAAATACCAATTGAGATCGGGGATGCCATCGCGGCCCGTTGCCGCGCAGTAGCGCGCCACCATTTCGTCAAGTTCAGGAATGCCAAGCGCGGCGCGGTCAAGATCCATTACGCCCGAACGCCCGCCATTTTCGGTAACCCATGCCATCGCGACATAAGTGAAATCGGCAAGTGGATCACCGAGCGTGCCCAGTTCCCAATCAAGCACCGCGATCACCTTTGGCGTGTTGCTCGCAAAGATCATATTGTCGATCCGGTAATCGCCGTGGACAATGCTCACCCGGTCTTGTGCGGGAAGAGTGCGCGGCAGATATTCGATCAGCCGTTCCATTTCGGGCATCACTTCGGTTTCTGACAAGCGATATTGCTTGGTCCAGCGATCAACCTGCCGCCCGAAATAATTGCCGGGCTTCCCGTAATCGGACAAGCCAGCGCCTTCGACATCGACGGCGTGGAGGGCGGCGAGCGTATCGATCATCGCTTCATAGGTCGCGCGGCGCGTTGCCGGATCGGAGCCGGGCATCGCCCCGTCCCAAATCGTGCGGCCCTCAACCATATCCATGATGTAGAACCAACTGCCGATCACACTATCGTCAGTGCACAGCCCGAACGGCTTGGCGACAGGGAAGCCCTTGGGGTGCAGCCCCGCAATCACTTTATATTCGCGGTCAACCGCATGCGCGGAGGGCAGCAGTGGCCCGAACGGCTTACGCCGCAGCACATAATTGCCGCTCTTTGCAATCAGCTTGTAAGTGGGGTTAGATTGGCCGCCGGCAAATTTGCGTACTTCAACCGGGCCTTCAAAGCCTGCGACGTTGGCAGCCATCCATGCGGTTAGCTTCGCCTCGTCAATTTTGTCGGCACCCTCTGGCGCAACAGTTCCGCTAAAGGCAGTTTGCGCATCGAGCGTCATACTAAATCCTCCCCGGAACGAGCGATGCTTGGTGGCTTGCCGGGGGCATGCCACCCGGCAAGCTGGGAACCGCCCGAAGGGTGGTGGAGGGGGCTGTCCGACACAGCGAGCTTAACGCAATCCGCCCCCTCCGTCAGGCTTTGCCTGCCACCTCCCCGTCCCGGGGAGGATTTGCTGGCAAACTTACCCATCACAGCGCAAACACAATCACCGACCGGGCAGCATCGCCTTTTTTCATTTGTTCAAAGCCGTCGTTGATCTTCTCAAGCGGGATCGTTTCCGAAACAATCGTATCGAGATCAAGCATTCCGCGCATATAGAAATCCACCAGCCGCGGAATATCGACGGGAAAGCGATTGCCGCCCATGATCGCGCCTTGCAATTTCTTGCCTGAGAGCAAATCAAACGCGCCGAGGCTGACGCGTTCGCTCAGCGGCATCATGCCCAGGATCGTCGCCGTGCCGCCGCGCCGCAAAGACCCAACCGCAGTCGCCGCCGAGGCTGGCCGCCCGACCGCTTCAATCGCATGATCGACCCCGCCCTTGGTCATCTCGACGATAGTCGCCGCACTGGCATCATTGGCATCAATCGCATCGGTTGCGCCGAGCTTGAGCGCAAGCGCGCGCTTTTCAGGCATCGGATCGACCGCGATGATCCTACCAGCACCCGCTATCTTGGCCGCATTGATGGTGGCGAGGCCAACGCCGCCGCAGCCAATCACAGCGACTGTCTCACCCGGTGTCACCTTACAAGCGTTGAAGATCGTGCCTGCTCCCGTGGTCACCGCGCACCCAAGGATCGCGGCACGGTCAAGCGGCATATCGGGATTGATCGCGACGCACGCATTTTCGTGGATCAGCATTTGTTCGGCATAAGCCGACAGGTTGAGCATCTGATTGACTGGGCTGCCACCGGGCTTGGTGATGCGAGGGGGCTCGCCGGGCGCACGGCGCGTCGCGACGCCCATACACAGCGACATCCGCCCGCTCACGCAAAACTCGCATGTCCCGCAAAATGCTGACAAGCAAGTGACGACCGCATCGCCGACCTTGACCGACCGCACATCGCTGCCCACCGCTTCGACAATGCCCGCCGCTTCATGGCCGGGAATCGCGGGCAGGGGGTGCGGATAAGCACCTTCGATAAAGTGCAAATCGCTATGGCACAGGCCGCACGCGGCGGTGCGGATCAGCACTTCGCGGGGGCCGGGGTTCGACATCACTACATCTTCGATGGTGAGCGGCTGTCCGGGCGTGTGGAGGATGGCGGCTTTCATCGCAGATCCTCCCCGTTGACGGGGAGGTGGCAGCGCGAAGTGCTGACGGAGGGGGGTGTCCGGAAATGAATGATTATGTGGTGGATGCCCCCGTCCACCGTTTCGCGGTTCCCCTCCCCGTGAACGGGGAGGATTTGGAAATGACGTATCACCGCGACACCCCGATATCGCCACTCGACATGCCGCCGCCGCTATTTGACCCATATTTGCCAAACTCAAGGCGAGCAATCGCGCGCGCATGAACCTCATCTGGCCCATCGGCGAGCCGCAGCGTCCGCTGTCCCGAATAGGCCGCGGCCAATCCGAAATCAGTCGTAACGCCGCCGCCGCCATGCGCCTGGATCGCATCATCAATGATCTTGAGCGCCATATTGGGAGCCTGAACCTTGATCATCGCGATCTCGCATGCTGCCGCCTTGTTGCCGACCGTATCCATCATCTGCGCAGCTTTAAGGCAGAGCAATCGCGTCATTTCGATATCGATCCGCGCGCGGGCAATCCGTTCTTCCCAAACGCTGAATTCAGCAATGGTGCGGCCAAAGGCGGTGCGTGACAGCAAGCGCTTGGTCATTTTCTCAAGCGCAACCTCAGCAGTGCCGATTGTGCGCATGCAGTGGTGGATACGGCCCGGCCCAAGGCGGCCTTGCGCAATCTCAAAGCCGCGCCCTTCGCCGAGCAGCATGTTGGTGACGGGCACGCGGACATTGGTAAGCTTGACTTCGGCATGGCCATGCGGCGCATCATCATAGCCAAACACAGGAAGCATCCGAACGACCTCGACACCGGGCGTATCAAGCGGGACCAGTACCTGGCTTTGCTGCGCATGGCGTTTGGCTTCAAAATCGGTCTTGCCCATCACAATTGCGATTTTGCAGCGCGGGTCGCCGACGCCTGATGACCACCATTTGGTGCCATTGATCACATAATGATCGCCGTCGCGGTCAATCCGCGTTTCGATATTGGTCGCGTCGGACGAGGCAACTGCAGGCTCAGTCATCAAGAAGGCCGAGCGGATTTCACCGTTCATCAGCGGGATCATCCACTGGCGTTTTTGTTCGGCAGTGCCGTAACGGTTGAACACTTCCATATTGCCCGTATCGGGTGCCGAACAGTTGAACGCTTCAGACGCCCAGCTGACCCGGCCCATTTCTTCGGCGCAGAGCGAATATTCAAGGTTGGTCAGGCCCGGCCCTTCGAGATGAACCGTATCATCGACATGCGGCACGCCCGAACTTGGCGGCATGAACAGGTTCCAAATGCCCGCCACCTTGGCCTTGGCTTTTGCGTCTTCAACGGTTTGAAGCACTTTCCACCGATCACCCGTCGCTTGTTCGGCATAATAATCGCCTTGTTTGGGATAGATATGCTGCGTCATGAAATCGCGGACGCGGTCACGCCAATAGGTTTCGCGTTCGTTGAGTGTGAAATCCATGTGAGTCGTGTCCTCTCGAGTTTACCTTAACGTCAATGTCAGTTTTCGGATGTGAATTCCAGCCCCTGATTCAAGCCTTTTGTGCGGTGCCAAGCGAAAGCTGGCGCAAGCGTTCATCATGTTCAGCTTTGCCAAAGGGAAAGCGCATCATCATCGTCATCACGCCAATCGTGAACAGCACGAACAGTGCGCTCGACAGGCCGATCATTGTCCACAAAGTGGCAGCGGGCACCGCGCCTTGAACCGCTTTTGCGGGAAAGGCGGCAAAGGTCAGGATTTGGGATACCAACATGATGCTAACCCCTGAACACACCTTTTGCACAAGGAAATAGCCCGCGAAAAACAGGCCTTCTTGGCGCGCACCGCTTTTGACTTGCACGGCTTCGATCACGTCGGCCAGCATCGATGGTATCAAAATGATCGTGCCCGCGCCCGCGCCGGTGGCGAGCGAGAGCAACCCAAACAGGATGGCGATCGACAATGGTGTGGCGAGCGGAGGCATTAAGTCCAACGCAAGTAAGATGTAGGGCAGGCTGCCCAGCGTCAGCGATACGAACGCAAAGCTTGCCGCAGCAGCGCGCTTGCCAATCCGTGTGGCCACCAGCGGCACCACGAAGAAAGCAATCAGAATCCCGCCAAACAGTGCCATTGGATAAATACTGAGCGCAGCGGGCGATAGCAGCCAGACAAAGGTCATCATGTAATTGGCCATCGCAAAGACAATACCCTGATTGAGATAGGCAAAGAGCGTTGCCAGCATCAGAATCATAAAGGCCGGGTCAGCAAAGGCCGAAAATATACCGCGCAACTCGGCGAGCATTGGCGCTTTTGGGGGCAGGCTTTCGGGATGGGGGCGGCGCGCGATGCGGCTATGTGTCCCGAGTGCTGCGACCATGATCGAAATGAACATCACAATCGCCCCCGCAATCGCATAAGCTTGATACCCTTCGCGGTTGAGCTGCCCCACGGGTTGCGTCGCGCTGGGGACGAGGAAGATGGAATAAGCGCAGTAGATCATGATGAGCCCGCTGGCCCAGCCGAAGAGTGACCGGTAACGCGCGATTGCCGTCCGTTCATCATAATCGCTCGTCAGTTCAGGAATAATGGCGGTGCTCGCCACTTCGTTGCAGCTGAGCGCCGCGCGCATCAAAATGGCGGTGCCAATCAAATACCAGAACAAGGCCTCGTTCGACCAATTGGGTGGGTTCCAAATCAATAGCCACGCGAGGGCAATCGGCACGGCAGACGCATAAATCCAGGGGTGACGTCGCCCCCATGCCGTGTTCGTTCGATCACCAAAGTGACCAATCAGCGGGTCAAGCAAGGCATCGGCAAACAATGCAATCATGATCGCCAATCCTACCCAAGCAGAGGGCATGCCGATCACTTGATTATAGAAGAAGATCAGGAAGACGCCAAAGCCGTTATCCTTGATCGCAATCGCTACCGCGCTTAATCCGGTTGCTAGCTTAGCGGACAAGGGAACCGGCAGGGGCACGGGGGCGGTCACTTACTGCGCCTGGGCCATTGCTTCCAAGGCAGTAAAGAGGCCGGGCGTTTCGGGATCCCAGCTGTGGCGCGGCCCGATCAAGAGGCCGCCGTCAACGAGGATATGCGTGCCAGTGATGAACGCGGCATCGTCGCTCGCAAGGAACGCAACAGTGCCCGCAATATCCTCAGGCTTGCCGCCGCGTTTGACGGGCTGGGCATGGTTCGACATTTCCTGGATAATGCCCTTCGCCATCTCTTTCTTGTCTTCCTCGATTTCGAGCGTTGCAGTGAAGATATTGGTGTTGATAAAGCCAGGGCAAATCGCGTTGACGCGGATATTGTGCTTGGCAAGATCGCCCGCCGCTAGTTTTGACAGATGGAGCACGCCGCCCTTTGCGACGGCATAAGCGGTCGGCGACATGCCTGTTGACAGCGCTGCGACGCTGGCGGTGTTGACGATCGACGCGCCGTCGCGGCCAATCATATGCGGCACCGCATGGCGAATGCCCATCGCGACCGAGCGCAGCAGCAAGTCCATCGTGCGATCCCAGCCATCGGCATCGATCTCGTCAATCGGTTCGCGCGCGCCGCCGGCACCTGCATTGTTGAAAAGGATGTCAATCCCGCCAGTCTTTTCCGCAGCGAAATCCATCAGCGCCTTGATCTGCGCGTCGCTCGTTACGTCGCAGTGATGATAGATGATTTTGCCGTTTGAGGTGGCCGCGAGTTCGGCACCGCCTGCATCATCGATATCGCCGGCAATCACAGTCGCGCCCTCTGATGCCAACCGCAGCGTCGTCGCTCTGCCAATACCCGATGCTGCTCCGGTGACGACGGCGGTTTTTCCGACGAATCTCATGCCCGACTCTCCTTTGATTTTCACCAAGACCATAGCCCGCTTGCCGCACCGGTCAACGGCGATGCGTCCGCCGTTACGGAAAGGCGGCTTCGCCAATTGACGCTTGCGTAAAGCGGGCGACGCGCCTTAAACGGGGCGCAAATCAGAGGAGGCTGAGCGATGACTGATCTCGATACATTCCGCGTGGAAACCCGGGCCTGGCTTGAGGCGAATTGCCCACCTGAAATGCGCGAACCTGTGCGCAGTGAGGATGATGCCTGCTGGGGTGGACGCAATTTTGCGTTCAAAAATCCGGCACAGAAACAATGGATGGACGTGATGGCCGCCAAGGGCTGGACCGTGCCCGATTGGCCCGTGGCTTACGGCGGCGGCGGCCTGTCTCCGGCTGAAACCAAGATTTTGCGTCAGGAAATGACTTCGCTTGGCTGCCGCAGCCCACTGTCAAGCTTTGGCATCTGGATGCTAGGGCCTGCCCTACTCAAATTTGGCACTGAGGAACAGAAAGTTCATTATCTTGGTCAAATTGCGCGCGGCGAAATCCGCTGGTGCCAAGGCTATTCTGAGCCAGGGTCGGGCAGCGATCTCGTTTCGCTCCAGACGTTCGGCGAAGATCGGGGCGATCATTGGAACGTCAATGGCCAGAAAATCTGGACATCATATGCTGACAAGGCCGATTGGATTTTCTGCCTCGTCCGCACGGACAAGAGCGATAAATATAAGGGCATCAGCTTTCTGTTGTTCGACATGACGACACCCGGCGTGACGACCAAGCCCATCCTGTTGATCAGCGGCTCATCGCCCTTTTGTGAAACCTTCTTCGACAATGTCAAAGTGCCCAAGGATCAGATTGTGGGCGAACTCAATCGCGGCTGGGACGTCGCCAAATATCTTCTCGGTCATGAGCGAGAGATGATTTCAGGCGGCGGGCTTGGTGAAGGAATGATGTCAATCGGTGCTGCGCATAAGGCCGTTGCCGCAGACGAGCCGATCCTGCGCGCCGATATGGCGATGTTCGATGTCGATACAATTGCCTTCCGCGCGCATAGTGAGCGCTTCATGGATGAGCTCAAGACCAGCAAAAACCATCCCGCTGAGCCCAATGCAATGAAATATCTGGGCACCGAGCTTAACAAGCGCCGCCACGAGCTCGTGATGGCGGCGGGCGGTTCAGATGCGCTTGAATGGGATAGCGAACGGTCGCGCGGCGGGGCCAAAGCGCGCACATGGCTGCGCACCAAGGCCAATTCGATTGAAGGCGGGACGAGTGAGGTGATGCTCAACGTTGTTGCCAAACGGATTTTGGAATTGCCGGGGTCCTAGCAGCTCCACTAACACTTCCGCTTATCCTGAGTAGGGACTGAGCGAAGTCGAAGGCCCGTATCGAAGGAACTTACCATCCTTCGATACGCTGTTTCGACAGGCTCAACAGCTACTCAGGATAAGCGGTTGAAAAAAAGGAAGATTATGCCACTCTACCACAGTGAAGACCAAGCCATGCTCAAGGATACGGCCCGCCCGTTCCTTGCCGAACAGGGTTCGGTTAAGCATCTCCGGGCACTGCGCGATGATAATGATCCAACCGGCTTTTCGCGCGACCTTTGGAAGCAATTTGCCGAAATGGGCTTTGCCGGCGTGCTGGTGCCCGAAACGCATGGCGGCATGGGCATGGGCCATGTTGAGGCGGGGATCATTCTTGAAGAGATTGGCCGCAACCTGACCCCGTCGCCTTTCCTCACCACAGCGGTCGCGGCGGTTGAAGCGCTCAAAGCCTCTGGCGCGCATGTACAGGGCGAATGGCTCCCCAAAATCGCGCGCGGTGAGGCGATCATTGGCCTCGCTATTGACGAGAGCGCCAAGCACCGCCCCGCCGCGACGGCGCTTGTTGCGGCGCGGTCGGGCAACGGTTTCACTTTGTCGGGCAAGAAGCAGTTCGTTGTCTACGGTCATGTTGCCGATATGCTGATCGTTGCCGCGCGGACGGCGGGGGCTGCGGGAGAGGAAGCAGGCATCACCCTATTCGCCGTCCCCAAAGACGCAGCAGGCTTGAGCGCGCAGGCCGAACGGCTTGCCGATAGCAGCCTCGCTGCACGCGTGACGCTCGATAATGTGCATGTCGATGCCGACGCTGTGATTGGTGAAGTTGACGCCGGTTGGGGCGTGCTCACCAAATTGCTCGATGCCGGGCGCGTTGGTGCGGCGGCTGAAATGACAGGTGTTGGCGGGGCGGCGATGGATATGACCATCGACTATCTCAAAAACCGCAAGCAATTCGGCCAAATGATCGGCGAATTCCAGGCGCTTCAACACCGCGCGGCGCATCTCTACAGCGAGATGGAGGTTGCGCGCTCGGTCGTTTACAAGGCGCAGCAATTGCTTGATGATGGCGATCCGCGTGCGGAAATGTTTGTCGCGGTTGCTAAGGCCAAAGCGGGGAATGCTTGCAATCTGGCCGTGCGCGAAGGCGTGCAGATGCACGGTGGCATGGGGATGACTGACGCGTTCGACATCGGCCTATATATGAAGCGCGAACGCGGCCTCACTGAATTTTTTGGCGATGCGCGGTTTCATGCGGATCGTGTTGCTCTGATGAATGGATATTGATGATGGATACCAAAGCACTTTTCTCTCTCGAAGGCCGCGTTGCCCTGATCACCGGCGGATCGCGCGGCATTGGCAAGATGATCGCAAAGGGCTTCATCGCCCAAGGCGCCAAAGTCTATATCTCGTCGCGCAAGGCCCCGGCCTGCGAAGAAACGGCGGCCGAACTCGGCCCCAATTGCATTGCGCTACCAATGGATGTGTCGAGCGTTGCAGGCTGTAAAGCGCTAGCCGAAGAATTTGCCAAGCATGAGCCGCGGCTTGATATCCTCGTCAACAATGCGGGTGCGGCGTGGGGCGCGGAGTTTGAGGATTTCCCCGAAGTCGGCTGGGACAAGGTGATGGATTTGAACGTCAAATCGCCCTTCTTCCTCACCCAAGCTTTTCACACTTTGCTCAAAGGCGGCGCGACGATTGACCAGCCGTCAAAGGTGATCATGATCACCTCGATCGACGGCATCCGGCTCAATCCGTGGGAAACCTATAGCTATCATGCGTCGAAATCATCGCTCATCTATCTGACGCGAAGGATGGCGGCGCGGCTGATCGCTGACCAGATCAACGTGACCTCAATCGCACCGGGTGCCTTTGCCTCCGAAATGAACCGCGTCGCGCGCGATCACGGCGATGCGGTGGCTAAGCGCATTCCCAACCTGCGGATCGGGATCGACGAAGATATGGCGGGCGCAGCGATTTTCCTCGCAAGCAAGGCAGGCAATTATGTCGTGGGCGATACAATCACGGTCGACGGCGGCGTCGCGCATGCCAATCTTAGCGGGAGTATTGATGCCTAGGATGGGCGATGAATCTTGAGCAAATTGCAAAATTGACCGTTGATTGTGGCTTACAAACGCACCGCGTTTTGGGGCTTGGTTTCCTGGGGAATTTTGGCGGCGAAACATTCAAAGAAGGATTGAGGCGTATCGTCAATGGGAACCTCCCAGTTGACGAGGTGTGAGAGCCAGAGCGCCTTTGTCGTGCGGATACTGTGACGATTCGCACGAAGGGCGCTAAGGGACAAAGGTCGCGAAGAAGGGGCTTAGCACGCTTCGTCTGAACCAACTCATTGCGATCGGCGCGGTCGTTTGACGTTTAGGGTTTATCATCGCCGCATCGTCTGCATTTCCCCCCGCGCAAGACTGCGCCAGAGCCATTCGAGTGGGCCGTAACGATAGCGGTCGAGCCAAGGTTTGCTCCACAGCAGCATCAGCGCCCAGACAAACGGCACGACCAAATAGGCCTGCCAGCGTGACAAGGTGCCGAACCAGGCCAAGCCGTGCCCGTCGAATAGCCAAATCATTAGGATCGACGTGCCCAGATAGTTGGTAAAGGCCGCTTGTCCGGTTGCGGCAACGCGCTTGATGATCGGGGTGTTGCGCCACCGCCTGATGACCATGATGAGGAACGCCGCATGGCCAATCATTGTCGCCACATGAAATGGCAGTGACCAGGCGATCGCATTGCCAAGCGTGACCAGCGGATCAAATCCGCTGCCCCAGCTCCACAGCGTTAGCAATGCCGAAACGGGCAGGCCGATTGCATAGCTGATCATCATCGCCCTTGTGTAACGCGCATCATCCCAGGTGCCGGTGAGAAAGCCATTCCGCAGCAGCAGCATGCCAATCGCCATCAGCCCCAGCGTTTCCGGGCCTGATGCAATGAATTGAACGACAGGATCAAAAAACCCTTCGGTCATGCGATCAGCCGCCATGTTCACATATGGGCCATGGTGCAAGGCAATTGCGGCGCGGCTTGTGCTGGCGTCGTGCTGGCTTAGTTCGGCCATCAGCGTCGCTAGCCCCGCGTTGCGTGATGCCGCGCTCACCATGAAGCGATACCCCCACATGGCGAGAAAGGGCAGGCCCGAAATGGCTATGCTGATCCCCATCAGCCATATCGCCGCGCGGCGCAATTGTGCCTCATCAAGCAATAGCAAGATCATGCCGACCAGGCCGCACAGCGCATAGGTTGTCAAAATATCACCGAACCAGATGAAGTAATAATGGATCGCGCCAAATATCAGCAACCAGATCATCCGGGCACGGTGGACCTTTGTACCATTGCCGTGCGTCGCCTCTGCGCGTTCGTAAACCAGCAGCATCGATGCGCCGAACAGGATCGAAAACAGCCCGCGCATTTTGCCGTCGACGAAAACTGACATAATCGCCCAACTGATCAGATCGGCGGTTGACGTGCCGCCGTAAACGCTGGGATCAATATAGGCCCCCTGCGGCATGGCAAAAGCAATGATGTTCATCAGCAATATGCCCATCACCGCAAAGCCGCGAATGGCGTCAAGGCTGATCAGGCGATGGTCGCTGGCACTCACAACCAGTTGGAAATTTCAGCCAGTGGTTTTTTGATCAGCGCGTGTGTCGGGATCGTCGCTTCAGGCGCCGGGTGGCCAACCACGACGATCAACATTGGCTTTTCATCGCGTGGGCGCCCGCATAATTGATTGAGGAAGCGCATCGGGTTCGGCGTGTGCGTCAGCGTTGCGAGACCAGCAAGATGGAGGCTGGCGAGCAGCAGGCCTGTCGCGATCCCGACGCTTTCATTGATATAGTAATTTTGCTTGCTGTCATCCGCGCTCACGCCGCCGCGCCGCTGCCCGAAAATGACAATCAGATAGGGTGCGGTTGTTAGGTAAGGCTTGTCAGCATCGGTGCCGAGCGGGCGCAGCGCATCGAGCCACTCATCACCCGCTTTGCCTTCATAAAAGGCACGCTCTTCGGCTTCGGCGGACTCGCGCAAACGTTGTTTGGCGGCGGCATCGCTGATCACTGAAAAAAACCAGGGTTGGTGGTTGGCACCACTAGGGGCGGAGCCTGCGGTTAAAATCGCAGTTTCAATCAAGTCGCGGGGAACGGGCGCATCGCTGAAATGGCGGCAGCTGTGGCGCGCCTTCATCTGTTGGTGAAAGTCCGCAGCGGCGGCTATCCGCGCGGTGTCAGACAGGGGTGGATAGGCTGCCCAAGGGACGGTGTCATGGTCGCGCATCAGTCTCTCTCATTCATATTCAGTCTTTTGGCAGGATGGGGAAGGGGCCGCAAGCGCGTACCATGTTTATAAGCGTGCCTTGGTTGGCGGAGTGATGGCGCCGGTGCAGTATTTTTGTTCCTATGCGAATCTTTTTATTGCCGACCGCCCAAAAGATTGAGATATACAGGTCGGGTCGTAACAAAGCCTGACGGAAACCGCAGGCTTAAACATGATGTCCATTGCACGAAATGGACTGATGGAGAGTGAAATGCGGCCACTATTTCTGTTTGCGGTCACTTGTGTTGCTGGCGTCTGTCTTATTAGCGGATGCGCACAGCACCGCTTGTCAGTCAAAAACCCCAACCCAACCGGGGAAACGTTTACGGTTTCGAGCAGCGGCTTTGGCTGGGGCACCGTGCAAAAGGTAACTGCGACCGAGTGCAATACCGACTTGATTGACAAGGTGATTGTCCACCAAAATCTGGGCCAAGCGCTTGGATCGATACTAACGCTTGGCCTGTGGAATCGCACCACGATTGAATATGAATGCGCCAAAAAACCGGCACCTACCGTTGGATCGAACAATTGATATGGCAAGCGACCCTTTCATCCTGCCCGTCGCGCCCAAAACCTGGACTAACCATCATCTGAACATATCGGTTCCGCTTGGCGCGCGGTGGCGGGTCACCAATGAACCATCGCCGACCATAACCGAGGGGTTAAAGCGAGCGGCGACTCGGATCCAGCGGCTGCTGAGTAACGGCGTTGCCGCAGGCGTGCGCGTCCGATCATGCGGTTCGCGTTGGTCATTTTCTGATATACCTGTCGCCAAAAATGGCTGGATGATCGAAACCGATCAGCTCAATTGGCACCGTCCGGTCAAATTTGCCGATCTTGATCTCGCGTATCGGGGCACGGCGGAAGAGCTTTATCTGGCGCAGTGTGGTGCG
The DNA here is from genome assembly GCA_046153565.1 of Sphingomonadaceae bacterium. Lineage (GTDB taxonomy): Bacteria > Pseudomonadota > Alphaproteobacteria > Sphingomonadales > Sphingomonadaceae > Aquisediminimonas. The sequence continues at coordinate 14,688 of JBJXDU010000077.1, forward strand.
TCGATTGCTGAAATCAATGCCGCCATCGAAACGCCTGCCATGGGTCGCGCGTTTCGCACCACAGGCGCCAGCAACGGCCAAACAATCGGTGGCGCACTGGGCACGGGCATCCACGGATCGGCGATTGATGTCGCTGGGTTTGAAAGCCAAGTGGCAGGATTTCAGCTGATCACATCAACGCGCAATATCTGGATTGAACGCGAAGATGCCCCGACGCTGAGCGCCGATTATGTGCGAAAACTGGGCGCGACCTTAGTGCGCAATAGCCACTGGTTTGAGGCTGGCTTGGTAAGCCTTGGTGCGCTTGGCGTGTTGAACGCGATCCTCCTCAAAACCACAGGGCGCTACCGCCTCAAATCGTCGCTTGTGCACCTCGCGCATGTTCAGGCGAAGGCCGCGATGAATTCGCTCAACTTTACCGGGCTTGCCTTGCCGAGACCTGGCGAGCGACCCTATTTCTTCCAAGCCATCCTTGAACCAAGCACGATGGCAACCGCGTTTGTCCATGTGCGCTACAAGGTGAGCTGTCCGCCAGATTATGTGCCCAATTATGATATCGAGACAGGGTATGAACCCGGCACCGATCTGCCGCGGATGATATCAGCGATGATCGATCAGTTTCCGGCCCTTCGTGACCTCACCGTGCGGACGTTGATGGGCATTGAGCTTGCCCCCAAAGATCAACCTTTGCCCAAGACACCGGGTGAGACGTACACCTTCACTAAATCACGGCGCGGCATTGCCAGTTCGGGCTTTGCGGTGCCGATTGTGCAGACGTCAGCCGCGCTTGCGGTGGCGCAGCAAGCGTTTCGCGAAAACGCGGCCGCGCCGGTGCTCTTCACTTGTCGCTATGTGCAAAAATCGCCCGGACTATTGTCATTCACCCGCTTTGATCCAACCTGCGTCTTTGACATTGACGGGATCGATTCCGCCGCAACGCAAAGGCTGATTGCGCTGACCGCTGATCGGCTTGAAGCAGCCGGTATTCCGTTTACCCAGCATTGGGGCAAGACCAACAGCCTAACCGCCGCTCGCCTCCGCCGCGCCTTTGGCAGTGGCATTGACCGCTGGAACCAGATTCGCCACGAAATCCTCCCCAGCGAGGAAGAGCGCGATGCCTTTTCAACTACGTTTCTTGATGGCTTGGGCCTTAATGGGTGAGGGTGATCGGCAATCAAGGCCAATAGGCTAGAGCAAGGCGTTCGGCCTGGGCGAGGAGGAGCTTGTCGCGCGTCCAGAGGCGACCACCTGGAAGAAGGCGCGCCGACGCAAGCAAATGCGCATCGACATAGCCGATACCCGTCGAAAACAACTGTTTCGCTTCAATCAGTTGCATGACATGAATGTGACGGGCCAGCGGTGGCTGAGGGAGGCCACTCATTCGTTCAAGAAGACGCTTACGGTTGGGGAGTGAGCCGAGGGCCAGTTCGCCAAGCACATAGGGGTGCACGAGGGTTTCCAGTCGCTCGCTGAGCATGGCAAGCTGATGATCGGGCGTCTTGAGATGGTCAACCCAGATACCTGTATCGACGATGATCACATTGGCGGCTCGTCGCCCTCATTGGGCACCCAAGCATTAGGGTCGGAACCACCCATCGCGATAATTGCACGTGCGTTCAGCCGTTGCCGCATTTCGAGCATGGCAATACGCACGAGCGAACTCACCTCGGCAATGCCGGTTTCCTCGCGGAGATCGTCCACGAGCTTGTCATCAAGGGTTACTGTGGTGCGCATGCATCAGAAATAGCATCAAATGATGCATGTTGCAATGTTTGTAGCGTGACGCTGCCGTCGCGATGGGCGATTTTGAGGTTTTTCACACGAAGCCAAGAAGACGCAAAGAAGAAGGAGTAGAACAACCGCGTTTGCGGCCTTCCTTTGTGCCTTCGTGGCTTTGTGTGAGATTGTTTTCTGGTTCAGTTGCTCATCAGCGCGGGAAAGAAGCCTTCATGCGCGGCGCGGAGGGTAGTGAGGGGGATTGTGCTGGTTCCAATCGACTTTAGCTTAGTGCCATATGCCACAATTATTTTTCCAACTTGGAGCGGCTTGCTTCCCTCCAATCTATCAAACACAATATCGTCGCCGCCAACCGTGCCGAGCCACTGATGTACCTCACCATACTCATACCCAAACAATTCTCGAGCCTGTTCGAGTATGTCGAATGGGCGTCCTTTAACCGTGATGATATAGCGCCCTTGGCCTTCACCGAAAGCTTCAGCTCCATAGCTCATATCGTCCCGCATGATCTCTGTCCAATAACCTAACAATGACACCTTCGCGCCCAGGTTTCCAGCAAGGGCCATTTCCGCGAGCGCAACAGCCACACCGCCGTCGGAAACGTCATGAACGGCTGTGGCTTCGCCTTCAGCTATGAGTTTTTGAACAAACTCGCCAAGTGAACGCTCTTCTTCCAGATTGACTGGCGGTGGAGGCCCATCTTCACGTCCGTGAATCTCGCGAAGCCACAGCGATTGACCTAGGTGACCACTTGTCCGTCCCAGCAGCAGGATGTTTTCCCCCTCCGCCTTAAACCCAATCCCTACCGCCTTGCGCCAATCCTTGATCAACCCAACAGCCCCAATCGCAGGCGTCGGCAGGACCGCACTTCCGCCCCCCGTCGCCTTGCTCTCATTATAAAGCGACACATTTCCGCTCACGATGGGGAAATCCAAGGCACGGCACGCGTCGGCCATGCCTTCGAGACACCCCACAAATTGCGCCATGATTTCAGGCCGCTGGGGGTTGCCGAAATTGAGGCAGTTGGTGACCGCAAGTGGTGTCGCGCCGACTGCGCTCAGATTGCGGTACGCTTCGGCAATCGCTTGTTTGCCGCCTTCATACGGGTCGGCATAGCAATAGCGCGGGGTGCAATCGGTGGTGATCGCGATTGCTTTGTCAGTACCGTGGATGCGCACGACCGCCGCATCGCCGCCCGGCGGCTGAACGGTATCACCGCCGACCTTCTGGTCATATTGTTCCCAAATCCAGCGCCGCGATGCGATGTCGGGGCTGGCCATCAGTTTAAGCAAATCGGCGGCAATGTCAGTTGATTCAGGGATATCACCCAGCGGTTTGACCGCCGCCCACATCTTGTAATCATCGCGGCTCATCGCCGGTCGGTCATAAAGCGGAGCATCGTCGGCGAGTGGCCCCAGCGGAATGTCAGCGACAGTCTCGCCGTTCCACATCAGCACCATATGCCCGGTTTCGGTCACCGTGCCGATCACCGCAAAATCGAGTTCCCACTTTTTGAAGATGCCCTCGGCAAAATCCTCGCGGCCAGGTTTCAATACCATGAGCATGCGTTCCTGGCTTTCGGACAGCATCATTTCATAAGGCGTCATGCCCTCCTCACGGCAGGGCACGGCGTTCATATTGAGTTCGATGCCAACGCCGCCCTTGCTCGCCATTTCGACGCTTGAACTGGTTAGCCCTGCTGCGCCCATATCCTGAATCGCCACAATCGCGTCCGACGCCATCAGCTCAAGGCAGGCCTCGATCAGCAATTTCTCGGTGAAGGGGTCGCCGACTTGCACGGTTGGGCGCTTTTCTTCGATATCGGCACCGAAATCAGCACTCGCCATCGTCGCGCCGTGGATGCCGTCGCGCCCGGTCTTGCTGCCGACATAGACGATTGAATTGCCCGCACCAGACGCCGCTGAATAAAAAATCTTGTCCTGATCGGCGATGCCGACTGTCATCGCGTTGACAAGGATATTGCCATCATAGGCTTTGTGGAAATTGACCTCACCGCCCACCGTCGGCACGCCCACGCAATTGCCATATCCACCGATGCCGCGCACAACGCCATCAATCAAATGGCGCATTTTGGGGTGGTCGGGCGATCCAAACCGCAGCGCGTTCATATTGGCAATCGGCCGCGCGCCCATCGTGAACACATCGCGCAAGATACCGCCAACGCCCGTCGCTGCGCCCTGATAAGGCTCGATATAGGAAGGGTGGTTGTGCGATTCCATCTTGAAGATCGCAGCCTGTCCGTCACCAATATCGATGACACCAGCATTTTCGCCAGGACCGCAAATCACCCAAGGTGCTTCTGTGGGGAGCTTTTTCAAATGGATGCGCGACGATTTGTAAGAGCAATGCTCCGACCACATCACCGAGAAGATGCCGAGCTCAGTAAGGTTAGGCTCGCGCCCCATCGCGGCAACGACGCGGTCATATTCTTGAGGCGAAAGGCCGTGATCGGCGACGATTTGGGGGGTAATGCTGGACATAGCCCGTCTCTAACGCGGACGCTGGGTTGCGCCTAGTCCCTAAGCCGCACATCAATGCCGATCAGGGCGGCGCTGTTTGCCAGTGCCGCCCCGCTTGAGCTTAGCGCGCCGCGACTTCGACGATGCCGGTCAGCTTTTTAACCGCACGGAGCGGGAATGAAACGTCATTGCCATCAACCGTGCCCGATACCGTGCGCTTGTTGACGTAGAGCACAAACGGCTTGGCGCTGTCACTGGCCGTACCGCGGATGATCCGGCTATTCGCCGTGGCTTCGACGGTGTAAGTATATTCTACGCCCTTGTGCTTCATCGTAACCGGGGCAGGTGTTTCGGCAAATGCGACCGTTGAGGTAAGCGCAAAGATAGCAGCGGCGATGGTGGTTGCAAATTTGGTCATGGCAATGGTTCCTTGGTTGGAGCGGATTGCCTTCAGATCCTCTTATGTTGTGTGTGCAAAATGAGTTCTTATTTGCAACTGTTCAAGTGCAAAGGTGGTGATCACACTTGTTCATGCTGCAACTGCGAAGATGTGTGCGCCCAATAGGCAATCCCCGCCACGACCGAAAAGGCGATCAACCCCGAAATCGGAATCGACGGCTCAAACGCCACAGGCGGCGGCGCGAACCAGTTGAAGGCTTGGACGGCAATCAGGAATAACGCCAAAATGATCACAGACAATGATGATGCAGCGCGGCGCGTGCGGCGGATGAAGTAGGCCATCGCGCCATAACATAAAATGATTTCAAGCGGCATTTCGATCTTCGGATAATTCCAAAGGCCAAAGCCGAACTTGGGCGGAGCGCCAAGGAACGTCATATCCTGGCTATGCACGAGCACGTCAAACACCCAGTGCGACAGCACCACCGCGCCGCCGATCATGGCAGCATGCGCGCGCCGTGATACCATCCAGATAAGCGCCGCAAAGCCCAGCGCCCATAGCAAGCTACCCAGCAGGCTATGTGTATAGGGCATGTCATACAGATCCATCCCGTTCATCACGGTGAAGCCCGGCGTGATCCGCATATTTTCAACACCAACCAAGGTGAACGCGAAGAAGCCAAAATCAACCAACTGGGCAGCGACGAACAACGTGCCCAGATTGGGCGCCTTGGGCTGCGCCGCGCCAATAAAGGCTGCGCTGTAATGACCAATGAACATTCTGCCTTCCCCTTTTGACGGAGGCTAGTCGTTATTGCCGCGCGTTCAAGTGGCTTTGTCGCGCGCGACCACCACGCATCCGGCAATGATCAGCGCCGTGCCCGCCACGGCAAAGATCGTCACATGCTCGTCAAACAGCAGATAGCCAAACAGGCTTGCCCAGATGAAGGCGGTATATTCAACCGGCAGTAAATGCTGAGCTTGGGCGCGGGCATAGGCCCAGCTGAGCAAAAGCAAAGAGGCGATCGTGAGCGCGGCGGCAAAGCTGATCATGGGCCACGACTCGGCTGGCGGCAGGACGGCATAAGCGGGCGCGAACGCCGCCAAGATCACGACTACAATGCTATTCAACGCAAAGGCGATTTCGAAGGGCCCCGCCGCTTGCGCCTGCAACCGCATCAACACCAGATTGGCCGCATAGAAGACCGCCGAAATCAATATGGCGCCAATGCCCCACAAGGCGTCGGCAGAAAAGTTGCTGCCAATTCGCCCGCTCGCAATCACGATCACGCCCGCAAAACCAAGCGCCGAAGCCGTAATAGCCGAACGGCCAACGCTTTCGCCCAGAAACACGCTGGCGAGATAGAGCGCGATGATCGGCGAGATGAATGACAGCGCAATCCCTTCGGCCAGCGGCACGCGCGCAATGCCCCAAAAGAAGGTGAACGCCATAACCGCCGAAATGCTCCCGCGCATCACATGCAACCGCCACGCCGTGCGGCTGGGCAAGGCACTGCGTGAGGCCAGATAAAGCGTGCCGCTGAACAGCAAGCCAACAAGCGAGCGCCAAAACAGCGCATTATATGCCCCCATCTCAAGCGCCAGGCCCTTAACCACCGCATCCATTGCGGAGAAAAAGGCTATGCCGAGACAGGCAACCCCGAAGGGAATGGCGGGCGATGCCATAGTTTTGTCACTTGGCGTTTTGTCAGTGGGGGTGGAGGCCATTTTTATGCTCTATACTATGATGACAGTGCGGTCACTTAGACCCCCGCCTGATCCTGAGTAGCGACCGAGCTTGTCGAGGCCGCGTATCGAAGGACGGCATCAGGATGGAACTCTTCCCTTGATACGCGCTGTCGGTGCTTCGCTTCGCTGCGCCTTCAATCTGACTCAGGATCAAGCGGATCGAGTAAACGTCGTCCCGCTCTAGTCTGCGCGCGCCGTTAGCGCCACCCCGTGCCCACAAATCTCTTACAACCAACGACGACACGCGCAAAGTTACAGCGCACCGAGTTGCATGAACAGAGCCCGGCGCTCGGCGCACAGCTCACTGCGCGTCAAGAAGGTCAAGCTGTCGAGCTCGGTGCGCAGCGCCAGCGATAAGCGCTTAAAGGTTTCATTATGGTCGCGGTGGGCACCGCCAACGGGCTCATAGACAATGCGCTGGATGACGCCCAAGCGCAGCAGGTC
>JBJXDU010000078.1:0-4698 GCA_046153565.1 Sphingomonadaceae bacterium
CCGTCCGCGCCATCAATGCCTTGATCGGATGCGCGCCAAGGTCAGCCGGGTGGAGGCTGGCGAGGCTCCCCTTCTTGCGGCCAATCGGCGTGCGGACGGCGTCAATGATATAGGCTTCAGGCATCAGAATTTTGCTACCTTCCCGGTTTCAACAAAGGCGTCGCGTGATTTTTGGCTATCCTCATGCATATACATCTCCAGCGTAAAGCCCTGTTCCCAGCGATAACCGCGATCAACATCGCGTTCCTCAAGTCCGTTGAGCGCTTCCTTGGCGATCACCAAAGCCTTGCGCGATTTTGATGCGATCACCGCGCAGAAGGCGCGCGCTTCAACCTCAAGCTGATCGCGCGGGACGACCTTTTCAATCGCGCCTAGCCGGTGCGCTTCCTCCGCCGGGATATTACCGCCAGTAAAGAACGCTGCGCGCACTTTATGGAGCGGCAACATGCGTGACAGATGGGATGCCCCACCCATCGCGCCGCGATCCACCTCGGGCAGCGAGAAATAGGCATCATCCGCCGCGATGATCGTATCGCTCGCCCCGCACACGCCAATTCCGCCGCCAATCACGAATTTATGGACGGCGGAGACCACCGGCACCTCAGCATCGCGGATCGCCTTGAAGGTCAGGTAATTGCCGCGATTGAGCAGGGTGATGCGCTCGGGGTGCGCCTGCATCTCCTTGATGTCGACCCCCCCGCAAAAGCCGCGCCCCTCAGCACGGATCAAGATGCAGTTGACGTCTTTGTTGCGGCTTGTTTCGGTGATGATGCCCGGGATCGACATCCAGGTTTCGCTGTCAAACGCGTTGACCGGCGGGACGTCGAAGATAATTTCGGCGATGCGGTCTTTGATGGTGCAAGTGATCGGCATGGTCTGTTCCTAAGCCGCGAGCGCGCAAAGTCGTGCGCGGGCGTCCTGTTCGATTTGGGTCATCAGTTCAGCGCAGCTTGGCAGGTCGGTCAAGCGTCCGGCGACCAGTCCTGTTGCCATCAGCCCGCCTTCGGCGTCCCCCTCCACCACCGCGCGTTGCAGGAGCATTGGCGCAGCAGCGGCCATCATTGCTTCGGGCAGAGACATCTCCCCATGCGCCGTCATCCCGCGCGCGGTTTTGATCAAATCGCCCCAGCTCGCGCCGGTCGCCCTCTTCATGGCCAGGCCCGCGTCGATCCCCCGCTTCCAACGTGAAAGCAGGCCTGAGCGTTCAATCTGCTTGAGCATCTTGTTCACAATCATCCGCTGCGGGATGCCATCAATCTTGCTGGTAACGGTGATGTCGCCTGTCCCCGCCTTGGTATAGGCCGACTTTGGCGCTGACGGCACGGGCGAGTCCGATGTCATCATAAAGCGTGTGCCCATCGCGATCCCGCATGCGCCGTAAGCGAGCGCTGCCGCCAGCCCGCGCCCATCGCCGAAGCCGCCTGCCGCAATCACCGGCACATCGACTGCATCGAGCACCTGCGGCAACAGCACCGTCGTCGCTACGGAGCCAGTATGCCCGCCGCCTTCGCCGCCTTGCACGGTGATCATATCACAACCGAGCTGCACCATCTTTTCGGCATGTTTGACCGCACCAACCGTGGGCACACAGAGAATGCCCGCATCCTTGAAGCGTCCGATCATCTTCGCATCTGGCCCGCGCCCGAAACTCACCGCGCGGACGCGGTCTTTGTGCGTGAGGATGATCTCGACAATCTCAGCTGCGCCGGGCTGAAAACTGTGGAAGTTCACCCCGAAATCATGCGGCGTCCTATCGCGCAGTTGGGCGATGTTTTCAGACACCTCCTTTGGCTTCATCACCGCCGCCGCGAGAAACCCGAACGCGCCCGCATTGCTGCTCGCCGCAACCAACTGCGGCGTCGCAATCCAGCCCATTGCGGTCTGGATGACCGGCAGGCGGCAACCCAGCGCGCGGGTGAGGGGGGTATCAAGCGGGTCCGCCAAATCAGCCGTCCTTGGCCTGCTTCTTGTTTGCTGCCGCCATTGATTTGGCATCCATGCCGCCTAGGCTATTGTCCGATGTCAGGTCGTTTTGTGCGTGGGCAAAGTGGTGCATGTGGAACACCGCGTCCATTGCGGCCCGCTTGCCGCGCAGTTCCTCGACATGATTGACCGCTTGCTTTGTGAGCCAAGCACCAAGGCGCGGCTGTGCGGCGAGCTTGGCGGCAATCGCAGCGGTTTCCGCGCGCAAGCTATCGCGCGGGAAAATTTTGTTGACCATGCCAAACTGCTCGGCGCGGGCGGCGGGCATGCGTTCGCCGAGCAACAGAAATTCCTTGGCGATACGCGGCGGCAGTTCAAAGGCATGGGCGAAATACTCAACGCCGGGAATGCCCATCCGCACAACTGGGTCCTGAAAGAAGGCGTCTTCGCTGGCGATGATCAGATCACAGCACCAGGCCAACATCAGCCCACCCGCGATACATGCGCCTTGAACCATCGCCACCGTCGGCTTGGCAACATCACGCCAGCGGCGGCACATGCCGAGATATTGTTCCTGCTCGCGCGTGTAGAGCAATTCCGCCCCGGGCCGCGTGACATGCGGCGGCACCATCAGGCGGTTGTCAAACTGTTTGAGCAAATCACGCCCCGGCGTACCAATGTCATGCCCGGCGGAGAAGTGCTTGCCGGTGCCCGCCAGCACGATGCAGCGAACCCCGTCATCACCCGTCGCGCGCTGGAACGCATCATCGAGCGCATAGGTCATCTGCCCGTTCTGCGCATTGTTGAAATCGGGCCGGTTCATCGTGATCCAAGCGACCTGATCGATCACTTCGTAAAGGACCGGCGTTTCGGTTTCGTAGAGTGGTTCAAAGGCTTTGGGTTCGACCAGATCGCTCATGTCATTGTTTCCTCGCGGGCGGATTGTCTTTGATGACGCTCGCCCGGTAGCCATGCGGATCGAGGCGGTTGATGATCGCCAAAGCCTCAGCGTCGGGCGCAGGTGTCTCACCCTTTGCGGCATCGATCAGCGGAAAGCCGGTGGCGGCCTGCACCGCGTCAAAGGTCACGCCGGGGTGAAGCGAAACCACGCGCACTTCATTGTCAGGCCCGCCGAAATCCATCACGCACAGGTTGGTGATGATCCGACGAAGATCGACGCTGGCAGCCCGCCGCGCCGGATTATACCCAGCGCCCGATACCATATCGACTTCGCCCTCGACGAAAATGCGTGTCGAATGCGCCGGGAAGAAGAAGCTGTTGGTGTGATAGACGCTGTTGCCGGGAAAGCCGCGCACGCCGAGCATCTGGGTCTTGGGCTGGGCGTGACTGCCGCCGAGATAGCTCAGATTGATCTGACCAAAGCGGTCAAGCTGGCTCGGCGTGACCATCGCGTGGCGCTTGCCGCTCCACACCGCGCTATCGAAAAAACGCGAGAAGGGGAGGTAGCCCGAAGCCTTTGGGACATAGTCCCCGCGCGGGCCGAGCGGCACGGGCTCTTCAACCAGATAGGCCTCACCCTCGGTCATCATCAGGCCGGGCGAATGGGTGAGTTTGGCAAGGCCAGCGCCGATGCGGGGAACTGGCCCGATCCCCGACGCGACGATCTCCCGCGTGTCGCGAAAGGTTTCAGCGCAGGCGAAAATGCACAGTTCAGCGAGGGAAATTTCAGCCATCAGTAAATCGCCAGCGGGATGTTCATCACCGCCTCCTTTCCGCCAATGCTGGATTGATAGTCAGCTTCGCTCGCGCCGATAAATTGCGTGGCCACGGCTCCCCAATCCCCCGGATCGCGCGCGGCGTCGGCATAGGCTTTGAACCATTTCATGTCGGGGCCGTGGAGAGGTGGCATTGACGACGGATGCGCGCCGCCTTGCATTTCAACCACGCCCGAAACGAAGCAGCGCTCAAACGTATTGGCCTTGGCATCCTCTGGATAATGATCCTCGATCTTGTCGACCAATTCCTCGCACGAAACAAAGGTGCGCGCCGCCGCCTTGGCGAACCATTCGTCATAATAGCTGTCTGGCCCGAGCAACTGGACATTGCCGCGCCAGTCGCTGCGGTTGACGTGAATGATCGCCGCATCAAGCGTGAGCGCGGGCATCGCGATCAGTGTTTCGCCGTCGGCATAAGGCGATTGCACGGTCTTCAAGCCACCCAGCAAGGCGAGATCAGTTCCCATGCCCACGCGGGTCGGCAAAAACGGCAGGCCAAACGCTGCCGCCTTCAACCCCCATTGGAACATGCCTTCGTCAAGTTCGAGCACTTCAATCTGTCCTGCCTCGCGGACTTTGCGGAACCAGGGTTCGAGCGGGATGGCATCGAGCGAGACGAAGGCGAAGACCAGCTTTTTCACCTTGCCCGCTGCGCAGAGCATCCCGACATCGGCGCCGCCATAGGAAACGATGGTCAAATCCTTGAGCGATGAGCGCAAAATCTCCCGCACCAGTGCCATCGGCTTGCGACGTGGCCCCCAGCCGCCAATGCCCAATGTCATACCGTCACTCATCTGCGCGACGATTTGCTCTGGCGACATGCGCTTGTCGAGCGTCACGCGGAGGCCCCCGCTTGCGCTGCTTTCATCGCCTTCTGCCAGGCCCATTCATGACCCCAGATGCTGATGCCTTCATGCTTTGTGACCTGCCAGCGCGCTGGATCAATCACCAGACTGTCGCAACCCAGTTCGATGTCAAAGCCCGACGGCGTCTGTACATAAAAACCAACAGTTTCGTCGTTGCAATGCTGGCCAATCGA
>JBJXDU010000079.1:0-17254 GCA_046153565.1 Sphingomonadaceae bacterium
AGCGTCAACACCGCCGAAATTTCAAGATCATCGCGCGCCTTATATTTTATCGTGGTCACGGGTGCCATTTTGAGCATCTTTAGCGATGCATCGGCAAAGCCTACCCGCTGCATCACCCCGCCACGCACCCGGTCATAGATGAAATAAGCGCCTGCCTGATCAGCATTACCAACCTTCACCAGCAATTTTTGAAAATTGCGATCCCAGCTGACAATCCGCGATTTGCCGGCGCCGACAGCGGTATCAATGTCACTTTGCGTTTTCGCCATTTCGGGATCAAACCAGTGAATGCGGCTGCGGTTTTCGGTCACGTAAACGCCCATGATCGCGTCGCCAGCAGGATTTTTGATCAAGCCACCAATATCATAGCCAGGCACACCAAAGATGCGCTTGCCGCGCGTCATCGTTGTCAGATCAAGCTCATAAAGCGCCTCATATCCGTCACTTGCATCAGACGTCAGCGCTTTATCGGGTTCAGGCAGGAAGAGACTGGGAAAGGCCAACCCCTCATCCTTGGCAAAAGATGCGCGGTCAACAACCTTGAAATACCCCTTTCCTGATGACCGGTAGAGCAATTTGCCAGTGCGGTTGGCATCATTATAGCCATAAGCGACCCGCACGGCGCCGCTGGCGTCGGCATAATGGTCAAGCACATTTTCAGCGCTGGCGACGACTTCCTTGGTCTTGCCCGTTGAAACATCAACATCAATGACGTGCGGCCAAAACCCTACCTCATTCGTATAAACGCTCTTTTGTGTTGCGAGCAAAATGCGCGGTGATCCGTCACGCGCAACCCAGATGACGTCGCCAGCATTTTGGGCGGCGTCCTTCCACGCCAATTGTTTGACCTCACCAGTCAAACGGCTGACCGAAATCACGCGACTCAGTCGCCACTTTTCACCTTCAACATCCGACGTGGCGCTGATATGAACAAGCAGTCAATCATCATTGACCCATTGCCACCAATCGACATCGGCCTTTGCTCCATCAAGCCCAAGGAAAACCGGCTTTGCGGCCTTGTCATAGAGGGCAAACATCGACAGCAACTGGCGGCCAGCCTGGGTAAGCTTAGTCGCCACCCACTGACCATTGGGCGATAATTCGGGATCTTGCATGAACGGTGTTGCGGCAAACGTCTCTAGCGTGATCGGCACGGCAATTGGCGTTGGGGGCGGGGTTAGGGGTGTGGCAGTTTGGGCAACACTTGCCTGCGCCCACAAACACATAGTTAGCGCGACCACTATACGCTTCATACCCACCTCCGAAATCACTAATGGCGGTATGATAGCAGTGCCGCGATTACTGGCAAGCCATACAAAAACCCCGCCTGAACCAGTGTCCAGACGGGGCAATGTTAGAAACGGGCTAAGTTATACGAGTTGGCGTTGCGTAAGGGCTGCACCGCGACGACGCATGGCAGCGCCGATTAGGCCGAAGCCAGCGAGCAACATCATCCAAGTAGCGGGCTCTGGAACTGCCGCTGTGATGTCGAGCGAGACATTATCGAGCAGCGGGCCAACATTGTCAGCACTGTCGGTGCCGAAGTTGAAGGTCAAACTGCCCGCTTGGCCCGCGGTGAAGAAGATCGAACGAAGTGAGAATGGATCAGGCGAATTGACACTGGTCCCAACGCTAAAGCCTGAGAACGTTCCACCCGCCGAAACAGTGTCAGTGCCAAAATAATTGGAACCAAAGCTGGTGATCAGGGTATTGGCACCAAAATCGAAACCCGAAAACCAATTGTCAGTGCGACCACGTTGGCTGCCACCAAGCAAGAAGCTTAACCGAACGACGTCACCGGTATTGAAGGCAAAGCTGTTGCGTGACGCCAATGTGCCAGGCCCCGGTGAGCCGTCAAGATCAACGCATGACCCCGAACCACCGGCGCAGGTTATACCAAACGGGTTGGGCGTTGCGACGAGATCGACATCACGACTGCCTGTCGACAAAAAGTTAGTGAAACCCCTAAAATTGAGCGCGGTCGCACCGCCATTTTCCGTGTTGAAATTATCAGAAAAAACGATTGTTGCCTGAGCTGGAGCCATGAAGGCCACACTGGCGGCGAGTGGAATCGCCAAACGTAAAAGCGCATAGTGAAATTCCCCAATATCAATTGAACACCTGTCGTCGTTGCGACTCGGTTGCGACCGATTGATACCGGTAATATTCACCTTTTTTTTCCGCGACGCAACAGAGATTAACGCGGCGCTAACCAAATCACGACGAAGCGTGCCAGAATGACACAAAAAAGCCCGCCCGAAATGTTCCGAGCGGGCTCTTTTTAGCAGCCATCAATCGGCCTAACGATCACCCATGTGCAAGGGCGGCCAGCAATAGCAGCGCCACAATGTTAGTGATCTTGATCATTGGGTTAACCGCTGGCCCGGCCGTATCCTTGTAAGGATCGCCAACTGTATCGCCAGTCACCGCTGCTTTATGCGCTTCGGAGCCTTTGCCGCCGTGATTGCCATCTTCGATATATTTCTTGGCATTATCCCACGCGCCGCCGCCCGATGTCATCGAGATAGCGACGAACAGCCCGCCCACGATCACGCCGAGGAGAAGCGCACCCAAGGCCGCAAAAGCTTGTGCCGGGCCAGCTACGAGGTTGATGATGAAATAGACCGCAATCGGGGCCAGCACTGGCAACAGGCTGGGCACGATCATTTCGCGGATCGCGGCCTTGGTTACCAAGTCAACGGTGCGCGCATAATCGGGCTTGCTGGTGCCATCCATGATGCCGGGATTATTCGCAAACTGGTCACGAACGTCCTTCACCACTTCGCCAGCGGCTTTACCAACCGCCGTCATACCCATCGCACCGAACAGATAGGGCAGCAGCGCGCCGAGCAGCAGCCCGACGATGACATAAGGATTTTGCAACCGGAAATCGACGCCGCCTTCGGTAATACCTAGCTTGGTTGCGTAGAAATCCAGATCAGCCGTGTAAGCACCGAACAGCACGAGGGCCGCGAGCGCCGCTGAACCAATGGCATAGCCTTTGGTCACGGCCTTGGTCGTGTTGCCAACCGCATCGAGCGCATCGGTTTTGACGCGGACTGATTTGTCCATCTCCGCCATTTCGGCGATACCGCCGGCATTGTCAGTAACGGGGCCATAAGCATCAAGTGCGACGACCATACCGGCAAGCGCCAGCATCGACGTTGCGGCAAAGGCAATGCCGATCAGCCCAGCGAGCTGGAACGCGACAATGATACCGATGCAGATTACGATTGTTGGCATGGCGGTTGATTCAAGGCTAATCGCCAGACCCTGGATCACGTTAGTGCCGTGGCCCGTTTCCGACGCCTTGGCGATTGAGCGCACCGGGCGGTAATTTGTGCCGGTGTAATATTCAGTGATCACCACGAGCAAACCCGTTACCGCAATGCCAACGAGCATCGCGTAAAACAATGTCGTGCCTGTGAAGGTTTGGCCATCCTTGAGCGCATGGGTGAGGTTCATATCCTGCCCAAGCGTTTGGTATGTTACATAATAGATTGCGGGGATAGAGGTCAGCGCGGTGACCGCAAAGCCCTTATACATCGCACCCATGATGTTGGTGCCACCGCCCAGCCGGACGAAGTAAGTGCCTAGGATCGACGTCAGGATACAAATCCCGCCTACCGCAAGCGGCAATGACATAAGCGCGAGCAGTTCAGCGCCGGTCGCCGCCACGAGCAACGAAACCAGCACCATCGTCGCACCAATCGTCACAACATAAGTTTCGAACAAATCGGCGGCCATACCTGCGCAATCGCCCACATTGTCGCCAACGTTATCAGCGATCACGGCTGGATTGCGTGGATCATCCTCAGGGATATTGGCTTCAACCTTACCGACCAAATCAGCGCCGACGTCGGCTGCCTTGGTGAAGATACCGCCGCCCAACCGCGCGAAAATCGAAATCAGCGACGCGCCGAATGCCAGCGCTACCAGCCCGTCAATGACATCGCGGCTATTGGGTTCATTGCCAGCGACGCTGGTCAGATACCAAAAGAAGCATGAAATGGCGAGCAAGGCGAGGCCCGCGACGAGCATCCCCGTGATCGCGCCTGCGTTGAACGCCATCGTCAGGCCCTTTTGGAGCGATTCGCTTGCGGCCTGTGCGGTGCGAACGTTGGCACGCACCGAAATGTTCATGCCGATAAAGCCCGTCGCCCCCGACAGAATAGCGCCGAGCAGAAAGCCGACGGCTGAAACGGGCCCAAGGAACACGCCGACAAGGACGGCGACAACCACACCAACAATCGCAATCGTGCGGTATTGGCGCGTCAGATAGGCGCCTGCGCCTTCCTGAATAGCAGCGGCAATTTCTTGCATGCGCGGCGTTCCGGCAGATGCCTTGAGCACTTGCTGGCTCGTCAGCGCGCCGTAGGCCACGGCAACAAGGCCGCAGATCATGGCAATTACAACAACAGACATTAAACTGTCCCTCCCCCTCTGGATGGAAATTTGATGAGCGCGGATGATCCCCGCCCCCTGCGAATGCGTCGGGCTATAGCGGCGCGCGTTTGCGTCTGGCAAGCCGTGACTCTGCGATGCCTATATTGTCGATGCTGAATATCATCCCATATTGCATGTGTCGCACGAAAGGACAGCCTAATGGCAGAGTGGGTGATAGCTATTTTTGCGTTTGCACTGATCATGTCGGTGCTGCCAGTATCGCTTGCATGGGCGCGGAAAAACCGGAAGGGCCACATGGCGGGAGCGATGCTAGGGATAGGCATGATGTTTGCGAGCCTTTTTGATCCAGCAAAAGCGCAGGCAACCGAAGAACTTGACCGCACCAATCGCACAGGCGGCACTTCGCACAACGCGGCTGATAAGCCATGACTGAAATCGGGCAGGGAAGCCGAACTTAGCATAGCGTGCGCATGATCATCGTTCCCCATTCACCATCTGCTTTCGCGGTCAACGATAGCGCGTGATTCGGAACATGTCAAGAACTTTATCCATATAGGATGATTTATTCGATCTAATGTTGCCACCCAAGCACATTAGGCGCCGGCACTGCGCCTTCGCTATCGTAGATAGAAATCCCCGATCCACGAACCACTTGTCCAATCCGCGTAACCCTCAGCGGGAGCGTGGGAAGCGGATGGGGGCTGGTGAAGAGCAATTGATAATCATCGCCCGACACCGCCGCTGCCAGCCGCGCCGCGCGTGTCGCGCCCGCCGTATCGATGTAGGGCCGCGACAGGGGCACGGCATCAAGGTCGATCCGCACTCCAACGCCACTCGCCACTGCCATCCGTGATGCGTCAATCAGCAAGCCGTCGGAAACGTCCATCATCGCCGTCACCACCCCCGCCAGCGCGCGGCCCGCCGCCAGTTGCGGCACCGGCCGCTGATAAGCCGCCAGCAAAACGGCGTCGCCCGCGCCCTCACGCGCAATGCTAAGCCCAAGCCCCGCATCACCAATATTGCCGGTGACGAACAGAGTGTCACCCACCCCGGCCCCGCTGCGCGACGGAGTTAGCCCGGTAGCGCGTCCAATTACGGTTAGACCCAGCATCCGCGCGGTGCCCGGCGGCAACCGCACAGTATCACCGCCAATGATCGGCACACCAAAGTGGCGGCTCGCTATCCCCAACCCTTCGACAAAGGCCGAGTCCCAGTCATCATCGTTAGTCAGGCAATAGCCCATCAGCGCCGCCACTGGTTCCGCGCCCTTCGCCGCCAAATCAGACAAATTGACCGCAATCAGTTTCCAAGCGACGCTTTCGGGCGGATCGCTTGCCAAATAGTGAACGCCCTCAACGATCATATCATGGCTGAACACCAGATCGCCAATCACCGCGACATCATCGGCCAGACCGCGCGCGGCTGGATCAACCGCTACGGCGCGCAGGGCGGCAATGAAATCAGCTTCGTCCACGGTCTGCCAGCTTACGCTCCCACGCCAGCGCATCGGCGACAATCACATCAAGATCATCGCGCGCCGGTCGCCACGGCAATGTCGCCAAAATCCGGCTATTATCGGCCATCAGCGCGTCAGGATCACCCGCGCGCCGTCCTTCATAGCGGCGTTCGATGGTGAGGTTGGTCACGCGGTCAACGCTGTCGAGCACTTCATTGACCGAATAGCCCCGGCCATAGCCACAATTCATGATGTGGCTTTCCGTCGGCGCGGCGACCAGTTTCTCAAGCGCATGCACATGCGCCGCCGCCAGATCGCTGACATGGATATAATCGCGCACCCCGGTGCCATCGGGCGTCGCAAAATCCGTGCCGAACACCGAGACATGGCTGCGCTTGCCAATCGCGGCCTCAACCGCAACCTTGATGAGATGCGTCGCCCCGGCGGTTGATTGGCCCGTCCGTCCTTCGGGATCAGCCCCGGCGACGTTGAAGTAGCGCAGCGCACAATAATTCATCGGATGCGCCGCCGCGACGTCGGCGAGCATCGCTTCGGTCATCAGCTTTGACGTGCCATAGGGGTTGATCGGCACCTTGGGCATATCTTCAGCAACCGGCACTGTCTCAGGGATGCCGTAAGTGGCGGCGGTTGACGAGAAAATGAAATGCTTGACCCCGCCAGTCACCGCGCTTTCGATGAGAGACCGGCTGGCGGCAGTATTGTTGCGATAATATTTGAGCGGATTTTCAACCGATTCAGGCACGACCACTGACCCGGCAAAATGCATGATTGCGCCAATCTTGTGATCGCGGATGACAGCGGCCATCAGCGCCTCATCGGCCACATTGCCTTCGACCAGCGGCACACCCTCGGGCACTGCCCAGGCAAAGCCCGTCACCAGATTGTCGATCACGACAACCGGCCACCCCGCATCACGCAGCGCGAGCACGGCGTGGCTGCCGATATAGCCTGCGCCGCCTGTCACCAAAACTCCAAATCTATCACTCATCACCGCTTCCCCGTCTTCGCTTGCGTTTGTGCGCTAATCGCGCTCAATGACGTGCGATTGTAACCGAGACAAGAGGAACTGCCCGTGCAACCACGCAAAGCCATTTTCATCACCGGCGCTGGATCGGGCATTGGGCAGGCCACCGCCAGATTGTTCGCGGCGCGCGGCTGGTTCATTGGCATTGCTGATATCAATCCGGCCGGGATCGACGATACCGCCGCGCAATTGCCCGCTGGATCATATTCGCGCCACGCCATGGACGTGCGCAGCCGCACCGATTGGGCAACTGCACTTGCCGATTTCTGGGCTGCATCGGGCGAGCGACTTGACATCATGTTTAGCAATGCCGGCATTGCGCGCGGCGGCGCGTTTGAGGATGTTGCCCACAGTGACCATGATCAGATGATCGATATCAATATCAAAGGCGTCGTCTACGGCGCGGAAGCGGCCTTTCCCTATCTGAAGCAAGTGTCGGGGTCTTGCTTGCTCAATTGCTGTTCGGCGGCCGGGATTGCGGGTGCGCCCGGCCTTGCCACCTATGTGGCAACAAAGTTTGCGGTGCGCGGCCTGTCTGAAAGCCTTGCGATCGAATGGGCAGCGCACGGCATTGCGGTGCGCACGATCATGCCAAGCTTCATTGACACACCCTTGCTCGACGGGCGCGATGCGGGAACAGCCGAGCTGCTGCGCGACCAAGTGATCAAGTCAGGGCTTGAAATCACCCCCGTCGCGATCGTTGCGCAGCGCGCATGGGATGCCGCACACGGTGATTTAATCCACACCGTTATCGGTGCGACAGCCCTCCGCGTTGCCGCTGCCACCTTGTCGGCGCCGTGGCTGCTTAACTGCGTGCCGCCTAGTGACGAACCGGACGCTTAAGCGCGCTGATCAAAGCTTGCGAAGGCCGCCGCCACACCGCCGGGCAGGGGACTCGGGCGGTGCGTCGTCAAATCGACATGGACGCTCACCAGATCGATATCGGCGCGCAAATCATCATCGCCGCTTTGCCCGAAAATTGCGACCTGCTGCGTCATGCTCGTCCGCCCGGTGCTGATCGTGCGCGCGGCAACAATGATCATTTCATCGGGCATGATCACTTTGCGAAAATTGACCGTCGCGCGCGCGACATGAAATTCAAGCGGCTCACCCGGATGAAGCGCGCGCAGGCCAACCGCGCGCCAATATTCGGTGATCGCGATATCGGCATAGTCAAGGTAGCGCGCGTTGAACACAACGCCCTGCGCATCGGTTTCTGACCAACGAACGCGAAAGCTGTGATGGAAGGCATAGTCGGAAAGGAGCATGGGCGATACCGATGGCTTATTGTCGACGGTAAGGCAAGATGACCCCGCCTGCTTATTGGGGTTGTGCTGCGAAGGCGAAACGGGCAGCATTGCCAATGTTCAACGGAGGGGAGTCTTGTTTATGGAATGGATGATTTTGCCGATCAAGCGCTATGCCGATTTCCAAGGCCGGTCACGCCGCATGGAATATTGGATGTTTGCGCTTTTTCAGTTTTTGGTTGTGTTGGCGTTTGGCATTGTTGCGATCTCATTGATTGGCATATCTGCTGATATGACCACTTCGTTTGAAAGTAACACAACTGCTATTGTCGCCGTCTCTCTCTTTTCTCTGCTCTATCTTGGGCTTTTTTTCATTCCTAGCATCGCGGTTGCGGTCCGGCGGTGGCATGATCAAAATCAGAGCGGATGGTTTATATTGCTGTTTTTCGTCCTCGGATTGATTCCAATAGTTGGTATCTTGGCAAGCATCGCCAACATTGTATTCATGTGCCTGCCCGGAACGAAGGGCCCCAACAAATATGGTGAAGATCCGCTCGAAGCCGAAAATCTGGGCGACGTTTTCCGCTAACGCTGCACCACGCGCGCCAAGGCTGGTTTAGCCCGTCTTGGCGCCGCCCGAATTAACGCCCATGCTTTGCAGATATTTCTTCACGTTGCGGCCCGCTTGGCGGAGGCGTTGTTCGTTTTCGACCATGGCGATGCGGACAAAGCCCTCGCCTTCTTCGCCGTAGCCAACGCCCGCCGCCACTGCGACGCCCGCGTGCGTGAGCAGTTGCTTTGAAAATTCAAGGCTGCCCAGATGCGCGAGTGCTGGCGGGAGCGGGGCCCAGGCGAACATGCTCGCGCGCGGGCTTGGAATGTCCCAGCCCGCACGGCCAAAGCTTTCGACGAGAACGTCGCGGCGCTTCTGATAGAGCGCGCGGTTCGCCGCGACGATATCCTGCGGGCCGTTGATCGCCGCGACCGCTGCGGCTTGAATGGGCGTAAACGCGCCGTAATCAAGGTAGGACTTTACGCGTGTCAGCGCGCCGATCAGCGTCTTGTTCCCCACCGCAAAGCCGATCCGCCACCCCGCCATCGAGTAAGTCTTCGAAACGCTGGTAAATTCAACCGCGACATCCTTGGCACCGGGCACTTGCAGAATCGAAGGCGTCGGGCAGCCATCGAAGTAAAGTTCCGAATAAGCCAGATCGCTAAGCACCCACAGGCCGTGCTGTTTGGCAAAGGCGACGACGCGTTCGTAGAAAGCGAGATCGACAACCTCGGCAGTCGGGTTTGACGGATAACCCATCACCAACACTGATGGCTTGGGTACAGTGAATTTCATCGCGCGATCCAGCGCTGCGAAATAGGCCTCATCGGGCGTCGTCGGCACACTGCGAATCGTCGCACCGGCAATGATGAAGCCGAAGGTATGGATCGGGTAAGACGGATTGGGCGCGAGGATCACGTCGCCCGGCGCGGTGATGGCTTGTGCAAGGTTGGCGAGGCCCTCTTTCGACCCCAACGTCACCACAACTTCGCTATCGGGATCAAGATCAACGCCAAAGCGCCGCGCATAATATCCTGCTTGGGCTTTGCGCAGGCCCGGAATACCCTTTGACGCCGAATAGCCATGCGCATCGGGCTTGCGCGCGACTTCACATAATTTTTCGATCACATGCGGCGGCGGGGGCAAATCAGGATTGCCCATGCCCAGATCAATTATGTCCTCGCCAGCCGCCCGTGCCGCGGCCCGCATCGCATTGACTTCAGCGATGACATAGGGCGGCAGGCGTTTGATGCGGTAGAATTCGTCTGACATTGCGAGATCCGGTTGATGTGAGCCGCCGTCATGCGCGATTCCAGCAGCGAAGGCTAGGGGCGGCGGGATTTTGGTGCAGTGAATCGATGCGCGCATCTTCGCCGCGCGCATTACACCGCAAACATCTGGCCTTGGCAATGAACCGACCCATCATGTTTGCAACTGGTCTGCCCCTACCAACACTGAAATGACACAAAAACGTCATCAAAGCCGCGCTACCCCGCAATCACGCCGGGTGCGTCGATAGGCGCTTCCTCCACCATTGCCATCGGCTTGGCGAGAACCAAGCCAAAACAGATCATCGCCGTTTCTCATTTTCCAGACTTAAACCGGATATTAACTGTCCACCGCCTATAAAACGTCAGCAATAACAACACTATCGACATGGTCACTCTGACTTGTCAGCGAGGAAGCCTCTTGTGAGTGAAGAATTGTTAGCAGCCGCGCATACGGCCGAGACCGATTTCGATATTCCCAGCACTAACGACTCAGCCGCCCTCCCCCTTGCCACCATTGTCAAAATCGCTGTTCCGGCGCTTGGCGTGGCAGCGTGCGGCGGCGCTGGCGGACAAACGTCTGCAGGGGCACCGGGCGCGGTCTTACCGATCAATCCAGCACCACCGCCACCTCCACCGCCTCCCCCACCGCCGCCCCCGCCAACGGCGCAACAGGCTTCACGGTTTCTGGGGCAAGCGACGATGGGTGTTGCCAAGGCTGACATCACCAAGGTTCAATCAATTGGTTATTCAGCCTGGCTGGATGAGCAATTTGCGATGCCGCGCGCAATCTCGCACTGGGATTGGTTGGTCTCAAAAGGGTTCAACGCGTTAGCGAACCGGAATACCGAGAACGGCTTCAACGCCATGATGTGGCGGCAATTGATCGTCTCCCCCGATCAATTGCGAACACGCGTCGCCAGCGCCTTGCTCGATTTTCTCGTTGTCGGGATTGATGGCATCAGCACGGGGTGGAATGCATTTGCGATGGCCGCCTATGTCGATCTGTTGCACGACATTGCCTTTGGCAATTTCCGCGATCTGATTGAAAGAATTTCAACCAACCCTGCGATGGGCTTCTACCTTACCTTCCGCGACAATAAGAAAGCGAACCCGACCACGGGATCACGCCCCGACGAAAATTACGCGCGTGAATTGATGCAATTGTTCACGCTGGGGGTGAACCGGCTCAACCCCGATGGAACCGTGCAATCCACAAACGGCGTCGCGCTTGAAACTTATGTTCAGGATGATGTGAGCAATTTGGCGCGGGTGTTTACGGGCTACGAGCTCGATACCACAAATAACGACATACCTGATCGCTATCGGCGCCCGATGATCAACAATGCGGGCAATTATGAAACGGGGGTCAAGACCTTCCTCGGCACGACGATCCCTGCCGGCACCAGCGCGTCAGATGCGCTCAAAAACGCGCTTGATACAATTTTCGCGCATCCCAACGTGCCGCCCTTCATCTCGAAACAGCTGATCCAGCGCCTGGTGACGAGCAATCCGACGCCTGCCTATGTCGGTCGGATTTCAGCGATCTTTGCCAATAACGGATCGGGCGTGCGCGGCGATCTAAAGGCGGTGGTGCGCGCTATCTTGCTCGACAGCGAAGCCCGCGATGCTGCTGGCCTGACCAGCCTTACCTTTGGCAAGATCAGGGCGCCGATCAACCGCCTGACTGGCTGGGCGCGGAGCTTTGGCGTTGTTTCGCCGTCTGACTCGTGGCAATTTGACAACACGACGAGCCCGCTTACCCGCTTAGCGCAGGGGCCGGGCCGGTCGCCCAGCGTGTTCAACTTTTTCCGTCCCGGCTACACACCGCCGAATACCGAATTGTCGACGCGCGGTTTGGTGGGGCCAGAATTTCAGATCACCAGCGAGCCCAGCGTTATTGCTTATGTCAACTATATGGGTGTCCTGGTCGAAAGCACTGGTGCGGGTGACACCCAACCCAAATATGAGAATAATATTCAGCCACTGTTTAACAACACACAGGCGTTGGTTGATGAAGTCAACCTCTTGCTCGCCGCCGGACAGCTTAGCGCGGCTACCGTCGCCACGATCAAATCAGCGGTGGATGCGATTGATGCCAGCGCGCTCCCCGGCCAAGT
This sequence comes from Sphingomonadaceae bacterium, assembly GCA_046153565.1. Taxonomy (GTDB): domain Bacteria; phylum Pseudomonadota; class Alphaproteobacteria; order Sphingomonadales; family Sphingomonadaceae; genus Aquisediminimonas. The sequence continues at coordinate 12,097 of JBJXDU010000079.1, forward strand.
GAAACGCGCGCAAACGGCCGTTTTGCTTACCTTGGCATCGCCCGAATTTATTGCGCAGAAATAGGATTTAGTGACGATGACAATGGATGCTTCACGCCGCGCCTTCCTCAAACGTTCAGCCGCGCTTTCGGTTGCGGGCGGAGCCACGCCGTTTGTGATGAACCTAGCCGCAATTGGCGAGGCCGCTGCGGCGACCGCAACCGATTATAAGGCGCTGGTCTTTGTCTTTCTGTTCGGTGGGAACGATTATGCCAATACGGTCACGCCGTATGACACGGCAAGCTATGCCGATTATGCGCGGCTACGCAGCGTGCTGGCGCTCAATCGCGATGCGCTGACGCCAACCTTGCTCAACCCCACAACGCCGCTTCCGGGCGGTCGGCAATTTGCGCTGGCACCAACGCTGTCGCCGTTGCTGCCCGTTTTCGATGCGGGCAAGATGGCGGTGATGCTGAATGTCGGCACGCTCGTTCGGCCAACGACAAAGGCTGAATGGACATCGCGAACGGCGGTATTGCCGCCCAAATTATTCTCGCACAATGATCAGCAAAGCTATTGGCAAGCCTCAAACCCCGAAGGCGCGACCTCGGGCTGGGGCGGGCGCATTGGCGATTTGCTGCAAAGTGGCAATGGCACAGCAGCGCTGACCTGCATCAACGCATCAGGCAATGCTGTCTATTTGTCGGGCAGGCAAGCCGTGCAATATTCGGCAGGCACCAATGGCCCAGTCGCGCTGCGCGCTGCAACATTGCTGTACGGATCAAGCGCCGGAAGCGTCGCACTGCGGCAGATCATGAGTGGCTCACGCCCTCACGTGCTTGAAAACGAACATGCCCGGGTGTCGCGTCGTTCGCTTGATCTATCGGCACAAGTGACCACTGCGCTCGCGGCGGCACCGGCGCTCACATCAAATTTCCCGACGGGCAATTCGCTCGCCGATCAATTGCGCGCCGTCGCACGGATGATTTCGGTCAGCTCTGAATTGGGGGCGAAACGCCAAGTCTTTTTCGTATCGACCGGCGGTTTTGACCTGCACGATGCGTTGGCTGCACGGCAGCCCGGTCTATTGTCGAATGTCGCGGCGGCGATGAAAGCCTTTTATGACACAACGGTGCAAATGGGTGTCGCTGACCGCGTCACCACATTTACCGGCTCAGACTTTGGCCGCACGCTTATTGCCAATACTGACGGGTCGGATCATGGCTGGGGCAGCATGCATTTCGCGATGGGCGGCGCGGTAAAGGGTAAAGCGTTTTACGGCACTGCGCCCGTCATGGCCGATAATGGCCCCGATGACGTTGGCCAAGGCCGCTTGCTGCCCGCCATCAGCGTCGATCAATATGCGGCCACATTGGCAAGCTGGTTCGGCGTCAGCGCGTCGGACATGCCCACCGTTCTGCCCAATATTGGCAATTATACGACCCGGGATCTTGGTTTCATGGCATAAGCTTTTGGCGCCCTTGTTGTGATTGGCCATTACCGATAGCATCGTCGCTCCACGCAGGGATAAGGGGCGATAGACGATGTCATTGGCAAAAATTGGATTGACCGCATTCCTTGGCGCGATAACTGTAAACAATGGGAGCGCGGTCGCAGCGCCACCGGTGACGAGCCAGTCAATCAGCGCGCTTTCCGACGCCATGGCAGCGGGCAGCACCAATAGTGTTGCCATCACGCGCGCCTATCTCGCGCGGATAGCGGCGGTGGACAAAGCCGGGCCTCGGCTAAGTGCGGTGATCGCGCTTAATCCCGATGCTGTCACGCAGGCAGCAGCACTTGATGCCGAGCGGACCAGCGGCAAAGTGCGCGGGCCCCTCCACGGCGTCCCGATCCTGATCAAGGATAATATCGAAAGCGCTGACAATATGCCGACAACGGCGGGCAGCCTGGCTCTAAAGGATAATATCACGCGCCGCGATGCGCCACTCGTCGCGCGGTTGCGCGCGGCGGGTGCGATCATCCTTGGCAAGACCAATCTGTCCGAATGGGCCAATATCAGGTCAGGCAATTCGACCAGCGGATGGAGTGCGGTAGGCGGGCTGACGCGCAATCCGCATAGCCTGTTGCACAATACATGTGGTTCGTCGGCGGGCAGCGGTGCAGCGATGGCGGCGGGGCTGGCGGCGGGTACAATCGGCACCGAAACCGATGGGTCAATCGTCTGCCCCTCATCGATCAACGGCATTGTTGGCTTCAAGCCGACGCTCGGGATGATCTCGCGGCGATTCATTGTGCCGATCAGTCATAGTCAGGATACGCCGGGGCCGATGACCGGCAACGTGCGTGATGCTGCGATCATGCTCTCCGCCATGGCAGGCAGCGACCCTGAAGATCCTGCCACGGCAGACGCCGACGCGCATGTTACCGACTTCGCCAGCGGCCTCAGCGCACAAGGGCTCAAGGGCCTGCGGATCGGGTTAATCAGCGCGAAGGGCGGCGACCCCCTCCTGCTCGCTGCGGCGCGGGCAAAGCTCATGGCGGCAGGTGCGGTGATTGTTCCAGTTGCCTTCTCCAAAGCCGATGATGCGCCGATGGGGAAAGCCGAGTTTGCGGTTCTGCTTGCCGAGCTTAAGGCCGATATGGCCACCTATTTACAAGCGCTGCCCGCTGGCACCGTGCCGCACAAGACGCTTGCTGATCTGATCGCCTTCAACAAGGCCAATGCCAAGACCGAGCTGCGCTATTTCGGGCAGGACATATTCGAGGCGGCGGAAAAGACCAAAGGACTAAGCGACCCCGCTTACATCGCGGCGCGCGCGACATCGCTGCGGTTGGCGGGGCCCGGGGGCATCGACAAGCTGATGGCGGCGCACAGACTTGACCTGATCGTCGGCCAAACCAATGGCCCGGCATGGCTGACCACGCTTGGTAAAGGCGATAAGTTCAATCCGCCGAGCCTGAGCCAATTGCCCGCCATCGCTGGCTTTCCGCATCTGACCGTGCCAATGGGGGCAGTAAGCGGGCTTCCCGTCGGGCTATCATTCATTGGCGCCAAATGGTCCGATGCCAAAGTGCTCAGCGCGGGTTACGCCTTTGAAACTGTCGGTCGATCACTGAGGGTGACGCCAGGCTATCTTCGTCCGCTCAAGCGCAAACGCTAACCTGCTCGACGCGGCGTCAGCCTCAGGCTAAACGGTCATTATGACCGAATCCCCGCTCCCGCTGCCACAACTTCCTGATCCGGCTGTGGCATGGGCGCAAACGCTTGAGGCGTGGCGTGTCATGTTTGCTCCGCTTGCAGAGGCCGGGCGTGACCGGGTGAAACCCAACGACAAACGCTTTGCTGCGCCTGAATGGGAACATCCCGTCTTTGATCTGATGCGGCAGGGCTATAACGTCATGTCGGATTATCTGATGGGCGCGGTCGAGGCGATGCCTGACGATGACCCGGCACAAAAGGCCAAGATGGCCTTTGCCATGCGCACGCTCGTCGAAGCGATGAGCCCCGCTAATTCGCCCTTCACCAACCCGATCGCGCTTAATAAAGCGGTTGAGACCAAGGGCCAGAGCCTGATGGCGGGCATGAGCCATATGATCGCCGATATGGCGCGCGGACAATTGACGCATACTGATCCGGGTGCGTTTGAAGTCGGGCGCAACATTGCTGTCACGCCGGGCAAGGTGATCAAGGAAACCCCGCTTTATCAGCTGATCCACTATGCGCCGACCACGCCCGATGTACTCGCGGTGCCGCTGGTGATCTTTCCGCCGTGGATCAACCGCTTCTACATCCTCGATCTCAACCCTCAGAAGAGCTTTATCGCCTGGGCGGTGGCGCAGGGGGTGTCGGTGTTCATCGTCTCATGGAAATCAGCCGATGCCTCGATGAAGGATGTCATCTGGGATGATTATATCCTTGGTGGGCAGATTGACGCGATTGATACGGTGCGCGCACTACTGGATGTGCCCGCGGTTCATGTGATTGGCTATTGCGTGGCGGGGACGACGCTGGCGGCGACGCTTGCGTTGCTCCATGCGCGGGCGCAAGCGGATAAGGTCAAGAGCGCGACCTTCTTTACTGCTCAAGTCGATTTCAGCGCGGCGGGCGAGTTGCTCAATTTTGTCGACGATGCGCATATCAAGATGGTCGAGCAATTATCGAGCAATGGCTTTCTTGACGGTCGGGTGATGGCGCTGACGTTTAACATGCTGCGCGGGCGCGACTTGATCTGGAATTATGTCGCGAACAATTATCTGCTGGGCAATGACTATCCCGCATTCGACTTGCTCCATTGGAACGGCGATACCACTAACCTCCCCGCCAAATGGCACCGCAGCTATTTGCAAGATCTTTACCGCGACAACCGTCTCGCGATGCCGGGATCGATAGCGGTTGACGGCGTGCCGATTGACCTGCGCACCGTGACAACGCCGAGCTATATTCAGGCGGGCCGCGACGATCATATCGCGCCTGCCGAAAGCGTGTGGAAGATCATGGATCATTTCAGCGGAGAACGGCTATTCGTGCTGGCGGGCAGCGGCCATATCGCGGGCGTCGTCAATCCGCCTACGTCGGGTAAATATCAATATTGGCTGAGCGATGCGACCGATAGCTTTGCCAGCTTTATCGCATCCGCGAACGAGACCAAGGGCAGCTGGTGGCCGCATTGGATCGACTGGCTGCGCAGCCACGGTGACACTATGGTGCCCGCAAACGGCGCACGGCAACCGGGGCAAGGTGCGCTGCCCGCGATCGAGGATGCGCCGGGTCGCTACGCCAAGATGCGGTAGCACAAAGTTTGGCACAATATGGTCAGCCACCTGCTCAAAAAGGACGGCCCAACTTTCAAGAAAGTCAGGCCGTCAGCAAAGGTTGCCTTCATAAAATAAAGACACCCTCGGGTCGCATTCAGTCCTCTAGAGCATAGATCATTACCAATGTGTGACGTCAATCACTGAGCGCATAAAATAAATGCGCGCCGCATGTTGATCACGGCCCCCTTCCCCATCGCCCCCCTCGCTGCTATCGCTTATGACCGACTCTTAAGCAGGTTCAGGCTCGCACCGCTTAGATCATCACATCAATCGCACCGCCTGCGCGCTGGACAGGTGACACAAGGGAATCCATTATGACATCGACCGGACAGGACACACTTTCCACCCGCTCCACCCTCACCGTTGGCACTGCGTCGGTTGATTATTTCTCGATTCCCAAAGC
>JBJXDU010000080.1:0-12583 GCA_046153565.1 Sphingomonadaceae bacterium
CGCATCAGATCGTTTTGGTCGGTGGGGAGTGGTAAAGTGCCCCCGCACAGCGCCGGTTAGCTTTGGCGGCGCTCGTGAAAACGACCAATCCCAGCAAAGCGGAGAGGGCAAAAAGTCCCTGCGCGGCCTGATCCTTAATAAGGTAAGCGCAACGGCAACACCCCCGCAGACAAGCGTCTGCGCCCACCCCCACTTCACCCGATGCACAGCCACGTCCAGCGCTGTAGGAGATTTGTGGGCACCATCTTGCGCTCGGCCCGCGAGCGGCTAGAAGCGGATGCATGGATAGAATATTAGTGCGTGGCGGCAATCGCCTCAATGGTCGTATTCCCATTTCAGGGGCAAAGAATTCCGCGCTGGCGCTGATGCCGTGTGCGCTTCTCACCGATGAGCCGCTGGTGCTGCGTAACCTGCCGCGGTTGGCCGATGTTGATAGCTTTGGCCATTTGCTCAACCAGATGGGTGCTTCGACCAAGATTGAAGGCGCGCGGCCCGAAGATTTCGGGCGGGTGATGACGCTGCGCGCGGGCAGCGTTACCTCCACCACCGCGCCTTATGATATTGTCCGCAAAATGCGCGCGTCGATCCTTGTGCTGGGCCCAACGCTGGCGCGCGCGGGCGAGGCTGTCGTGTCACTGCCGGGCGGCTGTGCGATTGGCAACCGGCCGATTGATTTGCATTTGAAGGCGCTTGAGGCCTTTGGTGCGACGATTGAGGTCACCGCTGGCTATGTCCGCGCGAGCGCCAAGGGCGGGCGCCTTCCCGGCGGCAAGATGCTGTTCCCCGTTGTGTCGGTAGGGGCGACTGAAAATGCGCTGATGGCAGCATCACGCGCGGCGGGCACCTGCATCATCGAAAATGCGGCGCGCGAGCCCGAAATTGTCGATCTGTGTAATTGCCTGATCGCGATGGGCGCGCGGATTGACGGCGTTGGCACTGAAACGCTCACCATCGAAGGCGTCGACCGGCTCCACGGCGCGACCTTTGCGGTGATGCCCGATCGGATTGAAGCGGGCAGCTATGCATGTGCGGTCGGAATTACGGGCGGTTCGGTTGAGCTTGTCGGGGCGAATGCCGCCGATATGCAGGCAACTTTGGTCGCGCTGCGCGAAGCCGGGATTATGGTTGTTGAGGGACGCGATTCGATCACCATCAGCTCGGACGGGCGGATTGGCCCGCTGACGCTATCGACCGCGCCCTTCCCTAGCTTTGCGACTGATATGCAAGCCCAGTTCATGGCAATGCTGACCAAGGCTGACGGGGCGAGTGTGCTGACTGAAACGATCTTTGAAAATCGGTATATGCACGTGCCCGAACTGGCGCGGATGGGCGCCGATATTCACGTCAAGGGCCGATCAGCCGTAGTGCGCGGCGTAAGCGGATTGGTCGGCGCGCCGGTAATGGCGACTGACCTGCGCGCGTCGATGAGCCTGATCATTGCAGGGCTAGCGGCCGAAGGCGAAACCAACGTCCAGCGCGTCTATCACCTTGATCGCGGCTATGAGCGATTGGAAGAGAAATTGCAGGCAGTGGGCGCGGACATCGAGCGGGTTAGCGACGGGTGATCGGCCACGGCTGCGCGCTTAGCTAGCGATTTGACGATTTGCGACCAAAAATGGCCCGGACACCGGGAAACAGTCGGCGCGGCGGCGTAGGCGCAGCATCTTGCCACTTAGCACGCACCTCGAATTGGCCGCCAATGCCTTCGGCGAGCGCGCGCTTTTGTTGCCAGCCTTCGATCAGCGTCTCGCGCGCGCGGCGATCGCGCGGCACTAGGTTTGGCGGGGGTGATCGATCATCAATCACCCGGTCTCGCGGCACATAGGAATCAGATTGAAACCCATATTCGCGGTGCAGCAGCGGCTCTAGTTCATAATAAGCAATATCGTCATCCCCCGCTGGAACATGGATGACACGGTAGGACAGTCTATTGTCATCAGGACCAAATGTATCGCCGTCGGGGATCACATAGCCATTGGCGATGATCGCCACGCGCAGAAAGGCGAGGATGACTTCAAAATTTGCTGCCCAAGGCAGGTGGCTTGGTTTGATTAAGACCTCACGGTCAATGATGTGCGTCGCGCCAAATGTCCGAACGCCCAACAGCACATCGCCATTGGGCAATTCCTGTCCGCCGTAGAGAATGGGATGAATGTGCAAGTGGCTGGGGAAGGGAAGCGACGCAAACACGTCAAACGCCTCGGCGGTCAACAGCATATTGCTTTGCGTCCAGTGCACGGCGCATGCGCGGATGTTGGACTGTGCGATTTGGGTCAACTGCGCACAGACTTCGAGCCGCCGCTGGAACTGTGGCAGTGATGATCCTGGCATCGGATAGTCCATCTGTGCCAATAATCGCGCAATCTCCGGCGAGTCTCCAAGCGCACCGTGCGAAACATTGATGAGGATATGCGACCGATGCGCGGCAATGTGATCGGCCATGTCGGCGCACATGATCTGCGTCACAGCTGAGCTGAGCGACGCCGCGAGCGCTGATGTTTTGGCTGGCTCGTCCATCAATTCTAGCGTGATCATCAACTCATCACCGCCGAACAAGCGATAAAATGTGCCGGGATTGGCCTCGGGAATATTATACCGCCCGCGCCCGCCTGCTTGTTCGAGATGCATGAAGGTTTGCGCTATCGATTCGAGATGATTGATCGGGCGATCAAAGAGCAGAACCGATTGAATTGTGCGTGGATATTTCATGTGGCTCTCGCGGTCGTTCATTTTGACCCGCACCGATTAACCATAATGAGTTGAGAAATGGTTTTTCGGCGGCGCATTGGGGAAAATGGCCAACCTGCCCATTCGGCGAAACAGGGTCATCACCGCGCCCTTCAATTCGGCCTTTCGCATCGCGATAAAGCCAAGCCGCTGGGCGACTATTTCGGAAACCGAATTTCCCTCCTGGACCATCGCGACAATCTCTTCGGGGCCGTGGGTTTGGTCAAACCAGGCCAGCACCGCATCCATCGCCTCGCGCGCATAGCCTTGATTCCAGTGGCTTTGCGCAATGATCCAGCCGGCTTCGGCGCGATTATCGAAATCTTCGCCAAGGCCGCGGTAAGAGTGGAAGACGCCGCACGTTCCGATCAAGGCGCCATTTGTGCGGTCATGCACGATGAAACTGCCATAGCCGTAAAATGCCCAACTGCCTGCATTGCGCAACAGCCATGTGAAGCTATCGGCATGGCTGGGCGCTTCGTTGCTCAGAAAGCGGCGCATTTCCGGGCTTTCACTCAGGGTGTAGACGGCGTCAAAGTCATCAACTTGCGGCACGCGCAACGTCAATCGCGCGGTGGTGAGTATAGTCACAGCCACACATCAATGCTGTGGAGCGTCAACCCGACGAGCCCGCCGACCACAGTGCCATTGATGCGGATATATTGAAGGTCTCGGCCCACGGCATTTTCCACACGGTCGGTGATTTTCTGGGGGTCCCAGCCGCGAACGGTGTCGGAGATCAACCGCACGATCACATCGCCGTAGCGCGCGGTCGCCCCCACGGTCGTTCGGCGCGCAAAGCGGTTGATGGTCTGGCGTAATCGATCATCGTCTTGGAGCGTGACGCCCAATTTCTGGAACACGCCGCCGAATTTCCCTGCCATCGTGCGGTTGGGATCGCGTGCGGCTTTGAGCAGGCCCTCACGTGCTTGTTGCCACACGCCGTCAATCCAGCGCTGCATCGCTGGATTATCGACAATTTCGGATTTGAGATCGGCAACGCGTGCTTTCATTGCGGGGTCATGCTGAAGGTCTTGCGCCAAATCGGCAAGCAACGCATTTGCCTTTTCCCGGAGCGGGTGCGCGGGGTCTTCGGCCATTTCGGCGAACAATTTGTTGAGGCCGCCGATGATGGCGTTTGACAGATTATCATCAAGCCCGGTCCAGCGCATGATGCTGCCCGCGCGGTCATGCACCATCTGGCGGATCAGATGGTCATTGGCGCTGATCACATCATTAGCGCGCAGGATCAGCCCATTGAGCAACGGGATATGCCGGTTCTCACGCATCGCCGCGTCAAGTGCCTGGCCGAGCAGGGGCGCTATATCAAGCCCCCGAATCCGATGTGCGAGCGCCGATTTTGCCATGTTGCCTAGCCGCTCATCATCAAGGCTCTCAAGGATTTTGGCGAGCAGCTTGGATATGCCGTCACGCATGCGGCCGGTGCCGCCGTGGTCAGGGTCAGCCAGAAAGCGCCCGACCGCCCCCGCCACATCAACGCGCCCCATCCGCCGCGCGACGACGGTGGGGGTGAGGAAGTTATTCTTGAGGAATTGCGCCAGTGTATCGCCGATGCGGTTCTTGTTGCGCGGGATGATCGCGGTGTGCGGGATCGGGAGCCCGAGCGGATGACGGAATAAGGCGGTTACCGCAAACCAATCCGCCATGCCGCCGACCATCGCCGCCTCGGCAAAGGCTTTGACGAAACCAATGGCGGGATGAAACGGCTCGGTCACGCGCGCGGCCAGATATATGCACGCCATCACCACCAGCATGCCCGTGGCGATGATTTTCATGCCCCTGGCATTGTGGGAGGGCAATCCCGCCATGGTGATCAGGCAGAACCGGGCATTATTCGGCGGGCACCATGATTGGTGGTGTTGGCGCGGCAGGTGCGGGCTCGGTGGGCGGTGGCGTATTGCCCTCACCCCCCGTCGTGAACGTCCGCAGCAAGATCGGGCCAAGCATCCGTTCCATGCCGACCGCGATGCTGAAACTAGCGGGAACGATCAAAAGCGTAAGGAATGTTGACACGATCAACCCGCCGATCACCGCAACACCCATTGGTTGCGAAAAGCTGCCATCGCCACTGAACGACGCCGCGATCGGCACCATCCCGGCCACCATCGCGACCGTGGTCATCACGATAGGCTGCGCGCGTTTGTGGCCCGCATCGATAATCGCCGTATCGATCTCCACGCCCTTATCCATTTCTTCCAGTGCGAAATCGACAAGTAGGATCGAGTTTTTAGCCACAATACCCAGCAGCATCAAAAGGCCGATCATCACCGGCATAGATACCGGTAACCCAACTATATGCAGCGCGAGGCCGGCACCAAGTGGCGCTAGCAACAGCGACCCCATATTTACGAGCGGCGGAATGAACCGGCGGTAAAGCAGCACCAGCACCGCAAACACCATGAAGACGCCAACGACAATCGCCGTGATGAAATTGTTGATCAACTCAAGCTGCCATTTGTCTTGACCCAGCCGCAGCCGCGTGATGCCCTGCGGCAGGTTCTTGAGCGTAGGCAATTCGTCAATCTTGGCATTGGCCTCGCCACTGACAAAGGCCTTGCCCGTCGCCGGGTTGACCGCAAGATCAGCGCCGATGGCGATGCGGCGGCTTTGATCGGTGCGCTGGATCGTCGTTGGCCCCGCGCCAAATGAAATCGATGCGACCGTTTTGAGCGGCACTGATCCGCCATTAACGGTTGGCACGGGCAGATTTTCAATCGTCGCGATGCTCCGCCGTGACTCTTCGGCAAGCGCGACGCGGATCGGGATTTGGCGATCCGACAACGAGAATTTGGCGCTATTCTGATCAATATCACCGATCGTTGCGATCCGGATCGTTTGGCTTAGCGCGGCTGTGGTGACGCCCATGCTGGCGGCCAAATCCATCCGCGGTGTCACTACGATTTCAGGGCGCTGCAAATCGCCACCGACGCGCGGGGTGACCAGTTCCTTGAGGCTCTTCATTTCCTCAGCGACCTTATATGCGGTCTTTTCGAGGAGTTCGGGGTCGCTGCCGCCAAGCGAGAGCGAAATGTCGCGTCCGCTAAACCCGCCATTTTGCGATTGGAATGTGACGCGCGCATCGGGAATGTTCGCAAAAATCGGCGTCCATTTCTTTTGGAAATCATCGCTGGTGATGTCACGCTCATGGTTGAGCCGGAGATATATGTCCGCACTGCCCAATCTGATATCGGCATAAGCAGCAATAACTTCAGGCGCATCTTTCTTGAGCAAGTCTTGCACATTTTTCGCAACAGCGCGCGTCTGGTCAAGCGTCGTGCCGGGAACCATCGCCACGCGCACCGTGCTGTAATCAAAATCAAGCGTTGGCTGGAACGTAAAGGGCAAAGTCGCAAAGCTACCAACGGTGCCCACAAGCGCCGCGACGCCGAGCAGCATTGTTTTCCACCGATTGCGCAGTGTCCAGCCGAGGATGTTCATATAGCGGTCCATCAGGAAGCCTTCGCCGTGCGATGCTTCGCCGTGGGGTTTCAAGAAATAAGCCGCAATCATCGGTGTAATCATACGGGCGACAGCAAGGCTCATCAGCACCGCGGCCACCACCGTGAAGCCGAAATTCTTGAAGAATTCTCCTGAAATGCCGGGCATCAAGCCAACCGGAAGGAACACCGCGACAATCGCCATCGTCGTCGCGAGCACTGCCAGACCAATTTCGTCGGCCGCATCGATTGACGCCTGAAACGCGGATTTGCCCATCCGCATGTGGCGAACGATATTTTCAATCTCAACGATGGCATCGTCAACAAGCACACCCGCAACAAGGCTGAGTGCGAGCATCGAAATCGAGTTGAGGCTGAACCCAAGCAAATCCATGAAAAAGAAAGCGGGGATGGCCGATAGCGGGATGGCAATTGCTGAGATGATCGTGGCGCGCCAATCGCGCAAGAATATGAACACAACGAACACCGCCAAAATCGCGCCTTCGACCATCGCAGTCAACGAGCTATGATATTGCGATTTGGTATAGCCAACCGACGTATAGAGTTCGGTGAATTTGACCTTCGGATTTTCTAACCTGATCTTTTCAAGCTCAGCAACGGTCGCGTCATACACCTTAACGTCAGATGCACCCTTGGAACGCTGGATCGAAAATGACAGAACTTGGCGACCATTCATCGTACCAATGGTGCGCTGTTCGCCAAAGGAATCCCGCACTTCGGCCAGATCGGATAATTTGACAGTGCGGCCACCACCGACCGCAATTTGCGTATCGCCTAGCTGGAATGCTGAGGCCGCATTGCCGAGCACGCGCACCGATTGTTCGGCACCCGCAATTTCAGCGCGGCCTCCGGCGGCATTGGTGTTGGTCTGGCGCAGCTGCGCGTTAACTTGCGCTGCGGTAATACCAAGCGACTGGAGCTTGGCTGGATTGAGCGTCACGCGAATTTCACGGCTTACGCCCCCGCCGCGCGACACTGCGGCCATGCCCGATATCGCTTTAAGCCGTTTGGCGACCGTATCATCAACATACCAACTCAGCTGCTCAAGTGTCATGTCGACGGCTTCGACCGAGAAATAGGCGATTGGTTGCCCCGTTGTCTCTTCGCGTTGCACTTGCGGTTCAAGAATGCCTTCGGGCAAATCGCTGCGAATATTGGCGAGCGCATCGCGCACATCGTTGACCGCCCGGTCAATCGGCGTGCCAATCGCGAACTGAACGAATGTGAAGGATGATCCCTCACTCACGCGTGAATTGACTTGCTCAACCCCTGCAATCGAGCGGAGTGATGCTTCGACGATCTGGGTCACTTGTTTTTCAAGCTCGGTCGGTGCGGCACCCGGCTGGCTGATTTGCACCGTCGCTATGGGAAATTCGATATCTGGATTGTCATTGATCCGCATACCTACAAAGCTGTAGATCCCGGCGATCAGAAGGATAATGAACAGCAAAATCGGCGGAATCGGATTGCGAATTGACCAAGCGGATATGTTGCGAAAACTCATTTCATCACGCCTATCGCTTGAGGACTTGGCGAACAGGAATAACAGTTTCGCCGGGGTTGAGGAAGGCACCAGCACTCAAGACGACTGATTCTTGTCCCGAAAGCCCTGTCTTAATCGTCGCACCGCCATCGTTGATACTGCCAATCGTCACATCACGCCGTGCGACCTTATTGTCAGCGCCAACGATGTAGACATAACTGCCTTGTGCGTCGCTATGCACTGCTGATTCGGGCAGTAACGGAGCGTCGGCGGCACCCGCCTTGATACTGGCCGAGGCAAAGCCGCCGGGGCGCAGGGCCGGGTTAAAGTTCAGCGCAATGCGGGCGATGCCCTGGCGCGATGACGGATCGATCGTGGGCGATATCTGCCAGATTTGCCCCTGAAAAGCAGTGTTCGTGCCGACCGGCGTCACACTCGCGGGCAGCCCTACGCTCATTTTCGCAAGGTCACCTTCGGACAATAGTGCCAGATGCTCCATCTCGCCACCGCGCGCGATGCGAAACAAGGGCGGCGACCCGGCGCTAACAACTTGGCCTGCCTCAACTGAACGGCTAAGGACATAGCCCGTTGCAGGCGCGCGGACATCAAGGCGATTGGTACGCGCCTGACCCGCCCCCAACTGTGCTTTGGCAACGGCCACGCGCGCGATAGCGGCGTCGCGTGTCGCGGTTCGCCGATCAATATCAGCTTTCGAAATAAAACCACGACTGAGCAACGCCCGTGCGCGATCCAGTTCAGACTGGGCGAGTCGTGCGTCTGATTGAGCAACTGCGATACCAGCAGATAATTGGTTGCTTTCCTGAACTTGCACCGAGCGGTCAATCGATACCAGAACCTGGCCCTGACGAACCCAATCACCGGCATCTACCCAAACGCGCGCGACCAGGCCGCCTTCGCCCGCTACGCCAACGGGCATTTCGTGGCGGGCGGCGAGTGATCCGGTTGCCGAAATCACATTAGCAACCACTTGCCGCCCGGGCACTGAAACGGTAATGCGCGGCACTTGCTTGTTCTTGTCGCCATCGCCCGCCGCCGTTGGGCTTTGCTTTGCCGTGGGGGCCGGGCCGCCCTTGAACGCAAAATAAGCAGCCCCAAGCGCAGCGATGATCGCCAGCACGGCAACGATCCATATCCAGCGATGTGACCGCGCCGTGCTGGGGTCAGCCTGATAATCGAGCGTCGTTGCTTCGCGCCCAATCCTTGTTTCGTAGTTCATGACGCGTTTCGCTCCGGTGCTGACACGGGGTCAGCGATCAAAATTGTTGTTGCTACTGTATTAGCGCAATAAGTCACCTCGTGCAACCACCCTTGGGCACTTTTAAGGGACGAACTGGGGCGGCCCGACGCTGTTCATTTTGCAGCCATTGTCGCGCGATTAGAAAACAACGTATAGCACAGTGTTGATACCCGACGCGCGCAGAAGAGAGGGAGTATGGCCGATGAAAATGTTGACAGGCATGGCAGTGGCTGCCGCCGTTTTTTGGGGGCCCGTCGTGGCTAACGCGCAAACCTCCCCAACGGGAACGATTACGGGAACGCGGCTTGATATTACCGCGCGCGGCGATGTTCGCCGGGTGCCTGATGTGGCAGTTATCAGTGCGGGCGTGGTGACTCAGGCTATCGACGCCGCCGCCGCAATGCGCGAAAATGCTGGCCGCATGTCGCGCGTCATCGCGGCGCTCAAGAGCGCTGGGGTGGCCGACAAAGATATGTCGACCTCATCGATCAGCCTCTCACCGCAATATCGATATGTTGAAAATCAAGCCCCCGTAATCACTGGCTATCAGGCGAGCAATCAATTGACGATCCGGTTCCGTGACATCGCCAAGAGCGGCGGGATCCTTGACGTGCTGGTCAAACAAGGCGCCAACCAGATCAATGGCCCGACGCTAACGATTGATAAGCCCGATGCGGCGCAGGATGAAGCGCGGATTGACGCGGTCAAGCGCGCACGGACGCGCGCCGAACTCTATGCGCGCGCAACGGGCCTTAAGATCAAACGGATCGTCTCAATCAGCGAATCGGAAGGCTATTCAGGCCCGCCCGTTCAATTGGCGCAATTCGCGCGCGTCGCCGATGCAGCGGCAAAAACCGACATCGAGCCGGGTGAACAATCGATCAGCGTGACCGTCTCGGTCGTCTTCGAACTGGAATGAAAGGCAGGGCCGCAGCCATTTTAGCGGCTGCGGCCTGCTGATCCGCAATTAGCGAATTTTGCCGCGACGGAAATAATTCACAATGCCAAGCAGGACGATTGTGCCGACAAAAGCGACGATCAGCGACGGAATGTCGATGCCATCGCGCAAGCCAAGGCCCGCTGTATTGCCCACGAATAGACCGTAAAGAAATTTGCCAACCAGTGACCCTATACAGCCAACGACCACATTTAGAAAAATGCCCTGATCCGCATCCGTGTTCATCACCTTACTAGCAAGCCAACCGATGATACCACCGACGATCAATGCAATAATGAAACCCATAATAAGCCCTCCAATGCGACCCCCAATTTGCGGTGAGTCGGTCAGTAGAATGGCATATTACGAACGCGTGCAACAGAGGGCACGCGTCCGCACTGGGTCAATAGCGCTGCTGGCGCTCGTAAAGTGACTTATAATGCTGGATACGCGTCACGCGCAGGCCGGGCATGCCTGACCGGTCAACCGCCCGCTGCCAGCCGGCAAATTCTTCTAGCGTCAAGCTATAGCGATCGCACACTTCGTCGACGCTCAGCAATCCACCATTTACCGCAGCCACAACTTCTGCCTTGCGCCGCACGACCCAACGGGTGGTGGATGGCGGAGGGAGCGAGTCGACCGTCAGCGATTCTCCAAGCGGGCCAATCACTTGCGCTGGACGGATTTTCTGGTTCTCAATCATATTTACCTCACTGTCGGGGACATGTCCGACTGTTTCCCTGTGTCATTGGTTATAATCAGATGGGGTTGAAGATTGGCTAAAATGCCAAGGTAAACGCGCTGTTTAGAAAGGTTTACGGGATGTGTGCATGGCACTGGCTACCTCCGGACTAAAACTCGCCACTGACTTCTGATTCGCTTTAACACCGTGGCGCGGTGCGAAAAATTCGGTTTCGGGATGCGCCGCTATCGTTCCGGGCGATCCTGTTTCAATCGCTGACATGGCTTGCGCGGTTGGAGACACAGATTGACGCGCCGCAATCTCGGCCAGCAACGTGGCGAGATCGAGCGAGTCTTGAGTCTGCCGGTTCGTAGCAGCGCGGCGGCGGGCAAATCCTAAATCCATCAGAAGCGTATGACATAAAAGGCTAAAGACGGAGTGAAGCCGCCGTTATGTCCTCGTTAGCCTTCACGAATATGGTGTTAATTGATTGGGCAGACTAAGGCGGATGCGTGAACGATCTATTCCAACTTGAAAGCGGAGCCGCCAAGCCACGCATCGTCGTTGCCATGTCGGGCGGCGTCGATTCGTCGGTCGTCGCCGGTCTCGCCGCGCGGACGGGTGCTGAGGTAATTGGTATCACGCTTCAGCTCTATGATCACGGCGCGGCGGTAAACCGCGTGGGCAGCTGCTGTGCAGGTCAGGATATCCGCGACGCGCGCGCGGTTTGCGATACGCTGGGTATCGCGCATTATGTCTTTGATCATGAAAGCCAGTTCCGCGCGGGCGTGATCGATCAATTTGCTGACGAATATGTGCGGGGGCGCACGCCAATCCCCTGTGTTCGCTGTAATATGGGGGTGAAGTTCACTGACTTGTTCCGCCTCGCGCGCGATTTGGGCGCGGATTGCCTAGCGACTGGCCATTATGTGCAGCGTGTGATGGGGGCCGACGGCGCGGAGCTTCACCGCTCAATCGATCCCGCGCGCGATCAAAGCTATTTCCTGTTCGCGACGACGCAAGAACAGCTCGATTATCTTCGCTTTCCGCTGGGCGGCATGCCCAAGGCCGACGTGCGTAAGATTGCCGCCGAAATGGGTCTGGGCGTCGCGGCCAAGCCTGACAGTCAGGATATTTGCTTTGTGCCCAATGGCGATTATGCCAGCGTCGTCAGAAAAATTAGGCCCGAAGCGGAGCGCGATGGTGCCATAGTCGACCAGTCTGGTATCGAACTTGGCCGCCATAAGGGCCTCATTCATTACACGGTGGGGCAGCGTAAGGGGCTTGAGCTCGGTGGATTGGCTGAGCCGCTTTATGTGATTCGGCTTGAACCCGAAAGCCAGCGCGTGGTCGTTGGGCCGAAATCAGCGCTTGCCGTCAGTTCCGCACGAATCAGTGAACCGAGCTGGCTGGGCGATGTTGAAGGCCACACCCTGATGGCCAAAGTCCGCTCACTCGCCAAACCTGTTCCCGCGCGAATCGAAGGCGAATGGCTGCGTTTTGTCGCGCCCGAATTTGGCGTATCACCCGGGCAAGCGGCGGTGCTTTATGATGGCGAGCGTGTGCTGGGTGGTGGCTGGATTGAGGAAACGGTGGGGGCTGATCCGCTCGCGCACGCCAATTCCGCTTATGCTGAGTAGGGATTAAGCCTGCCGAAAGCCCGTATCGAAGCACCAACCGTCCTTCGATACGCGGCTTCGACAAGCTCAGCCGCTACTCAGGATCAAGCGGCGATTTACGGCGGCAAAGCTTCAGCGCTTCAAGGGCTCCGGCTGGCACCCCAGCGCGGCATCAAAGCGCGCTGACCGGCTGACCAGCAGCGGCACATAAGCGGTGACCGTCTTTGTTGCAGGATCATCGCTCAGCGATATCATCTCCATCCCCGGCTCGAAATCCTTGTAGCAATCACCAATCGGCCGGTTGCCAATATAACGGCATCCGCACGCGACCCGCGCGCCGTAGCCTACGCCGAGCTGGAGGAGCGGCTTTTGGCTTTGCGCATAAGCATAAGCGCCGC
>JBJXDU010000081.1:0-9130 GCA_046153565.1 Sphingomonadaceae bacterium
TGTATTGATTAGGTGTTGTATTTACGGGCTTTGAGCGGCGCGGAGTCGCCTTCGGACCATGGAGTTCCCTTGAACTGGAGGAACTTGACATGACTATTTTACGAACTGACCGTCCGATCACACCACTGCGCCAGCGCATGCAGCACGACATGATGATGCGGGGGTTGGCCTCGCATACACAGCAACAATATATCCACCATGTCCGGCGTTTCGCCGCCTTTCTCGGGCGCCCTCCCGATACGGCAACGGCTGAAGATTTGCGCAACTTTCAGATCCACCAGCATGAGTGCGGTGCCAGCCCCATGACAATCAACAGCGCGGTATCGGCGCTGCGGTTCCTGTGCACGGTGACGCTGAGGCGACGGGATCTGGCGCGGGCGTTAGTGGCCGTACGCCGTTCAACGACGATCCCCGAAGTGTTGAGTGTCGAAGAGGCGGCGCGGTTGCTCGAAGCGGCGCCCGGCCTCAAATACAAGGCCGCTCTGAGTGTGGCCTATGGCGCGGGCCTGCGCGTGTCGGAAGTGGCACATCTCAAGGTCGGCGACATCGACAGCAAGCGCATGCTGATCCGTGTCGAGCAGGGCAAGGGCCGCAAGGACCGCAACGCGATGCTCTCGCCGCAACTGCTCGAGCTGCTCCGTCTCTGGTGGCGCGAAGCCAGGCAGCGCAGCGTGATATTGCCGCATGGCTGGCTGTTCCCTGGGCGCAGCTACACCGATCCGATCTCGACCCGCCAGCTCAACCGCGCGGTCCACGAAGCGGCTGAAGTTGCGGGGATCCGCAAGCGCGTGCACCCTCATATGCTGAGGCACAGTTTTGCGACCCATTTGTTGGAGCAAGACGTTGATATCCGCGTGATCCAGGTCCTGCTTGGCCACAGCCAGCTCGAAACGACTGCGCTCTATACAAAGGTTGCGACACGGGTGATCCACGCGGTTACCAGCCCGCTCGACAAGCTTATCGAGCTGATGGAAGGCAAGGCACCCGACGGCTGATCCGGTGCGACCATCGCTTGAGGTCGCCGACATCTTCCGCAAAGCAGGACCCGCCTACCGAGCTGCCCATGCCGGGCACCTGTCCCTGCATCAACTGAAAGTCATGTCGGCGATCGAACTATGTCGCACAGCTGCGTTGGGCGGGCATGTCGAGGCCTGCACCGACTGTGGCCACTGGCGCGTGGCATTCAATAGTTGCCGCAACAGGCATTGCCCCAAGTGTCAGGGTGCCGCCGCGCGCACCTGGCTTGAGGCACGTGAAGCCGACCTGTTGCCCGTCGGTTACTTCCACGTTGTCTTCACGCTCCCGACCGAAGTCGCGGACATCGCTTTCCACAACAAGGCCGTCATTTACGACCTGCTGTTCAAGGCGGCATCGGATACGATGACAATCATTGCGGCAGACCCCAAGCATCTGGGCGCACGGATCGGTATCACGGCAGTGCTCCACACATGGGGATCGGCCATGACACACCATCCCCATGTCCACATGATCGTACCGGGGGGCGGGATCTCCTGCGATGGAGAACGCTGGGTATCGTCGCGCCCGGCGTTCCTCCTCCCGGTGCGGGTTCTGGGCAGCCTGTTCCGTCGCCTGTTCCTGACCCGGCTGATGGCCCTGCATGAAGCTGGCAAGCTCGTCTTCTTTGGCCATCTGAAGCATCTCAATGACCACCGCGCGTTCCTGCGCCATCTGTCACCAGTCAGGAAGAAGCGCTGGGTGGTCTATGCCAAGCCGCCCTTCTCAGGCCCTGAGTCCGTGCTGGCCTATCTGTCGCGCTACACCCACCGTGTCGCCATCTCCAATCACCGGCTCATCGCGTTCGACGACGCTGGCGTCACGTTCCGTTACAAGGACTATCGCCGTACGGGAGAAGAGCGACAGCAGACCATGACCCTGGCAACAGACGAGTTCATCCGTCGCTTCCTGCTCCATGTTCTACCGCGCGGGTTCCACCGGATCCGGCATTACGGTCTGCTTGCCAGTTCTGCCCGCAAGACAAGCATCTCGCGGGCGCGGGAACTGCTCAACGTGTCACCACCAGCGTTGGCTGACATCGTGGAAGACCCGGTCGACACCTGCCCGCCATGCCCCTGCTGTGGCGGACGCATGATCATCATCGAGAGCTTCGAACGCTGGAAACAACCACGCCCACCGCCCCAATCCGCCCAACCCGACCGGGACATCGCCCCGTGACCCGGCACGGATCGCCCCGATCAAGGCCCGTGGCATTGCTGTCTCGGGCAACGGGGCCGATTGCGTCGCGCGCAAGAAGAAGCGCCCGACGAAGCCAGTCGGCCTCTCAGAATCCAAGCAGCCACAGTCTGTGCCGTCCGGAAATCACGGTTCCGTTCCACCGCGGAACGTGCCTTCCAGCGGCTCACTCAACCAACCTGCCCGACCAGAAACCGAAATCCCCATAGCCTCCTCACTGCCCACCGCGAGTTCCTGCATGTTAGGATTTAGTACGCTTTCAGCGCCCGAAATCCTTCAGCTTTTCGGACATTCGACCAGCTCTATCCCGGCCCTAAAAGCGGACGTAGTACAAAGGGAGCCCAATCGGGCCCTTGGTTGGACAGTGGCGACAGTTTGCTCCTGCGGCCGAACAGGCTAAAGCTGACATTCGTTCATCGCTGAGTAAGGTTAAGTTTTGGAAAATCGGCGACGTTGGTGATTTTGGGCTGATCCCTCCAACCACGACTTTCGTGTGGGCTGCATAAGCCGACAACCGCGCAGTGGAAGGTAGGGCTAGCCTCACCATTACTGCACAATTTCGGGCGTCACCGCCATCCTTTGAGTCTGGAAGACGCTTAGACAATGCGCATATACGCTCAGCAAGCCGAAAACCTACAAACTAACCGGCATAGAATTATCTCAGATATCTTCATAATCGTCAAAGATTAGTCTTTTAATCCGGCATAAAAACCGGCATAATATGCGGCATGGATATCATGTCAATGGAGCCCCTCGTTCTCGAGGAGGCTGTCGGAGCCCTTGATGATGCGGCGTTGGAATTGGTGGCGGAAGCAAACCGGCTCGCTGGCCGCGTCCATCCGCTCGTCCAGCAGGCGGTCGGCGATCTCGTCCGGTCGATGAATTGCTATTATTCGAATCTGATTGAAGGTCATGATACCCATCCTCGGTCGATCGACCGGGCACTCGCCAACGATTTTTCAAATGAACCTAAGCAGCGCGACTTACAACTTGAGGCCGTCGCCCACATTCATGTCCAGAAACTGATCGATGAAAGCAATGATCCCGAGGTTTGGCCAGCCAGTGAGGCTTACGCACGCTGGCTGCATCGCGAATTTTGCTCGCGTCTCCCAGAATCAATGCTATGGGTCGAGAACCCCGACACCGGTGAACAGCTACCCGTGATCCCCGGTGAGTGCCGCGAGCATGACGTCACAGTTGGTAGGCATGTTCCACCACCCCACGAACAACTCGGGCGCTTCCTGTCGCGTTTCGACACGGCCTACACCGCTCCTCATCTGTCCACCTTGCGCAAAATCCAAGCCGTCGGAGCTGCACATCACCGCTTTCTTTGGATTCACCCTTTTCTTGACGGGAACGGCCGCGTTGCCAGGCTTATGGCGCACGCCTTGCTCAAACGGCTCGGCGTCGGAACGAGCTTATGGTCTGTCGCGCGCGGGTTGGCGCGATCGCAAACTGACTACAAAGCTCTCCTCATGCAGGCCGACGGACCGCGCGAAGGGGATCGCGACGGGCGTGGCAACCTTACCCAGCGAGGTCTGGTCGCCTTTTGCCAGTTTTTTCTTGATCGCTCGATCGACCAGGTTCGTTTCATGAGCAATTTGCTCGAACCGGAGGAAATGCTCCGGCGCATGGAAATCCACATCGAGGAAGAAGTCCGCGCCAAGCGCCTGCCACGCGGCAGTTTTGCTGTCTTGCGGGAAGCCGCCCTAGCCGGTGAAGTTCCGCGTGGTAAAGTTGGCGCACTCACGAATTATGAGGAGCGTGCCGCCCGCATGGTCAGCGCGGCGCTACTGGATCGGGGCATGCTGACCGCAACCAGCCACCGCGCGCCGCTCCGACTTGGATTTCCTGCGTCCGTGGCCGAGCGCTGGTTCCCCCGGCTTTATCTAGCAGGGCTATCGGATTGACCATGAGCCCTTGGCCAACTTGCTCGGGACTAGAAGCCTGTCCGAAAGGCAGTAGAATTGATCTCGTGCTGGATTTTGCGCGACGAGCGGCCATTGACACGTCGCACGACGTTGCTGACAGCGATCTTGGGCGGGATTTCGACGAACATGTGGACATGATCGGCTGACAGGACGCCGCTGATGATCGTGACGTCCATTTCGGCTCAGACCTGCTTGATGATATCGCGCACCCGCAGGCGGACCGGTCCGTGCAAGACTTTGAACGGTATTTGGGTGCCCAAACAATGTGGTAGCGGTGGTGAAAAAGTGAGCAATTGCCGGTGCTGTATGTCATAGCTTGTATTTAACGGGACAGACCGTCAAGAATGTTGGTTTTCTGCCATTCCCACGACCGCTACTTTCGGCAAAAGTGGTAAGGAAACCCCACACACGGCGTTCAGGTTGGGCGGAAAAGGTCATGATCACAGGCTCGCAATACGCCTAGGCGGTGCGCGCTGTCATTCTCTGAACGCGGTTTCTTGTAACTGGGTGATGGGAGAAAGAATATAGGATAAGATTGACTGCTTATCGCCAAGCAAGCTGACATTAGCAACCATGCCCGGCCCAATGGGCAATTTTTTGCCTGCTTTGCTAATCAGCGCGTTTTTAGCGGTGCGCACGCGGACGACGTAAAAGCTTTCGCCGGTTTTTTCATTCTTGATCGCATCGGGCGAAATTGCGATGACAGATCCCTTCAGCGACCCATAAACATTGCTATCATAAGCCGTGATATTCACCTTTGCGCGTTGCCCAAAACGAACGGTCGCAATGTCTTTGGGGTTCAGCATGGCTTCGATGATGAGGCTTTCACCCGATGGTACGATTTCAACCAGCGGGCTACCCGGCGCGACTGATCCGCCGCGTGTGGTGATGAGAACGCGGTTTACTTTGCCTGCAATTGGAGCAGTTACCAAGGTACGGCGCACCTTATCGGCAAGGGCGGGGATCGCACTTCTTCGGGCTGAAAGTTCTGCTTGCGCGATACCCAGCTCGCTGCCTGCCCGCGCACGCCAATCCTGCATTTGCTGCCCACGCGTTGCATTGGCTTCTGCGATGCTAGCCTGTGCGCGGGTAACACTGGCCGCGGCAGCAGCGGCTTCAGCAGCAGATGTCGCGGCATTATTTTCGGCTTGGATCAGGGAAAGTCGTGGTTCAATGCCGCGCTCAACCAAGGGCCGGATCATCGATAGTTCAGCGCGCGCAGCGACGGTTGCCGATTGACGCGCTGACAGCACAGCGCGTGCTTCGGTAACTGCGCGTTCGGCTTGGTTGATCCGCGCATTGGCGGCATTTGTGATCCCGGCAAGTTCTCCCTTACGGGCTTCGTAAAGCGCGCGTTCAATCTCAATCTCGCGGCTGATCACCTGATCACTCACGCGGGGGAAGGATGGTCGGCGGCCTGATGTTTCTGCTGCCAATCGTTCGACCTTGGCGACAAGCGCTGCGATTGTTGCGTTGCTGCTGCTAAATTCAGCGCCGCTTAGTGTTTGATCAAGCCGGACAAGCGATGCCCCTGCCTTCACTTGTTGGCCGGTTTGAACAAAAATCTCATCAACAATCCCACCTTCCAAATTTGAAACAATCTGAAGCTGTGATGTAGAAATCACGCGGCCAAGCCCCTGCACCGATTTATCAATTTCTGTGAGGCGCGCCCAGATGAGCGCCACAATGAAAAAGGCAAGTATAACCCAGAGTAGCAGGCTTGAGGTCAGGCGCGGCCTTACTCGATTTTCAAAGGTCTCGATTGCGTCTGTGTCGCTCATCATACCACCTGTTTGCCCGAAATTTGCTTGAGAATGGCGTCGCGCGGGCCGTCCGCAACAATTTTGCCCTGATCGAGCAAGATAATCCGACTGACAAGGCGTAACAATGGCATACGGTGCGTGATAAGCAGCAGCGTGCGGTCCTTCAACTCAACCGCAAGCCGTTCTAACAAGGCAACTTCTGTTTGGCTGTCCATTGCGCTTGATGGTTCATCAAGGATCAGCATAGAGGGCTTTCCGGCAAGCGCGCGCGCAAGACCAATGGATTGGCGCTGCCCGCCTGATAGGCTCTCACCTCGGTCAGTGAGAACTAGATCATAGCCATTTGCGATACGCCCCATAAATTCATGCGTGCCCGATAGCGCGGCTGCGCGCAGCAATTCACCATCATCAACATCTGGCCGATCAAGCTGGATATTCTCACGCACACTGCCTGACAGGAGGACTGTGTCCTGCATCACGCAGCCAATATGTTTGCGCAGCGTTGGCATATCAAGCTGACGCACTTCGGTGCCATCGACCATGACAAGACCCGTTTCGGGTGGATAAAGGCCCAGAATCATTCGAGCGATCGTTGATTTTCCTGATCCAACACGGCCCAATATGGCGACTTTTTCACCCGGTTTAATCGTCAAGCTGACGTTCTTGAGTGTTGTTTCAGTCGCGCCAGGATAGGTGAAGGTGACGCCTTTAAATTCAATCCCCCCCTCAACCTTGTCAAGCTTTAGGGCTTTTTGCCCAGCCCCTTCGATCGGCATGTCCATCAGGCCATTTAACTGCCGATAGGCGGTGCGCGTGGCATTCAGGCGGGACAGTAAGTTAGCAATCTGTGCCAAGGGGGCAACCGCTCGCCCTGATAGGATTGAGCAAGCGATAAGAGCGCCAATGCTAAGCTCCTGTGCGTTGATCAGGCCAACACCGGCAACGACAACCGCTGCATAGGCAATTTGCTGGCCTGTGCTGACAACGGTCACGCTGATATTGGAAACGAGTCTTTGGCCAAGCGATGTGCGGGCATGAAGCGCCACCGCATCGCGCCACCGCCGGATCAGGAGTGGGGCCGCGCTGACACTTTTTACCATTTCAAGCCCGCCAATGGTTTCAACCAGCACAGATTGTTTCAGCATCGCCTGGCTCATGCTTTTGGTTGAGAGCCGGTCAAGCGTTGGCTCGGTTAAGAAACCAACGATCACCACAATAGGAATGAGGGCAATCGGCACCAGCACGAGCCACCCCCCAATTAGCGCCATCACCAGCAAGGTGATAAGGATGAAGGGAACATCAACTACTGCCGTCAAAGTCGCCGATGCAAAAAAGTCACGCAGCGTTTCAAGCTCACGCATTAGGCTGGCAAGGCCCCCGGTTGATCCCCGCTTTTGATCCATGCGGAGCGTTAACAACTGCGCAAATACCCTATCACCCACATCGCTATCAATATCAGCACCTGCAATATCAACGAAATAGGCACGCAAAATCTTCAATATGAAATCAAAAACCAGCATGATCGCAAGGCCAATGGTGAGGGCGATCAACGATGATGTCGCATTGTTCGGGATCACCCGGTTGTAAACTGTCATCGTGAACAGCGAAGCGACCAAGGCAAAGAGATTGATCATCACGGCGGCCAGCGCGACTTTTGCATAGACTGATCGATTGGCGCGGATCGGATCCATCAACCAATTGGCAAATCGGGGAGGACGGGCACCTATCATTGGCTCACGACTCATTTATCTTATGCCCCTTTTCGGCGTTGCGGGCGCAATATTCATCGTCTCAAGCAACTGCCCAGAGCGCGCGAGTAGCACATAGCGCGCTGTATCATATTCGCTTAGGCCCCTTAGATAATTGGTTGCCGCCGCAAAAAAACGATCTTCGGCATCAAGGACATCAAATAACGTGCCGCGCGCAACGCGAAATCGCTCAACCACTGCATCACGTGTTCTGCGCGCGGCCAAATAATTTGTTTCATAGGATGCGAGTGTTGATCCAAGGATGTTCACATCCGCCCAAGCAATGTCTGCTTCGCGCACGGCTTCGGCTTCAATGGCAAGAACCCGGGCTGTTGCTGCATTGGCGCGGGCACGGGCTTGATCAGCTTGTGC
This sequence comes from Sphingomonadaceae bacterium, assembly GCA_046153565.1. Lineage (GTDB taxonomy): Bacteria > Pseudomonadota > Alphaproteobacteria > Sphingomonadales > Sphingomonadaceae > Aquisediminimonas. Next base: position 8,026 of record JBJXDU010000081.1, read on the forward strand.
GGGGCCAGGGCCAAATAAGCGCTGACGCACGCTTATGCGCGCGCGCACATCATAATCATTACGGTTGGGTTCAAACAAACCAAAGCGACCGGCATCAACGCCAACAGTGACGCTTGGCAGTGTATCGGCACGTGCAGCTTGCGCATCAGCACCCGCGGCTTTTGCTTGGGCTTTGGCCGCGCGCACGACGGCAGATTTGGCGGCGCTATTGACCACCACGTCACGGCTTTGCGCGCCAACGTCAGGCGGTGGCGCGCGGCGAGACGGGGTGGGCGGGGAGGCTTTGAATATCTCGATATAGCGCGCCTCTGCATTGCTATATTCGCGCTTATATTGTGCCAGCCGAAGGGCTGCGGAGGCGATGGCTGATTGGACGCGTATACGGTCAACAGGGGCTGAAACACCTTGCTCAATACGCCGATCAATCGCCTCTTTAAATTCTTCGGTGTTGATCAGGTAAGCCTCGCCCAACTGAATCAACTGACCATAAGCGAATACATCATACCAGGCCCCAATGGCGCGCAGGGCAATGCCCTCAGACGCGCGGTCAGTATCAGCTGTTGCCGCCAAAATACGCGCCGACGCCGCCTCAATCCGGCGCGAAGCAGCCCCAAAATCATAAAGGGTTTCCTGAACGGTGATTGTGCCATCAACCCGGCCTTCGGCGCGTGAGCGCTCAACAATCAAATTGGGATCGTTTGAAAAACGCCGCGCAACCGAACGGCTGGCATTGAGCGCAATATCAATCGTCGGAAAGAGCGCCGACCGCGCCTCGCGACGTGCGGCTTCAGCCTCATCTTCCCCTGCTTTGCTAACCGCGACAGTGGGGTTGGCGGCAACAGCGGCAGCGATCGCCGCATTAAACGTTTCAGGCGCAACAGCTTCGCGCGCCACAGACAAAATCGGATCATCATCCGATATGATGGCTAAAGGATGCCCCGTTGGTGTCGGTAAAGACACTGACGTGCTTATTGATTGAGCCAGAAGCGGTTCAAAGCAAAAAAATGAGGCCGTAACCGCCAATATCGATTTGAACACGATCAGAAAATTCACCCTTAATCCCAATCGTGGCTATACCATTTTACCACTTAAAACCAAGCGGGTG
>JBJXDU010000082.1:0-5977 GCA_046153565.1 Sphingomonadaceae bacterium
CTTTGCGTGCGATGCCGTCACGGGAATGCTGCCCAAAAACCGCTGTTGGCTCACATTGCCGGGGCTATCGGGTTTGGAAGCCGAAGTCATTTGGAACAGCGGTTCAGCCATTGGGTGCGCATTCCACGCATTGCTGCATCCAGCAGTGCTTCACTCGATCTTGCAGCGGCACAAACCACGATATTAGACCTATATTCGACCACATTTGCACACCGTGATCGTTCTCAGAAATCCGCTGACGAGGAGTGCAGCCCTTCGACTGGCTGGCTAGCCAGCCGCTCCGGATAAACTGCCCTCTGGGCGGGGGCGGGCCGCTTTTGGCTCTCTGGCGGCGTTGCTTGTCGGTTACGATGCTACTGCATCGCGCCCCCCTCGCGCCTAGCCAGAAACCAAAATAGACTCCGTCACGGTGTGCAAATGTGGTCGAATATGGGTCTAGAGCGTGATGACATTTGACGGAGTCAATCCAAGTCCGTCTCTGTCGAGCCCCTCGGCTCCGCTCGGGATAAACTTCCACCGAAAGGTGGAAGTCGAGACACACCTTCGAGCGCAGCCGAGATTTGGGCTCGACTGCGCTCGATGAAGCCCCTCGACTTCGCTCGGGGTAGACGGGTCAACTTAATGTCATCATGCTATAGCGCCTTGTTTGAAGGACAGACGCTAACGCCCAGCATCAACCGCCGCCTGCACCGTTTTGTAAAACCGTTCGCGCTCCGCCCCCACGCCCTCAGGATCGGTTGCGGTTTTCCAATTGCCGTTGCTCGCAATCACCAGTTTGCGCTTGGGATCGATAAAAATCCCTTGCCCGAAAATGCCTTGCGCGGCGAAGCTGCCATCGTTGTTGGTCCACCATTGATAGCCATAGCCGCGGTCGGGATCGCCAATATCGGCTTGCTTGGTCGTGGCTTTGGCAATCCAATCATCGGGCAGAACGGGCTTGCCACCCGCCATGCCGCCTCCCGCGATGAACAAGCCAACGCGCGCATAATCGCGCAATGTTGCCGACACGCAACAGCCGCTGATTTCATGCCCCGTCGAGCCGAGCATCCACACGGCATCCTGCTCCATCCCATAAGGCTTCCAAAGCTTCTCAGACAAATAGGTTGACAGCGTTTTCTTGGTCGCGCTCGATACAAGCACGCCAATCAAATTTGTCTCACCCGTTTTGTAAACCCATTTGCTCCCTGCGGGTGCCTCGCGCGGCAGTTTGCGCATGTAGGATACGGTCACATCAACGCCGGGTTCGGCCTTGTGCAGGTTGAACAAGGCAACGTCTGACTTGGGATCGGTATAATCCTCGTTCCACTTCACCCCCGACGTCATCGTCAGCAATTGCTTCACGGTCACATCGTCATACACCGATCCTTTAAGATCAGGGATATAGACTGAGACTTTATCATCAAGGCTCTTGATATAGCCATCGCTGATCGCCGCACCAACCATCGTCGAGGTCAGCGATTTGGCGACCGAAAAGCTCGTCCAACGCCCCTCCTTGGTTTGGCCAAGCGCATATTTTTCAAAGCGGATTTTGCCATCCTGCACGATGATCAGGCCGGCACTCCGCTGGTTTGCCATATAAGCATCAACATCAACGCCAAGTTTGATTGGCACCCCCATCGGCAGCTCAACCACCGGCCCGCCCGCGCTGACCGTATTGACTTTGACCAATTTTTCCATCTGGCGAAACGCGGTGTCCCGCTGATCAACGCTCCAAAATAGCACATTCTGATCCTTTGGTAGATTGGTGTAGAGTTTTACAGCGTCGCAGCCGCCAAGGGCGAGCAACAAGCCCGCCACCATCGCCGCCACCATCCGCCACATTGCTTGCCCTGTCATTATAGTCCCCATCGCCTTCACCGTCATTTTATCCTCTTCACCATCGCCATCCGAATCACCACGAATCAGAACATAGATTGAACGATAGGCTGTAGGACAGACGTTTTTTTCATGCCACCTGCGTTGCCGTTCCCGCGACGACGTACAGAGTCACTAACATGCCGATCAGGAGCGCACCGGCACGGTGGCTGCCCGTTCGCGACCATGTGAATATCCCAATGATCGCAATCGCCGCGAGCACAGGAATGAACTGAAGCGCGATGACAGTGCTCAGCGGATCGAACGATGTGACCAAATAGCCAGTCGCAAAAAATCCCGCATAAACCGCGCCGAACACTAGCAGGAACCCGCCGCTCAGCGATAAGATTGCTGCGCCGTAGCGCGTGATCATGGTATCGCCGCGCACCGTCTGATTGCAGAGCGCTTTGACGGTCACCAGAAACGCAATCGTGAGCGGCACGACATAAATCGCGGCAATCCACCATTGGCGCGCACTCGGAAACTTGATTGCGACAATCCAGAATCGCAGATCCGTGTGAAACAGCCGGTCAACCGCGAACAGCAAAACGTATCCCACCGCCACCGTCAGCGTCGCTATGCCCAAGCTGCGCACCCAATCCGAAGCTGCCTCCGCCGACCCGCGCCCGATCAACCACGTCACCCCGGCACCCAGCAATGCCCAGACAGTGACTTGCGTCGTCACCAGTTGAGGGATCACCGCCGACGGCGGCACGAGCAGATAGAGTGCGATGAACACAGGGAAGAACAATAGAGTTGGCACGCCAGCGCTCAGCCCAAATCGTCGCCACCACTGCGCGTCGCGGCGAATGAACCCAGGCTTCGCCGATTGACGCAATCCAGCGAAAAGTGGTGTGCGGAGGAGCCCATCAAAAACGCCCAAAATCACCATCAATAATCCGATCAAGCCAATCCCCGTCCCCACTTCCTTGCCAAACCAGATTTGATCGCTCGCCGCGCGTGGGGTGCCGCCTTTCAGCGTTTTGGCAAACCAGTCAGTCGCATGGCCGATCGCATCGTTCGACAAATGATCACCGGGATGTGTTGTTGCGGGCTGATGCAAAATCCGCGCGGTGCCACCCTCGATTGATCCGTAAAGCTGTCCTTCGCTGATTTTGGCTTTCGTGCCAAATACGCTTTGCAACTTTGCGCTGCTCGCGACATCCTTGGCCCGGTCAACGTCCCACATGATTTTTGAAAATTCATCATATTGGCTGAACACCAGCATCAAATTGCGCGGCCACTGCGGATCGCCTTCTTTGGCAAATGGTTTGCCGGTCGATGATCCTTCGAGCACCATCGATTGATAGTCATTTGGCATGGCAGCGGCGGCAGCAAGGATCGTCCATCCACCCATACTATGCCCCTCAAGCCCAATTTGCGCCTTATCCACCATTGGCAATGACCGAAGATACGCAAGGCCATCAGGCCCACCAAAACCATTTGAGAAAGCCGCCCCGCCGCTATAGCCATGCCCCGTCTGGTCAAGCGCCAGCACGACATAACCACGCCGCGCAAATTCAATCGCAAAGCCGTCCTGCGTCTCGCGCGAATTGATGTAACCATGGACCGCCAAAATACCCGGCGCGGGCGCGACGGCGGTCGCATTTTTGGGAATGTAGAGCAGAGCGCTCATTTCGGTGCCGCCCGTCCCGGCAAAGCGAATGTCTTGCACGGTGATGCCGCCATCGGTCTGGACTCGGTTGGCATAATAGGCACCCGCCAGAATCAGGATGAGCCCTATCAGCGCGAGCCACCATGTGGACCTGCCTGCCGCTTGCTGTTCGATCATCACCGCCCCCCTTATCGTTGGAGAGCAGCCTAAGCCCCTGAAACGAAACTGGCTAGCCCTGCTTGATCAGCGTGACCTGCCCCACCTCGATACCACCACCGCGAAAGCCGCCCTCGCAATATTGCAAATAGAAGCGCCACAGGTTGATGAATTGGCTATCGAAATGGGCTGGCAATCGCGCGGCTGCAACGGCGGCCTCGAAGCGGTCGTGCCAGTGACGCAGCGTTTCGGCATAATCGAGACCGAAATGCTCCGGTGCTTCCCACCGAAGCCCGCGCGCCTCGGCAAGCGCGCGGAACCGGCGTTCGGAAAGCAGCATGCCGCCGGGGAAGATATAAGCCTGAATGAAATCAGCGCTGCTCGCATAACGTTCGAACACATCATCGTTGATCGCGATAAACTGGATTGCCGCGCGACCGCCGGGCTTCAGGCTGCGGGCAATCACATCAAGATAGGTCGGCCAATAATGCTGACCCACTGCCTCAACCATTTCGACGCTCGCAATCGCATCATAGCTGCCGCTTACATCGCGGTAATCAAGCAGCTGATAATCGGGGCCGGGATTATGCGCCTCAGCATAGTCCTTTTGCGCGGGCGAAATCGTGACGGCGGTGACGGCATGACCTCGCTCGACCAGCGAACGCGCAAAGTGGCCCCAGCCACAGCCGATTTCGAGAATGGATGACGGGGTGTTCAGTGCCAACCGTTCAGTCAGCTTTGCCATTTTGTGTGCTTGTCCTGCCTCAAGCGCCTGAGCGCCAACAAAGCGTGCCGATGAATAACTCATCGTGGCATCAAGCCAGCTGGCGTAGAAATCGTTCCCGAGATCATAATGCGCCATGATGTTGCGCTTGGCACCCTTGCGGTCGTTCCGGTGCAGGCCATGCGCGATCCGCTTGGCAAGCCGCGACAAGCCCGACGCGCGCGCCGTGCCGCCGAGCGTCACGCGGTTGCGCATGAAGACGTCGAACAAGGGCACGAGATCGGGGCTTTCCCACTCACCGCGCTCCCAGCCTTCATAGCAACCGACCGACCCACCGCTGGCCATGCGGAGCAATGCGTTCCAGCGGTTGATCTTCAATATCGCTGATGGACCTGCCCCGCGCCCACCGAGCAATCGCCGCTCGCCGCCAGGCAGAAATGCCTCAATGCTCCCTGACACAATACCGCGATCAAGCCGGTCCAAAATTGGCGACACCAAGCGTGCGAGGATTTGTGATGCTAGACCCATATTCGACCACATTTGCATACCGTGATCGTTCTCAGAAATCCGCTGATGAGGAGTGCGGCGCAGTCGCGTAGCGGGGCTACGCGCAAGCAAAGGACGAAGCTCAGCGGTTTTCTGAGAACGACCCCGCAGGGGCGGGCCGCTTTTGCTCTCTGGCGGCGTTGCTTGTCGGTTACGATGCTAATGCATCGCGCCCTCCTCGCGCCTAGCCAGAAACCAAAATCGACTCCGTCACGGTGTGCAAATGTGGTCGAATATGGGTCTAGGCCGCGCTGCGGTGGTGCTTCGATGCTGTTCGCCTGCATATTCATAATCGCGAGCGCTAATGGCGCAGCGCCGCCCGTCTAGCAATCGTCAATCGCTATCACGAACGCTGCGCATCGCCGCCAGCGCCCGTTCGCGCGCCGCGCGGTGGCCTATGCGCTTGGCCGGATAGGTTCGCGGTCGCACCCCAAATTCATCGGGATCGTGGATGTAGGGATCATCAAGTTCGCTGAGTTCAGGCACCCAGCGGCGAATATAATCACGCGCGCCAAACTTTTCCGATTGACTTAAAGGGGCCATGATCCGTGACATCATCGGCGCGTCGACGCCCGTCCCCGCAACCCACTGCCAATTGCTCGCGTTCGAGGCATAGTCTGCATCAAGCAACGTATCCCAGAACCAGCGCTCGCCCCGCCGCCAATCGATCAGCAGATGCTTGATGAGGAAGGAAGCGGCTATCATGCGGACGCGGTTGTGCATGAAACCCGTCGCCCACAATTCGCGCATAGCAGCATCGACGATGGGGTAGCCCGTTTGCCCCTTAGTCCAAGACGTGAAATCGGCATCAGCATCCGCGCCTGAGCGCCAAGGCAAAGCGTCAAAAGCGTGGCGGCCATTTTGCGTGGCATAGTCTGGAAATTGATCGATCAAATTTGTTGCGTAATCGCGCCAGCCAATTTCGCGCAGAAACGGCTCGGCTTTGGCTCCGGCAGCCTTTGAGGCATGGTGCCAGATCGTGGCAGGCGATATTTCGCCGAAATGGAGATGCGGTGACAGCCGCGATATCCCCGCTTGCGACGGCAGGTTGCGCGTTTCGTCATAAGCCTCAATCTTGGGGA
>JBJXDU010000083.1:0-8188 GCA_046153565.1 Sphingomonadaceae bacterium
TACCGTGCTTACGGTCTTGAATTTGAAGGCAATTATCGCATCGGCGGCTTCAACTTGGCGGCAAGCGGCACTTACACCAATGCCAAAATCACCGCGTCGCTTGATCGCACGGTGGTTGGCAATCGTCCGCGTCGTCAGGCCGACTTTACCTACAAACTGACCCCAACCTATACGCAGGATATCTTCAGCGTCGGGGCGAGTTTGATTGGCACGACGGCCAGTTTTGCGCAGGATAATAATGGACTGAAGCTGCCGGCCTTCACGCAGGTCAACGCTTTCGTCGCCATTCGTCCGATTGAGCGGATTCAATTGTCGGTCAATGCGAATAACCTGTTCGATGTGGCAGGCTATACCGAAGCCGAAGAAGGTTCGATCCCCGGTAACGGCATTGTGCGGGCACGCTCAATCAATGGCCGGACGATTTCGGTGGCGGCGAAGTTCGACTTCTAAGCCTCGTTAGACCGGGCTAGCATAGTCAATTGCCCGGGTCGCACTGGGTAGGCAATTGATCACAGGGAAGCCGCGCCACGAGTGATCGAGGCGCGGTTTCTTTTTGGGTGACGCATCGGTTTCGTCATCGGGTTTTTTCACTTCATCTAACCAAAGGATAGTTGAAAGCGGCACGGTAGCCGTCTATGTGTTGCAACGCAGCAAGACACCACATCCCCCAACAGGTGCCCTCATCAATAGCGCAATTCATTACGGGCCAATTGTCATGGCAGCGCTAGCGGTCGGGATGGCAGCGCCGTCACTTGCCGCCGATACCACGACCGAAGCCTCGCCTATCATTGTCACCGCGCCGCGCGCCGCTGGCTCGGCAATTGGGGATACGCCGCCGCAAATCACTCTTGATGCTGACGATATTCAGGCGCTGGGTGCCAGCACGCTGGCCGAGGTCATTGGCTTATTGTCAGCCCAAACGCGCAGTGGCCAGGGGCGAGGCGGCGATGCGCCGGTTGTGTTGCTCGGTGGCAGGCGTATTTCGGGCTTTGCCGAAGTGCGTGATTTGCCGCCCGAGGCGATTGCCCGGATTGACGTTTTGCCCGAAGAAGTCGCACTCAAATATGGCTATGCCGCGACGCAGCGTGTGATCAATATTGTGCTGGTTGACCGGTTCAAAGCCATTACGGGTGAGCTTGAACCGCGTTTTGCAACGGGCACCAAGCGGAACGATTTCAATACAGAGTTTCAGCTTGTCCGCATTGAAAAAGGCGGGCGGTTCACGCTGGATTTGCAACGCCAAACCGCAGAGGCGCTGACCGAAGCGCGGCGGGGTGTGACGGATACCGGTGCTGGCGCACCGTTTCGAACACTTTTGCCCGAAACCGAACAGTTCACCGCCAATTCCGTCTTTGCACGACCGCTGTCTTCAACGGTCTCGGCGACGCTGAGCGGGCGGCTTGATATTGCCGATAGCCGCTCGCTGATCGGCCTATTGCCCGGCAGTCTATCGCCGCTAAGCCAAAGCGGGCGCGTTATCACTAGCCGCGCCGGGATCACGCTTGGTGGCGATGTGGCGCGCTGGCGCTGGTCATTTACGGGCAATTATGACCGTATCGAGGCGCGCACACTCACCCAGACCGCGCTGCCCACGAATGACCGAGCCGAGAGCAATGCGACCACGGCAGCGCTTGATTTTACCGCCAACGGCACGCTGCTGACGCTGCCAGCCGGGCCGGTGGCGCTGGGCATTAGCGGCGGGGCTCAAGGCATAAGGTTCAATAGTGAGACGGTGCGGGCGCTCCGTATCCAGCCCGGTCGCGTTGTCAGGGACAGCGGCACGGGGCGCGTCAACATCGACATTCCAATCGCCAGCCAGCGGCGCGGCGTGCTGGGCTTTATTGGCGAGCTATCAGTCAATGGTAATTATCTGGTGCAGACATTATCCGATTTTGGCACGCTCACCACGCGCGGATATGGTGCGCGCTGGGAACCCATCAAGCCGCTGTCATTCCTTGTGTCAGTGACCGATGAGGACGGCGCACCGACGCCGCAGCAGCTTGGCAATCCCGTTATCACCACAACGGGGGTGCAGCTGTTCGATTTCACGCGCGGCGAGTCGGTAATTGTGACGCGTTTGGACGGCGGCAACCGTGCGCTGATCGCCGACGCGCGCCATGTGGTCAAAGCCGAAGCGACGCTCAAACCACTGAGCAAAACTGACCTGACGATGACGGCGACTTATGTGCAAAGCCAGACTCGCAACCCAATCAGTGGCTTTCCGGCGATTACAGCGGCGGTCGAGGCCGCATTGCCCGGCCGGGTCATTCGTGAAGCTGGCACCATCGTCAGCGTCGATAATCGCTCCGTCAATTTTGCCAATGCGGATCGATCCGAAATCCGCTGGGGTTTCAATTATGCAAAGGCGCTGGGCCGCGACCCCAATCCGGGCCGTCCGCGCATTCCCGGTGGGTTTGGCGGTGGTCGCCCGGGCGGCGGGGCGGGCCCTGCGGGTGGGCAAGGCGGGGGTCGCTTTTTTGGCGGCGGCGGCGGAGGTAACCGGTTGCAGATTTCGCTTTATCATACGCTCCACCTTACTGACCGCATCACCATTCGCGACGGCTTAGCGCCGCTTGATTTGCTCGGGGGCAGTGCGATTGGCAATCGCGGCGGGCAACCGCGGCACGAGGTCGAGCTATCGGGCGGCGGCGCTGTGAATGGGATTGGGGTTCGCTTCGTTGGCAACTGGCAAAGCGCGACGAGGGTTGCCAGCGCCGATGGGTCGCCGCTGCGCGACTTGCGGTTCGGGTCGCTCGCAACGCTCAATTTTCGTCTGTTTGCCTTCCCGCCGCGCCAATCCAAACTTGCCGAGCGCTGGCCGCTGATCAAAGGTGTGCGATTACTCTTCGCGGTTGACAATATATTTGATGCACGCCAGCGGGTCACCGACGGCAGCGGGGTGATCCCGACGCGCTATCAGGCCGGCTTGATTGATCCGCTTGGCCGGACGATCAGAGTGAGCATTCGCAAAACATTTTCGTGAAAGAAGGGCAAAAATTATATGCGTAAATGGCACCGCTGGATGGGATTAACGCTGGGGATCATCATGCTGTTCATCGGCACGACCGGTGTGCTTATTCAGGGCTTTGCGATTGCGGGCGATAGCGACGACGGCGGCAAGCCGAAGGTCGAAGCCCAAGCCGGTGCGAAGCCGCCAGGTGATGCGTCGCAAAAGCCCCGCAGCCCGCTCAAAAAATGGGAAGGCTTTTTCAAGCGGCTCCATTCGGGCGAAACCTTTGGACCCGTTGGCGTTTTCATGAGCATTATCGCTGGGATTGCGCTGATGTTCTTCGCGGTATCGGGCATGTGGATGTATTGGCAAATGTGGCGCCGCCGCGCGCAAGCGGGCAGCGGGGGCGTGTTCTGGCGGCGGTGAGGGCCACAACCTTGCGCCTATGGTTAGTAGGCCCTTCGACTGCCTTGCAGGCGCTCAGGACAGGCTCAGCCTTTCCTCAGGATAAAGCGAATATCTGCCCGTTTCACTCCACCATCCCCAATTGCCACAGGAAGAAGGCCGTTTCCTCTGCTTCTTCGCGCAGCCCCTCAAAACGCCCCGACTTGCCGCCGTGCCCGGCACCCAAATTGGTTTTGAGCAGGAGCAAATTCTTGTCGGTTTTGAGTTTGCGCAGCTTGGCAACCCATTTGGCGGGCTCCCAATATGTGACGCGCGGATCGTTGAGGCCTGCGGTCACGAACAAAGGTGGATAGGCTTGGGCTTTCACTTGATCATAGGGCGAGTAACTGCGGATCAAGTCAAACGCGGCTTTGTCTTTAATTGGATTTCCCCATTCGGGCCATTCGCCCGGCGTTAGCGGCAATTCATCATCGAGCATTGTATTGAGCACATCAACGAAGGGCACATGCGCCGCGACCGCGCCGAACAGTTCTGGATTGGTGTTGACGACGACGCCCATGAGCTCGCCGCCCGCTGAGCCGCCCGCCGCGACAATCTTGCGCTTGGCGGTATAGTTCATGTCGATCAGCCCCTTGGCGACATCGACAAAGTCAGTGAAAGTGTTGGTCCGCTTGGTCAGCTTGCCATCAAGCTGCCACTGTTGCCCCAGATCATCGCCGCCTCTTATGTGCGCAATCGCATAAGCAAAACCGCGATCAAGCAACGATAGCCGCACGCTCGAAAATCCCGGCGGGATTGCGATTCCGTAAGCGCCGTAGGCGTAGAGATAAAGCGGGCCTTTGCCGTCTTTTTTGAAGCCCTTTTTATAGACAATCGAGACCGGCACTTTGGTGCCATCGCGCGCGGAAATTTCGACGCGTTCAGTGGCATATTGGCTGGCATCATAGCCGCTGGGAATTTCCTGCACTTTGAGCGAGGTCAGGCCGCCGCTTTTCACATCATAATCATAGACAGTGTCGGGCGTGATCATCGATTCATAGGTGATCCGCAGCTTGTCCATCTTATATTCGGGATTCTCATCAAGCCCGGCTGAATAGCTCGCCTCGGGGAACGCAATCCGCTTTGGTGCGCCGCCGTCATATTGATGGATCTCGATCTGATCGAGGCCGTTTTCGCGCCCCTCAACCACGAAGAAATCAGCAAAGGTCGCAATGCCCGTCATATAGAATGACTGTGACGGCGCGATCAGCTCTTTCCATTCACCGGGCTTGTCAACTGACGCGGTCGCAAGGCGGAAATTGGTGTCGGTATCGTTGGTGTGAATGAAGAGCGTGCCATCATGATCCTCGACATCATATTCGACGCCAACCTTGCGCGGGCGGATCAGAATCGGCTTTGACAAAGGCTGGTCGGACGGGATCAGATAGACTTCAGTCGTCGCATTATCGCCTGTTGCGATCACGATATAGTTTTCCGAATGCGTCATCCCGACACCGGGTTGGAAGCCCTGATCGGGCTCCTCATAGAGTATCTTATCGTCCTTGGTATCGCTGCCCATTGCGTGATAGCGGATCGTTTCAACGCGCCAGTTTTCGTTGACAAGGCCGTAAATCAGCGCCTTGCCATCGGGCGTCCAGACCAGACCACCGAGCGTACTCTTGATCACATCGGGCAAATCCGCGCCGGTGGTGAGATCGCGGAAGCGCACTGTATAACGCTCCGAGCCGTCATCGTCGGTCGCATAGGCAAGATAGCGGCCATCTTTGCTCAGCGAAATTTCACCGAGCCTAAAATAATCCTTGCCCTTGGCGAGTGCAGTCTCATCAAGGATCAGCTGATCAGCCCCGCCCGCAACCAGCTTGCGCCACCATTTCTTATACTGCCCGCCCTTTTCAAACGCGCGCCAATAGAGATAGTCACCGTCCTTTTGCGGCACCGAAGCATCATCATCTTTGAGCCGCGCCTTCATCTCGGTGAACAAAGTCTCGACGAGCGCGGCGTGCGGCTTCATCGCGGCTTCGAAATAGGCATTCTCCGCCTTCACATGCGCGAGGATATCGGCATCATCAACCTGCGGGTAAGACGCATCGCGCAGCCAGGCGTAAGGGTCTTCGATCATCACACCGTGGTGGGTGAAGCTGTGCGGGCGTTCTTGTGCGATGGGGGGTGTTGGCAAATCAGTCATGGGCACTTTCTGGGCAAGCGAAGGCGTTGCCACTAGCAGAAGTAAGGCGGGGAGCCAGCGCATAAGCAACTCTTTCGCAAAAGGGACAGGCATTCTATGGTCTGTCGCAGAATGTGAAACGAGGAAGCCGAAATGTCCACCCATGCCGCCCGTCTATCCGCTCTTCGCGCGCAATTTGTCCGCGATGGGCTTGATGGCTTTGTCGTGCCGATATGCGATGAACATATGAGCGAATATGTCGGCGCCTATGCGCAGCGGCTGGCATGGCTCACGGGCTTTGGCGGATCAGCGGGGAGCGCGGTCATATTGGCAGACAAAGCCGCGATCTTCGTTGACGGGCGCTATACGCTGCAAGTGCGCGAACAAGTAGACGGCGCGCATTGGAGCTATCAGGGCACACCGGCGTCAAACCCCGCACTATGGCTGGGCGAACATGCCCCGAGCGGCGGGCGGATTGGCTATGATCCCTGGCTCCATACTAGCAGCTGGGTGAAAAGTGCCGAGGCTGCGCTGGCGGGCAAAGGAGCGACATTGGTCGCGGTCACGCATAATCCGGTAGACATGGTGTGGGATGATCGCCCCGCGCCCTCGTCGGCGCTGATGGTGCCACACGGCGATGAATATACCGGGCAATCTTCGGCGCAGAAGCGCGCGGCTGTTGCTGACTGGCTCACCTCGCAAGGGCTTGACGGCGCGGTGGTGAGCGCGCTCGACTCGGTCGCCTGGGCGTTCAATGTGCGCGGCAGCGATGTCGATAACACGCCCGTGGCGCTCAGCTTTGCGGTGATAAATGCTGACGCCACTGCCGACCTCTATATCGCGCCCGAAAAGGTTGATGATGGGCTGCGCGCTTCGCTTGGCAATGGCGTGCGCATCCATGATCGCGCCGCCTTTGCCCCAGCGCTCGGCGGCATGGCAGGCAAGCGCATCGCGGTTGATCCCGAACGCAGCGTCGCGGCGATCTTTGCCGCGCTTGACGCCAGCGGCGCAAACATCATCGAAGCGCGCGATCCCTGCATCCTGCCCAAGGCGATCAAGAACCCGATCGAACAAGGCGGCCACCGCGCGGCCCAGCGGCGCGACGGCGCAGCCCTTAGCCGCTTCCTCCATTGGATGAGCAACGAAGCGCATAAGGGCGACCTTACCGAACTGTCAGCCGCAGCCCAGCTCCGCGCCTTCCGTGAAGCCACCGGGCTGCTCGTTGACCTCTCGTTCGATACCATATCCGCCGCCGCCGGGCATGGTGCCAGCCCGCATTATAAAGTCGATGAGGCAAGCAATATTCGCATCCCGCCGGGCAGCCTCTATCTGGTTGATTCAGGCGGACAATATCGCGATGGCACCACCGACGTCACGCGCACCATCTGGGTCGGCCCGGGTGAACCGAGCGCGGAAATGAAGGACCGTTTCACCCGCGTGCTCAAGGGCCATATCGCGATTGCGACCGCGATCTTCCCGCAAGGTACGACCGGCAGCCAACTCGATAGTCTCGCGCGCCAGCCGCTCTGGTCGGTTGGCCTCGATTATGCGCACGGCACCGGCCACGGCGTCGGCAGCTTCCTCGCTGTCCATGAGGGGCCACAACGCATTGCCAAAAGCGCGGGCGGGCAAGCGGGCACTGAAGAAGAGCTTCATGCGGGCATGATCATCTCTAACGAACCCGGTTACTATAAAGCGGGCGAATATGGCATCCGCATCGAAAATCTGGTGCTTGTCGAACGCCGTGATATTGCGGGCAGCGACGGCGATTATTTAAGCTTCGAAACACTCACCTTCGCGCCAATTGACCGGACGTTAGTTGAGTGTGAGTTGCTCACCAAGGCTGAATTGATGTGGTGGGATAGCTATCATGCACAGGTGCTAAGCGTTGTCGGGCCGCAGCTTGAGGGCGAGGCGCTGGCGTGGGTGGCGGCGGCGTGCGCTCCGATGGGGCGGGGGTGAGTTATGACGACAAGAGCTACTCATGCAGGCTGCACTCCAGTCGATAGTGAAGAAAAATAATTCTGTACACATTTGGAAATGATTGTGCGATTGCCAAATAAAATAATATATTTGCGATCAATGATTCTTTAATTATTTGAAATAGTTAGATTATTATTTCACTTATACGGTTTATATTATCGACATAAATTTTATTAAAATGCTAAAATCGCGACTTTATTTACATGAAGACGCACAGAATCATGCAATAGTCGGGATCGCGGATCGCATTCTGTACGGTGTCTTGGTCACACCCCTTTTGTGCCTTCGTGGCTTTGTGTGAGATAATCCTGTGCCTCTGCATGAGCCGACATGTGGGATTCGCCTCGCGCCAAGACGCCAAGACGCCAAGGGAGTGTGTGGCGATAGTCCTCGCATCCGTTGCGACGCTTAGGCATCATAGTGTCCCCCTACATCTTGGCGTCTTTGCGGCTTGGCGCGAGATAATTTCGCGCCTCTGCGCTAACCAATAGCCATGGTTCCCCAGGCTCAGCCGCTATAGGAGAAATCGACATATGATCATGCTTTGTTCTTGACAGCACGAACCAGATAGATTATATGCACCCCATAACCGAGCGATGCTAACGCCCGGTGATGCCTCGGTTTTGGCCGGGGGTGGGCGCGGAAGCGGGCTTTGGGGGGTGGTGTGATCAACCAGCATACCCAAA
>JBJXDU010000084.1:0-6285 GCA_046153565.1 Sphingomonadaceae bacterium
AATCCCGGCGAGCAATCGAGCGCGGGCGGCAAGATGCTGGAGGTGATACCGGGCCAGCGTTTTGTTTTCACTGATGCGTTTGGTGCGGGATGGATTCCGCAAAAACCGTTCATGATAGGCACTATCGAAATCTTGCCCGAAGGGGGCCGCACGCGTTATACTGGGTCAGCGCGTCACTGGAGCGCCGAAGATATGATGGCCCATCAAGATATGGGATTTGACCAAGGCTGGGGCAGCGTTGCCGATCAGCTCAAAGCGTTAGCCGAAGATCAACACTAAACCGGAGAGATGGATATGAAGCACGCATTCAAAGCCCTCGCGACAGTCGCCGTTGCCGCCGCCTTGGTTGGCGGGGCCGCTGCGCCCTTTAACAATAGCACGAGGCCCGCCGACGATGTTGCGCGCGACGGTGCACGCAAGCCCTTTGCGATGATCGCCTTTGCCAAGATCAGCAAGGGGCAGGCAGTGGTCGATATGTTGCCCGGTGGCGGCTATTTCACGCGGCTGTTCGCGCAGACCGTGGGGCCAAAGGGCAAGGTCGTCGCGCTCGTTTCGGATCAATATGCCAAAGCGGTACCCAAGGCAGCGACCGATATTCAGGCGCTCGCCGCTGAACCAGCCTACGCCAATGTCGAAGCCGCCATCCGCAACCTTGGCGATGTCGGCGCGCCGGGTAGCGTTGACCGCGTCTGGACCGCGCAGAATTACCATGATCTCCACGGTGCCAGTTTGCCCAAAGGAACGGTCGAAGGCCTCAACCGCGCGATCTTTGCCGCGCTCAAGCCTGGCGGCATGTATATCATCCTCGATCACAGCGCGGCGCAGGGAACCGGCGTCACAACGGTTGATACGCTCCACCGGATCGACGCCGCCACGGTCAAGGCCGAAGTGACCTCGGTTGGCTTCACCTTCGGCGGCGAAAGCAAAGTCCTCGCCAATGCGGGTGACGACCGCAGCAAGAATGTGTTCGACCCGGCCATCCGCGGCAAGACCGATCAATTCGTCTATCGCTTCATCAAACCGGCGAAGTGACGAGTTACGTCGCTTTACTCCGTGCGGTCAATGTCGGCGGCACGGGGAAGCTGCCGATGGCCGACCTGCGTGCCATGGGCGAAGCACTCGGTTTTGCGCGCGTCCGCACCTATATTGCGAGTGGCAATTTGCTGTTCGATAGCGACGCTGGTGAAGCCGAAGTGAAGGCCGCGCTCGAGGCCCGGCTTGAAACTTATGCGGGCAAGCGCGTTCCCGTTTTCGTGCGGACGGGCGACGAAGTGGCCGCCGTAGTCGCCGCCGATCCCTTCCCCGATGCGCATCGCAGCCGCCATTTGGTCTATTTCCTAAACGATGCGCCGCCTGTCGACACAATCGAGACCGCGCGCGATCAAGCTGGCGAGCGCATCGCGCTTGGCGCCCGCGAGATTTATGTCGATTACGGCGACGGCATCCGCTTCACCAAACTCAAAATCACCGCGACCAAGATTGGCACCGGACGCAGTATCAACACGGCGCGCAAATTGGCGGCACTTCTGCGCGAATAGACGTCAGAAACCCCGAAACACTGTATCAGCCCCAGCGGCGTTCGAACAATCAAGGCGCTCCCAGATAATCCATCTTGCCCAGCTCAACGCCTGCCCCGCGCAGGATAGCGTAGAATATGCTGCTGTGGAAATGGACGTTGGCAAGGATGAAGGCGAACAGGAAATCCTGGCCTGAAAATTTGAGTTCGCCCATTGGCGTGGGGAGGAGAATTTCCTTCATCTCGCTGCCATCAATCTGTGCAGGGGTGAAGCCGCCAAGCAAATCAATTGCCGATTGGCAATGCGCCTTCAGATCATCGAAGCTAGCGGCAGGCAGATCCTGCGCCGCTGGCTCGACACCCGCCAGCCGCGATACACCGCGCCGCGCAATATCGCAGGCAATCCGCACTTGCGCGGCGAGCGGCAGCATTTCGGGGCTCAAGCGAAGTGCGAGGTAATTGGCTTCATCGGTCCCCTTTGCGGCGGCATGCGCCTTGCCCTTTTCGCTCACGCCTTGGAGTGCCGTGAGCGCGCGGAGAACGGGGGGAACACTGGCTTGATACATTGATAGGGTCATATTGCTCTCCTTGAGGAAGGGGCCTCTGTGGCGAAGGCGGGGGAGACACGCAACCGTTGATATGCCTCGATCACCGCCTGAAGCGCTTTCTCATGCCCACGGTCACCGCCATTATGATCGGGGTGGAATTTGCGGACGAGTGCGGTGTAGCGCGTCCGCAATGCGCGCCGATCCGCATTGATATCCAGCGTCAGCACCGCCATCGCCTTCCGATCCGCATCGCTGAGCTGTTTGCCGTCGGTGCGCTCCTTGGGCATCTGCGCGCGAAACCGTGCTGAGATCGCATCAAGCGGATCATGAAAATCGCGCCATTTGGGCGGGTTATCAACGCTGCCATTCGTAAAGGCGCGGCTTTCGCTTGGCCAGCCGCCAAAGGGAGTTTGGGCGGCATCAATTTCCTCGCGGCTCATCCCGTCGAAGAAATTATAGCTGCTATTGAATTCACGCACATGATCAAAGCAGAGCCAGCGATAGCTGCCCGGCCCATCGAAGCCTGACCGCTCACCATAGGGATCGGGCGCACGAAATTCGCCATTTTCGCGGCATCCGGGATGGGCGCAACGCTGACCCACACCCTCCACGCGACCGTGAAAGCGATTTGGCGGTTTGCGGGGCGGAAGATCGGACAGAAGGCTCTCGTGATTGCGGTTCGGCCTGCTATATAGGCGTTATGACCATCCAGACAAAAGGCCCTTTGGCCACCGAAATTGAAAACCTGCTCAACGCCGCCTTTGCGCCAACGCGGCTTGCCGTGATCAACGACAGTGGCCACCATTCGGGGCATAGCGGCGATGATGGATCGGGCGAATCGCACTTCACAGTCGAGATTGAAAGCGCTGCCTTTTCAGGCTTGTCGCGCGTGATGCGGCAGCGGATGGTCAATCAAGCGCTCGGCGACATCCCCGGCCAGCGCGTCCATGCGCTCGCTATCAAGGCAAAGGCGCCGGGCGAATGAAGCAAGCACGCATCCCCCTTCCCACAGGCGTCGAACTCGACGTGTGGACGGGCGGAAACCCCGCGCATCCGCCGATCATTTTCCTCCACGGCTTTCCCGAATCGCACCGCACGTGGCGGCATCAGATGGCGGAGCTGTCGCGCGACCATTATGTCATTGCGCCCGATCAACGCGGCTTTGCAGGGTCAGCCAAGCCGTCACTGGTTAGCGATTATACGCCCGACAAGCCCTGCGCTGATCTCTTCGCGCTTGCAGATGCGCTAGGGCTGCCGACCTTTACGCTTGCCGCGCATGATTGGGGCGGCGCGATTGCGTGGATGGCGGCGCTCAAAAACCCTGAGCGGATTGACCGGCTGATGATGTGCAATTCGGCGCACCCGCTCATCTTCCAACGAACGCTGTATGAGGACAAAGCGCAGCGCAAAGCCTCGCAATATATGCGCACCTTCAGCGATCCCGCATTTGACGCGCGCATCGCCGAAAACGGCCTCGATTGGTTCTTTGACCATAGCTTCATGCGCCATCTGACCAGCGAACAAGTCAGCGCCGAAGACCGCGCCGCTTACCTGGCCGAATGGAGCCAGCCCGGCACTATCACCGCGATGCTCAATTGGTATAAGGCAACCAACATGTTCGTGCCCGGCATGGACGAAGATCCGCCCCGCCCGGCCTTCCTCAGCCGCCCTTTCCCCGTGCTGACCATGCCAACCTTGGTTGTGTGGGGCATGAACGACCCGGCCCTCCTCCCTTGCCAGCTCGACGGATTGGACATGTTGGTGAGCAACCTCACCATAGTCCGCGTTGAGTGCGGCCATTTCATCCCGTGGGAAGCACCGGACGCGGTCAATGCCGCGATGCGAGCATTTTTGGCGGGGCGGCCAATTTAAAAGCGCTGAAACCCACATATTTGCATGAAAGGTCACACAAAAGTCACACCTAAACACGTTCCACGCCCGCTTCCTGCGTGCCTCGATTTTCTTACACGATTTATGTCGGACTCGCATTGCGCTTGAACAAGACATATTCTGTGCCCAGCTCGCCTGTGAAAAATACAAAGAACATGAAAAGAACATATAAGGTATATCAAAGCTGGTTTTGATCGAAAGTGACGCATCCTCAACTACTGCTCTCGATAACATTCCGGTCATTCAGTGATTCATATAGCTCTTCGCAAATACGCCATTCGTTCATTAGCATCCATATCGCGCGATGCAGTGCCAAACCCACTTTGCTGTTTGGTAGTCGAGCGCAGCAGTGCGAGCGCGCCATAACAGCGCGGGCGTGACACACACGCCGTCAGCAATTTCAACTATCGCATCAGCCGCCGCAGGGTCTCGATAAATTCGGCACTCAGCGAGGTGGTCCAATGAGAGGCGAAATCCGTCGTGCCATTCCACGTCGCAGCCGAGTAAAACGGCTGCTTTCTCAATGCTTGTGCCCTTGAAGGACGGGTCAAGGATCAGAGCCTCGACATCCTCTTCGATAATCAACGGCCCGTGAATGTGCGCCTCGATATAGTTGTCTAGCCAAGGGTCTAGTGAAAGTTCGTTCTTTTCGGCCAACTCGATCAGCGGGCCAACACAGTCAACGGCAAAATTCTTTGGCTCCAGATAGCTGTCGGGATAGCTGAAAGTGGTTCTCTCACGAACGTGCGAACGCAGTCGAAAATGAGAAGACCCAAAACGACGCGATCCACCAACTGGGTCATCACGATAGTTCAGCGCGCCATACTTTGGTCGGAACATGGGTTCTTCATCATCATAGGCGCCACCGAATATCCGGCTTTCCCAAAGCCATCTGTCACCGCCCTGATGAGCCGTAAGGCCGCCGCTACTCGTGCGGGTCTCAAACTGCGAACGATAGATTCCATCCGCAGCTAAGATATCGATAACCAGACGTCCGGCAACGGCCATGTCTGGATGGAAATTCAAAGTAATGGGCCAATCAGGGTTGGCTGCACCCTGTGTGCTTCTTTGACGAAGATGATTCAACGCTCGCGCGACTGGATCGCTCATATCCGGATGAAGACCTTGAAACCCAATAGTTGAGGCCAGTCATAGGGCGTGAACGCCAGCTTCGCCAGATTTTCCTCAAAATCCGGACAGTCAGCACCCCCCAACAATCCCCACGTTCCAATCCCCCACACCCCATCTACCCATCTGGCATCCTCCCCGCTTTGATGATAACGCGCCGTCCATGGCAAAATTCACTCCGTTTCGCTGGGATGACGCGTTCAATCTCGAGTCTCAACTATCCGACGATGAACGGATGATCCGCGACGCGGCGGAATCCTATGCGCAGGATAAATTGCTCCCGCGCGTGGTTTCGGCGACGCTTGATGAGCGGTTTGACCGCGAGATTATGAATGAGCTCGGCGAACTTGGCCTGCTTGGGTCAACGATTGAGGGTTATGGCTGTGCGGGCGTCAATCATGTGTCCTATGGCCTCGTCGCGCGTGCGGTGGAGCGGGTTGATTCGGGCTATCGATCGGCGATGTCGGTGCAATCGAGCCTCGTGATGCATCCGATCTATGCTTATGGCAGCGAAGAGCAACGCCAGAAATATCTGCCCAAATTGGCGAGCGGGCAGTGGGTTGGCTGTTTTGGCCTCACCGAACCTGATGCCGGTTCCGACCCTGCCGGCATGAAAACCCGCGCCAAGTCGGTTGACGGCGGCTATGTGCTGAACGGCGCGAAGATGTGGATCACCAATTCGCCCATTTCCGACCTCGCTATCGTCTGGGCGAAGGATGATGGCGGTATCATTCGCGGGTTCATTGTTGAGCGCGGGATGAAGGGCTTCTCCACCCCCAAGATCGAAGGCAAGATGAGCCTGCGCGCGTCGATCACCGGCGAAATCGTGCTCGAAGATGTGTTCGTTCCTGAGGAAAATCTCCTGCCCAATGCGCAAGGGCTTGGCGGGCCATTTGGCTGCCTAAACAAGGCGCGCTACGGCATTGCCTGGGGCGCAATGGGCGCCGCCGAAGATTGCTTTGCGCGCGCGCGGCAATATCAGCTTGATCGCCATCAATTCGGGCGGCCGCTTGCCGCGAACCAGATTCCGCAGCTCAAAATGGCCAATATGCAAACCGAAATCGCGCTTGGCCTGCAAGCCGCGCTCACCGTGGGTCGCGCCATCGATGCCGGGGCCTGGTCGCCCGAAATGATCTCACTCATCAAGCGCAACAATTGCGGCAAAGCGCTCGACATCGCCCGCTTGGCGCGTGATATGCACGG
>JBJXDU010000085.1:0-17505 GCA_046153565.1 Sphingomonadaceae bacterium
GACGCGCAATAGGCGGTCAGGGAATTGGCCCCGGCGATTCCGTCAGCCGAACTCATATTGGTGATGCTCCCGCCGCCAGCGCGTTCGAGCGCGGGGATTGCGGCCTGCGCTCCAATGATGGTGCCAATCAGGTTGATGTCAATGACGCGCCGAATTTCTTCTTCACTCAAATCGTCGAGCTTTTTGAAGACGATCACCCCGGCATTGTTAACCAGCGAATCGAGCTTTCCGAACTGCGTCTCGGTCGCGGCGATGGCCGCATCCCAATGCGCGCGATTGGTCACGTCGAGATGGAGGTAGGACTGACCAAGCTCGCTTGCGAGGGCTTGCCCTTCGGTGTCGAGCACGTCTGTGATCATCACCTTTGCGCCTTCGCTTACGAAGCGGCGCACGATACCCTCGCCAATGCCGCGCGCGCCACCTGTGACGAGGGCCACCTTTTCTGCGAGTCTGTTCATTCCGCTTCCTCCGATTATGTCTGGATTCCGTTCCCATAATGCGCAATCATAGGTCATACAGCAAGATGATTATCGAAATGCGAAGTGAGAGCGATGTCTGATAACGCACTTTTCCCTAGCGGCGCGGCGCTCATAATGGGCGCAAGTGGAGGCATCGGCAGTAAGGTTGCCGAAGTGCTGGCCGGGGATGGCTGCGATCTGGCGCTTGTTTACAACCGAAAGAAAGACAATGTTGATGCGCTGGCGGCCAAGGTTGCGACCAAGGCGACAACGCACCACTGCGACGTGACCGACCGCGCCACACTGTCTGCGATGGTGGCCGACGCCATCGCTGCGCATGGCCGCGTCCACACGCTGGTTTGGGCCGCCGGTCCGCTGGTTGAGCAGATGACGCTTGGCAATACGCCCGAAGACATATGGCGGCGCGCTTTTGACGTTGAGGTTCATGGCCTATTTGCAACGGTACAAGCAGTTTTGCCACATATGCGCGAAAAGGGCGGCGGCTCGATTGTCCATCTTGGCTCTGCCGGGCATCTGCGGTGGCCCGAAGCCGACGGATTATCGGTTGCCCCCAAGGCAGCGAACGAAAGCTTCTTAAAAGGCATAGCGCGCGAAGAGGGCAGGCACGGCGTCCGCGCCAATTCGGTGCTGGTCGGTGTGATTGACGCGGGCATGTTCCATGAACTTTCGGCAAAGGGCGCTTTCCCGCCTGGCTGGGTTGAAGAAACGCTCAAAATGCTGAGCGTCAAACGCTGGGGCGAGGCCGAAGAAATCGGTTATGCCGTCAGTTATCTCGCATCGTCACGCGCTGCCTATGTTACTGGCCAGCAGATCAATGTTTCAGGAGGATTTGGATTATGACACTTAACCCGGCTGTCGAAGCGCTGCTCGGCATGATGGCGCAAATGCCTGCCGTCGATTTTGAAACCGCAACGGCAGCGGATGCACGGACGATATTCGATAATCCTATTCCCGGCGGCGAACCGATTCCAATGGCACGCGTTGAGGATATTTCAATTGCCCTTCCGGGGCGAACGCTTGACGCGCGACTCTATGTACCGAGAGGCGCCAGTGAAACGCCCGGCCTCACCGTTTTTTTTCACGGTGGCGGTTGGGTTATCGGCACGCTCGATACGCATGATGGCACCTGCCGGGCTTTGGCCAAGACGAGCCATGCCGCGGTGCTGTCAGTCGCCTATCGGCTGGCCCCCGAGTATCGCTATCCGACGGCGGCGCAGGATTGTTTCGATGCAACCGC
Organism: Sphingomonadaceae bacterium; assembly: GCA_046153565.1. Lineage (GTDB taxonomy): Bacteria > Pseudomonadota > Alphaproteobacteria > Sphingomonadales > Sphingomonadaceae > Aquisediminimonas. Next base: position 1,717 of record JBJXDU010000085.1, read on the forward strand.
ATGGGCGGCTGCAAATGCCACACAGCTTGGCATTGATCCGAACAGACTGGCCGTGGCTGGTGACAGTGCCGGCGGTAATCTTGCCGCGGCGGTGGCGATCATGGCCCGCGATGCAGGGGCCCCAAAGCTTGTCCACCAGTTGCTGATCTATCCCGTCACCGATGTGGATTTTGATCGACCATCCTATGCAGCCAATGGTGCTGGAGACTATTATTTGTCGACCGTCGGCATGAAATGGTTTTGGGATCATTATCTGGGCAGTGTCAGTCCTGATGAGGCTCCGCTTGCTGTTGTGCTGGGTCAGGCCAATTTGTCCGGGCTTGCGCCTGCGACGGTCATTACCGCTGAATATGATCCGCTGCGTGATGAAGGCGATGCTTATGCGGCAAAATTGACCGCAGCGGGTGTAGCTGTTGATGGCGTCTGCGCACCCGGTATGATCCACGGCTTTTTCAGCATGTTCGAGATGATACCGGATGCCATGCCGTGGATCGAACGTGGCGGGAAAAATCTCGCGAAGGCGTTTGCATGAGTTTTTTTACAGCACCGCAGGCATTGCATGATCTGGCCTTTCGCTATGCGCTTGCGGTGGACACGCTTGATGCCGCGCTGCTTTCCACGGTCTTCACGCGTGAGGGTGCCGTCAAAGGCTTTAGCGAAAATCCTATCGAATTTGTCGGTCCCGATGGTCTGGCACGGATGATCGCGCAAGTTGATGCCTCGTTTCAGAAAACCATGCACAATGTATTCAACCAGACGTTTGATCGCGGTGATGAAGGCGGCGTCACCGGCCATACCACCTGCATTGCGAGCCACGTCCTGCGCGGTGACGATTGGATGCTGCTCGATATGGCGATCCGCTATCACAACCGATACGCGCAGGAAGACGGTGATTGGAAGTTTGCCGAACGCCGTTTGGAAGTTGTTTGGGTTGAAACCAGACCCGTGCAAAAATTCAATCCCGCGATGATGAGCAGCGACTTGAAGGAATTTCGATGATCGGGCATTTCGAGGGGAAGGTCGTTTTCGTCACGGGTGCGGCATCAGGCATTGGGCGCGCAACGGTTGAAGCGATCAAAGAGGCCGGCGGTATTGTTGCGGCGGCTGATCTTTCTCCGCTCGCGGGATTGGGCCATGACGATTCGGCCCATTGCCTTGATGTGAGCGATAACGCGCAGACCGAGGCGGTTGTTACGGAGATTGTTCAGCGCCACGGCCGGATCGACGGTGTTGCCGCATGCGCTGGCATTTCTGTTTCTGGTTCGGCGACGCAGATGGCGCTTGAGGATTGGAACCGGGCGTTAGCGGTTAACCTGACCGGCACGATGCTGACCTGCCGGGCTGCGTTGCCGCACATGTTGCAGGCAGGGCGCGGCGCGATTGTGACCATTGCCAGCATCTATGGCATGACCGGGAGCCAAGCGAATTCGCCGTATAATGTGTCGAAAGGCGGCGTCTTGCAACTGACGCGCAGCTTGGCTGCGGACTATGGCGGAGCTGGCGTCCGCGTGAACGCCGTTAGCCCCGGTTATATCGAAACGCCAATGACCGATATGCTCGCCCATGCAGGCGCAATACGCGACTCGTTCGTCAGCATGCATTTGTTGCAGCGTCCGGGGCAACCCAGCGAGGTGGCGAAGGTGATCCGTTTCCTTCTTTCCGACGAAGCGTCTTTTGTGACAGGGGCGAATATTCCGGTTGACGGCGGCTTTTCCGCCGCACAGGTGATCCGGCTTTGACAGGGGGCAATATGGCTGATGACTTCATCGCGGACGATATCGACAGATTGATCGTCGAACAGTTGCGGATGAACGGCCGCGCGACCAATCAGCAAATCGCTGATCGCCTCGACCTGACCGCGGCAACCGTTTCGGCACGTATCCGTCGCATGGAAGATGAGAATAAGCTGCGCGTTGTCGCGGTGTCGGATTTTTCGGCGCATGGCTATAATGTGCTGATGGAGGTCGCGATCGAAGTTGATGGGCGTCCCGCTTCAGAGGTTGCGGCAGAACTTGCCGAGTTTCCAGAAGTGTTCGCTGCTCATCTCGTCACCGGACGATATGATATCGACATCCTTGTTGCGCTACATGATTTTGATGAGCTGCCCGAACTGATGTTCAATAAATTGTCTAAGGTCCGTGGCATGCGGTCGATGATGCCAGCGATTGCCGTGGATGTGGTCAAATATAAATTTGACGTGGCACCCATCGAAGCGAGGCTTGACGTATGAGTGCGCCCGTTATCGATGATCTTGATCGGCAGTTAATCGCCATCCTTTCAAATGATGCCCGCGTATCAAACCGGAAAATAGCTGCCGATCTCGGGGTGACCGAGGGCACCGTTCGCGGCCGCATAAAGCGGCTTCAACAAGATCGCTTGATCGCTTTTACGGCCATTACAAGCTTTGGACTCGAAAATTCTACCAAAATGGCCTTTATCGGTGTGCTGGCCGAAGTCGATCGGGTGCGCGAGATCGCACAGAAGGTTGCCAGCCTATCAGCGGTAAACGCTGTGATGATCACCATGGGGCGGTTCAACATTTTAGCGATTTGCCTGTTTAACGAATTGGACAGTCTGCACGCTGTCGCTTCTGATCAAATTCTCGCCTTGCCGGGCGTGCACCATGTCGAAACGTCGATTGCTGTAAAGACGATCAAATATAATGCCCGGATCGTTCGCATTACCGAGGCAGATCATGTCGTTGACGGAGAGGAATGATTCGCTTGTGCGTAAATTTATGGCCAATGAATTACGCATAGACGACCATTCAGCATAACTCTTGCCAATCATACGCATTTTGCGTTATTAATCCTTGCGCGATCCAAGGAGAGATGGAATCATGGCGACATCCGCAGACTATGGCTTGGGTGAATTTACCTTCCCGCGCGGATGGTTCATGGTTGCAACATCCGACGAGGTAACGACGACGCCATCCTCGGTTCGCTATTTCGGCGAAGATCTGGTTCTCTATCGTGGTCATTCCGGGCGCGTATTCCTCATCGAAGCCTATTGCCCGCATATGGGGACTCACCTTGCCAAGAACACGACGAGCTATGTGATCGTCGACAAAGAGCATGTCGAAGGTGATAACATCCGCTGCCCCTATCATGGCTGGCGGTTTGGGCCAGATGGCCATTGCAACGACATTCCTTATTCGCCCGCGCCGATTCCGAAATCGGCGTGTCTGAAGAGCATGAAGATAGTCGAACGCGCCGGTTGCATCTGGACATGGCACGATGCCGAGGGCGGAGACCCTGACTACGAGCTGCCCGCTTTTGAGCACCATGACGAAGCGAATTGGGTCAATTGGAATATTACCGATCTGGGCACGCTGGTCTGCCACCCGCAGGAAATTCTCGATAACATGACAGACAAAGGGCATCTGGAACCGGTGCATGGTTCGATCGACATGGAAACTTTCTACAATGAATTCGACGCGCATATCGTGCGTCAATATTTGACGGCGGGTCACAAAACGCTTGCGGGTTCAGGGGCCGGGGCGATGACCAACGACACATGGTACACTGGCCCCGGCATCCTTCAGTCGATCATGGTGGGCGAATTTCCGTCATTGATGCTGATTGCTCATACGCCGGTCGATGATGGCGTTGTGAAAGTTTGGTATGGATTGCAAGTGAAGGTGCCAAACGCGGCGCCGACTGCCGAAGATCGCGCTTTGGCGCGGGGTTATGAAGAAGGCGGTGTTGCCGCCTTTGCGCAGGATTTTGAAATCTGGTCGAACAAGCGGCCTTGCTTCAATCCCATGATGGTGAAGGGCGATGGTCCGTTTGACAAACTCCGCATCTGGTACAAGCAATTCTACAATCCGCGCGCGCGCGCTGCGGAGTTTCAGAAACGGGTGAACGGAAAATATACAACGCGCGGGACGTCCACCGCTCCTTGGGATGCTGTTGCATGATCAGCGCGATGAATTTTGTGCATTTCATTCCGCAAATTTGAACGAAAATCGCAAAATGATGCCAATGTGCGTAAAATGTATTGACATTCGTTACGCTTATTGAAATTCTCAGAGCCATAGGAGCAAATCGCCAAAATCGCGGAGATTAACGTGAGTTGGCCATGAGAAATGGGAGGGGTATCATGAAAAGTTTTAGCCGTTTTGGATCAATTGCACTTCTGACTGGCGCAAGCCTTGCTGGGATTTCAGCGCCAGCCTTTGGGCAAGCTGCCCCCGCCAAGCAAGAAACGGGCTTGGACGAGATAGTCGTCACCGCTCAAAAGCGCGAAGAAAATCTGCAGCAAACCCCGCTGGCGATTACGGCGATTAGTGCAGTGCAGGCCGAACTACGTGGCATCACCGAGGTTAAGGATATTTCGTCACTCGCGCCGAACGTGACCGTTCTTCAGGGCACCACAAACGCTACGGCAGCTATCGTCACGATCCGGGGTATCAATACAGCCGCCGACGAAAGTCAGGGCTTCGATTCACCGATCGGTATTTATCAAGATGGCATCTATATTGCCCGTGCTTCTGCAGCATCCAATGAGGTAGCGGATATTGAGCGGATTGAGGTGTTGCGGGGACCCCAAGGCACACTCTTTGGCCGCAACACGACTGGCGGCGCAGTCAACTTCATTTCTCGTGAACCAGGCCACAAAGCAAAGCTGAAGCTGCGGGCTGGCTACGGCAATTACAATCTACTGAACCTTAAGGGAACAGTGGATACGGGTGATTTCGCCGACGGCCTGCGCATGTCGTTCTCCGCCTTCTACAAGCGGCGCGATGGCACGGTCGACAATCTGCTGCAACCCAGGGACAGACAGGATCCTGGTGCCTTCCAAACCACTGGATTCCGTTGGGCAACGATTTTTGAACCTAGGAGCGGCATCAAGGTTACAAATATCTTTGACTATAGCCGGGTGAAGGGAATCAATACGGCCAGCCAGCTTGCAGCAGTGGGCAATGGCACTGTCCCGACAAATGTAGCTGGTTTCCCGGTTGCGATTGTCGGCGGGAGGCCGACGATCACCGTAAATGGCGGCGTCTTCAATCTCGTCGTGCCTGCCAATGTCGGCGCTTATCTTGCTCAAGGCACGACTAGAATCGTCGAGCCGGGCTGCCCCAGAACCCCTTCGGCCGTGCGTCTGAATTCGCTGTGTAGCGAAGGCGCGCTTCCCTATATTGACACGAGTTACGGGGACTTGCTGCGGATCGAAGCTGATCTTGGCGGTATAACGATACGGTCATCGTCATCTGGACGGTACTGGAGAGATATTCAAACCGGTACCGACTTGGACGGCCTTGGTACAGTCAATGGTGCTGCGCTGGGCGCCCCGTCAACGACGCTCAATGGGTTTCCAGCGGCCACTCTCATCGCTGCCCTTGGACAGCCAGCGGGAACGGCTGCGTTCCTCAGCAGCCAACCGGTTTTCACCGCCAACACATCCTTTTTTCAGACCGACAATGTTCGCAATCAGAATCAGTTCAGTCAGGAAATCGAATTGATTTCGGATGGGAATGAAGCGTTTAATTGGGTCATTGGCGGATTCTATTTCCGAGAAAGCGGATTTGAACGGAATCCTCAGAATTTTGGTTTTGTGCTCGATACCAATGCAGCGGTATACACGACGACCAATTTCGGCCCTGGTGCGCCGCTGCTTCAGGCGGCCAACCCTGCGCGCTTCCGCGTTTCGCAACAGACTTCGACACTGGGCTACCGCGCTGATGGCACATCCTACGCAGTCTACGGTCAGGGCACTTGGCGTCCGGGCGGTAAGGATGGTGCATTCGGCGTCACGCTTGGCCTGCGGTATAGTTGGGATAGAAAGCATTTTGATCGCTTCCAGAATGGGCCACAGCCCTTCGCGACGGCGGCGGACATTGCCCTCAACGACAGACGGGCAAGCTTTAGTGCGCCAACGGGCAATTTGACGATCGATTACCGCGCTGCTGAAGACATCAACCTATATGCACGCATCGCGCGGGGGTATCGCTCCGGCGGATTCAACGCGCGTCAGGCAACAAGCGCGGCAACCAACTTTGGCTTGCTCCCCTTCAACAATGAGATAATCTGGTCTTATGAAGCTGGCTTCAAGACTGAATTTTCGAACAGACTCCGCCTGAACGGCGCAGCATTCTACAATGTCTATTCCGATTTGCAGGTAGGGGTGCCCGTGCCCATTCAAGGCAGTGGGAGTTTTGGCACAGCAGTCGCGAATGCGGGCAAGGTGATCTATTACGGCTTTGAACTTGAAGGCCAGTTCAAGCTCAACGATATTTTCTCGATTGATGGAAATGTTGGCTATACCGGAAAGAAGTTCAGAGAATTTAACTCGCGCGATGACAGCGCAGCCCGCGTGCCAACCAACATTGCCGCTGTTATCTCTCCTGCTTATTCGCCGGATTGGACGACGACGATCGCGGCCAATGCGCGCTTCCCGCTGGGGGCCGATGGCCATGTCACCGCGCGGGTAGGGTATAATTATACGAGTAGTTTCATCCTCTTCAACAACGCCATCACGGCCCCGTTCCAGCGAGAAACAAACGGCGATGCGCGCGGGTTGGTGGATGCTCAGCTCAAATTTGACGGTTTGAAAATTGGTGGCGGCAGCGACATCGGCCTGACTCTGTGGGCCAAAAACCTAACGAACCAGAAATACCGGGTGCGCTCGGTTGATTTCGGTGCACTCGGCTTTGCCTACACAGTCTTCGGCGAACCAAGAACCTTTGGCGCGACCCTCGATATCGCGTTCTGACGTATAACCAATTGGGGGAAATGGGGTCGGCTGGCAACAGCCGGCCCTTTTTATGGGTCAAACCATTCGAGCCACTGGCTTGTATCAACCCGCGCTTCGGGCTTTCGCCCGGTGTGCGCAAGCAGGTGCGTGGTGATCTTCATGCCCGGATCGACGGACGCGACGATTTCAAAGACCCGGTCATATTCGCTATGCGCGACCTTCCATCCCTCAGCGGTGCGAACATAGCGATCATGATACAGCGCCGTGCCCGTCGTATCCTCATTGCGCTCAGGATTGATGAACCGGTCTTGCAGATACCAGGTGCCTTCCGCGCTGTGTGGCCCGGTGAAGCGGATTTCCGATGTATGGCCGTGATGCTGGGCGATGATATCTGAATTGAAGGTTGATCCGATGAAATCGACCATATTCTGCCGCCCTTCAACGCGCAGCCGATAACCGCCGCCGCGCAGATCGATCACCACATCCTCGGCAAAGACGGTCGCCAGTTCGGCCTCATTCCCCGTGTCGATACAGCGAAAATAGCGTGCCTTAAGCTGACGAATATCCTCAAGATCAGAGAGTTGCTGGAGCGTGTAGGTCATAATGTGGGATAGTCCGCTTTTAATTCGAGTTCTGTCGCTTTGATCTGAGATTGACCGCGATTTGCGTTGCATCCTATGCAATAAATTACGCAAATCAAGGAGGCTGACCCATGCACTATGGATTCGAAGGTAAAGCAGCGCTGGTGACAGGGGCAGGCGGCGGCATTGGCCGGGCGACAGCTGTCGCCTTTGCGGCATCGGGTGCGTCAGTGCTCGTCGCCGATGTGCAGGATGGCATCGGCGCTGAGACCGTCGCGATGATCCTAAGCACCGGTGGCAAGGCCATATACCAGCACTGTGACGTTTCCGATGGCGATCAGGTCAAGGCGCTGGTCGCGCGCGCGGTCTCCGAATTTGGTCGCCTCGACTTTGCGCACAACAATGCCGGGATCAATTCGGCTATGGCCAATGAATATGAAGATGAAGTCTGGGCGCGGAGCCTTGCGGTCAACCTGACTGGCGTGATGCTGTGCATGCGCGAAGAAGCCGAGGTGATGATGAAGCAAGGCAAAGGGGCCATCGTCAACACGTCGTCGATCAACGGCCTGGTCGGCAATGGCGCACAGCCCGGCTATACCGCGACCAAGCACGGTGTCGTCGGCCTCACGCGTCACGGTGCGCTGCGTTGGGCAAAGGCGGGTATCCGGGTTAACGCGGTTTGTCCCGGTGTGATCGAAACGCCCATGACAGCGCCGCTCGCCGCCAATCCCGAAATGCGCAAGATCCTCGACGGGATGACCCCGATGGGGCGGATGGGACAGGCCGAAGAAGTGGCGGCTGCGGTGCTGTGGCTCTGTTCGGATCAAGCGAGCTTTGTGACGGGCCATCCGCTGGTGATCGATGGCGGTGCGACGGCGGTTTAGCGGAGTTCCGTCTTCATCACCTTGCCCGCGGCATTGAGCGGCAGGGCCTCGACGAATACAACCGCGCGAGGCGCTTTATAATTGGCCATGGTGTCGCTTGCCCAGTCGATGATGTCACCGGGTGTGGCGGTTGCACCCGGGCGCAGGATGATAAAGGCCTTGCCGACTTCGCCCATGCGGTCATCGGGCACGCCAATCACCGCGACCTGCGCCACCGCCGGATGGGCGGAGAGCAATTTCTCCACTTCAGCGGGATAGACGTTGAACCCGCCCGAGATGTACATATCCTTCTTGCGATCTGTAATGCGCAAATAGCCCGCTTCATCGAGCACACCGACATCGCCGGTGTGGAGCCAGCCCTCAGCATCAATAGCTTCGGCAGTGGCGATCGGATCGTCGAGATAGCCTTTCATCACGCCAATCCCGCGCACCAATATCTCGCCCGGTTCACCCGCTGGCAGAGTGCTCCCTCCATCATCGACGATGCGCAGCTCGTTGCCGGGAACGGCAACGCCGCACGTTGTCGCAATCAATTCTGCCGGGTCGCCGCGCCGGCATCCGGTGATATTGGTGCATTCGGTCATGCCGTAAGCGGTGATGATATCGGCCATGCCAAGCGCGCTGCGGATGCGCTCGATGAGGATGGGCGGCACGACCGCCGCACCCGTTGTCCCGCCGCGCAGCGACGACGTGTCAAATGGTTGCCGCTCATGTTCGGCGAGCAAGGCCTGAAAGATTGTCGGCGCGCCGGGAAGGAAGGCGATCCTGTCTCGCTCAATAGTCGCAACGATGGCCTTCACATCAAACACCGGCATCGGCACGATTACCGCCCCCGCCATCAAACAGGCGACCCAGCCTGCCTTCATCCCGAAGCTATGGAAGAAGGGGTTGACGATCAAATAGCGCTCGCCCTCGCTTAGGCCGGTATTCTCGATCCATGTGCGAAATTGCGGGATAATCCGGCTATGGGTGGACAGTACGCCCTTGGGGATGCCCGTCGTCCCGCTGGTGAACATGATGTCGGAGATGTCCTCGGGGGAGAGCCGTGCGAGAGCTGCCTCCAGCCTTACCTGCGACACGTTTTCAGACGAGGTTAGAAATGCGTCCCACGAAATCCTTTGTGGATTTGTGTCTTCGTGTGAGAAAAATCTTGTTTCACACGAAGACACAAAGCCACGAAGCAAAAGGATATTCTCCAGTTCTGGCAGGTCTTCGTCAGCAAGTAGCGCCGGGTAGTTGATGCCTAGAAACTCGTCCACCGTCACCAGCATTTTCGCGCGTGTCCGCCGCAGCAGGTCGCCAGCCTCCCGGCCCTTGAGACGTGTATTGAGCGGGACAATCGTCGCACCTGCTGTCATCGCGCCGACGGCGGCGACAATCCAGTCGCCGCAATTTGGGGCCCAGATCGCGATGCGGTCTCCGTTGCCTATCCCGCGCGCGAGAAACGCTGAGGCGGCCTTTTGGCATTGGGCCCAAAGCTGGTTGAAGCTCCACGTCTCACCATTTTCCAGCAGCGCTGGCGCATCGCCCCAGCGCGCGGCGGCGGCCTTCGCCAGATGAGGGATCGTCAGGGGCAGGGGATCCAGCATCACCTTGCCTTCATATTCTCCGGCCCCCAATAGGCCCGCATTTCTATGATCTTGCCGTCATCGTCGAGGCGGAACGTGTCGATCACTTCAATCACATTATCCTGTCCGCCCCAGTGGAGTTTCACCTGGAACGCGAAGGCGACGTAGTCTCCGGCGAAGCGCGGATCGCCCGTCAGTTCGAGCTTCGCGCCAGTTGCCATCGATGTGGCATAGAAAGCGTGGATTTCGTCGCGGCCGGATTTGATTGGGGTGCCGATTGGGTCCTCGACCGTCGCATTATCGGCGAACAGGGCGGCGGCGGCATGGACACTTCCAGCCTCAAATGCGGCGACATAGGCGTGGACAACGGCAAGCTTCTGTTCGGTGGTGGGCATATCAACTCTCCGGGAAATAGCGGCTGATGGTATCGACGACGCAGGCGGGTTTGTCGCTCGCTTCAATCTCGACGGTAACGCGCACGACCGACTGGATCGCGCCCTTGATCTCTTCGACAGTGACGATTTCTCCGACGCCGCGAATGCGTGAACCGACTTTGACAGGGCTGAGGAAGCGGAGGCGATCTGTGCCGACATTCACGGCATGGGTGAAGCCGCGCACTTCGATCAGATCGGGGAGGAAGTAATTGACGAGGCTCATCGTCAGATAGCCATGCGCAATGGTGCCGCCGAACGGGCCGTCCTTGGCGCGCTCCGGATCGACGTGGATCCATTGGTGATCACCAGTGACGTCGGCAAAGCCGTCGACGCGGCTTTGGTCGATGAGCAGCCAATCAGTCGGGCCGAGGGAAGTGCCTTCGCTGCTGATCAGCGCAGCGGGGGTTTCAAAGACCTTTGTCACGCCCGCTGACTCGACACCGAAACAATTTCTCCCGTCATGTAGCTCGACAGGTCAGACGCGAGGAAGATCATCACATTCGCCACTTCCCAAACCTCCGCCGCGCGACCAAAGGCCTCCTGCGATTCGAGCTTGGCGAGCAATTCATCCGTCGTCACCTTGGCGAGAAAGGGATGCATCGCGATACTTGGCGCCACGGCATTGATCCGCACGCCGTGCTCCGCCGCCTCCAGCGCCGAACAGCGGGAGAAAGCCATCACGCCTGCCTTGGCGGCGGCGTAATGCGCCTGCCCCTTTTGCGCGCGCCAGCCGAGCACCGAAGCATTGTTGACGATGATGCCCGACTTGGCGGCATACATTGCGGGCAGGAAGGCACGGGTCATCCGAAAGACGCTGTGGAGCGTGACATCGATCACGCGGTGCCATTGGTCGTCAGTCATATCGACCACCGGCGTCTCGCCGCCAAGCCCGGCATTGTTGATGAGGACGTCTACTTGGCCCAGCTCACGCAGGGCGGCATCGCGCAGGCCGTCGACTTGTTCCTGATTGGTGACATCGCAAACAAAGGTCAAAGGCCGCGTGCCGACCTCCGCCGCGATCCGGTCTGCCGCCTCGCTCAAGCGCCGCTCGTGGAAGTCGCTTATGAGGATAGTCGCTCCTTCCTCAGCCGCGCGCTTGGCGACGGCAAAGCCAATGCCGGTACCAGCGGCTGCTGTTATGACGACGGTCTTGCCCTTCAGCAGGTCGCGAGGTGGGGGATAGGCTGGAATGGTCATGCGTCCCCTCTTGGCTCGCGCGGCATCCCCAGCGCGCGCTCAGCGATCATGTTGCGCTGGATCTGGTTCGTGCCGCCATAAATCGTGTCGGCGCGCGAATAGAGGAACAGGTTCGGCAACATATCCCATTCATAGTCGGGCTTGTCCGTCACTTCGCCCATTTGCCCCAGCACGTCCATCGCCAGTTCGCCTAGATTGCGCCGCCAGGTCGCCCATTGGATTTTGTAGGTGAGCGCCGCGCCATCGACTTTGCTGTGATCGCTGTTCGAAAGCATCCGCAGCGCGCCGTAGCGCATGAGGCGCAGTCCAATTTCCGCCTTGGCAATACGCTGACGGATCAGCGGATCGTTCGCCGCGCCGTTCGCTCTGGCTGCTGCGATGACGCCGTCCAGCTCATTGCGAAACGCCATTTGCTGACCAAGTGTTGAAACCCCGCGCTCAAACGCCAGCAAGCCCATCGCGATCTTCCACCCCTCTCCGACCGCGCCGATCAGGCTGTCGGCCGGGCAGGTCGCATCGGTGAAGAAGGTTTCGTTGAATTCAGCGTCGCCGTTAATCTGCTTGATCGGGCGCACTTCGATCCCCGGTTGGTGCATATCCATCATCAGGAAGGTCAGCCCTTTGGGTCCTTTCGAGCCTTCCTCGGTCCGCGTCACAACGAAGATCCAGTCGGAAATATGGGCGAGGCTCGTCCATATTTTCTGGCCATTGACGATCCACTGCCCGCCCTCCAAGCGTCCTTTGGTCCGAACACTGGCAAGGTCCGAACCTGCGCCCGGTTCGGAAAAGCCTTGACAGAAAATCGTCTTCCCTGCCGCAATATCGGGGAGAAAGCGCTTCTTCTGTTCCTCCGTCCCAAAGGCCAACAACGTCGGTCCTGCCAGCTCGATCCCGATATGATTGACCCGACCCGGCACGCTCGCGCGGGCATATTCCTCAGCAAAGATTACCTGCTGCGCAAGGCTCGCGCCGCGCCCGCCCCATTCGACCGGCCAACCAATGCACGACCATTTGTGCGCGGCCAGATGCTGTTCCCACTCCTTGCGGCGCTCAGCTTTGGCGGTGAGCGTGGTTATACCTTTGATGTCGGCAAATTCGCCTGCCATCTGCGCGTCCAGCCAGTCGGCACACTCGGCGCGAAATGCTTCGTCGGCAGGGGAGAAGCCCAGTTTCATGCTGCTTTCCCCAATACCATCGTCGCCACCTGTTCACGGTGGAAATTGCCATCCCCCAGCATCGTCTGGATCGACCGCGCGCGCTTGAAGAAAAGATGGGCATCATGATCCCATGTGAAACCAATCCCGCCGTGGAGCTGGATCATGTTCGAAGCGCACATGAAAAAAGTATCAGCACAGAAGCTCTTGGCCGCATGGAGCGCCATTGCGGCCTCATCGGATCCCTCATCAACCGCGCAGGCCGCCCAATAGACTGCCGAGCGCGCCTGCTCGATCTCAATCATCATATCGGCGAGGCGGTGTTTATACGCCTGAAACGAGCCAATCGCGCGGCCGAATTGCACCCGCTCCTTGGCATAGGCAATCGTGCGATCAAGGCAGGCCTGCGCGCCGCCCAAAGCTTCGGCAGCGAGGCAGATCCAGCCGCCCGAGTGGACGGCCTTGATCGCCGCAGCGGCGTCGGCAAGTGGTTCGGCGCGCGCGCCGTCGAGCGTGATCCGCGCGAAGGGCCGCGTCTGATCCATGCTCATGTGCGGCTTGACCGATACGCCCGGCGCATCGGCACGCACAATCCACGCGCCTTGGGAGGAAACGAACACGAACATATCGGCCACCCCGCCGTGCGGCACGGGGTCGATCACACCGCTCAGCCGGTCGCCCTCAATTATGAACTCTGGCACGCCTTCGCACGCTGCGATTTTCTCACCCGATATGAGTTTGGGCAGCCACTCGGCCTTCTGCATGTCCGACCCGCCCGCAGCAATTGCGCGCGCCGCCGTTGCGAGGCCCAGCAGCGGAAGCGTTGCCACTTGCGCGCCCGCACTTTGCGCAACCAGCGCAAATTCGACCATGCCAAGCCCGGCGCCGCCATAGGCTTCGGGCAATGCGACGCCTGCAAGGCCGAGCTCGGTGCAAAAGCTGCGCCACAAATCGCGGTCAATGCCGTTGCCCCCCATTGCTTTGCGCGTGCGGGCTGAGGTCGCGTTTTCGGCGAAGAAGGCGCGCGCCGTCTCGCCGATCATCGCCTGCTCGTCAGTGAAGGAAAAGTGCATCAGGCGGTTCCCCAAACCTTCCGTGGAGCCACCCGCTCGGCCAGCAGCCGATCGACCGCACCGCCAACATCCGCCGGCTCCCAACGCGCGCCTGCATCCACCATTGGCCCTTCGCGCCAGCCATCCTCAAGCATGATCTTCCCACCTTCGAGTTCAAACACACAGCCCGTCACATGGGCGCTTTCGGCGCTGCCCAGCCATACGACGGTCGGCGCGATATTGGCGGGGTCCATCGCGTCAAAGGCGTCGCCCCCGGTCGACATCTTCTCAGCAAAAGCCTGTTCGGTCATCCGTGTGCGCGCCGAAGGGGCAAGCGCGTTTGCCGTGATGCCATAGCGGCCAAGCTCCGCTGCCTGAACGAGCGTCAACGATGCTATCCCACCCTTGGCCGTGGAGTAAGCCGCCTGCGCAATGCTCCCCTGAAGCCCTGCACCTGACGACGTGTTGATGATCCGCGCGTCTGGATTGCTCCCCGCCTTTTGCTTGGCGCGCCAATAATCGACGGCATGGCGGCTCAGGCAAAAATGCCCGCGCAGATGGACGTGCATCGTCGCGTCCCATTCCTCCGGAGTCGCTGAAACGAACATCCGGTCGCGCACGATCCCGGCATTGTTGATGACGACATGCAGGTCGCCGAACGCTGCGACTGCCGCGTCAACGATCCGTTTGGCCGCATCCCAATCGGTGACATCTTCATAATTGGCGAGCGCCTGTCCTCCTGCGGCTTTGATTTCCGCAACCACGCCGTCCGCCGCGCTGGTATCGCGTCCCTCGCCTGCGAGCGATGCCCCAATATCATTGACCACGACATGCGCGCCCTCGGCCCCAAAAGCGAGCGCATAAGCTCGCCCCAGCCCGCGCGCCGCGCCGGTGATGATGACGGTCCTGCCCTCACAAATGCTCATTAGTTCCTCTCCGCTTGCGGGGAGGGGGACCGCGAAGCGGTGGAGGGGCGGTTGGCGTCGAGCTCAATCCGGATAGCCCCCTCCGTCGGCTTTGCCGCCACCTCCCCGTGGACGGGGAGGAAATTGATCGCACCACTCATCACAGCCTCTCGATAATGGTGACATTGGCTTGCCCGCCGCCTTCGCACATCGTTTGCAGGCCGTAACGCCCGCCGGTGCGTTCAAGCGCGTTCAGCATCGTCGTCATCAGTCGCGCGCCCGTCGCACCAAGTGGATGGCCCAGCGCAATGGCACCGCCCTGCACATTCACCTTGTCATGTGCGATGCCAAGTTCCTTCATCCACGCCATCGGGACGGAGGCGAAGGCTTCGTTGCATTCGAACAGGTCGATATCGGCGATGGTCATTCCCGCTTTCTTGAGCGCGTGCTGCGTTGCCGGGATTGGTGCCGTGAGCATCCAGACCGGATCGTCGGCACGCACCGAGATGTGGTGCACGCGCGCGCGCGGTGTGAGGCCATGATCCTTCACAGCCTGTGCTGAAGCAATCAACATCGCCGCCGCGCCGTCGCAATTCTGGCTCGCTACGCCTGCGGTGATGACGCCGCCTTCTTGCACCGTCTTGAGGCTGGCGAGCCCTTCGAGCGTGGTGCCGGGGCGGATGGTTTCGTCGGCGGAGAGGTCAAGCAGCGGCGCGATCTCATTTGCGAACCAGCCCGCGTCGGTCGCCGCTTGCGCCCTTTGGTGCGAGGCGAACGCGAACGCCTCCATCTCCTCCCGCGTGATTTGCCATTTGTTCGCGATCATCTCCGCCGAATTGATTTGGTTGAGCAAGCCGTCGCCATACCGCGCAACCCAGCCGAGTGACGTGTTGAACGGGTTGTCAAAGCCATGCGCCGCGCCTGCATACATGGCAGCGCTGATGGGAATCGCATTCATCGCCTGCGATCCGCCTGCGACAACCAGATCCTGAGTTCCCGACATCACGCCCTGGGCGGCAAAGTGCAGTGCTTGCTGCGATGATCCGCATTGCCGATCAATCGTCGTCCCCGGCACATGCTGCGGCAGACCCGCGACCAGCCAGACGGTGCGACCAATATCCCCTGCCTGCGGGCCAATCGTATCGCAGCAGCCCCAGACCACATCATCGACTGCGCCCGGATCAATCCCCGTCCGCGCCATCAATGCCTTGATCGGATGCGCGCCAAGGTCAGCCGGGTGGAGGCTGGCGAGGCTCCCCTTCTTGCGGCCAATCGGCGTGCGGACGGCGTCAATGATATAGGCTTCAGGCATCAG
>JBJXDU010000086.1:0-66913 GCA_046153565.1 Sphingomonadaceae bacterium
TATATGCAGAAGGAGATATTCGAGCAGCCTACGGTCGTCGCGCAAACACTCTCCTCCTACATCCGCCCGCTTGAACAGCAAGTAGCCCTGCCGCAGATGGATTTTGATCTGTCCGATATCAAACGCATCACCATCGTCGCGTGCGGCACCAGCTATTATGCCGGAATGGTCGCCAAATACTGGTTCGAAAGCTTCGCACGCGTGCCCGTTGATCTCGATTTCGCGTCCGAGTTCCGTTACCGCGATCCCGTCCTCGAAGCCGGCGGGCTGATGATCGTGATCAGCCAATCGGGCGAAACTGCCGATACGCTCGCGGCGCTCCGCCACGCCAAAGCGGCAGGGCAGAAAATCGCCGCTGTCGTCAACGTGCCAACCAGCAGCATGGCGCGCGAGGCCGATCTTCTCCTCCCCACCCATGCCGGGCCAGAGATTGGCGTTGCCAGCACCAAGGCGTTCAGCTGCCAGTTGGCGGTGCTCGCCGCGCTCGCCGCGCATCTGGCGGTCGTGAAGGGCAAGATGACGCGTGCGGAGGAGCAAGAGGTTGTCAAGCACCTGACCGAAGCCCCCGCCGCGATCAACGCCGCGCTCGCGCATGACGCCGATATCGCCGCGATGGCCCACCTCATTGCCCCCGCGCGCGACGTGCTCTATTTGGGGCGCGGCCCGGATTATCCGCTGGCCTTGGAAGGTGCGCTGAAGCTCAAGGAAATCAGCTATATCCATGCCGAGGGCTATGCGTCCGGCGAGATGAAGCACGGGCCGATTGCGCTGATTGATGAGGCCGTGCCGGTCATCGTCCTCGCCCCCAGCGGGCCGCTGTTCGAAAAGACCGTCAGCAACATGCAAGAAGTCCGCGCGCGCGGCGGCAAAGTCGTGCTGATCTCCGACGCGGAGGGGATTGCCGAGGCCGGAGAAGGCTGCATGGCGACGATTGAAATGCCCAGCGTCCATCCGCTCATCGCGCCGCTGGTATACGCGGTGCCGGTGCAGTTGCTGGCGTATCACGTGGCGTGCGCGAAAGGGACGGATGTTGATCAGCCAAGAAATTTGGCGAAGAGTGTGACGGTGGAGTGATTGATTGCCACCATCTGTCGCAAAACAATTGCCTGTTTGGCAGGCTCTACGTCTAGCTAAAGTTTATAGTAAGTGCGGTCGATAGCCAATATGCAAGATCACTGGGTGAAAATTTCTCTGAACGGCGAACAGTGTGGAGAACCTTGGGTAGGCAAATTGACGCTCCCCGAGGATCGTCATGAGCAATGGAGATTTGAACTTATCCGGAATACCGATCCGGGCGGGAATCCCTTCGCAATCGAACTCCCGTTCGAAGGGAAGTCCACGCTCTGCGGCTTGATCAACTTTCAGACGCCTTGCACGCTCGTCTATCCGTTGGCTACGACTGTCGATCCAGGCTCGATAGGCGTCTATCATACTCACTCTCGCCAACGAACCGAAGGGATTTTTCAAGCTCTGGTATCCCAATCGGCCATTGCTGACATCGATGAACCAAAATTTTGTGGGTTCAGGTTTTCTTCTGACAGTTTTTTAGCTTGGTTCGGGCGAAGAGGCTTTGACTCGTCCCTCGTGGAAGGGTCTCACATGCGTCAGACGACCGCGTTACCTCAGGAAAATGTAACCTTTCAGATAGCGGGCTTCGGAAGTGTAACTTGTCGATCTGGCTCGTTGGGTCATACCTCGACGTGGGAGGACAGTTTCAAATCAGCTGCGTCCATATCGATTGAGTTTGAAGAAATACAATCTCTAAAGGACTCGATGCAATGGTGTTGGAAATTTGAAACTCTTTTTCAATTTCTCACGGGTATCAATACCAAATGGCCCGATTTCACATTGGTTCATGAGCAAACGTACATTCTTGGTGAAGACGAGAGAAATTGCGAAAGTGAGTTGATTTTTGGAAGGACTCCTTATTCGCAAAGCGAGAGATCTCATCCATTTGAGTGCGGCCATAATTCTGATCGGGGCGGCGCTGACCTTGGAAGTATATTGGCAAACTTTTTTAAGTCTGAATCGATTTTTGAACGTATACAAGTGATTAATTACACCAGATTTGCCAAGCGCTCAATCGCAGATGATTTTGCGATGGTAGTGCCGGTGTTAGAAAAATACCTTCGCGGCACTCATGTGGGACTGACCGAGCAAAATTTCCTTGATCATCAAGAGGCATTCTTCAAATATATTGAACGCTCAGATGACCGCCATATTCACGAGTTTGCGAAAAAGCACGTTGCCATAAAAGACACCAAAGCACCTTCGCTCAAAACGATCCTCTGGCGATCTGCTGAATCTTTGAATGCTTCAGGATTCTCAATAAGCAGAAACCTCACTGATCGTATTGCGAACCTGTTTCACCGGGGCGTCGGAGGTGGCGATGAGAAAGATGCAAAGCGCATGTGGACCGAAGCAGAAGGGGCTGCCGCGCTGCTTAGTCTAAACACCTACCGGGATTTGGGGATCGACATTAGTGCGCTTGAACCCGGACGAACTGGCAATTGCGAGATCGCACATTTTTTTGCACGCGACGCTAATTAAGGTCACGGTAGCAATAACCCCTCAATAGGGATCACGGTGACACGTGTTACCAAACATCACCCTAATGTGAATTCGTCAAACAGCAGAAAGAACATTGCCAGTGCTTTTGACTCATCATGTCCGTTTGCGCTCAGCATCATGTTGCGCCAGCCGCTCGTGCTTTCGCTAAAGCCCGTCCGCCGCGCGACATGGTCGTGAAACTTCCCAAAGGTGATGATCTCCTGCGCGCCACTGCCGTCAATCGCATAAGCCAGTGTGTAGCCACTGATGAAATGATACAGCGCAGAGAGGTTGTCGGCATCACAATAAAAGCCTGGCCGTGCCCTGATCTGGCGGATCAGCGTATAGAGCGTGTCTGCTGGCGGGATGATCTGGATCAGGCTGGCATCATAGTCGCTCAACTTCGGGGCCTTTCATTATCGTGAAACGGCATTATGCTGACAGGAGCAATAACCCCTAAATCGGGATCATGGTAACACTTTACTCAACCTCCCGAGCGGAACCGCCCTCACCCTTAATCAACCGACGTGTGGATGAATTCGAACCCCACCAAATCCGTTCCCCAGATTTTTTCGGCCACCCTTTCTGTGCACAAGATGTAGATGGTGAATTGCGGGACCGTGAACCAGCGATCCAGCTCAATCTTGTCCCAATGAAACGCATAATGGGCAATGCTGAGGAAGTCTGTGTCGGTCTCGTTCACCTTCACATAGACACTGTTCTCCACGTCTAGGCAGTCCGTTTCAGTCTTGAGCGTGATCGCGAAGTAGGGCGCGCCGTTGAGGATGACGGGCAGTGTTTCGTAGTTGGCGAGCATGCCCTGTTCGTGGCACCGCTTGATCGCGGCGGTGAACCCAACGGTCCTTAATCATTTTTTATCAGATCAGCGATAGACTGATCCCCTCACCGGGATCAAGCCAATGTCGACTTCTCGCAAACATGCCAAGCGCGTTGGCCAATCGGCCTATTGGATGTACTTCATCGCCAATTTCGTCTTGGCACCAGCGCTTCTTGTCGGTGCGCTGGTTGCCGTGATATATGGCAGTTTTGGCATAGCGATCTTCTGCATTTTGCTCTTGCTGCCACTCACCGTCAATTTTCGCGTGATCATGATGCGACGCTGCCGGGATATCGGGTGGCCGGTGTTCCTGCCATGGGTGTCATTTGGCTGTTCGATGGTGCTGGGCATGATCAACGCTGGTGCGGTGGTGGGGAACCCACAAGATGCGTTTGGCGCAGTTATGGCGTCCTCTGGTCTCTCGATAGTCATCAGCCTGATCGACTTCGTCTTCATGATTGTGATCGGCTGTATTGCCAGCAAGGCACCCGATATCGATTATGTCAAAATCTTTGGCGATGATGATCGTCAACCGCAAGCGCCCCTGCCGCGTGTCGCCACAGCGCGTGATGATGATGGCGGTGATCAGTCGCGCTGGGATGCTGCGATTGCGGCGCGGCTGGCGGCTCTCTCTGATCCGGGCGCGCCCGCCGCGGTTTCTGCGATTCCCGTAGCCGCGCCCGAACCCCGCTTTGCCGTGCGCCCAGCCGTCGCTGGCTTCGGTCGTAAGGTGGCGTGAGGCGGCGGCCATCGCCAATTCACCTGAGCATTCATTTGAGAAGTCATCTGACTTCTGGGAAAAGAGGCGCAGCAGGGGTGCGAGGTTGCTGCGCTCGGGCTTTCTCTATGGGCCAAACGGCCCTATTCGCAATGTCGCTCCCCCGGGGGAACCGCACGATTCGTCTACTAACCAATTCGGTTTTTCGTGTCAAGAACAAAATGAGATCGTGGCTCAGGCGCTTGCACGTTGCGCGTGCTGGTTGCACAAGGGCTTATGTCTCGACTGTTGATTTTCGGCCTCGGCTATAGCGCCGGTCGCCTTGCGCACGCACTCCGCGTGCAGGGCTGGGATGTTGTTTCGACGGGGCGTGCGGGCACGATCGACTTTGATGATGCCGCTTCAGTGCGCGTTGCGCTTGCCGATGCCACGCATATCCTTTCTTCGGTGCCGCCTTCGGTTGATGGCGATCCCGTGCTCACAACCTACGGCGAGGCGATAACGCGCAGCCCCGCCACGTGGCTTGGTTATCTCTCATCCACGGGGGTTTACGGCGATGCGCAGGGTGCCTGGGTTGATGAAAGCGCACCAATCCACGGGCGGCGCGCGGCGCGCAATGATGCTGATCGTGCGTGGCTGGCGGCGGGCGCGCGGGTGTTCCGTTTGCCCGGAATCTATGGCCCGGGACGATCAGCGCTTGAGCGCGTGGCGGAGGGCAAGGCGCACCGGATCGACCTCCCAAATCAGATTTTCAGCCGTATTCACGTCGATGATATTGTGAGCGGCGTGATAGCGGGCTTTGATGGCCCAGCGGGCGCGTATAATCTGGCCGATGATTATCCGTGCAGCCAGAACCTTGTGATTGAGGCGGCGTGCGATTTGCGCGGGCTGCCCTATCCGCCGCTGCAAAGTCTGTCGGAAGCCAATCTTTCCCCTATGGCGCTTGATTTTTATGCAGAAAACCGGCGGGTATCGAACGTCAAGGCAAAGCGCTTGCTCTGCTGGCGGCCTGCCTATCCCACTTATCAGGCCGGTTTGCGTGCGCTCAGCGCTACGACCAAACCAGCCAGCGCTAACACACAGCCCGCAACCGCGAGCAAAGACCAATGATATCCTTCGAACAAGGTTGAAATCAACATTGCGACAATCGGGATCGTCACGCTTGAATAAGCCGCCTTGGCCGGGCCGATCAGCCGGATCATCCCGAAATAGAGCGTGAAGGCCAGCGCGCTGCCGACAATGCCGAGATAGCCGATCCCCAGAAAATAGCTGATCCGCATATCGACAACCGGCGGCCCCGCAATCGTCCACGCAAATGCGGCGTTCACAATCGTGCCCGCCAGCATCCCCCAGGCGAGCAAGCTTGGCATTGGCAGCGCGCGGGCTCGCTCGGTCGCTTGCATGATATTGGCGGTTGAGGCGCTCATGACGCCCGCCAGCGTGAAGCCAATCCCTGCAAATATTGATCCCAGATTGCGCGGGTCGCTGCGCGCTTCGTGAACGAACAGCAAAGCGAGGCCCGCCATCGCCATCGCTGATCCGATCATAAAGGACCGGCTGATCTTTTGGCCCAGAAACAGCCGCGCAAGCAGCGCGTTAGGCACGAACAGCAATGCGAACACCAGCGCGACCAGCCCTGATGTCACATATTGCTCCGCACGGTAGACAAAGTTGAAATTGAACACGAACTGCGCAACACCGAACAGCGAGGCAAAGCCAAGACCACCCCACCCGATCCAGATCTTCGTGCGCGTAACCGCCGCGACGCCGAACATGACGGTCCCGGCGACCAGAAAGCGGTAAGTGACTGACCAGCTCGCTGGCACTACGCCCAATTGATCCTTGATCACAATCCACGTCGCGCCCCAGATGAAGGTCACGGTGATAAACGGGATCAGCACGCGCGGCGACAGCATTGAAAGCGGCTGTGTTTCGCTCATAATGCGACAATCGCTGTGGCAAAGGCGCTAATCTCATCGATCGGTTGATCCCAGCTGCACACAAAGCGCACTTCGCCCGCCGCCCAATCGTAGAAATCGAAGCCCTGCGCGCGCAGATGCGCGGCCTCCGCCGGGGTGGCGCGCATGAACACTTCATTGGCCTCAACCGGATGGAGCAATCGCGCGCCCGCCGCCTTTCCCAGCATCTGCGCGCCCGCATTTGCCGCGCGGGCATTGTCGATCCAGCGGTCATCACTGAGCAGCGCATGGATTTGCGCGGCAAGGAAGCGGCCTTTTGACAGCAAATGCCCGCCGCGCTTGCGCCGCTGATGCGTTGCGCCGACTGCATCTGGATCAAAGAAGATCAAAGCCTCCGCCGACAGGCCGCCATTTTTGACAAAGCCAAACGACAGGATGTCGACGCCCGCGCGCCATGTCAGGTCAGCGGGCGACACGCCGAGATAGGCCACCGCATTGGCAAAGCGCGCGCCGTCCATATGAAAGCCAAGCCCGCGCGCTTTTGCCAGCGCACCCAGTGCGGCGACTTCGGCGGGCGTATAGACGCAGCCATATTCGGTCGCATTGGTGATTGAGAGGGCGTGCGGCTGAACCCGGTGGACATCATTGGCAACAGCATCGAGCGCCGCCGCCGCACTGCTGGGCGTCAGCTTCGCGCCTGGCCCTTCGCCGAGCAACAGCTTTGCGCCGTGCGTATAAAATTCAGGCGCACCGCATTCATCATTCTGGATATGCGCATCACGGTGGCACAGTATCGACCCGTGCGGCGGGCACAGCTGCGCGAGCGCAAGCGCGTTAGCCGCCGTTCCACTAGCCACCCAGAGGGCAGCGACGGGCGTTTCGAACAGCGCCGAAAAAGCGGCATCAAGCGACTGGCTCAGGTCGTCGCCATCATAAGCCGTATCGACATGATTGGCAGCCGAAAGCGAAGCGAGCACAGCCGGATGCACCCGCGCGGCATTATCAGAGAAAAAACGCATTGATGGCCAATGGGGATTAAGCGGGGATGGGTCAAGGTGGGTAGAGGGGATTAAGCGGCCAACCTCAGCCGCTCAACTTCCTGCGCAAATTCGAAGCGCAGTTGATTGGCCTCGTCCTCGGGTAGCCAGTTGGCCATGTTGGGAAAGACGATTTGCCACAGTCGGAATTTCTTTTCGGGCCACGGCACTTCCGGCGCAGCACGGGCGGTAGCGAGGACGGCGAGGAGTTTCTGGCGACACCGTTCGGGGCTGGGTTCAGCACTGATCTGACTGGTGCGGGAGGGGTGCGGCATGCGATCTTCGGAATCGCCGAACAGGCTCGCTTGGCCTCCAAAGGCAACATCGCCGAACAAATCAGTCATCGCCTTCGTCCGCCTCCTCTGGTTCCGGCGCGGGGAAACCCAGTTCCGCGCGGGTGAGAGTATCGCCCAAAGTCTCTTCCAAAACAAGATCGGCTTCGTCAAACCAGTGGATAAGTTCGGCGATCCGCGCCGCCACGTCGCGCAGTTCCGTCTTGAGCGCGTCGGTGAATGGCAGGCCCTTGCGCCCATCGATCCAACGCGGGAGGACGCGGTAGCCGCTGACGGAGAAGGACCAGATCGCTTCGGGCAGGCCGGTGAAGGCGGTTACGGCCTTTTTGTCCGCCTTCCACAGCGAGAGAGCGCCGTCTTTATAGGCTATATCTGAAATCACCTCACCGCCGTCGGTGTCCACTGCCAGTTTGCAAAAGGGCTAGGGCCGGAACGCGGCGGCGGTTGTGCGCCCGAAGGATTCCAGCCCCCGGATTTCACGCCCGATTGCGGCGGCGCGCTGGAAAACTTCGTGCGTTGCGGGAAAGGGGATGTGGGGGAACACATCCTCCAAATCCTCGGCAAAGCGATGGGTGTAGCTTGTCGCCGACAGCAGGCAGAGGATGGCGTCGAAGATATCTTGCGGGGCGACTGGCTGGCCATAAGCTTCCGCAAGGCTGGCGATCAGAACGGGCGCGATGTTGGTGGCATCGGGGCCAATGCGGCGGTCGTAGAGCGGGAAGGCATAGCCGCCGTAGCTCCCTCTGAAAGAATGATAATCTGGGAGTAGGCCGTGGCACCACACCGACGGTCCAGCGCCAGTTCCTGCCGGTAGTGAATAAAGGCACAGGTTCTCATTTGCCCAAGCCAATTGCAGATCAGGCCGCCTCCTTTTGACTAGGCCGGGATCATTATAAAGAAAGCGATTGTCGAAAGGCCGATATGCAACTTTGCGAGCTAAGGCAGGATCAATCGCTTTGACATCTCGGTGAGCGATCAGTGGCGGAATTGATTCGCTGAAGCCTGCTGAGATGACTCTCACCAAGTCATCGTCATGCTGAGATTTCACGCCTGACTGCTTGTATGCGAAAGCAGACTGAACGCTGAGCCACTCTCCGTTTTGAAACGGCTTAGGCCGCATGTCTTCCAGTGCTGAACGCGAAACGATAACGGATTCGGATGCGAAGCCATTTTCAGAGTTTTGGGTCAGCCACTCTAGCTTCGACCTTCGAGAAAAGTAAGCGCCAGTCCAAGCGTCGCTGTAAATCACCTCGGCAAGTGCCCCGACCGCCTTACTTCCATCCGCAACTGCAAGTGTAATTGACGTTCCGACTTGTATGTTGAATACCCCGACATCATTCGCAACTCCAGCGCGTTCACCCCGCCGAATATCTCCTCGAAGATCGACAATTTCGATTCGATCAAATCGCTCTCTCAGAGATTTGCGAAATCCAGCATAGGGCCGTCCCGTCAGGAATTTCCGGTTCGAGATGAACGCCACAATTCCCTTGTTTGGAGCATTGTCGGCTTCGAAAATCTTCCACATAGACCAGCGCCAGAATGCAACCGACAATTCAGGAAAAGTTGCAAGGTCATTTCCCCAACCTGCCTCACTCACTGGACGTTTGAGATCATCCCAAACATCATTCATCCAACGCCCAACAAGATGATCGACCTCGCCATCACGAAGCCGCCGATAAGGCGGATTCCCTATGATCGCCAAAATCGGCTGGGTCGCCTTGATCCGGTTGGCTTCGGCGCGTTCTTCGGCAATCGGGATGCCCTGAATACCAAGGCCACCCATCGGCGCATCGGTTTCAGGATTGGACAGCGTATCGGCCAAATAGACACCGAGGCGCGGCAGCTTAACTGGCTGCGGCTCTTCTTCATCATCGTCGGGCGGTCGATAGCGCAGCGCATGGTGCAGCCGGTAATGTGCCACCGCATAGGGGCCAACAAGCAATTCAAAGCCGTACATGCGGCCTGCAAGACCTCGCAAAGCCGAGGATGCCGCTTTGCCGCCTTCATCCGCCATGACCTGATCCCGCACGCGCTCCGCCACGCCAAGCAGGAAGGTGCCGGTGCCGGTCGCGGGATCAAGGATCGTCACGTCGGGATCGCGCAAGCCCTGTGTGCCGAGATTGTCACGCAGCGCCCGGTCGAGCGCGCCGGTCATATAGCGCACCACCTCGATTGGCGTGTAGTAAACGCCATATTTATCGCGCGCCGCCGGATCGAAAATCTCAAGGAAATCCTCATAGAAATAAAGGATCGGATCGCGGCCATCCTTTTGCAACGCCAGAATCTCAGGTGCAAAGCTGTTGACGGTATCGCACATCACATCAAAGCCGATGCCGATTTCCGCAACGACCTTCCGATTGCTCAAGACTTCGAGCGCCGCCTTCATCAGCGGATGCTCGTCTGGCATATGCTCCCATGCATCGAGGCCGACTGTCTTGTCTGTTATTGCCGCGTCATCTTGAATGGATTCGCGCACTAGCAGCAGACCGAACGCCAAAGTCTGCGCAAAAGCCGATGAAAATAACGTATCAAAATCCGCCGCTGCATAGCCGCCTGCTTCGGGATGCGCATATAGCACGTTGCGGAATGTGTTCCTCACCAGCATCAATGGATGATTGGCGTTGCCTTCTACGCCCAGTTCACCGACCCGCTCCTGCACCGCGCTGCGCACCAGACGTGCAGAATGGGCCATCAGTTCGGCGAGGTGCTTGGCACTCCTTGCAGCAGGCGCATCGGCGCGGGCAAGGGTGGCAAGAAGATCGAGGAAAGGCTGTATGTCGTGTTCGGCGATTAGCTTGTCAGCGGCCTTGTCGGGCGTATCGGGGTTGAGCGCCTTGGCGGGGGCGATGATTGCTTCGCCTGCCTCTGCGTCACGATTGAACAGATGGAATCCAGTGAAGTTACTGGTTGCCCACGTCCCCAATTCCTTCAGCCGTTCATATTGTCGCTTGTCATGCGCGTCTTTCCATCGTTCCGGGTCAGCGGATTTGGCGGGGGCCTTGAGTTCGATAAAGGCCCGGGGCGGCTGGCCTTGCCGGATTAAAGCGATATCGGGACGACCTACACCTGCCTTATTGAATTCTGGCGAAACAGTCAGAGTGGGAACGGCTGGTAACAGGGGAAGGATATTTTCGATCAACTGTTGGAATTGCGGTGCCAGCGCGGTTTCAGGAACATTAGGATTGGCTTGCCGCTGCTTGCGAATGTTCTGCGCATACATCTGCAACAATGATGTGGTCTTCCGATCAGCCATCTCACCGTCTTGCCTGCTCGCCTGCGAAAAATCTACCCACAGCTATTTGGTTGATCCAATTTGTTCAGTCACAACTCTTTTGTATCTAGCAATAACGATGATACCGATGCGGACTGATGTTCATGGCCTTGCCATTCGCCAGCACGATATGTTTGGCCAACCACAGGGCAGTTTTGAGCTACCAATGACACAAGCCGAAATCTGTGCCGAGCTTAGCCGCGTGCTTGATGAATTGCGCGCCGAACAGGCCGCTACGTTAGTGGCCGCCTTCGAAACCGAAATGCGGCGTTTGCGTTAGCGCATCACCCCTCATCCCCCATCCTAAGCGCCGCGATAAACGCCTCTTGCGGGATGCTGACGCTGCCATATTCGCGCATGCGTTTTTTGCCTTCTTTTTGCTTTTCGAGCAGCTTCTTTTTGCGGCTGGCATCGCCGCCATAGCATTTGGCGGTCACATCCTTGCGCATCGCGGCGATGGTTTCGCGCGCGATGACTTTGCCGCCAATCGCGGCTTGCACGGGAATTTTGAACAGATGGCGCGGGATGAGGTCTTTCAATCGCTCACACATGCCGCGCCCGCGGCTTTCGGCGGTGCCGCGGTGGACGATCATGCTAAGCGCATCGACGGGTTCATTGTTGACGAGGATGCTCATCTTCACGAGATCACCCTGGCGGTGACCAATCTGGTGATAGTCAAAGCTGGCATAGCCGCGCGAGATTGATTTGAGCCGGTCATAGAAATCGAACACGACTTCGTTGAGCGGCAATTCATAGGTCACTTGCGCGCGACCGCCGACATAGGTCAAATTCTGCTGAATCCCGCGCCGGTCCTGACAGAGTTTGAGGATCGAACCCAGATATTCATCGGGGCAATAGATCACCGCCTTGATCCACGGTTCATCAATCTGGGCAATCGCGCTCGGGTCGGGCATGTCGGCGGGGTTGTGGAGGCTGAGGCTCCCGCGATCATGCGCCAGCCTGATTTCATAGACAACCGAGGGCGCGGTGGTGATCAGGTCAAGATCATATTCGCGCGTCAACCGTTCTTGAATGATCTCAAGATGGAGCAGCCCGAGGAACCCGCAGCGATAGCCAAAGCCAAGCGCCGCGCTGGTTTCCATTTCGAACGAGAAGGACGCGTCGTTCAAGCGCAGCTTGCTAATGCTTTCACGCAATTTTTCAAAGTCATTGGCGTCAACGGGGAACAGGCCGCAGAAAACGACGGGCTGGACTTCTTTGAAGCCGGGCAGCGGCGCATCGGCGGGGCGTTTGGCGTCGGTGATCGTATCGCCCACGCGGGTCTGCGCAACTTCTTTGATCTGCGCTGTGATAAACCCGATTTCGCCAGCCGCCAGCTCGGGCAGGTTTTCAATCTTGGGCCGCATACAGCCCACCCGGTCAATCAGATGCG
Organism: Sphingomonadaceae bacterium; assembly: GCA_046153565.1. Classification (GTDB taxonomy): domain Bacteria; phylum Pseudomonadota; class Alphaproteobacteria; order Sphingomonadales; family Sphingomonadaceae; genus Aquisediminimonas. The sequence goes on from JBJXDU010000086.1 coordinate 12,020, forward strand.
TCGTGCCGGTTGCCATGAACTTGATCTGCTGGCCCTTCTTGAGCACGCCCGCAACAACGCGGATGAGGATGACGACGCCGAGATAGGGATCATACCAGCTGTCAACGAGCATTGCTTTCAAGGGCGCATCGCGATCACCCTTGGGCGGCGGAATGCGCGTGACGATGGCTTCGAGCACTTCGTCAATCCCGATGCCCGATTTGGCGCTGGTCAGCACCGCGTTCGACGCGTCGAGACCAATGATGTCCTCAATCTCAGCTTTGACCTTGCCAACTTCGGCGGCAGGCAGATCGATCTTGTTGATGACGGGCACGATCTCATGATCATGTTCGATTGACTGATAGACGTTAGCAAGCGTCTGCGCCTCAACGCCTTGCGCTGCATCCACGACGAGCAAGGCACCTTCGCACGCGGCGAGGCTGCGGCTCACTTCATAAGCGAAATCGACATGCCCTGGCGTGTCCATCAGGTTGAGCGTGTAAAGCTCACCGTCCTTGGCTTTATAATCCAGCCGGACGGTCTGCGCTTTGATCGTGATTCCGCGCTCTTTCTCGATATCCATATTGTCGAGCACCTGGGCAGACATTTCGCGCGCGGAAAGCCCGCCCGTCGTCTGGATGAGGCGGTCGGCGAGCGTGGATTTTCCGTGATCAATATGCGCGATGATCGAAAAATTGCGGATGTGCGAAAGGGGCGTAGACATAATCACAGCGCCGATAGCAGGCTGCGCCGATCAGCGCAAAGCCCGCTTTGGGGGAGGGGGTCAGATGCCCCCGGCGCTGTGTTTATTCAAAGCGAACCGGCGGTTTTGCCGCCGTATCGACGCTCAATGCAAAAATATCGGGCCGGGCATAATGGCCCACGACGTCAAAATCATATTTGGCACGCGGCAATTGTGCCAGATCAACGTCTGCGGTCAGGATCGCTTCACCGTCATAGACGGGCCCGGCGAGTATTTCGCCGAGCGGCCCAGCAATGATGCTGCCGCCACGGATCAGCACCTCAGCGGGCGCGCCGTCAATCGGGCAATCGGGGGCGGCATCATTGCGCGTAAAATATTGCACGGCGGACAAAACAAAGCAGCGCCCCTCAAACGCGATATGGCGCATCGACAATGCCCAGGTCTCACGATCATCAACCGTCGGCGCGCAATAGATTTCGACGCCTTGCGCATACATCGCCATCCGCATCAGCGGCATATAGTTTTCCCAACAGATGACAGCACCAATCTTGCCAATCTCGGTGTCGATGACGGGCAAGGTCGATCCGTCTCCCTGCCCCCAGATGATCCGCTCCATCGCAGTCGGCATGACTTTGCGGTGCTTGGTGATCAGGCTGCCATCGGGGCCAAAGAAAAGCGCAGTGCAATAGAGCGTGCCGCCGTCGCGCTCAATCACGCCGATCACAATGTGCATGGCGTGCGCCCGCGCGCTTTCGCCGATCAACGCGGTTTCGGGGCCGGGAACCGATATAGCATTGGCGTGATAGCGCGCGAACCAATCACGACCCTCGGGCGTGCGAAACCCGACGCGCGCGCCAAAATCCATGCCGCGCGGATAGCCGCCAATGAAGGCTTCGGGAAAAACTGCGAGAGCGGCGCCTTTGGCAGCGGCCTCTCCGGCGAGCCGCGCGAATTTGTCGAGCGTGGCGGGCGTATCGAACAGGCATGTGCCAGCCTGAATCACGGCAACGATTGTCATGACCATCGTCTAGTCGGGGACAGCGAACAAATCCATCGCCGATTGTCCGCCGAACAAGGAACAGAGGTGGTTGCGATTGCTACCGTCAGAAAATCGTCAAAAGCGCGTCAAATCGCGGGTTTACGAGGGCCAAGGTCTCGACATGCGCGCTGCTTCGTGGAATCAGTTCGGTCGCAGTGAGTGGAAAGGAACGAAGCATGACAAGCGATTCCGAAAGCCCGAAAACGTTGGTTCGTCGCTTTTTTCAGAAAGTGTTCAACGAACAGAATTTCGACGTCCTCGCTGAACTGCTCAGCCCAAATTACACCTATAACGGCGTGGCGAGCTCAGTCGAAGGCAACAAAGCCTGGGTGATTTCGCTCCACAGCACATATCCCGGCCTTTGTTTTTCGTTTGACGATATTCTGTGTGAGGGTGAAAAAGTCGCCATCCGCTGGCGGATGACCGCGCCCGCGCACGGTGATCGGCCCGAAGGCTATATTACCGGCACGAACATCATCACATTTGATCGCGGCCAGGCCGTGACCAACTGGCAGAATGGGTCACTATCACCGTCGTGGGAACCTACACCCAGCACCGCAGGGGCAGCATGACGCGCGCGCTTACAGGCTTATCGATTTTGGCTCTGGGGGCTGGTTTCGTTGCGCTCAACGCACAAACCCCACCGACGACCATTTGCGATACGGCCACGACCCGGTTTTGCAATTCGATCGTCCCGCTTCCGGTTGGCTGGCGCGGGCCGACATTCACGCTGTCGCAAGACTATCCAACATCGGTGCCAAGCGATGCCCAACCGTGGCGTTCGATTGATCCCAAGACCAACCCCGATCAATATATCCGCACGGTGCTTGGCTATTTCTTCGAAGGCAATATCCGCAAGGATATGGCGATCAGTTTTGATCCGCGCCTTAACACGGTGCGTAAATGGTATCATGCGCCGTGGCAGGATGTGGGGGCCAATGGCCGCGAACCAATCCACGGGCTAACGCGCGAACGCACGTCCGAAGCCAAAGAGCTCTCGCCGCGCCAGACGCAGCGCTGGCTCAACTATGCTGTCGGCTTCTACAACGCGCCCGGCGGGATGATGCTTGGAAAGGTCTGGGCTGATCATGACCAGCCCAATCCAGCGGCGGCCACCGCCCCCGAAGGCACGGTTGCAGCCAAATTGCTCTTCTCGACCGCTAGTGAAGCTGAAGTGCCGTGGATCAAGGGCGCGCCCGGTTGGGACGCTTATGTCTACAAAGATGTCCACAAAGAGCCATCTGCCGAGGGCACTGACCCGCGCGCCGTCCGACGTGTTCATCTGTTGCAGATTGATATTGCGGTCAAAGACGCGCGCTCACCGATTGGTTGGGTGTTCGGCACTTTTGCTTATGGCGGCGGGCCGACGGGAAAGCCAGGTGCTGGCTGGTACAATGTGGCGCCGGTCGGTCTGATGTGGGGCAATGACCCAGATTATAGCGGCAAAGGCGATTTCAAAGAGGCGTGGATTAACAAGGCAGTCAAGCTCCATCGCGGTTATCAAGGACGGCTCAATGGCCCAGTCGACAATCCGCGTTCGTCATGCCTGTCATGCCACATGACCGCGCAAGGGATTGAATCGATCGGCACGCTAGTGAACAATCTCCTGCCGCCAAATCCGTCAACACCTGCGGATATCGCCAAATGGTTCCAGAATATTAAATCGGGCGTGCCCTTCACTCCGCATAAAACCTCGCTCGATTATTCAATGCAAGTTGCTTTTGGCATTTCCGGTTTTGAATCGCTCAAGACCGCACGAAATCAACCTGATCCGGCTGAACGCGTTCGATTGAAAGCAGAGTTCATGCGTGACTCCGCTCTCTCGTCGCGGGGGGGGCCGGATTAGGCTGAGGGTGGGTGTTTCTCCCGGCGGCGCCAGCTTACGTGCGCCGCGACCCCGCGCTTAACTGCCGCCGGGGGGAATACCCGCCAAATAGACTGTGCATGGGTGGCGCTTACGTTGGCTATACGCGCGCGCAGGCTTCGCTCTTCAGATCATAATAGGGGGCGACTTCGGCAACACAATCAGGCCAGCGACCCGAATTGACCCAATAATCACAAAGGCCAAGCCGCGCGCACAGATCAACAAAGCGGACATCCTTGCGCATATCGGCATTGAAGACATCAAAAATCATGCTGAGCAAAAAGACGGTGTCGGGCCGGTACGAAAAGCGGTAGTCATATTGTGACCGGTCCCACGCGGCGAACGCATCATCGCGCAGCCCGCTATTGTAAAGCCGAACCATCGTGCGCAGTTCAATCGATCCGCGCCGAGCAATCTGACGATTGGCGGATTCGAGCGCTTCACTTTGCAATTGCAACAGGGGCTTGCGCAGATCGGCCGCCGCTGCGACGGCCATGTTCCATTCGCGGCTTTGGCCTCCCACGGGCAGCAGATCGTCGACAATCGCCCAATCTCCGAACGACGCGGCATAGAGGATCGCAATGCCGGTTGCCCAATCATAATCGGGCCACTGTGCGCGCATCGCGATTATTTTCTCATAAAAGGGAGCGCGGTTTTCTGGGTCAAATTGGTGAGCGATACAGTGGCGGATGATCTGGGGGTTAAGCGGATCAATCGCCGCCGCGCGCCGCATATAGCTGTAGCTCACTTGCATCCGGCCAACGGACCCCGAAAAATCGGAAACCTGTTTCAAAATTTCCGGATCGTCGGGTGTCTGCATCATCGCTTGGTCAAGCAGACCTTCACGCACCGCAAATCGGCCATCGGGTTCAAGTAAGCTGATCGCCACCAACGGCAGGCCCGACGTTGGATCAAGCGCAGTGGCGCGTGCCGTGGCCAGCAATGCTTGTTCGCGCTCGGCCTCAAACTGGTCGTGCGCCACCATCCAGCGCACTTTGATCGCACGCCCCATGGCAAGGCTGCCCCACGCCAGCGCAAAATCGGGCGCGCGCGCTACCGCTTCTTCAAGCAGCGCGATGCACTGCGCGACATGGGCTGGCGATGACGCCAATCGCCGCGCGCGCAAATAAAGATCATAAGCTTGCGGGTCGATTGCGTCGCGCCCGCTCGCTGGTGCGAAGATGAGGTTCAGCTCTTGTGCGACTGAAGTGGCAATTTCGTCTTGCACCGCAAAAATATTGGCAAGGCTGCGATCAAAGCGCCCCGACCACAATGTCGTTTGGCCCGCGCATTCAACCAAAGACGCGGTTATCCGCACCTGATCACCGCTGCGCCGTACCGATCCATCAAGCAAATGCGTGGTCCCGAGCCGCGCCGCAATCTTTGTGCTGATTTTATCCCGCCCCCGAAACTGAAAACTTGAGGCGCGGCCAATCACACGAAGCGCCAAGGTGCGCGAAACGGTGAGCAGAATTTCCTCCGATACACCTTCGGAGAAATATTCCATTTCGGCGTCTGATGACAAATTGTCGAAGGCCAGAACGGCAAGGACAGGCTGGCCGACAGGGTTGCTCGCGGTCGTGACACCCCCGACGTCCCCAATCGCCGCGCGCACCGCATCGCCGGGTTCAACCCCGATATCACTCGCCAGCGCCGCCTTCAGGTTTTGATAGCGGCGGTGCGCGCTGGCTTCGGCCCCCGAAGCGATATCGGCACGGATGGCGGTCGCGACGACAGCCTCATCATGCGGCGCGCGCGCGCCCCATGCATCGGCGAGCGCCGCAATCCGCGGCCAATCATGTAGGTGTTCCAGTCGATCCATTTGTGCCGCGACGCCCGCCGCAAGTTGCCGCTCGATCCGAACTTGGTCTTGCGCACGCCACGCGGCAAAGGGGCCCGACAAATCAAGATCATCAAGCAATTGCGTCCGCCCCAGCGCGGTGATCCGGTCAATCGCGGCGTCGGCATCGTCACCGTGCAATATCGCGTCAATTTCGGCAACATCGCTGACGATAAAGCCAGCGGCAAGCGACACCGACGACCGCGAGGCAATCACCAAATGGCTATAGCCGATGCCCAGCGAAGTCTTGAGTTCAACAAGACATTGTCGCAAGCTCGACCGCGCCTGATCATCGCCGCGATCATTCCATAGCAATGGTGCCAAAACCGCGCGGCTCGCGCTGAGATCGGTTGCGAGCGTCAGATAGGCGAGCAATGCGCGCGCGCGTTTTCCCGATATGGTGATCGCGTTGCCGTCACCGTCCAGCAACCGGAAACCGCCTAGCAGCCTTGCCTTCACTAATCCTGCAACTGCTGCCATTCGCGCCCTACAAATCTATTTGCACCCATACGTGACAACGGTTTACGCGGTGCTTAACCCAAGTCGAGCCAAAGCTAAAGCGGGGATTCACCATATGGCTGACAAGGTCGGCTTATTTGGCTGTGAAATAGGCCTTGGCTTCGCCAAGCGCGCCCTTGAAAGCCTCCATATAGTGGAACAAGTCGGGCAAAGGCGCGCTCATCCGCACCATATCTGCGCCGTTCAAGGCAATCGCACTGTCAATCATCAGGTTGTCGGCACCACCGAAGTTTTCGATCCGCCAGCCACGATCATCGACCCACGCAATCATCGGATTGGCATCGGGTGCAGCCTGCTTGACGCCAAAGCGATCAATATAATCGCCCGCAATATTGGTATAGCCAAAGACAGGCTTGCCCATGCCGACCATCAAGCCAACCTCAAAGATCGTCCCCGCATCCGCGCTAACGCCTCGAAACGGGGTGAGATCGAAGATACCAAAATCGACGCTCTTCATTGTATCGACATTGGCCTGATAGATGGCGCGCGCAATCTGTGTCGGCGTGTAGTGGCTCCAATCGCTGCTGTGATTGCCGCCATTGTCGCTCGGGATCGCGGCCTCAAACCCATATTGGGTGCACAGCGTCGCCTTCTGCGTTACCACGGCCAAGGCATCGGGCAAGAAGACTTCAGGACCACCAAGATAGACTTTTCGGATTTGCGTCATGGGCGTAATCTTTCGCTGAGCAGGCAGGCATTATCGCTGTATTTTGAATAGCATGGCGCGAGCAGAAGTGCCACCATGTGCGCGTGCATTGCACCTCCGCTTGACAAAGTAGGCGTCGCCCTCAGACATAGCCTGATCACAGCCGAGGGACCACAGAATGGCAGCGCGCGATCAATCGCTTGATGCACTGCATCGGCGGACGGCATGACGATCCCAGAACTTGGTATCATCGAAGGCTATTTCGGGCGGAGCTGGTCATGGGTTGAGCGCGCCGACGTGGTGTCGCGGCTGGCACCGGCGGGTTACCGTTTCTTTCATTACGCACCCAAAATCGAAAGCAAGCTGCGCCGCGCGTGGCAGGAATTGCACAGCACTCAAGAGGCGGAGGCGATATCGAGCTTTGCTGCACATTGCCGTGCGCACGGGGTTCGGTTTGGCGTTGGGCTAACCCCCTACGGCGCGCATCTTGATTTCAGTGACGAGGTGCGCAGCGCCCTCGTCGCCAAGCTCGCCCAGCTTGACGCGATGGGGATCGAAGATCTCGCCATCCTGTTTGACGATATGCGCGGCGATGTGCCTGATTTGGCGGATCGACAAGCCGATATCGTCGCGTTCATCCTCGATAATAGCCGGGCGACGCGCTTCTTCATGTGCCCCAGCTATTATTCGCATGATCCCGTGCTTGACCGCGTCTTCGGCGCGCGGCCTGCGGACTATCTTGAAACATTGGGGCGCCGCATCGATCCGGCTGTGCCAGTTTATTGGACGGGGGAGGAGGTCTGCTCGGCTGAATATTCATATGGCCATTTGCGAGAGATATCTGCGCAGCTCGGGCGCAGACTCGCGCTGTGGGATAATTATCCGGTCAATGATGGCCCGCGCATGTCGCAATATCTTCATCTGCGCGCCTTCACCGGCCGGCCAGCACATTTAGGGACTTATGTCAGCCATCATGCGATAAACCCGGCGTCACAGCCGATCCTTGGCTGCATCCCCACGCTGACGCTGCCGCAGAGCTATCGGCTCGGCGATGACTATCGCTACGGCGCCGCGTTCCTTGAGGCGGCTATCGCGGTAGCAGGCGCAGACCTCGCGGCCATGCTGCAAGCCGACATCCTTACCCTGCAAGATAGTGGACTCGACCGGCTGGGTGATCGCCTGCCCAAGCTGCGCGCCAAATATGCCACCGTAGATCATCCCGCCGCGCGCGAAGTTGTCGATTGGCTAGACGGCGGCTATGAGATCACTGGCGAGATGCTGCAAACGCAGTGAGGCCTGGCACTATGACACCGGAATTGGCCGCCCCGCCAAAATCAGCGCGCCGTCAAGCGCATCGCCCAGTGGTTCGGCAAGTTTGTCGACGATCCGCGCGCGCAACCACGGCCTCATCCGGGGTGAGAGGCCGCCCATCAGCACGCAGCGCCGGGCCCCGCGTGCGAGGATCGTCTCGATGAAGCGCTCGACATGTTGTGCTGCGTCGCGCACGATCAGCAGCGCGATTTCATCGCCATTTTCGGCATAGTCCATCACCAAGGGCGCAAATTCGGCATAATGCTTTGGTGTCGCGTCATCCATCCACGCAATGACGCGGGGGATGGCATGATCAAATTGCTGGGTGATCGCTTGACTTAATGGCGAAGGACGGGTGCGGCCATCAAGCGCGCGGAGCGCGTGGCGGATCGCGCTTAGCCCGAGGGCCGCACCGCTGCCTTCATCCGAAATGGGAAAGCCGTAGCCGCCGATGCTGAAACTATCCTCGCCGCGTTTGACCATGCCGACGCTGCCCGTGCCAAGGATCAGGATCGCACCGTCCTCACCCATATGCGCGCCGAGATTGGCAATCACAGCATCGCTGCTGAGCGCAACGCTGGCGAATGGGAAGGCAAGCGCCTGAATTTTGAGCTTCATCCCCATGCGGTTGATGCCGGCAATGCCCATACCTGCCTTGATTGTGGCGGCGTCGGAATCGCTTAAGCCTGCCGCGCTGACCGCTTGCTGGCAGGCATCGAGCAAAGTGCGGTGAAGCACATCTATCGCAATACGCGCATTGGCTGGCCCTGCCTCGCCGGTGCCGAGGATGCTGCCCGCCTCATCGGTAAGCCGTGCGCGGGTATGGCTGCCGCCTGCGTCAATGCCGAGATAGAGTGCCATTGGTCCGCCCTTCATTGCCCGTGCCTGCTTTGCCTGTTTTAAGGTGCAGCGACAAGGCTACATCGCTAGCGGTGCGGCATATCCGGTCAGTTCAAGGTAGCCGGTCGCGCCCGTCGTGCGCACCAGACCCTCCCAATAAACCGGTAAGCCGCTGCTACGCGAATCGAGTTCCTGATCGGGGAAAGCGGGTCGGAGATCAAAGGCTTGTGCGCCTTCGGGAAGCGTGATCGTTACGCGCTGTGCAACGGGATAGAGCGCTTTGGTGCGCTTGGATCGCCATCGCGCGAGCGGCGTGAACAGCACATTCTGCGGTGTGAGCGTCACGGCCGCACCCGAAGCGCGGCGATAGGTGCCGCCCGCCCAGAGCGTGGTGCCGCTTTTCCCCCTGATCCGAAACGCCATCAGCGCGCGGCCATCGTCAAAATTGAGACCAGTCCAGTCCCAGCCAACGGCCTCCCCACCAAGATAGCGTGATGACCATTCGCGGTCGAGCCACGCCCGGCCCGTGACAGGCTCTGCCGCGCCGCGCCCGCGTGTGATTGTCCCCACCGTCGCGAGCTGGGGGAGTGAGTAATAATAGCTTGCCGAGCGCGGGTCGGGGCCTTTGCGGCTATATCCGCCAACGCCTTGCAGAAGCGGTGGCTGCGTCGGCGTGAAGGTCAGCGCTAACGTGAAATCGCGCGCTGCAATTTTGGCGACAAAGCGACCGTCCTTTTGCCGCACAAGCCGCCAATCGCGAATGCTGACATCGGCATCGCCAGCGCTCGCGCCCGCAATACCAAAGCCGCTGCGGCTTGCCCGCTGATCATGGCGCAGCCGTTTGAGCGCAGGATCGGAGAGCGCGACATGCGCGAACATGATCTGCCTGGCGGCAAATGCGCTTGGGTTGCGTGGATCAACGCGCGGCCTCGTGCGGAAGAATGTGATTTGAAAGCCCAGCTCGGTGCCAGTCTGCGTGCGCAGGCTGCCGGTCACATACCACCATTCAGTGCGAAACGCCGGATGCGCACCGTGATCGGCGGGAAAGGCGAAAGCGCGATCCGGCTTCACATCGGGATAGGTGATCGTCGGGGCTTGCGCACCGCTGCCACTGGCAAGCGCGAGCAAGCCGAGGATGATCGCGCGCTTCACCAGTCGGCCCTCACCGCGCGGACGGCATCGATTGAAACGGCACTGCGCCCGGCGAGCATCGCGGTCAGCGCCGAAGCAATGATCAATGCAATGATCACCGAGACCATCAATGGCAGCGGCAACCGCGTTGTCATCGTCCAGTTGAACGACTGCGGATTGATCACATGGATCAACACTTGGCTGATCGCGATTCCCAGCGTCACGCCGACCACGCCACCGACCGTGCCAAGCAGCGCGCCTTCGATACCAAGCATTGACACAATCTGACCGCGCGCGACGCCCAGATGGCGAAGCATGCCAAACTCCCGCGTCCGCGCAACGGCTTGGGCCGACGCTGTGGCCGCCACCCCGGCAAGGCCAACGATGATCGCGATAACCTCAAGCACATAAGTGATCGCAAAGCTGCGGTCAAAAATACTCAGCGCAAAACGGCGCAGCGTGCCGGGTTCGGCAAAAGCGAGTTTGTCCGAAAGGCCTGCGGGGGCCAAGGTGCGCACGGCGCGCATCACGGCAGCTTTGTCAGCCCCGGGCGCCAAATGAATGAGCGCATCATCGCGCACATCGTCACCGGTCAGCCGACTATAGTCGCGATTGTCGATCACGATTGCCCCTTGCTGCCGCGAATAATCACGCCAGATACCCGCGACAAAGAAGGATCGTTTTTCGCCAATCGGAAGCGTGATCGTGTCACCCGCCGTGCGACCGAGCAGCCGCGCGGCGGGTTCGGATAGCCATACGGCCGTCTGGCTGGGCGGCGGCGCAATCGCAGGGCTGATCAAGATGAGGGTTGCGTCATTCGGTGCCGCGACAGGGCGGGCGACCAAAGTCATTGGCGGCTCACCGGGCGTCAGCGTAATCGGTGTCTGCCGATTAAACGCGACTGACGCAATGCCGTTGATCTGCGCGATTGCAGCCTGCGACCGAGCATCAAAGCCGCCCGCGCCGGGCTCGCTGCGCACATAAAGATCGCCGACGAGGATATTGCCGAGCCATTCGTCAACCGCACCGCGAAAGCTCGTGACCATCGTCGCCATCGCGATCATCAAAGCTGTGCTGGCAACGATCCCGCATAGTGCCGTTGCTGCGGCATTTGGTGCTCCGTGCAAATGCTGGATGGCCAAATCAAGCGGCACTGCGCGCTGCATACGGCGCACGAGTGGAGCCAGCAACGTACGGGCTAACCACGGCATGCCTACGATCCCGGCGGCAAGCAGCAACCCGACTGAAAGATAGCCAAATAAGGGCAATCGCCCAATGGCAGGGAGCAACGCAGCACCAACGCCAGCGATGACCAATAATAGCGACGGCCAACCGCGAACGCGCGCGCGCGGATCAATCAAGTCACCTGTATTTTTTAGCGAGGCGGCGGGGGCAGCACGTGCCCCCTGCCAGGCGGGAAACAAGCTCCCTCCAATCGCTGCGGCCAGCCCAAGCGCAAAAAAGACCGCACCCGCAACGGGATCAAGCACAAGCCGCGGTGGGGCATCGCCGAACAAGCCACTGCCCAAATCCCCCCCCAAAATTGATAGCGCACCCGCAGCAAGGCCGTAGCCCAGCACAAGGCCAAGCGTCGATCCAATGACCCCGGTAATCGCACCTTCAATCGTCACAAGGGCAAAGATGCCACTGCGTTGCAAGCCAATCGTGCGCAACAGGGCAAAGCTCTGCAACCGCCGCGCGACCGAAAGCGACTGCGTTGAATAGACAAGGAACGATCCGGTAAACAAGGCAACAAGCGCCAGCATATCCAGGTTGACGCGGTAGGCACGCGATAACGTATCGCCTTGCTTGGCCTCGTCAGCGTCGTCGGTAACAATAGCGCCGGCAGGGAGCAGCGCGGCGAGCCTTTTGCGCACCGCATCTGGCTGGCTATCGGGCGTTAGTTTGAGGTCAATCCGGTCAATCGTGCCGATCCGGTCAAACCGCCACTGTGCCGTCGCAATGTCAATCATCCCGACGCGGCGGTCTCCACTGATCCCGGGCAGACGCCCTTTGATCAGCAACGCCTGCGTCCGTCCGTTGGCGCTGATCAGCACGCTTTGCCCGATTTTCAGCTTCGCACTGTCTAGCGCCGCTTGTGACAGGAACAGAAGATCGCTTGCAAACAAATCCTCGCCGCCGCCGGGGCCAGCGGCAGGCATGCCAATCAATCTGGGCGTTACCCCCGCCGCACGAATGATATCGAGCCCGAGCAAGGTCAGCCGTTCACCCCCCGGCATCGTGGCCTTGAGCTCAATCACGGGGCTTGCGTCGGCAATTCCGGGGGCGGCGATGAGGCGCGGATACAGGCTTTCGCGCATGCCGATTGTGCTGACGGCTTTCACTCGCAAATCAGCGTCGCCGCTCACTGTGCGCACTGCTTGGCCAAAAGCGGCAAGCGCCGATCCATTGATCAGATGCACCGCAAAGCCAAGGGCGACACCAACCGCAATCGCAATAACTGCAATCGCAATCCGGCCCGGCTGTTGCCGCCAGTCGCCCGCAATCAACCAACGTAGCGCGCGGTCTGGCTGGCTAGTCATCAGCAGGCGCAAGACCGGTGGCGCTGAGCACTAACGTCCGGTCGGCAATTGCCGCTGCCGCCGCTGAATGTGTGACCAGCAGACCCGCCGCACCTGATTGGCGCGTTGCGTCGGCAAGCAGCGTGAGGATGGTCTGCGCCGTTTCCGCATCCAGATTGCCGGTCGGTTCGTCCGCGAGGATCAGCGCTGGCTGGTGAATGAGCGCGCGTGCAATTGCGACGCGTTGCAACTCGCCGCCCGACAAGTCACGCGCATAATCATTGCCGCGATCACCCAGCCCAACGCGCGCGAGCATCGCATCGGCGCGTGCCATGGTTTCGGCGGCATTTGCTTTGGCTAGTGCAAGCGGCAACGCCACATTTCGGCGCAGCGTCAAATAGGGCAGAATGTGAAACGCCTGAAACACGAAACCAATCCGGCGGCGACGCACGTCGGTAAGCGCGCGCTCATCAAGATCCGCTAGATTGTCGCCGCCAATCACGATTTCGCCTGAATCACAATGATCAAGCCCGGCGGCGAGATTGAGCAATGTTGATTTACCCGCGCCCGATTCCCCAATGATCGCGACTAGTTCACCAGGCACCAACGTCAGCGCAAGATCGCGAAACAGCACGCGCCCGCCCGGGACCGATTTCGTCAGCGCGCGCAATTCAAGTTGAGGAACCAAAACGCACCCTTCTGATCTTGCGACTATCGCGGTCCGCTGATGCCAGTTTCGCTAGCGATTGGCTAGCATCACTTTGGGTTAGGCGATCACTTTTGGATAAGTTCGCCGCGGTTTTCGTCGGCAAGCAAACTCGCCTTATTGCCGTCAACCGACAGCGTCGCCCCGGTGCTCGCGGCTGGTTCGGGTAGCGTGAAGCTGGAGGTTTGGCTCGATTCGGGCGGACTAGCTACCTGCGCCGTTTCGGTTGGTTCAGACGAGTTTACACTCGATTCCACGGTCGCAGCGGCTTCGAGTTCGGCTAACTTAGCGCGCATGAGGGTCGCAAATATGAGACGTTCGGGCTGAGCCTCAACCCCGCCATAGGCCTGCGTAAAACCACCGCCCGCCGCACCGCCCCAGCGGTAGAAAATGTGCGCCCCGATGGTTGCAATCTTGGTAAGGCTCGATTGCCAATAAGGCACAACCCAAATAGTGTGATAATGCGTTGAGAGGCCAACTGATGGTTCAACATAGCCTGCCAGTGCCTGTTGAGCGATTATCGATGCGCGCGTCCACAGTTTTGGGCTGGGTACCCGCGCCATTGACCCATCGCATGTGAAGCTGAACTGACACCCGGTTTTGCGCTCTGACCCTTGGAAGACAACGCCGCACACCGAATTGGGGTAAGCGGGATGGCGCGTCCGATTAAGCACAACTTGAGCAATGGCGCGCTGCCCCGTGACTGGCTCGGACGCCGCTTCATAATAAATGGCAGAGGTAAGGCATTCTAGCGCATTCAATTGCGCGCTGGGGTCTGGCGTCAGCCGGTTGATAGCAAACGGCTTTGCCGCCTCGATTGGCCCGACAAAATCAGGAACAGCTTCGTTTAGCTTTGCGGCGACATCGGAAGCGACGGGTTGAAACGTCAGCACCGCTGGTTCGGCCTTGACCCCATCCTTGTAGCCACCAACCGGTGACGGTGTGGCAGGGAGCGGCCCCGTTGGTCCCGCTATCGCAAACAAAAGGGCTGCAGCCATCGTAAAGATGATGAGCGCTGACCAGCCGCGTGATCGATATGGGTGCGGATCACCCATCGCATCACGCCGTTCCGCCAAGCCGTTGTCATGATCGTCGTCATCGATCACGCTTCTTATTCCCTATGCCACTGCCCCGTTCGGCATTACCACATTTAGCGACACCGAAAAAGAAAGGGCGACCGGCAAGCCACTCTTGTCCCCGCAAAAACGGTCACACCAACGCGGCAATGCGGTTCCTGCGGTTTCGCATGGCGAAGCCAACAATCCCAAAACCCGCCAGAAGCATCATCCATGTGGCAGGCTCAGGAACGGGCGCAACGCCCAGATCGGCGGTGGCGAAATGGTAACTGCGGGTAGCATCAAGCCTGCCTGTCGCGACCAACTGACTGCCGTTATACGCAAAATAGTTATAAACATCGCGCACACCATTGCCGCCATCTGTCCGGCCATGAATGCTGATCGTGCGCACATCGGTCGCCGCCGCCAGCGTGATTCTAAGCCACTCGCTGCCACCGGCAGTACCCGAATGAAAGATACCGTTGCCAGCAAGACCGTAGTCACCGTTGGTGCTACCATCATTGGCAAAGCCCGCAACCGCATAATTGGCAGGCTGACCAAGCGCCGCAAATCCAAATACACTTGATGCCGTTGCCACGCCGCCGTTCGTTGCCAAAGCTACGTTGCGGCCAGTACCGACTTGAAAAAGTTCAAGTTCGCCCACTTGCAGCCATGTGGGAATCGCATTTCTGATTTCAACTGACGTAATGATCGCGGCTTGCGCCGGAACGGCCATCACGATAGCGGCCAAGCACGACGCTAGTTTTGCAAATGATTTCATGATAATATCCCCACATTAAGCCTGATGGTCAAGCGATAGACCATTTCAATTATGTTACTATTTATAGCCATCCGTCAGACCAATCATCACGATCAATGTCAACAAAAAATAAACCAAGGCATGCGGCGCAATCCGCCCTATTTTGAGACAATCGCAAGTTGGCGCTGGGTCAACGCCTACTCGCCGTAATAGCGACTATAATTGGCGCCGTAGCCATATGAGCCGTTCGCACTTGGTTTGTGCCGGTTCAGCACCGTCCCCAGGCAGGGCGCCGGTGCCAGCAATTGCATGGCATCGCGGATCTGCGCCTTAGTCGTAATGCCTTCTTCAACCACGAACAAATAAGCATCAAGTCGCTGGATGATTGACATGGCATCGTCATTGGCAAAAGCGGGCGGCAAATCGCATACCATGATCACATCATCTGGTGTCGCGCGCATGGCATTCGTAAGCGCCTCAAACCGCGCACTGGCAAGCAATTCGGCCGAGTTGCAGTTGGTTGGATAGCAGGGAAAAAGCGTCAGGTTAAGGTTGGTCACGTGGCGACCGATGGTGTTTAGTCCGTCGACATGGCCTTCGAGAAAATCATGCAGTCCTGCATTGCCCTCAACCCCGAGCTTTTCGGCGAGCGACGCCCGCCGCAGATCGAAATCGAACAAATAGACGCGGCGATCATTCAATTGCGCAAGCGCCGCCGCCAAATTTGCTGACAGAAATGATTTGCCAGCGTCGGGAGCGGCCGACGTGATCCCGATTGACCGCCAGCCCTTCGCACTCATTTCTTTCAGAACCAGTTTGCGTAGCAAGTTAAAGGGGCGTGATCGGATGTCACGCGCGTTAAAGCCAACCACATCGTTGGCTTCAAGGGTCGCCGCATCGGCGGTGACGGCGCTTAGGCTTTCGGGAGACGGTATCGTAATGGGCCGTGTGTGGCTCACCCGCTGACTAGTTTCATGTAGCACTGATATTGCCTTTTGCCCGTCAATCATGGTGGCGCTCATTCGTTTGATGCCGTTTTCCGACGCCGGAAGGGCCACGGCATTCTGACCCAGCGACGAAGTGGTTTGCGTTTGCGCGCGATGGTAGGAATACCGATTAACGGGGCCGTGCCTGTGATAGCGGTCACGGCATCAAGCCCGCGGATCGGCCGATAAAATAGCTCCACGGCAAGCGCGAGCACTAAGCCTGCGGCCAGTCCCGCAGCAATGCCGCCAATGATCAGTCTGGGCCGATTGGGCGATGAGGGTTGATCGGGCACGACAGGCGGCTCCACTAAGCGCAGCCGCTCACCCTTTTGCTCGGTTTCCATCTTCGCGGCTGCATCGGCGGTCATCAGCTTTTGCGAAACACCTTGATATTGAAAATTAAGCCCTTCCAGCCGCTGCTGAAGCTGCGCGACTTGCTCCATAACAACCGGCGCTTTTGATTGGGCACTCAGAATTGCCGATGTCTGGGCAGAATCGCGCGCCTTTGCTGCTTGCAGCGCGGCAATCTGCGAATTGTTGAAAGCCAACTGAGAGGTAATGGTATCCGTTGGAATGTCTTTGACGTTCTTCTTTGCTAATTCCTTGGCTTCGGCAAGCCGCTGGCGCGCTATGGCAACATCAGGATGATTTTCTGAATAGACCGCGCGCGCGCCGGCCAGTGCCGCTTCGGCGTTGGCAACCAAGGGATCGCGTTTGTCGGCTGTCTTGAGCAAGTCGCGCTGGTTATTGAGCTGCGTATTGTCGCGTTGCAGGGCTGCAATCTGTGCATCATAATTACCACCGCCGCCACCCAGCATTGTTACGCCAGAATTGGATAATGTTGATCCGTTGCGGGCCTTGATACCCGATATCTGGCTTTGCAGCAGCGCGATTTGCGTTTGGAGTTCGTTTGCCTGATCAGTTAAAAACAAAACCGTGTTCGCAGCTTGTTCGGCATTCTTTGTTGAATCGCTTTGCAGGATTTTATCGACAATATCCTGCGCGACAGCCTGCGCCTTTGACGCTTCAGAATAGTCGAAGCTCATCGAAAACGCGATTGTCGTCGACCGGCCATTGCCTCTTCTTTGCAATTCAGCGCTGACGGGTTCGAAAGACACATCGCTGCGGAGTTTGGTGATGACTTCAGATAGCGGGTCGGTCGCCCGCTCTTTTGAATACAGATCAAGCCGCTGGATCATTTCGATCAGATCAGGGCGACTAAGCACCTGTTGACGAACCTTGGCAACGCGCTGGTCAATAACGTCGGTCGCCGGGAGTCCTGCAATTTCAACCGGCAATTGCGGGGATTCAACCAGCAGGATCGCGGTCGATCGATATGTCGTGGGTAACAGATATGCGGCCGCTACGCCCGCAATTGACAGGATGATCGCCGGAATGATGAACAGCCATTTCCGCTGCCACAATATGGTGGGCAAATGAACCAGGAACGACGGCCCGCCTTTGCCCTCGTCTGCGTAATCTGTATCGGCACTCATCGCCGTTTCCCCAATAGATACGTGAGGCCAACACCTACGCTATAGTTTGCGCGGCGCTGCACCAAATCACGAAAGCTGTCATTATAACCGCCCGAAACGGTGGCGGCAAATTTATCGGTGAATCGGTAAGTGTAAGTTGCTGACGCTCTTGCGAACTGGGTGCCGCGCTGTGTCCCGACCCCTCCGCTTGAGGCGCCTGTAAAGCCAACATCCGCTGTGACCGAACCTTTTTCGCTCAGCTGACGCTGGTAACTGCCGCCAAGGGTCGTTTGTGGTCTCACATTTCCGCCCAGCGTCGGTTGAACGGCGCGACTTAAAAAGGCGCACAGCCGATTGCGGTCACCCGAGCGGCACAGGTTGGCCGAGCCGGAAAATGAGGTTTGCGTAATGCTTCCAATTGGTGTGCGACTTGATGACACTGTCAGGCCGACCGAACCTGAAAGGCTCCAAAGCAACCCAAGTTGCGTTGAAACGGTAATTTGTGGCGAGCCCGTTAGCGAATCGCCAATTCGTGTCCGCCGATAGTCAGTGCGTGACACCGACGTGTTAATGCCAATCGACGTACGGTCACTCAGCGTTCGGTTAAATCCAAACGACACGCCGGATTGATCATATTCACTGGTGACCAATCCCGACGGAAAGCGCGAGAAGGCAAAATTACCGCCGATCTGCCAGCTATCGCGAGATGTAGCGCGGAAGTTGGCATTGACGGTGCCTGCGATAGAATTGCGGCGACCGCCGAGCGTGCTGAGCGGCACATCGCCAGTCGCGGTCGGCGGCGGCGGGGCGGCCACTGGATCGGTTTGCCGCACGGTCTGCAAATCGCCGGCTCCAATAACCCCGCTGTCAAAGCTCAAGCCAGCGTCGACCGAGAATCGAGAATTCAGTCGATGCGTTACGCTACCATTAATGCCGTAATTCTGGTTTGAATCATAACGGCGCAGAAATTCAGTCAAGCCAAGCTTGGCGTTCAGCCGAAATTCGCTCGTACCGTCATTGATGATAAGTGACGGCGCAACGGATGCCGATATCGACACTGCCTGCGTGTTTGTATCGGGAAGCAGATAGGGATTTTCCGCCGATTCGGTTTTCGTCGACACTTCGGCGAAAACGCGCGTGTCGGCGTTTGCCGTCTGACTGATCATCGCGACCCCGATGGCGATCAACGATGCCCCGCACTGGACTATGCGGCTATGCAATACGGCAATCTGTTCGCAAAACGGCAGGCTGCTGACTCCCGTCATGGCACGATCACTGTGTCGCCACTTTCGATCTGCGGAATGGCGTTTGCGTTGACATCACGCGCGGCGACGCCGCCCTTAAAGGCAGCCGAAAGACGCGCGCGGATCGTTACCAGCCCGGCATCGGTTTTGCGGATGATCGAGATGTTGTCGAGATTGGCGAATTCAGCGGGGCCACCCGCAAAGCTCAGCGCTTCGAGTAAATTGACATACCGGCCGGGCGAAAATGTGCCAGAATTGCGTACACGGCCGGCAACCGAAAACTGCAAGCCAGACGGATTGCGCACCGACACCGTCACTTGCGGCACTTGGCCGCGATATTGACCTTCAAGACCCTTGGTAATCAAGGCTTCAATCTGGGTCGGAGATTTTCCGGACGCGACTACCTTGCCTACCAAAGGGAATGAGAAACTGCCATCGGGTAAGACACGAATCGTTCGCTGCAACCGTTCTTCGCCCCACACATATACCTCAATCTCATCGCCGGGATTGACCGTGTAAACACGCGTTCCCGTGACAATGACAGGCGCTGCCTCCTGCGCTTGGACAGGGTGTATCGCGGTTACAAGCATCACGCCTGCAACCAAAGTCACCATAGCTTTTACGATCAATGCCTTCGCCCCAATAATTCGCAACATTGAGGAGCTAGCATGCCTATCTCCTTTTGTCATCAATTGTCCGTCAGGCGCCGCCCGCCCGCCACTGGCACCCTTGACAGCGCGGATGCGGCAACAAAGCTGTTGCGCCTAAGATCGATTCTAGTTATCAGTTTATAGCATTTTCTCGCGTAATTCAAAGAGTAATGGTCGATAAATGGTAAATTTCGGTTTTCGGAACGAGTGACGTTCGTTAGCCAAATCGATTAGATTAAGTTAGACCCGATGAGATTTTGGAATTACGCTTTACTTTCAGTCGCTATAGTTGCGGGGGCATGCTCATCGGCGCAGCAAAAGGCTGAACGCGCAACCGCGGAAGGCGTTGCCCTCATGAATGCTGGCGACTTAGCGCGCGCGCGACAAAAGATGCTAACCGCAATCGGCATCCGCGACGATATTGCCGTCCAATGGCTCGTGCTTGGCCGGATTGATTTGCAGCTCAATCGACCACTCGACGCGCTGAACGATTATAACCGAGTCATTGAACTAGACGCGACGAATGCCGAGGCGCTTCAAATTGTGGCCGAAATGTCATTCCAAACAGGTCAGTTGACCGAGGCAACGACAGCCGCAGATCGTATTCTTGCGCTTGATCCTAACGCAACACGCGCATTGTTGGTGAAGGGCATGGTTGCCCTTGATCAGAAGAAACCCGCCGACGCGGTGACCTTTGCCGATCAGTTGCTGGCAATCAGTCCAAATGACGAATTGGGCAATGTGCTTAGGGCGCGAATTCTGGCGATTGGTGGCAATTTTGGCGCTGCACGGGCCTTGATTGATGCGAATATCCCTCCCGGCTCACGCACAGAGGCGACGCTGTCAACTATAGTTGAGATTGAACGTGCAGAGGGCGATCCCGCCCGGCTAACGGCTGCCTATGAAGCCTTGCTAGCCTCGCGATCCAAGGACGTTGCGCTTAGAATTGAATTTGCGCAATTTTTGTACAAAATTGCGAATGCGGCGAAGGCGCGCACGCTTTTGTTTGATTTTATCAACCAGAATCCGAACAGCATTAATGTGATGCAAACCGTGCGTGCGACATGGCTCGACAATGATCCAGACCCGCTTACGCCTGCCCAGCTGGCACAAATTGCGAAAGCAGGCTCGGTAACTGTGCGGACGGGTGTCGCTCGGTATCTATTGGCTCGCGACCGAGCGAGCGAGGCGTTGGCGATTCTGTCGGCGGGTGCACGGGGCGGCACGACCGAAGCGCGGTCGCTGTATGCGATGGCGCTTTATGCAACCGGAAAGGTTCAGGACGCCAAGGCCATTATTGATGACATTCTCGAAACTGACAGGGCCAACAATGATGCGCTTTTGGTTCGCGGTCGGATGGCGTTGGCTGGTGGAAACCTGTCCGCCGCCTTGGGTGATATTCAAATTGTGGTTAGTGATGATCCCCAGAACCTCCAAGCGCTGGCCCTGATTTCTGACATTCTTGTGCGGCGGGGTGAGGCGCGCCGCGCGACCCAAGCCTATGAAAGCGCCATTCGTGATGCACCGCTCACTATGAGTGTGACCCGTGACTATAGCCAGCTACTGCGTCGTATGGGGAACAAAGCGCGCGGGCTATCGGTGGCGCGTGACTTTACAATCCGCAGTCCGGGCTCGGTTGCCGGGTGGGACAATTACGCTGCGCAGTGCCGCTTCTTTGGTGAGCCGGCATGTGCAGCCGCTGCGGCGCGCGGACGGGCTCTCGCCGTGCGTAGTTTCAAACTGGATGAACGGCCAGGATCGGTTTCGGGACGCGGACTATTTGGGGCGCTTTCATGACGGAACCTCGGCAAAAAACCGCCAAGGCCATTAATCAGCGCGTTCGCTTCACATCAAATGTGCTGCGAACGATTGGCATAGCGAATGATTTTATCTGTCTTGTTGCTGCTTATGCCGTGGCAATTCTGGTTTATGATGCGCTGTCTGCGCGCTATTTTGATCGCCAAATGCACGAAACCGCCGCGATTGTGACCGGCATCAATTTCTTCCTGATCCGCTTGTCGCGCGATTCATACTCTGCCTTTCGCGGACAAGGTGAGGATGTCGGTCAAGGTGCGATGATCGATTTTCTCGTTGCGGTCACGCTGTCTGGCTTTACCATTTCGCTTTTCGGAACCGCGACTGATTTCTCGCGCGGGCTCGCGCTCACTTATGTCGTGGTGTCCCTCGCCTTTCTGTTTGTCAGTCGCATCGGGTTTCGCAAGATTGCCTGGTGGCTCATGGATGGCGGCTTTATCGGTCAGCGCATTGTCATCTATGCCGAAGATCGTGAAATGGCGAACCGGGTTGTTGAATTGCTGACGATCGAACGATTGCCTCACCTGAAAATTATCGGCTTTGCTGATGAACGTAAGGCGCGTGTGGACCGCGAGCCGATTGGCGATCTTCACTATCTCGGCGGATTCCTAGAATTGCTATTGATGGCGCAGGAGGGCAATCTTGATCAAGTGATCATCGCTTTGCCCAAGGTTCAGCAAGCCCGGCTTGATGCGATTGTCGATCATCTAAGTGCCGCTGCGGTTGATGTGTGTTGCTTGCCGCGTGAGGTCGTTGCGCTGCGATCAAACTACCGCGTCAATTTCATCGGGTCGCTCCCGGTGTTCAGCCTATGGCTGCGCCCAATCCGTGACTTTGATGTGCTGATCAAGGGTGTTCAGGACCGCGCACTCGCGCTGATTGCGCTCATCATTCTGTCGCCAATCATGGTCGCGACCGCGATTGCTATCAAGCTTGAGAGCAAAGGCGATATATTATTCATCCAACAACGTTACGGCTTCAACAATCTTGAAATTGGCATTTTCAAATTCCGGTCAATGTATAGAGACCGTCAGGACGTGTCAGGGGCCGCGCGAACAACCAAGAATGACGCCCGTGTCACCAAAGTGGGCCGTGTGATCCGTCGGCTTAGCATCGATGAACTCCCGCAATTGTTCAACGTGCTGCGCGGCGAAATGTCGCTGGTCGGGCCGCGACCGCATGCGACCAAGATGCGCGTTGAGGATCAATATTATTTCGACGCCGTCGAAGGCTATGCCGCGCGCCACCGGGTGAAGCCCGGCATCACCGGATTAGCGCAAGTGCGCGGGTTGCGCGGCGAAATCGCAACGATTGATCGCGCCAAAAAGCGCGTTGAATATGATACTTATTATATTGATCACTGGTCGCCGCTGCTCGATGTCCGGATCATTCTTGAAACGCTGGTGATGATCGTGTGGGATCGCAATGCTTATTGATCAGGTGAGCGACGACGCGCCGGTGATTGGCACGCAGTCATTCATCGATGTTGATATTGCCATCCTGACAAGTGACACGCTTTTGCGCACCGTGCGGCATTTTTCGCAGCTGCCCCATTTCTCCTATATCGTCACGCCAAATGTTGACCATTTCGTCAGCCTTAATCGCAAGGGTGGACGCGCGCCAACCGATGCCTTTCGCGCGGCGTATCAGGGGGCCGCGCTTCGTTTGTGCGACAGTCGCGTTGTAGCTCGGCTTGCCCGGCTTTGTGATATTGTCCTGCCGGTCCACCCGGGCAGTGACCTCACCGCCACTTTGTTTGACCGCTTACTTTTAGACGGTGACCACGTCGCGATCATCGGTGGTAAGGCGGATACGGTTGATCGACTGAAACGAAAATACCCAGCACCGCGTTACAGCCAGCATATTCCGCCGATGGGTCTGCTAACCAACCAATCAGCGATGGCCGCCGCCGAAGATTTTGTGAGGACGACGGGCGCGGCGTTCACGCTGTTTGCGATTGGTGCGCCGCAATCTGAAATTCTGGCTCACCGCTGTGCTCATGGCGACGGCGCGCGCGGGGTCGGGCTGTGCATTGGGGCTTCAATTGACTTTTTGCTTGGTGATCAAGTGCGCGCGCCGCAGTGGATGCAGCGGTCAGGGATTGAATGGGCGCACCGGCTTGCCTCGCATCCCCGGCGGTTAGCGCGTCGATATTTGATCGAAGGCCCCCGGATATTTCCACTGGCTATAAAATGGTGGTATCGCACCCGCCATGTAAGGTCGGTGGCCAAGTGAGGAGGCGCACCGCAATCGTCGCACTGCTCTTATCGTGTGGACTAGTCGGCGGCGGCGCGCTTTACGTCCGCGCGCTGCGACACCCGGTTTACCCGCCCGCCCATGTAAACCCGCAGCGGACATCTATCGGCATTAATCTCGCCACGTTGCAATATTGGGGAAATGACCGCGCCCTCGCCAATCTGGTCGCATCGGGCATCTGGAAATTACAGGAACCGGGCTATAATGGCGCGTGGCGAAGCTTGGAACCGTCGGAATTAAACGCTGATGCAACGCTCCGCTCGCTCGCGCCGGGCTACCGTGCGCATATTTTCCTCAATCGCCCTGCGGCGCCGTTTGCGAAAATGCGGATTAAATGTACCTATAGCGGCAGCGGCACATTTGACGCTGATGGGTTCGTGAAGGTCTTAAGCCGCGCCAAGCAGAGTTTTGAAGCGGAGCTGCGCTGGTCGCCTGATATGACGAGCAGAGGCTGGATAACAGTCTCTGACATGCCGGCCAGCAACCCCATCAAAAATCTGGACTGCCGCGAAGTCACATTGCCGCGCCGTGCGACATTCGCGCCCGAATTTCTCGCTTATATCAAGATGTTTTCGGCGGTCAGGTTTCTCGATTGGCAGCCAATCAATGCCAATCCAGCACGGGTCAGTTGGGCGACTGTGTCTAACCCTAACTTGTCCTCGCACATTGGCCCTGACGGCGCGTCGGTGCCCATGATGGTTGCGCTTGCCAATGAGGCCGAGGTCGACCCTTGGTTTTTGATGCCCTACAATGCCGATGACACCTATATTCGCGGCTTTGCGACTTATGTGCACGACCATTTGAAGCTGGGCCTCGTCGCGCATGTCGAACTTGGTAACGAGGTGTGGAATTATGGATTCGGGGCGACCACCCAAGCCCAGACCGAGGGGCTGGCGGCGGGGCTGTCTAACGACGGATTCCGTGCCCTTTTGCTTCGTTATGCGCAGAAATCGAACCACGCTATGGCCATTTGGGAAAGCGTTTTTGCCGCTGAGCCCAAACGATTAAAACGCATCATTGCGACACAGGCTGTGTGCGATTGGTGCTTTGCCCATATCATGGAATTTGAAGACACTAAGGCGCATGTCGATGCCTTTGCTGTTGCTGCTTATATGGGGGCTGAGCTCAATAAATACTCACCCGCGACGATTGATCAGCTTTTTGCCGATCTGAATGTGTCTGCCGAAGCTGTGGTCAACAGATCAGCCAAGCAAAGGGCCATTGCCGCTCATTATGGCAAGGAATTACTGGGGTATGAAGGCGGGCAACATGTTGTTGGGTCTGATCTGGCTTTTGCCCGGCAAGTGCAGGCCGATCCGCGCATGGGCATGCTCTATACACGCTTCTTGACGCTCTGGCAGCAGCGGGTGGGGGAGCGGATGATGCTGTTCAATTCAACATCGGGCATTGGTGATGTGGGTGCATGGGGCTTGCGCGAATATGCCGGACAAGCTTACGCAGACGCGCCCAAACTGGCAGCTGTGCGAACGTTTATCGCAGGCTTGCGAAGCAAGCGCACCCCTGCCGCTATTCAGTCAAATCCCAAACAGTGACGCGCGCGCGCGCGGATCTCGTCGCGGCGCGTTCGGGCTACAGCAAAATAGTTAGTGGTTCGTCGGGGATAGATATGGGCATCAATAAAGCTCTCAAGCCCAAGCCCGCCATCACCGTGCGCCACGCGATTGGGAATGAGCACGGTATAATCGTGATCGGCAAACCACTGCCACAGCGCGCGCCGATCATCGCGGGCTTTGGCGTCGGCTGGCGGCGCGCTTTCGAACATGATCGTCGGCTTATCGCGTATCATCAGTGCTTCCAGCCCCCGCACAGCGCCAAGCTCTGCCCCTTCGACGTCGATCTTGATCACATCAATAGGTGCGCCGCCGATCAAGCGATCGATCCGGCACATCTTCACGCGAATTTCGCGCATTCTGTCCTCGGCTCCTGCATTGTCGGCCGATAATGAGCTGTAGCCGCTGCGGCTTTCGTTGATGAAGAATTGTACTTCTCCCTCATGATCGCCCGCAGCGCATTCAAGGATGGTGGCCGCCGGGAATTTGCGGCGAAGCCAGGCGGCCTTTTCAGGAATTGCTTCGACCGCATAGAGTTTAGCGCTTGGTTGATGATGCGCGACGCTGGCCATGATTGAACCGATATGCGCGCCCACATCAAGGAAACCACCGCCGGGCATGCACAGCCGCGTCACTAATATTTCGGCAATCCGGTCATTCGCAACCGTGCCTGTAGATTCGCCATATGATTGCCGTGCTCCAATCCAATCCAACTGATGCCGTATTGATTGGGCGACACGACCAAATACCGTGCCGACCAGTCTGTGCCGCAGCATCATAAGGCCTTCCCCACTTCATCATGATTGGCTGGCTCGTGGGCGTTGCTACCCGACCGTGGCAATATCCGTGCAGGGTTTCCAACCGCAGCCGCGCCTGCCGGTACGTCGGTAAGGACGACGGCATTTGCGCCAATCGCGGCCCCGTTTCCAATGGTAACGGCACCAAGGATCGCGGCACCCGCACCCACACTAACGCCCGCTCTCAACACAGGTGCGTCGTCGAGCCGCGCTAGCGATCGGATGCCCAAAGTGCAATTCTGGCGGATGATGCAGTCATCCCCGATGACGGTGGCACCGTGAATGACTATGCCGCCTTGATGCTCGACGATCACGCGCCGCCCGAGCGTGACTGAATAAGGTAGTTCAATGCTATAGACGTTGCGGCAGCGGCGAAACATCATTCGGTAAACCACGCTCAGTGGCGCCCGTAATATTGCGGGGCGAACCCCCATTCGCCAGACGCCAAATCTATGGACAGCCACGGCGCGAAAGCCGGGCTTTGTCCAGTCGCGGCCATGCGCGCGATAATCCTCAGCGATTTGACTAAGCAGGCCGCGCAGTCCGCTCATGCGCGTCTACCTCCGCTTTTATACTCGATTATGCGCGGTGCCTTGCCCACAATATATCCCCACACAAAGCCGATGGCACCCGTCATTTGTGCAAATTTGGCCGCCATCATCAGCGTTGAATATGACGTCGCAAAGCTTCGGCTGGCCCCGCTCTGTTGTTTCCGCCACGCCACGCGGAGCCACTGTAACGGATATAGCGCGATCAACACAGCGGCGATTGTTACCCAAAACCCCGGCGAGCGCACGATAATGGCAACCATCAGCGCGGCAATTGCGGCGATCGGCAGGCAAAGCCCCCAGAAAAGGATCGCGCCAAGCTGACGAAACCAGTCAGGGTCGCTTGCGCTGCGGTGGCGTGCGACATGTTCGGCAAAGGCATGCCCTGATCGCTTTGTCCGTCGCCACCATTGGTCAAAGCGCGTAATTGCGGCATCATGCGTGGTCATCTCATGATCGATCCGCCTGATGCGCCACCCGCGCGCGCGCAACCGCAGGCACAAGTCGGGCTCTTCGCCAGCAATCAGACTATCCGTATAGCCACCGACTTCGGCCAGCGGTGCCATTCGGAACAAGGCATCACCGCCACACGCGCGGACTTCGCCCACGGGCACATTCCATTCATCGTCACACAACTGGTTATAAATACTATGATCGGGGTGCCGTTCACGGCGGCGACCAAACACGGCGGCGACACAAGGCTCACGATGCAAAGCTGCCGCGCCGTTCTCGAGCCAGGCTGGATCAAGCTCACAATCGCCGTCAACCATTTGCACAAATTCAATTGGCGACCCGGCGAGCCTTGCGAGGCCTGCATTACGCGCGCGTGCTGCGGTGAAAGGTATGTCGAGTGCCAAATCGATAACCTCAACCCCTTGGGCGCGGGCAAAATCTTGACTGCCATCGCTTGACCCTGAATCAACATAGATGATCCGGGCGGCATGTGGCAGCGAGCGCAGGCAGGCCTTCAATCGGTCGCCTTCGTTGCGACCGATAACGATGATCGCGGTCGCGGTCATTGACTGCGCATCCAAGCGGGCGTTGTGCCCAGCCGGTCAGTCCAGTTGACTTCGGCTTTCACGACATCAGACGGGCGGAACGTCGCCAGCGACTGTTTTAGCATGGCGCGTTCATTGGGCACGTCATCGCCCGCGCGCCCCAGCCCGAACAGGCACCGCAATTTCCACACCATATCGCCGATCAGCCAAGCCCGTGTCGCGCGCGCGGCGGCGGCCGTGCCATGAACCAAAGTGAAGTAACGATTTCGCGAGGTGAAGCAATATTCAGGAAGCGCGCGTTTGACCGTCGCAACCGCGTTGACGCCAGTCGCCGCTCCGCCAACATGCATCACCCGGCTAGCGGGCGCATGCCATATTTCCCACCCAGCGCGGCTGATCCGGTGCATGAGTTCGACTTCCTCAAAATAGAGGAAAAAGCCATCATCAAACAAACCCAGACTACGCAGCACGTCACTGCGAAACATCACGCTTGCGCCGGTGACCCATTCGGCGACGCCCGCAGTTTCACGTTCGATCAACGTCGGCTTGATCCCGAGCAACGCGCAGAGTGAGGGCGTGCGCGATGCACGCATGAATTCCCGCCCCGCGCTTGGGAACCGAAATGCCGATCCGCTATTGCGGCCATCGGGCTCAACCAGCTGGCTGCCAACCGCGGCAACGCGCGGATGCTCGTCCAATATTGCGCTCAGTATTGCCACGGCGCCGGGTTCGATTTCGGTGTCAGGGTTGAGCAAATGGATGAAATCAGGTGGCGATTGGCTTTGCAGCAACGTGATGATGGCTTGGTTATTCGCCCAGCCAAATCCGCCATTGATCGGCAATGGCAAAAGCGTGACCCAATCATGAAAATCAGGATTATCGATGCCGGCGGCAAGGACGTCGGCTGATCCATCACCCGATCCACCATCAACGATGATGACGCGCAGCGACGGCAGTGCGTTTCGCTCAGGTACAAGCGCCGCCAAGCAGCGCAGCGCAAGCGCAGGCGTGCGATAATTGACAATCACAACCGCAACCGTGGGGGCTTCATTCATGCGCACCGCCTTCAAGACCACCGAGCAGCGTATCCAGCGCATGATCCCATCCCCACCCGCTTGCCAGCGCACGGTTGCTGCCACGCACGTCGTTTGCTGGCTTTGCCGCCAATCGCTTGATCGCGTGCGCCGCTTCCTTATCGAAGCCGGGCCGATAGAGCTCATTGGACGATGTGCCGATCATTTCGGCAAACATCCCAAAGTTGGGCGCAACAAGCGGTGTGCCAAAGGTCATGGCGAGTGGCAATTGCCCTGAATTGAGGTGACCATCGCAGCGTGCGATCAGGAGCATATCCATTGCTTCAAACATGCCAACCATCGTCGCATCATCGATGAAGCCTGGGTGAACATCAACATTGTGGCGACGCCGCCAGGCGTCAAAGCGCATCTGCGCAAGCCTCCGCTTGATGCGGCTGCCATAATGCGGCGGGCGGGCCGCGAACAATATTTTTGCGCCGTCGAGCTTTGCCTGATCAATGGCGCGGCAGGCTATCGACATTTCTTCGGAGCTGCGCAAATTGCCAAACACGCCGATCACAACGTCGTCACCGCCAAAGCCAAGCGCGGCGCGCGCACCATCACGACCCACAGAATAGCGCTTTAGATCGCGAAAATCGTTCATCCCGTGCAGACAATGCCTATCCGCTGGGACATCAGGAAAGAGCCTGTTCACTTCAGCGATTGACGTGCGCGAGAAATGGCCGATCCGGTGCATCTGGCTATAAACTTGGGCATAGAGATTGCCCCAGCCATCTTCGTTGCGCGGTGCATTATGCGGCAGCAGATTATGGACAGTCGCGATCAATGTCGACCGCCTGCGCAGCGCCTTCAACCGCGCTATCAGCTGCGCGATCGCGTCAGGTCGCGGTGGCGAGGCCCAGCCGACAAGTTCTTCGGGCCAGTGCAGATGGATGATGTCATACACTTTCAGGTCAAGCCACAGCGCGCTGACCCCTAAATCGACGTCGAATCCGCGCGCACGGTAAGCCTCACACAAGCTGACGCTGAACGTCCGGTCGTCAGTGGCGACGAGGACGCGCATCAGCCTGCCACGCCCCACTTGCCGAACGATTGCCGTGCGCGGGCCACAGCCGCAAACACGATTGTCTTGAGGGTTGCATAATGTGACATCCGCGTCAGACAGATGAAGCCGCCGCCAAGGTAAATGACGGTGACGATTAGCGAACCAATGACAATCTGGGCCACCGGCGGCAGCGAATTGACCAGCGGACGCGCTGCAAGCCCCGCTGCCGCCGCGGCTAGTGACAGGCCATAGACCGGCCCAATCCAGGCAAGCAGCCGTTTCCAGCTGAGCGTCGTTTGCATGAGCGCATAAGTATAATAAAGCGGCACATTGATTGCCATCGCGATCGCGTAAGACAGCGCAACCCCGCTCGCTTTCCACGGCAAGCCAATGGCGAATGACAAAACAAATAGCGGTGAGGCAAATAGCGCCCAGCGAAAATATTCGCGCGACTTTCCCAAGGACACAAATACCCAGCCGCAACTGTTGCCGCCGGTCGCAAGGATCGATGAAATTGAAAGATAGGCAAAAATATCGGCAACCGCACCCCACTGATCACCCAAGAGAATGCTGATCAGGGGGCGGCCACTGACAAGCAGGATCGTGCATATCCCGATCCCAGCATAAGCGGTGATCGTTGACATTTGCAAGTAAGCGCGGTTCCACTCTTCGGGACTTTCCTTCAGTTTGGAAAGCAGGGGCACGGCAATTTGAGACATGGCCCCGTTCACCATGCCGATGGGCAGCGTCAGCAAATTATAGGCGCGGCTATAATAACCAAGCTCAACCGCCCCCCAGCGCCAGCCGATAAGGACATTATCAAACTGACGGTGAAAATAGTTGAGGAAATTGAACCCCGACAAATGCGCTCCAAACCCTATCTCCGCGCGGGCATTGTGCCAGTTGAGCATCCAGCTTGGTCGCCATGCGCAAAAGTACCAGCTCAGCGCGAATGAAGTGCTGGCCGCAACCAAGGTCTGGCCGATGATCGCCCAATAGCCTGCCTCTGCCCACCAGGCCATCAGAACACCGGTGGCCAGGCCCGCCAGCTGACCAACAACCGCAATGATCTGGATCGGGATCCAGCGCATAGCGCGGACGAGCAGCGCATTATGCTGCGCCGCAGCCGCGCTGATCGGAATGGCTGCCGCCAAACAAATGACCAACACCAAAACGCGGGGATCATCAAAAATCCATGCCGCAACGGGGGCTGCGATTACGGCGATGATCATCAACATAAAACCTGCCGCCAAATTGATGAAAAACAACGTGCTGACAAGCTGTTGCGACACAACTGATCGCTGGATGGTCGCGGTTGAGAGACCCATGTCGGTAAACATGCCAATGAAGGCTGTGACAGTTGCCGCCATGGCGATTAGGCCAAAATCAGCCGGGGTCAGCAACCGCGCTAGGATTACAGTTCCTGCCATCTGGACGATCAGCCGCGCAATCTGACCACCAAAGGCGATCGTGCCGCCACGAACCGCATGTTCGCTCAACCGCTCGCCTGATTGTCCCGCTGATAAAGCGCGTTCGTTTCGATCCTGTTGCTTTGGCGTCATCAAATGAACTAGCTAATCCTGCGCTGCAGAGCGACGAAACGCGCCGGAACAATGGCTTACCGTCGCGCCGGTGCATAAGCGATGGCAGACGCGCACGCTAGCGCCAAATGCGCCTTGATTGGTTAACGGTGCTATGGCATCGCTTTGACCATGAACAAAATTCCTTCGATCCTAATGGTTTCGTGGAACCGGCGCGAATATTTTGAACGGACGGTGGCGCATATTCTGGCGGACCCGTCGGATTTCCGGCTGCATTTTTGGGACAATGGATCGCAGGACGGCGTTGCCGATATCATCACGTCGTTGCGCGATGACCGGATCGTGGCAAAACATCTCCATCCCGAAAATGTGAAGCAGTTTGCCCCCTGGCATTGGTTTTTGGACGGCTGCACGACCGATATTGCGGGCAAATATGACGATGACATTCTGGGCGAACCCGGCTGGATGACGCGCTTTGCCGATATGCTGGCCGATGAGCCGCGGCTTGGGTTGCTCGCCGCTTGGGTCTATATGGCTTCGGATTGGGATGCGGCGGCGGCGGCGCATAAATATGAAACTATCGGCGGGCATCAGCTGTTTTCCAATTTGTGGGTACCGGGCGGCATTTTTCTAGGCAGGCTAGAAATGCTTCGGCGCTATTCCAGAACCGATCCCGGCAGTTGGGGTGTGCCGATCGACTCGCTCGCTATCTGGAACGCCGGGATGATCAATGGTTATCCCCTGCCGCTGTCATTTGCTGAACATATGGATGATCCTCGATCAGCCTATTGCCGAATGAACCGACCCGGTGGCTGGGACGAATTCGCGGCCTACACCGCACGCATGCGGGGGTTTACGGGGCCGGCTGACTATGGCGATTGGATCGCCAAAGATGCGCGCGCGGTGCTTGAAATGCCGATTGCCGAACAGATCAAATCGATGTCGCCCAGCCGCACTCGTGACCTCAGGGGAAAGGTCACGCGGCTGATCGGCCGGTTAGGCGGGTAGCGGCACAGCCTCATTGTCGGCATCTTCATCCTTACCGCGCGGTTTTTGCGTGCGCGGTCGAAGCGCAGGTGCGCTCAGCGCCCCCGCGATCAACCAGGTTATCGGCGTCAATGACGAATTTGGGATGAGATCGAGCAAGTTGACCGCCAAAATGATCGTCAGCGTTGCCGTGACGAGCGGCGTCTTGCCGCGTGCCGTTGGCCTGCCCAGCGGCGCGATGAGGGGAAAACAAAGCAATCCAAAGCAGGCCAAATACCCGACCCAGCCATAAGTGCCCACCATGATGATCCAGGTTCCATCGGTTAGACTTTCATCAGCGCCGGTATCTTCGTCATAAATGCGATTGCGGCCATAAGTGCCCCAGCCAAAAGCGGGGCGCTTATTTGCTTTTTGCAGCAACACTTCCTCATTCTCAAGCCGCACAGCGAGCGAGGCTTCGCGGTCGGTGCTGAGCGATTTGGCAAGTGACGATATCTCCTCCACCGGGATCAAGCCCGATCCTCTGAGTGCTGGGTAACTTATCAGGATGATGGCAAGGACTGCCGAGAGCCAAACCAGCTGACGCGGTTTTGCCAGATAGAGCAACGGCGCAAAGATGATGGCAAAGCCAATCGCGCCAAATGACTTGCACAAATAGAGCACGGCGGCGAGATAGGCTGACGCAATACCCGCAGAAATGCCGAAAACTGTTTTGCCCGCGCGCCACTGACCAACCATCGTCAAAAGCGCAACGCAGCAAAAGATGGCGACTAACAGACCGTGTCCCATGAAGACCACGGGCCTGAACCCATCAAAACGCATTTGTTGGCCAAAGCTTGCCGGAAAGAAGCCGTAGAGCTTGGCATGAAGCTGCGGACTCATCCGGACTTCAAACAGCATCGGCAATGAATAGAGCAGGCCTGCAATGGCGAGGGCGCGCAAAATGTCATTCTGGCCGCCATCGCCGCGTAGCACATTGTAGCCGAGCAAGAAGGGAATGAGCAACACTGCTTGTTCAACGCATAGTGACAGCGCATCGTAAAGCGTCATGCCCGGAATGCTGCTTTCACTGAGGTTGATTGGATCGGCGTTGGTGAGCACCGTGGCAAGCGGCGAGATGATGAACAGGACTATCAGGGACAGCACGATTGGTTGTCGCGGCGGGGCGAGTGCGCTTGGCCTCAAGAATAATAGTGCACAGATGAATGCGGTTGCGTTGGGTATTGAGGTCTTGTCGAGAGCGGGCACGCCGGGAAAATCAAACGCAGTTTTCACTGGCAAAATCATGTAAGCCGCGAGCAGTGACCAGATCAGGGCCTGTCGCGGCGGCAATTGAATGAAGAGCAAAATGGCGACTATTGGCCAAGCCGCAAGCGCAGAATAAGCGATTATGTTGGGAATCGAGCAGCTCCTTCAGCGTGCGGCGTAGCGGTCACCGCTATGGCCTTATCCCAATGATCATCGGCGCAGCAATACCAGTATGTGTCACTTGCTCTAGACCCGCCCCCAAAATTTCAATAACGAGACTAAAGGCTTGGCCGTTGCGCTGGTCTTTCTCCCCGTCCGTACGGGACATTCGATGCCAGAGGCCCTATGAAATCACCGTTTCGGATTGCCTATCTGACAAATCACTATCCGGCGGTCAGTCACAGTTTCATTAGGCGCGAAATTGCGGCAGTTGAAGCCGCTGGCGCATCGGTGATGCGTTGGTCCGTGCGTAAAAGCGGGGCTGATTTGCCCGATGCAGCCGACCGGGCCGAAGCGGCACAAACGCACTATCTTTTGGGTGCAGGTGTTGCGACGTTGATGTCCGCGACAGTGGTCGACGCTGTGACGCGGCCCTTGGCAAGCGCCCGCGGCCTCCGCCTCGCGCTGAGGATGGCGACGTTCACGCCGATGTCGCTTGTTCGGCATATCGCTTACTTTGCGCAAGCTTGCTATTTCCGCCGGGCATGTGCGCGGGCGCAGATTGATCATGTTCACGCCCATTTCGGAACGAACCCAGCGGCTGTGGCGCGATTGACATTTAGGCTCGGCGGCCCGCGCTACAGCTTTACCGCACACGGCCCCGACGAATTTGACCGGCCCGAAGCGCTTGATCTTCGCGGGAAGGTTGCCGATGCCGCGCTGTCGGTCGCGATCAGCAGTTTTGGGCGGAGTCAGCTGATGCGGTGGAGCGATCATGCGCATTGGGGTCGGATAATCATCGCGCGGTGCGGTGTTGATGCAGCGTTCATTGACCCCAACATTAATCTACCCGCCGTCCCATCAGCAGCCCGTCTGTGCGCCGTGGCACGGCTGAGCGCTCAAAAGGGCCTGCCGCTGCTGATCGATGCGGCCGCCATGGTGCATCAACGTGGGCTTGATTTTCATCTGACTTTGGTCGGCGACGGCGATATGCGCGGCGAACTTGAAGGCATGATCGCGCGCCATGGCCTGTTCGATAAAGTCACAATCACGGGCTGGTGTAATGCCGCCGGGGTGCGAGAGCATTTATTGGCGGCGCGCGCGATGATCCTGCCCAGCTTTGCCGAAGGCCTGCCCGTTGTGATCATGGAATCGCTGGCGCTTTGCCGCCCCGTCATCGTCAGTGCGATTGCGGGAACGCCGGAACTTGTTGATCAGGATTGCGGCTGGCTAGTGCCCGCAGGATCGATCACGCAGTTGGCGGACGCCATCGAAGCCGCCTTGGCGGCGTCACCAGATCAGCTTGCGGAGATGGGAGCGGAGGGACGGCGTCGCGTGCTGGCGCACCATGATGCTGCGCTCAATGGGGCAGCTTTGCTCGCGGAGATTCGTACCGCTCACGGGCTCGATTGATGGTAGCATTCACTGTCTTGTTGTGGATTGTGGCCGCGCCCTGCGCGGTGATGTTCACAATTTTCACAGCGGAGATGCTGTTTGGCCAAGCGAACGCCCGCACGGCGCTTGTGTCCGACACTGCGCTGGACATGGCGATTATCATGCCTGCCCATAATGAAGCGCGCGGTATTGCAGCAGTCATTGCAGCAGTCACCGCAGCGTTGCCCGCGCGCGCAAGGCTTATTGTTATTGCTGATAATTGTGATGATGATACCGCGGAGCTGGCGCGAGCGGGTGGCGCTGAGGTGATCGAACGACATGATCCTGATCGTCGCGGCAAAGGATATGCCCTCGCATTCGGGCAGGCGCATCTCCGCAGCGCGCCGCCTGACTGCGTCGTCGTCATTGACGCCGACTGCGTGCCAGAGCGCGGGGCAATCGAGCAGATTGCCGCCTTGGCATGCCTCGCTGGTGTTCCCGTGCAGGCGCGCTATCTGTTCGCGGCCGATGCGCATGCGTCGCCGATGGTGCAGATTTCAAACTTTGCCTTCCTCATCAAGAATTTCGTTCGGCAACGCGGGATGGCGATAATGGGTGGCCCGGCATTATTGACGGGTACAGGGATGGCATTTCCGTGGGATATTTTCAGCGACGCGCCGCTCGCATCAGGCAATATTGTCGAGGATTTAGCACTGGGCATTTATTTTTCTGAGCGTGGCCTGGCGCCGCGTTTTGCTGAAGACGCAATTGTGTGGAGCGATGCGGCGAGCGAGGCTGACACGATTGGGCAGCGACGGCGGTGGGAGCATGGGTTTTTGGCGACCGCGCGTGATCAGGCGTTGCCGCTGATTATCGGTGCGATCAAGGGCGGGCGGTGGACCCTGTTCTTGCTGGGCGCGCATTTGCTGGTGCCGCCATTCGCTTTGCTGCTGACGGCCAGCATCTGCGTGTTCGTCTTGCTGGCAAGCGCGGCCTGGTTTTTTGGCAGCAGCTTTGCCCCGGCCCTGACGCTTGGGGCTGTGATGGCTGTTGGCGTGGGGTTGACGCTGATTGCGTGGTTTCGGTTTGGCCAAACGACCTTGCCGGTATTCACCTTGTTGCGCTTGCCAGCCTATTTGCTGTGGAAGCTTCCCGTTTACCTAGGCTTGCTTCGGGGCCGCGAAACCACATGGGTGCGCACGAAGCGACCTGACGAATAGGCCGCTTCGTTCGCTTACCTCGTTATTTGGCAGGTGCTGGCTTGGGCGCGCCTGGCGCTTCATAGCCCGGTTGATATTCGATTTTGGCCTTGAGCCGTGCTTCCTTCAACCGCGTTTCGCCAATCTTTCCAAGGCTTTCGTTGCGCATTGTTTGAACCGCGAGCGGACGTGTCTGTTCGGTTGGCACGGTCAGCGCCTCCGCGCCGGTTATGACGCTCGCCACAATCTGGCCACCGGCTGGCGTAATGAAAGGCTCGCCGGGCGGCAAATCAAGGATTTGCTTCATTGTAGCAGGGGGAACGGTGCCCGAATCGAGTGACCCTGCGCCGCGTTCAAACTTAATCCCTGCGCTGGTCAGATAGGCGACGACCTGAGGCATCGTTTTGAGCGACTCAAGCGGCTTCAATTTCGAAATGTCGCTGGGCGCAGCGAAGCGCAGCTGATCAAGCTTATACCGCTTGCGGCCCGCAAAAGCAGATGGGTGCGCTGCTACATATTGATCAATTTCGGCTGGCTTGGGAATGGGAATGCTGTCAGCCGCTTTTTTGGCATAGAGCCTCACCAGCAAATCCTCATTCATCCGGCGCTGCTGCGTCAAATAGGCTGGGTCGCGGTCAAGCCCTTGTTCCTTGGCCGTTTGCGCAAGGAGACGGCGGTCGATCACTTGCTGAAGCAATTGACGCATCGCGAGTTTCTTGTCCGCACCAGCCGGAAGCGCAGCGCCGTTGAGTTCGGCATTGAGTTCATCAGCCGTAATTTCTTCGCCGTTAACGACCGCGAGGACTTGCCCTGTTGCCTTCGCACCGCATCCGGACAGCGCAACCGCCGCAACCATCAGCCCTGCATATGCGGTATGCCGTAAATTCTCATTCACTTCATTTCTCCCGTCGTCTTCCCGCGCCAGCAGAAAAACACTGCCCCAATCGTGTCGCCCAATCTTGTCGGTGACGACAAACTTGCTAAGGATCAAGCAGATACGCTATCATAAATTCAGAATGCAATGGGGAAAGTCGTTGGAAACCATCTTTGATTGGATCACTGTGATCATCTTTTCGGGGCTGATCGTGCTGTTCTTGCAGCGGTCGTCAGAGACAGAGCCGCGCGATCAGCTGTGGCAATATTTGCTGCCGTCGGCGGGCTGTGCGGTTGCCAACTATCTTGGGAATGAAGGGTATAGCCTGCTAGCATTCCTCGCCATCGCTGCCGTGCTTGGCTTTGTCGGCTTTGTGCTGAGACCGTTTTAAAGCCCTATCAACAGTTTGCGTGCTTGCGGGTTCAGGCTTTTGGCAAGCGCGGTCACGAAGGCGTCGAGCCCGGCAAGCGCCGTGTCGGTTTCCGGCACAATCGTTGATATACGCACCAATATGCCATCGGGAATGATGCCTTGCAGATTGGCACCAATCACTGCGCGACGTTGATCGATCCAGCTTGTCGGCAGCGCGGTGCCAATCCGTGTCCAATACAGAACCTGTTCAGTGCGCGCGTTGCTTTCGGCGCTAAAAAAGCGCGCGGGGATCGCAATGCCAGCGCCTTTGCCCACGGTCGTTACTTCAGTTTCCGAAAGAGTGTAGCCGCTCGCGGGGTAACAGACTTCAGGCCGGTGGACCTGCAACGTCCCATTTTGCGTGTTGCTATAGGCGATCAGCAGCATGATCGGTGGCAGCTGCGGGGCATAATAAACCCGCGTCACGATGTCATTGTACAGGCTATCGGAAAGCGCATCTGAAGGGGGCAATACTAATCCGCTTTTGGTTTCAAAGGACCATGCGCCGACTTGGTCGGGCACCAGCGCTTCCAGACTGCCTTTTTTGAGCGGGGCAACGATTTCGCGCGGCTGACGTACAAAAGCGGCCGCCGATGTCGCCACCAATGCGGCGCCCATCATCATGTTGCGGCGGCTGATGCCGGTTGGCGCTTCCTGATTAGCCGACATGAGAAGCCTTAGGTGCCGTTAAGCGCCGCCATAGCGGCTCAGCCACTGAATCGAACGCAAAAATCGTTAGCAAGGCCGTAACAAACATCGTGATCCCGGCAAAGTTGTGGAGGAAGCCCTGCGCTACCGATTCGCCAGCATGATAAGTCAACAGAATCAAGATAAACACCCGAATCAAATTAGCAAAAATCGCAATCGGGACGATGGCAAGGATCAATAGCGAGGCATAGCGCCAGTTGAACTGATGCCGAATATAGACGTAAAATAGCGAAATTGCCGACAGCGAAATGAGCGAATTGAGCCCCGAACATGCCGCCGCGACGAGCAATTGATATTGGCCAATTTGGATGGTGACGCCTGCGCCCGCAATCGGATAGCCAATGGCGTAGAGCGTTTCGATCGCGGTTCTGGAGATCATGATCTTCAGCGGCTGCGTTACGGCGGCGACAATTGTGTCAGGCGGTGGCAACGCGAACATCAGGTAGAATAAGGGAAAGCCGAGCATGACTAGCGCCCGCGCGCCAATCAGGCTGTAAAGCACAACCACGGCCAGCGCGAACATCATAAACCCCTGAATTTCGGTGATCTGCGTGACTGACGATAGCCAATATAGCGCGAGCAGCGGCACAAACATGAGCAGCACGGGAAACAAGGGGGCAG
The DNA here is from genome assembly GCA_046153565.1 of Sphingomonadaceae bacterium. Lineage (GTDB taxonomy): Bacteria > Pseudomonadota > Alphaproteobacteria > Sphingomonadales > Sphingomonadaceae > Aquisediminimonas. The sequence continues at coordinate 50,476 of JBJXDU010000086.1, forward strand.
ACTTTCGAAACCCATCGGTCTGATGCCATTGGCGGAACAGCAACCAGATTCCGGTTGCGACAACAATGGGGCCGTGTGCCCCTTGCTCGGTGCTCCAGCTGATCCGGGCAACGTCCCTCATCGTCGGCACAATTACCGCCGCTAGACCGGCTAGAAGCACCCAGTGTTGCGCCGCAAAGCGCATAACATCTGATCGAGTGAGCGTCTGCACTAACGCGGCTTCGCGTTGCCGCACAGGGGGGGTGACATGATGACGCCTTGTCCTTCGTCTCGATTGCAAACTCTAAGGCTCGCTTAATAGAATGAAATCACTAACGAACTTGTCACACCAATGCAATTGAACCGGTGGCCTCTGGCAAAGCTTTTGATATTGACCATTTGCAGTGGCCAAGGCTGTGAAACTGATTTACGGGCCGTGGCTCGCACAACCGCAACCAGGGGCCATAATGACCGTTGTTCACTTCACACCGCGCCGCTTTGAAGATGCTCGAGGCTGGTTTGTTGAGACGTGGAACGCCAAGCGCGAGGAAGCGCAAGGCGTCACCGCTGTTTTCTGTCAGGATAATCAATCATTTTCGGCCCAGGCCAATACGCTCAGAGGGTTGCACTTTCAGCGCCCGCCGTTTGCACAAGCCAAATTGGTAAGGTGCCTGCGCGGTTCCATATTCGATGTGGCGGTCGATCTGCGCCGTGCCTCTCCGACGTATAAGCAGTGGGTTAGTGCTGAATTGAGCAGTGCACGGGGCAATCAACTGTTCATCCCCGCCGGTTATGCGCACGGATTTCTGACACTCGAAGCCGATTGCGAGGTCGCCTATAAGGTTGATGCTTATTATGCGCCGCACGCTGACGGCGGCGTTCGGTGGGATGATGGCGATATCGGCATAACGTGGCCATTATCGGGCACCATGCCAGTGCTGTCAGTAAAAGATGAAGGATTGCCAATGCTCGTCGATGCCGAATTTGACTTTGCCTATGACGGCAATCCATTGGTACCGCTGTCGTGACGCAGTCTCCTCTCAACATTCTCGTCACTGGCGGCGCAGGCTTTATTGGATCGGCGCTAGTTCGGCATTTGATTGAGCAAAGCGCGCACAAAATCCTTGTTGTCGACGCGCTCACTTATGCGGGCAATCTCTCTTCGTTAGCGCCGGTTTCCGGATCGCCGCGTTTTGCGTTTGAACAAGCCAATATTTGTGACACGGCCCGCCTCGGTGAGCTAATCACTGATTTTGCCCCCGACGTCATTACGCATTTGGCCGCCGAGTCGCACGTTGATCGCTCGATCGATGGTCCAGGCGCTTTTATAGAAACCAATCTGGTCGGCACATTTTCTGTTTTGCGCGCTGCGCTTGATTATTGGCGGGCCTTGCCGACGGACGCGCAAAGCCGGTTTCGGTTCCACCACATTTCAACTGACGAGGTGTTTGGCGCGTTGGGGGACGAAGGCTATTTCACCGAATCGACGTCTTACGATCCGCGCTCACCCTATTCGGCGTCAAAGGCGGGGTCTGATCATTTGGTTAGCGCGTGGCACCATACTTATGGCCTGCCAACGCTGATCACGAATTGTTCGAACAATTACGGTCCTTATCATTTCCCCGAAAAGCTCATTCCGCTGATGATCATCAAATGCCTCGCTGGTGAGGCACTGCCCGTTTATGGCAAGGGCGATAATGTTCGCGACTGGCTCTATGTTGACGATCATGTCCGTGCGCTACGGGCGGTGTTCGAACGCGGGATTGTGGGCGAAAGCTATATGATTGGCGGTCGGTCGGAACAAACCAACCTCGCGGTCGTTGAAGTGATCTGCGACACGCTCGATCGGTTGAAGCCGCGCGCGGATGGCGGTTCTTACCGCGAACAAATTGGCTTTGTTGCTGATCGGCCGGGGCATGATTTCCGTTATGCTATCGATGCGTCAAAACTTGAACGCACGCTCGGGTGGGCGCCGGTTGAGAGCTTTGAGAGCGGGATTGAAAAGACGATTCGCTGGTATCTTGATAACGAAACATGGTGGCAGGATGTCCTGTCGGGCGCATATCGCGGCGAACGGCTTGGCGTTGGCGCGTGACCATCCGACAAAGGCCGATATTGGTGACCGGCGGCAGCGGTCAAGTTGGCGGCGCAGTTGCGCGATTGGCGGCTGCGCGCGGCGTTGACGCCTATGCACCACCGCGCGCGCAGCTTGATCTTTGCGATGCTGACGCGTTGCGCGCCATTGTAGCCTCACGCCCCTGGCAAGCAATCATCAATTGCGCCGCTTACACGGCAGTAGACAAAGCCGAAAGCGAGCCTGACCTTGCGCACCGCATCAATGCCGAGGCACCGACAGCGCTGGCTGTGGCAGCTGCGAAGGCTGACATCCCAATCATCCACGTCTCAACCGATTATGTCTTTGATGGTAGCAAAATAGGTGCCTATACCCCTGATGATCCGGTGGGCCCGCTCGGGGTTTATGGCCAGACCAAGCTTGCAGGTGAAGCCGGGGTCGCTGCGGGCAATCCTCGCCATGCGATCGTCCGGACGGCCTGGGTGCTGAGCGCAAGCGGGTCCAATTTCCTCAACACGATGCTGCGGCTCGGAGCTGATCGTCCCGAAATGCGCGTGGTCGCTGATCAGCGTGGTAATCCGACCAGTGCGGATGACATAGCGGCCGCCTTGCTCACCGTCGTGGATCAGCTTGGTACCCGCAGCGGAACGTGGCATTTCGTCAATGACGGTGCCGCCAGCTGGCATGACCTAGCAGCGCATATCTTTGCCGCTACTGCGGCGCGGGGACTGCCCACGCCCACACTCACGCCGATAACGACTGCGGATTATCCAACGCCCGCGCGCCGTCCGGCTAATTCACAGCTATCAACCGCCACGCTCACACGCGATTTCGGGATCGTCCCGCGTGCATGGCAACATGCGGTCGACGACATTCTCTCGGCACGGCTAGATCGATAAAGGAAACAACGACATGCGCGGTATAATCTTGGCAGGGGGTTCGGGCACACGGCTTCATCCCGCAACGCTTGCGATCAACAAGCAGCTGCTGCCGATTTATGACAAGCCGATGATTTATTATCCGATGTCGGTGCTGATGATGGGGGGCATCCGCGAGATTCTGATCATCTCGTCGCCCGAATATATTGACAATTATCGCCGCCTCTTTGGCGATGGTGGTGAACTGGGGCTGGCGATCAGCTATGCTATTCAGCCCAAGCCGGAGGGCCTCGCGCAAGCCTTTTTGATTGGGCGCGATTTTGTGGGGGATCAGCCAGCGGCACTCGTGCTCGGTGATAATATCTTTTTCGGGGCCGGGCTGGGCGTCGCGTTAACGCGGGCGCGTGACCGGACTGCCGGCAGCACGGTGTTTGCCTATCAAGTCGAAGATGCGCGCGCTTACGGCGTGGTTGAACTCGATGGCAGCGGGCGGGCGATCAGCATTGAGGAAAAGCCCGTGGCGCCAAAATCTGACCTCGCGGTGACTGGCCTCTATTTCTACGATAATCGCGTATGCGATCTAGCTGCAAAAGTCCGCCCTTCGGCACGCGGTGAGCTTGAGATTACCGATCTCAACAGATTGTATATGGACATGAGCGAACTTTATGTTGAGCAGCTGGGCCGCGGCTATGCCTGGCTAGATACAGGGACGCATGACAGCCTTGTTGAAGCATCCGAATTTGTCCGCGTCATCCAAAAGCGCACGGGAATGCAAATCGCATGCCTGGAAGAAATTGCGTTTGATCAGGGCTTTATCGACCGCGATCAACTCCGCGCGCGCGGGATGCTGTTTGAAAAGACCGCTTATGGCCGCTTCCTGCTCGCCAAGGCTGAACGGGCCTAAAGGAAAAGAATGGTGCTGCCGGGGAGGATTGAACTCCCGACCTCAGCCTTACCAAGGATGCGCTCTACCACTGAGCTACGGCAGCACTCTTAACCCTACGAAATGCTCGTAGAAGCGGGCCTATGAACAAAGCGTGTAGACGCGTCAAGGGCAGTGCGTCTAAACCAAGTTTATGGCACAAAAGCAGGATGATCGCGACAAAAGACTGGCCGAAGCGCTGCGCGCCAATTTGCGCAAGCGCAAGATGCGTGCGAACGAAGAAACCGCGCCTACAGCAGCGCCGGACAATCCAGGCCAGCAGGGCTCTTCGTAAAAATCTCGTGCCCCGTCTCGGTGATCCCGATACTATGTTCAAATTGCGCCGACAGTGACCGGTCGCGCGTGACCGCCGTCCAGCCATCGTCGAGCATCTTGGTATCGGCGCGGCCGATGTTGATCATCGGTTCAATCGTGAAAAACATGCCGGGGCGCAGTTCAGGGCCAGTGCCGGGGCGGCCGGCATGAACGACTTCGGGCGCGTCGTGAAACAACCGGCCAAGGCCGTGTCCACAAAAATCGCGCACCACGCCGTAGCGGTGACGTTCGGCAAAACTCTGGATCGCATGGCCGATATCGCCAAGATGATTGCCGGGCTTTGCCGCTTCAATCCCGCGCATCATCGCTTCGTAGGTTACCTCAATCAGCCGCTTCGCCTTGATCGGCACGCTCCCGACCAGATAGGTGCGGTTGGTATCGCCGTGCCAGCCGTCAACAATTGGGGTCACGTCAACATTGACGATATCGCCGTCACGCAGAAGCTTTGGGCCCGGAATACCGTGGCACACAACATGGTTGATCGACGTACAGCAGCTGTGCGTAAAGCCGCGATAGTTGAGCGTCGCGGGCAAACCACCCCCAGCCAACGTCATTGACCGGACGATATCGTCAATCGCTTCGGTTGAAACACCCGGCACAATATGCGGTACCAGCGCATCGAGGATTTCAGCGGCAAGCCGCCCCGCTTTGCGCATGCCGATAAAGCCCGCTTCACTGTGGAGCTTGATCGCGCCCGAGCGGGTATGGAGCGTATCAGCGGTTACGGTTTGAAAATCAGTCATTGCTGCTTCTATAGCGTAGCGTCACCGCTGATACAATTGGAGCCATATGGCCATTTCCGTCCATCCCCGTCACGATCAAGCGCCCTTTGGCAACGAAGCGCAGTGCCTGCGTCAATGGTCATTATGGCTCAGCGGCGTTACGGCAACGGTCGCGCTGTCGCAGTGGTGCGACGCCTGTGAACCGATTGTCGCGCGCGTGACGCGTGCGGCACCACTGCCCATTGCTGACGCGTTCTGCGCACATCTCGCCTGTCTGTAGCAAAAGCAGTGTGCCGCTTGCGGTGGTCAGCGAGCGCTATCAGCGCAGCTTGTTGGACTATAGGTCTAGACCCTTATTCGACCACATTTGCACAGCATGATCGAATAAGGGTCTAATGCACCGTCCCCGCGACCGTCTCGGTCATCAGCAGGGTAATGAGCCGTTCAACCTGACGCCATTGGCAAAAACGGATGAGGTTCCCGCGATCACGGCTTTGGCTCGCGCGGCTGGCCGCTTCGCTGCGGGCATGATCACCAAAATGTGCCATCAGGTCAGCGGCGGCTTGATAGTCAGAGCGGTTGGTTGCAGTGGGGGTCATTGATGGCTCCGGCTAGTGATGGGAGGATGGCCATAGCGCACAAAGGCTAACGGGCGTCGATCACGCTTGGTAAAGCTTTGATTTATCATCATTCTGTTTGTGCCTTAGCCAATCGCTCCGCCCGCCCAGATAACACGACCAATGATTGTGATGCTGGCAGGCGCGACGTCATTCCAATCGGGATAGTGCGGATTATCGCTGCGGATTGAGATATTGGCGCCGCCCGGCGCAAGCGCGATGCGTTTGACGCTGAGCATATCGTCGCGCCGCAATACGTAGATGCCGTCGCGCAATCGATCAGCACCGTCGCCGCGATCAACCAGAATATCGTCGCCTGGTCGCAGCGTTGGCATCATCGAATCGCCCGCGACCTGAATGATCGATACCGCGTCAAGCTGTGAAACATGGCGGCGCAGCCATGTGCGATCAAAGCCAATATGGCCAAGCGCGGCTTCGTCATCACCAACCGATCCAGGGCCAGCCGACGCGCCGACCGCCAGCCGCGGCACCATGATCACCGCGGGCGGCGGCGGCAGTGCGGGGCCGCCGAGCAAGGCTTCATCAACGCCAAAATAGGCCGCGAGGATGCGGCGATCATCTTCGGCAAGCTTGCGCGGAGTGCCGCGAGTGATGAATTGATGGATATACGCCGCGTTGCGCCCAATCAAACGTGAGAGCGCGCTATATTCCTCACCCCGTTCCTGGATCAGCTGATCGAGCCGTTTCGCGACGTCATTCATTTTTCTCCTATAGGCCTAGGAAAAAAACTAGACAAGCAGCGAATCATGGAACATAGAAGGAACATGATCGAAAGTGAGTCGCAAAGGAGAGTGTGATGAAGGTGCGGAAAAAAATTGATCGCTTTTTGGTACGCAGTGGCACGTCGGCATCACGGTTCGGGCGCACTGTGGCGGGCGACCCGCGGTTGGTGTTTGACATCCGCAAAGGACGGCAACCTCGTGCTGCCTTGATGGCGCGGTTGAATAGTTATCTTAAGGGAGGTGTGCGATGATGGCTGTACGTTCGCTTTGCGAAGCAGTGATAGATCCTATCAGCCTGCTGATCGCGATCATCACTGAACAATTGGCACCAGCGCAGGTTATCGTCAAGACCATCCGCTCGACCCCGTGGGCCAGCGCCACATTTTCTGGCGCTCGGCACGAAGTGGCTCTCATGGTGACGGGTCCTCTGGCCTGTGAACGGGCACGGGCCTTTGTCGCGAACGCCCCCGACGTTGACTTTGACGTGGATGATCAAATCATCGTCGATATCGATGTTCCGCGCTACCAGATATCGGGGCAGGGCGTTGATTTGACGATCGAATGTCTCAGCGTGGAGGCGGCATGATGCGACTGTTGATTAGCGCGCTGATCCTGTTAATCCGCCAAGCGCTTGGCGCAGCGAGGCGATGTCGCCTGCAGGTTGGTTTGTGCCGCGCTGCATCCGCCGGTCAAGCGCTGCGTCAAGCCGCGCCATCAGGTCAGCCACGCTTGGCTCCGACGTTAGCGGCTCGGTGCGCGCAGCGGGGGGCGATGGTGGGGCCAATATTGCGTCGGCTGCTGGCGGTTGCGCTACGATGTCAATTGGCGGGGGCGCGGCTGCGAACGGCGATGTCGGCGCGAACAGGGGTGGTTGGGGCTTGGTGTGCATGTCGACTGCCTCGCCGCGCGGCAAAGGCGGCACGGGGACAGGCGCGGCTGATGCGCTGGGCAGCGGGCTATTTTGCTTGGCAATCACTTCATCCGACATGAACGGCGCGCCCAGATCACGCTCGGCAAAGATCGGGCGGCGCTGCGGAATGCCGGTCTCACCGCTCGGTGGCACAGTCGCGGGCTCGATCCGGCGACCGCGGGCCTTGGCACCTCGCGTGCGGTTTTTGGCAAGGGCACTCAGCGCTGACAGGCCAAGCCAGAGCAGTGACGCCACGCCAAGCCCCAAGGCAAGCGCGGCGAGCCCGCGCGCAGTGTCACCAAGCGGCGGACGCGCAAAGCTGAGGACATTAGGCAAGCCGGATAGCATCACAAATTGCTGGAACCGCCACAGCGGCATCGCAAATACGAGAATCGCGCTCATCAGCCCAAATGCAATGGCCACAACGGGGGCAAAGGGAATTTTGTTAACCGCTTTCAATAGTTTAGCCACAAATACGCATCCTTAAACAGGCAACCCCGTCAGTTTATGATAAATAGCATCATAACGTGAAATGTTTGACGACCAGTTACGATTGGTCTCAACGAAGGCACGAGCCGTCCGGCGTCGCTCCTCCCACATGGCGCGGTCGCCCAGCAACGCGTTGATTTTGCTGGCAGCGGCAGTGGGATCATCGGGTGAAAATAAGGTGCCCGTTACCCCGTCTTCAATCAATTCTCTGTGCCCGCCAACATGCGATGCGGCGACCAAGCGACGCTGCGCCATCGCCTCAAGCGGTTTTAACGGCGTGACAAGATCGGTTAACCGCATCTTCTTGCGAGGATAAGCTAGCACGTCGATCAGGCTGTAATAGCGATCAACCTCTTCATGCGGCACGCGGCCGATGAAATGGATTTTGTCGGCAACTGGTGAGGCATGGGCTTGCGCGCGCAGTGCCGCTTCCACCGGGCCACCACCAACAAGCAACAAAGCCGTATCGGGATGCGCGGCAATGATGGCGGGCATTGCCGCAATCAGATCGTCGATCCCTTCATAGTCATAAAAGCTGCCGATATACCCAATCACGGCCCCCGCACCCAATCCGATTGTGGCGGCGAGCGCGGTGTCGCGCGGTAGTGGGTCACCAAACAGATCAAGATCAACGCCGTTGGGTGAGACCATGATTTTACCCGGTGCGATGCCCCGGCTGATCAAATCGCTTTTCAACCCATCACAAATGACGGCCACCGCGTCGGCGCGTTTGACCGCATATGTTTCCAGCGCCTTGGTCGCGCGGTATTTGAGTGACCCTTCAGTGCCAGTGCCATTGCCAACGGCGGCATCCTCCCAAAAGGCGCGGATTTCATAAAGCAGCGGCAGCTTGTGCGCCGTGGCAACGCGCAAGCCCGCAAGCGCAGTTAGCACCGGCGAATGGGCATGCAGCAGATCGGGTCTCCATTCATCAACCAGCGCACTCACCGTCGCTTGCATCGCGGCAATTTCGCGCCATTCGCCAAGCGGGCTGCGCGCGGGTGTCGCTGGGGCTGACCGGTGGAATGTGAGGCCATCGACGGTTTCAACCGCAGGCCCAGCGGCAGTATGACGCGCGCCGGTAACCCCGATCACGTCCCAGCCGCGGGCTTGCTGCGCCTTCAAAATGGCGCGCGTGCGAAATGTGTATCCGCTATGGAGCGGCAGACTATGATCAAGTATATGCAAGATTCGCACTGTTACTAGGGCCCCGTGGCAAACATGTATCGCTCTCTATGCACAACCAAGCTTAACGTCACGTCAACCCGATTGCGCTAGGACGGCGTTATGGTCGACAATTTCTCATTGATACTGGCGCACGGGCTGCTCTTTTTGGTGGCATTTCGCCTCTATTTCCGCGCTGACCTCGACGTTGAAGACCCACCGAAAACCCAAGCGCCACCAACGCAGCGATTTGGCAAGCGGGGATAAATCGTGCGTGATCTTGCTTTCATCGCCTTTTTGGCTGCCTTGTTTGGCATCGGTTTCCGGCGTCCATTCGTTCTGGTCTTGGTCTATGTCTATATTGATATCGTCGCCCCGCAGCGGCTGACATATTTGTTGCTGAACAATATCCAGATATCGCTGGTCGCGGTGATAGCGGCCGTTGGGGCGTGGGCGATTGCCGATGATAAAACCCATATGCGCACCGCACCGCGCCAAATATTGATGGTCATTTTGTTGCTTTATTGCGGGCTGACCACAACGCAGGCTGATTTTCCACTTCAGGCCGCCGACAAATGGTCGTGGGTGTGGAAAGCGCTTGCTTTTGCGATTTTCCTGCCGTGGACGCTCCGCACCCGACTGAGGATTGAGGCGCTGGCGCTGTTCATGGTGATTGCGGCAGGATCAATCATTGTGGTCGGCGGGATCAAGACACTTGGCTCGGGCGGCGGTTACGGTGTGCTCAACCTGATGGTGACGAATAATACCGGGCTTTACGAATCAAGCATTATTTCGGCGGTCGCGATCACAATCATTCCGCTCATTCTTTTCCTCATGAAACATGGCACGGTGTTTCCGCCCGATTGGCGCGTCAAGGCTTACGGTGCAGCGCTCATTTTTGCGGCCCTTCTGATTCCCGTTGGCACGCAAGCGCGCACGGGCCTGATCTGCATCGCTGTGCTTGGCGTGCTGTTGCTGCGGTCAACCAAGCGCCGTTTTCTGTATCTTGGGCTTGTCGGCGCGGCGGCATTGACCATCACCCCTTATTTGCCAGCCAGTTTTACGGCGCGCATGGGCACGATCCAAAGTTACAAGGCCGATCAATCGGCCTCAACGCGGCTCGCTGTGTGGGCATGGACATGGGATTATGTACAGAAAAATCCAATGGGCGGCGGCTTTGATGCCTTTCGTGGCAACAAATTACGAATCGAAACCCAAAAAACGCAAAGCGCAGGCGGGCAAGTCGACAAGTCAGAGCATGTCGATATCGATAAAGCCCGGGCATACCACAGTTCCTATTTTGAAATGCTCGGTGAACAAGGCTTTTTTGGTTTGTTTGTCTGGCTTCTGATTCATTTTGGCGGGATCGTGCGGATGGAAATTGTGTACCGCACATACCGCAAACGCGCGATTGATGACGACCAATGGATCGGTGCGCTCGCCAATGCGCTGCAACAAGGGCACATCATCTACCTTGCGGGCGCGCTCTTCGTTGGCATCGCCTTCCAGCCCTTTGTCTACATGCTCGTGGGCTTGCAAATCGGGCTTGATACCTATGCCAGCCGTCGTGCACGCGAAGCCGCGTGGCGACCCATCACCGCCCAGTCATTGGCTCCGGCATAGACAGGCGCGGACCGGCACCTTAATCAACGCGGTGATGGACAATGTCACCGACCAGATCAGCGACCTGTGGCACGCGATGACGAGGTGGATCACCGATCATAGCGGCCAGATTGCCTTGGCGATTACGATCGGTGTCGGGCTTGTCGGGATATTGCTGGCGCTCCAGTGGCTTGGGAGCCGGTTGGCGCACAACCAATCGCCGTGGCGCGCGACGGTGGGACGGGCGCTGGCGGCCATGCGGCTATGGTTCATGATCGCACTTGCCGCTGAACTGGTGTCGGCATTTGCGCACGCGCCGCCCGATCTTGCACGGACAATCAATGTTGTGTTCACCGTGGCGGCATGTGTGCAAAGCGCGCTGATCCTGCGAGAGCTCATTTTGGGAGCGATTGAAATCCGCGCGAATGCCGCCGATAGTAATGCGACACTTGGCAATGCAATTGGCCTTATCCGCGTGCTGGTGACCGCATTCTTGGCGGTAGTTGCCATCATCTTGATCCTCACCAACCTGGGCATTGATGCCACCGGGCTGCTCGCAGGCTTAGGGATTGGCGGGATCGCGATCGGCCTTGCCGCGCAGGGGATCTTCGCTGATCTGTTTGCGGCGCTCTCCATCCTGTTTGATCAGCCATTTCGGCGCGGCGATACGATCCGGTTCGAAAGCACGTCGGGCACGGTTGAAGCCATCGGCCTAAAATCAACGCGGATCCGCGCGCTCAGCGGCGAAGAAGTGATCATTTCAAATACCAATTTGCTGTCAAAAGAGGTGCGTAACTTCACGCGCGCTGAGCGCCGGCGGGTGTTTCAGGTGATCGGACTGATCTATCAGACGACGCCAGCGCAGTGCGCCGCTTTGCCCGACCGGCTGGCAGCTCTTGTAGGCACTGTGCCTGGCTGCGAATTTGTGCGTGCGGGGCTTGCCAGCTTTGCCGCCTCAAGCCTCGATTTCGATTTGGTCTATGATATTCAGAGCGATGATCCCGATGCGATCTTGGCGGTAAAACACGCGATCAATCTGGCGATCTTGCGCGATTTTGACAGCGCCGGGCTTAGCTTTGCTTACCCCACGCAAACCACTTTCACCGCCGCCCCTGATGGCCGGATGGTCATGCCCTATGCCACCCCACCGCCGCAGCCGATCGCCTGACGTTGCGGAATGCGCGATTTTTGACTTTCCGCTGTTCGCCGCTTTAATTCGCGCGCATATTTGGCTTTAGCGGTAGGAGGCGATTCACATGGGCGTAGTAACGGGCGATGAGTTAAAGGCGATGGTAGGCAGCCATATCGGCACATCCGAATGGGTTTTGGTCGATCAAGCGATGATCAACAAATTTGCCGATGCAACGGGCGATCATCAGTTCATCCATATCGATGAGGAGCGCGCCAAGCTGACCCCGTTTGGCGGCACGATTGCGCACGGTTTCCTGACGCTGTCGCTGATGCCAATCATGTCAGCCAAGGCTGATCTGCCGCGTCTCGACGGCATCAAAATGGGCGTCAATTATGGCAGTGAAAAGCTCCGTTTCCTCTCGCCCGTGCGCGCTGGCAAGAATGTGCGTGCGCATTTCAAGATGATGTCCATCGAAGAAAAGCGCCCCGGCCAGTGGCAACAAATGAATGAAGTCACTGTCGAGATTGAAGGCGAAGATAAGCCCGCTCTCATCTGCGAATGGATTTCGCAGTTTTTCGTTTGAAAGCGATCTAAAATGGCACGCATCGAACCGCTGCAAAAGCCGTATCCCGCGCCGTTCGAGGCGGCGATGGCGGTGACCATGCGTGGCGCTGATCCGCTCGTTTTATTCACAACGTTGGCGAAGCATGACCGTGCGTGGGGAAAGTTCATCGGCGGCTCCTTGCTCGACCGGGGCCCCCTATCGCTGCGCCAGCGCGAACTCGTCATCGGCCGCACGACCGCACGCTGCGGTTGTGAATATGAATGGGGCGTCCATATCACTGGCTTTGCCGAAAAGGCGGCGATTACTGCCGATCAAATCTATGTCGTGGTTCACGGTGCCGCTGATGATCCGGTTTGGAATGAAGCCGAATCGGCGTTGATCGCTACCGTTGATGTCTTGCTTGATCATAAGCGCTTGTCAGAGGCCGAATGGTCAACACTTCGGCTGTATTTTGACGAAGCCCAGTGCCTCGAAATTATCCAGCTTGTTTCATTTTACCACGGCGTGTCACTCATCTGTGGCGCGCTTGATTTGCCCCTCGAAACCAACGCGGCTAGATTTCCTACGCCGCCTCAGGAGACTTAAAATGCGTGAAGCCCTCATCATATCCACCGCCCGCACACCCATTGGCAAAGCGTATCGCGGTGCGTTCAACAACACTGCTTCGCCAACTCTGTCTGCCATGTCGATCCGCGCGGCGGTTGAGCGCGCCGGTATTGATCCGGCTGAAGTTGACGATGTCTGCTGGGGATCAGCGCTTCAGCAAGGCAGTCAGGCCGGTAACACTGCGCGCACCGCCTTGCTCCGCGCTGGCCTGCCCGTCACCGTGCCGGGCATGACGATTGACCGCCAATGTTCGTCAGGCCTGATGGCGATTGCGACCGCCGCCAAGCAGATCATCAGCGACCATATGGACATCACCATCGGCGGCGGCGTTGAATCGATCAGCCTGGTGCAGACGCCCGAAATGCGTGTCGCACCTGACCGCGAGCTGATCGAAATGCATCCAGCCATCTATATGCCGATGCTCCAAACTGCTGAAATCGTCGCGACGCGCTACGGCGTCAGCCGCGAGCGCCAAGACGAATATGCGCTGCAATCGCAACAACGCACGGCCGCTGCCCAAGCCGCTGGCAAATTTGATGATGAGATTGTCGAATGCACCGCGACAATGGCGGTTGTGAACAAAGAGACCAAGGAAGTCAGCCACAAGGACGTGACGCTATCAAAGGACGAAGGCAATCGTCCCGATACGCAGCTTGCCGGTTTGCAATCGCTCCAGCCCGTGCTGGGGCCCGACAAATTCATCACCGCAGGCAATGCCAGCCAGCTGTCCGACGGATCATCGGCCAGCGTCCTGATGGAAGCCAGCCTCGTGGCCAAGAAGGGCCTTACCCCGCTTGGCCGTTATGTCGGCATGGCGGTTGCGGGCACTGAGCCTGACGAAATGGGCATCGGCCCGGTCTTTGCCATCCCCAAGCTGCTTGAACGCTTCGGCCTCAAGATGGACGATATCGGCCTGTGGGAATTGAACGAGGCGTTTGCGGTGCAAGTGATTTACTGCGCTGATCGCCTTGGCATTCCGATGGAGCGATTGAATGTCAATGGCGGCGCGATTTCAATTGGTCACCCCTACGGCATGTCGGGCGCGCGGATGGTTGGCCACGCGCTGATCGAAGGCAAACGGCGCGGCGTCAAATATGTCGTCATCACCATGTGCATCGGCGGCGGACAGGGTGCGGCTGGATTGTTTGAGGTTTTGTAGGCCCGAATTTATGCTATGTGGCTGATGTCACCTGGGTCGCACTGGGGGATGTCAATGTCACGAAGCGAAGACGAACGGTTGGTGGGTTGGAAAGCGATTGGGATATTCCTCGGTCGCGATGAGCGGACTGTGCGCCGTTGGGAGGCCGAGCGCGGCCTGCCGGTTCACCGTGTCCCGGGGGGTGGCGGTGCCACAGTCTGGGCCGATCCAGCAGATCTGCGCGCGTGGATGGCTGGCGACGCAAACGCGTTCACCGAATCAGCGCCGCCTGATCCAGTTCCACCTGTTGTGCAGCACCGGGGGCGATCGCGTTTGATATTTGCCTCTGGCGTGGTTGCTGCGTTTGTCATTGCATTGCCTTTTGTCTGGCAAATGTCAGGACAGAGCGACGCCGATGCCGCGGTCACTGCCACTATGCCTTACGGCCATGATAACGGTGCCAACACCCGCTATCAGGAAGCGAATTTCGGACTTAGCCGAAGATCAGTGGCTGGGTTGATCAGCGCCGCAACCAGCTTTGGTGAGCTAACAGTCCGTTACCCTCGCAATCCGGCGGGCTTTGTCGGTCTTGCTGAGGCGAATTTGCTGCTGCGCGAATTCAATTCACTGCCCAATGAAATTGCCTATCGACGCGCAGCGAACGCGGCTGAGGCTGCGCTCGTGCTTGACCCGCGATCGGTCAGCGCAACGCGCGCGCTTGGCTTTGTGCGCTATTTCGGCGATGGCAAACGCAAGGACGGCTTGGCGCTGCTTGAACGCGCATTGCGCCTTGATCCAGCGCAGGCACAGTCGCATCATTGGTATGGCACAGCGTTATTGGGAGAAGGGCGCGCGACTGATGCGCTGCGTGCGCTTGAGCGGGCGCAGATGCTTGAGTCAGGGTCAAGCGCCATTGCCGCCGATACCGCTTATGCGCACTATCTTGGGGGCAACCATGATGAAGCTGTGGGGCAGCTTGAGCGGATCACGAGCGTCGATCCAATGTTCAGCGGTGCCTATCGCTACCTTGCGCGGATATATTTGATTGAGGCGCGCGACCGTGAGTATTTGAAGATGGCGGCGACAGAAGCCAAACTGCGTGCTGATCCGGCTCAGGCCAAATCGATCGCCAAAGCGGCGGCGGCCTTTGCTACCGGCGGGCGGCGTGCGATGATATCGTCGCTGATCGCGGACGAAAGCACGCGCTTTGCGCAATCGGGCGAAAGTGCACTCCGAGTTGCGATGCTTTACGGCGCGGCGGGCGACGGGCCCCATGTCGAACAATGGTTGCAGACCGCCGAATCAGTGCGCGAACCCGAAATTCGTTCGATCCCCGCTTTCATCGAATTTGTGCCATATCGTAACATATCTTCGCTGGCGCGCTTCTTCAAACCGCCCGAATCATAGGATTTTCAGTGTCATGTCCGCATTTGTCCGCCCTCGTCCGCACTTGCCGCTCGCTGGGTTAGCACTGCGTTAGCTACATCTCGTCGCATCGCTGGGGTTTCAAGAAAAAATATAGGGTTGCGTACCCAATCAGTGATGAGAGCGCACATTATGGGAATGCATGATGCCATGGATTCTCTCATTGGGGATTGACGATATGAAATTTTATACGAAGGCGGCACTAGCCGCGACGGCTTTTATGGCGGCAGGGCAAGCGAACGCCGCTGTTTTCAACCTTAATTTGTCCGGTACGCTAGCCAACGCCACGACCAACAACTTCACGATAGGCTCCGACGCGTTCCGCACATTTCGGCTTGATTTGTCTGACGCCGGCTCACTTACTTCCGGCTTCACCGGTTTTAATCTAAATGTGGGTGACACAATCAACGCGACTGTCACACTCGACGGTGCGTTGACGGTTCCGGGATCCAATGAAGTCTTCATCGGGTTCGACCTGCTGAGCGACATTTTGCCGACGGGCGCGTCAAATAACGGCATGGCCACATTCTTCAACATGGGTCCGACGGGCCTAGCCAATGACACTGTCAGCACAAATTGCGGCAACTGCCTGTCGAGTATCGCCTTCCTTGGTGCGCAAGGCCCGGTGTCCTTCTTTCAATTCCAAACAAGTTACACAATCGATTCGCTGACTGACGTTGATTTTCCTGTCTTTGGCGCAGCGCTTTCTTATCAATTGCGTGATCAGGTCGCCGCCGTCCCTGAACCAGCAACATGGGTGATGCTGCTCTTCGGCTTTGGCCTCGTCGGTGCCGCGATGCGGCGGCGGGCGCGGGTGTCGGTTAGTTATTCCTGACCATCAATCCCCGTCGCGACCCCGGGGTGGGGGCGGGCTTAGCTGTCCGCCCTCAAATATGAACGGGTCGCTCCGGTCACGGGCGAGGAGCAGCGCGCCGTCAAGGTCTACCCAGCGCGCGCCTGCACCCAGCAGGAAGGCAGGCGCAATGCCAAGGCTGGTGCCGAGCATGCAGCCGATCATCACATCAAATCCCATCGTGCGCGCGTCGCTGGCCAGTGCCATGGCTTCGGTAAGGCCGCCCGTTTTATCGAGCTTGATATTGACCCCCTGATAGCGGCCCGCGAGCCGCGTCAGGTCA